>JAUXYP010000013.1 GCA_030694265.1 Sulfuricurvum sp.
GGATATGCTCTATACCAATGCTATCCCAGGGGTAAAAGGGCTTAACGGTCTTATCAAAGCTGCTTTCTATGATGGTGGCGATGTAGCTGGCAATACCAAAGACGTTAGTAAAATATGGGTTGAAGCAACGTATAAATTCTAGTGCAAAAGGGGTTGCGATGTGGTCGAACAAACGTGTGTGTAAGCGTGACGGCTCCACGGAGCCTTTTTCTCCATATAAAATTAGTGATGCCATTGTAAAAGCCTTTTTAAGCGAATCGCGCGAGACTAATCCTCTTTGTTTTAGCAAAGTACTACACCGATTAGAGGCTGAAAATCGTTACAGTGTCGAAGAGATTCAAGACATAATCGAAGAAGAGCTGCACAATGCAGGTGAATTCAAAGTAATGAAATCGTTTCTGACTTACCGTTTCTTGCATAAAATGCAGCGTGAACACTTGCTGGGACTGGATCAGGATACCACCTACGTCAACTCTACACAAAGCGTCCAAGAGTATATTCACAAGTCCGACTGGCGGATCAGTGCCAATGCTAACACCGGTTATTCAAACGCCGGATTGGTGAATAACCTCGCGGGCAAAGTGATCGCTAACTTTTGGCTTGATACGGTGTATTCAAAAGAAGAAGGTGCCTCGCACCGAAACGGCGATATTCACATCCATGACCTTGATTGTCTCAGCGGCTACTGTGCCGGATGGAGTTTACGCGCTTTGCTTAATGAAGGCTTTAACGGCGTACGTGGGCGTGTTGAGAGTTCTCCTCCCCGCCATCTTCGTGAGGCGTTGGGACAAATGGCCAATTTTTTGGGGATTTTGCAGTCCGAATGGGCTGGAGCACAGGCATTTAGCTCATTTGATACCTATTTGGCTCCGTATGTTTTTATTGATGCCCTGACGCATGACGATGTCAAAAAAGCGATTCGCAGTTTTGTCTACAATCTCAATGTCCCTGCTCGCTGGGGACAATCTCCATTTACCAATATCACGCTGGATTGGATGGTTCCCTCCGATTTGGCACCACAGTTTCCCACACTTAACGATCGCCATCTCTTTGAAGAGATCACGGCTACGGCACATCATAATCGCAAGTTGCACGAGAGGGGCAAGCGTATTTTGTCCCAACTGACGTACGAAGATTTTCAAAGTGAAATGAACATGATTAATCGTGCCTATTATGAGGTAATGACGCAGGGGGACAGCGGCGGTCAGCCTTTTACGTTCCCGATACCTACGGTCAATATTACCGAAGATTTTGACTGGTATGGTGAAAATACTGATATCTTGTTTGAAAATACGGCAAAAATCGGTTCGAGTTATTTTCAAAACTTTATCGGAAGCCAATACCTGCGCAACCCGGAGGGGGAGCGGGTCGAGAATCCCGAAGCCTATAAGCCCGGCGCGGTCCGTAGTATGTGCTGTCGCTTACAGCTGGATCTGCGAGAGCTTCTCAAGCGGGGAAATGGGCTCTTTGGCAGTGCGGAGATGACGGGAAGCATCGGTGTGGTGACGATCAATATGGCACGTCTTGGGTATCTTTACTCGGGAGATGAGACGAGCTTGTATGCTGCCCTTAATGATCTGATGAACATTGCGTATTCGACCTTGGAGAAAAAAAGAGTGTTTGTGCAAGAGATGTTTGATCGTGGATTGTATCCCTATACTAAACGGTATCTCAGCGGATTTAAAAATCATTTTTCCACAATCGGGGTCAACGGTATGAATGAGATGGTACGTAATTTTACGCGCGATGCACAAGACCTCTCTTCACCGCAAGGGATAACGTTTGCTCTTAAACTCCTTGACCACATGCGTACGATGATGCGCAGTTTTCAAGAACAAAGCGGCAATCTCTATAATCTTGAAGCAACACCTGCAGAGGGGACAACGTACCGTTTTGCCAAAGAGGATAAAAAGCGTTATTCGGCAATCCTACAAGCAGGTGAGGGGGAGAACATTTATTACACTAACAGTTCTCAGTTACCCGTTAGCTATACGAACGACCCTTTTGAGGCGCTGGATTTACAAGATGAGCTTCAGTGCAAGTATACGGGGGGAACGGTTTTGCATCTCTATATGAGTGAGCGGATTAGCTCGAGTGAGGCGTGTCGGCGGATGGTGAAAAACGTTATTACCAATCACCGTCTTCCCTATATCACCATCACACCGCTTTTTTCCGTATGTCCGGTACACGGTTATTTGCAGGGTGAACACGAATACTGTCCGAAATGTGATGACGTTATTTTATCTAAGGAGGCCTCATGAACACAGAATTGGTGCTAAAAATGCACGAAGCAAAGCGAACAAAATGTATGGTTTACACTCGGGTTATGGGATACCATCGTCCTGTTGAGAGTTTTAATATCGGAAAAAAACAAGAGCATAAAGAGCGGGCACACTTTTATGAGTGCCCAACGCGCCACGAGTATGAAAGCACTTTATGATCTAACGCCTTTTACTCTGCTGGATTTTCCTGATATCCCTGCGGCTATTTTTTGGTTTGCCGGGTGTAACTTGCGGTGCGTGTACTGTTATAATCCTGAACTTGTTTTTGGCGAGGCCCATATTGATGAAGCGCAGGCACTTGTTTTTTTAGAAAAACGGCGTGGATTGCTGGAAGGTGTTGTGCTAAGCGGGGGTGAATGTACCCTTTATCCCAATCTAATTCCCTTTTGTATCACTATCAAAGCGTTTGGTTATAAAATCAAACTGGATACTAACGGTATGCGTCCGGATGTTATTGCATCGTTAATTGCGTTAGAGCTTGTCGATTATGTGGCGTTAGACTACAAAGCTCCCGATGCCAAAATGGCTCAAATATGCGGAGGGGGAAGTGAAAAGCGTTTTTGGGAGAGTTTTGAGCTTCTTCACACCGGTACCATAGCGTACGAAGTACGAACCACGCTTCATCCTGATTTCCTTAGCGATGAGGAGATCGTTGCGATGGCAAAGGCGCTAAAAGACAAAGGATATGGGAGAGAATTTTATGTACAGCTTTTTCAAGAAGGCCGTGGTACGCTGGGCCATCTCTCCTCTTCCTCTCGTCGTATTGATGCTGAGTCTCTGGCAGCGTATGTTACACTTCGTAGATAATTCCTCTTGACCTGGATCAAAGCATTTTTTTTTAAAATTCCCTACAATTATCTATTATTTATTCAGGAGTATTGTTATGAAAAAGTTTGTAATTGCAGTCAGTGTTATCTTAAGTTTATGTGGTGCCGGGATGGCGGATGAGGGTACTGATTTGTACAAAAAATGTGCTACGTGTCATGGGGTTCATGGTGAAAAATCGGCGTTGGGCAAAAGCAAAATCATCAAAGATATGGGAGTTGCAGGTATCATGAATGCGCTCAAAGGGTATAAAGACGGTACGTATGGCGGAGCAATGAAAGGGATGATGAAGGCACAAGCTGCCCCTTTGAGTGATGCACAGATAACTGCCATCGCAGCACATATTGCTAAATAGCTTGTAACGCTTCCCCACCCTGAGGGGTAGTAACGTTACAATAGTCTTCCTAAAGTGGTTATTTGGCTGCTCGCTTTTGACGTTCTTCGCGCAACATAGAAGTTAAGAGGTTAAACACCTCTCTGCTTGCTGACTCTGCATCTTTGAAATACGTCATAACGTTCGTTGCCTTTTCACCGCAGGTTCCTGATTTGACACAGTGGATAGCATCGTGAATACGATCATGTACGATTTTATGAGGTGCTTCTAATCTAGGATAGCTCGCTACCGAACCGAATACTTCTTTTCCTAAGCCGGTATCGTACCATTGACCCAAACGGCATCCGTGGTGATCCGCGAACTCATCATCGACGCGGTTTAAAAAGACGGTTTTGTACCCTCTGGATTTAAACAGTAGGTGATCGAGTTTTGTTAGAACCACAAAAACTGAATACAAAACATCGGTTGAATCGTTATCAATCTCTATGGTGCGCTCCTGCAATCCAGACAGTGAGGCCTGAAAACGACTGAGCTTTTCACTCGATGAGGATGAAATGGTTTCCATAGAGCTGGAGCGTTCATCAATTTCGGTCGCATTTTGTTTGAGGCTTTGGATACTCATGGCTACTTCTTGAGTTGCTTTTTGGGTACGTTCCGCGAGTTTGCGTACTTCATCGGCAACAACCGCGAACCCTCTGCCATGCTCGCCTGCCCGCGCTGCTTCAATCGCGGCATTCAGCGCCAAAAGATTGGTTTGATCGGAAATATCTTTGATCAGATCAATAACCGAACCGATAGCTTCTACACTTCCGCTAAGTTGAGAGACAGAGGTGTAATTATTGGTAATATTTTCGGCAAGCTCTTGCTGGGTGTTAAGCAGGTCATTAATCTCATCATTAATCTCAATAGAGGATTCCCGATTGAGACGGTTAAGTTCGGCAACTTCTTTAAGCTCATCGACATTGTCAGAAAGATCCTTTTGAAGCATGGATAAATCGTGCTCAGATCCGGCAACCAAACCTTCTGTGAGCTCATGAATGAGCTTAAACATTACCTTTTGCTGTTTTGCTTCAGTACTTTGCGACGTAAAGTGGTCATTCTCTTCAGATAACCGTCTATTAGAGTGCTCAAGCTCTTGAACCCTAGATTTTAATAGCATATTTTCATTTGTTTCTTTTTCGTATCTTTTCTTATAAAACATTGAATACCTTGGCTTGAAATTATGTTTTATGATAACACGATTTTGTTATAAAAGTATCATTGATACGCTAAAAATTAAAATCCTTAAATAGACTCTTTGACTACGCCGTCTTCAACCCGTAATATCCGATCAAATAACGGCAACATACGCTCATCGTGGGTTACGACTACTATGGCAACTTCTTGTTCATGGGCAAGTTTTCGTAGGAGCTGCATGACGGATAGCGCTCGCTCGCCGTCCAATGCGGCGGTGGGTTCGTCGGCTAGGATAATCTTGGGATTGTTAGCAAGAGATCGGGCAATCGCTACTCGTTGGCTTTGCCCTCCTGAGAGCTGAGAGGGCATTTTCGTCAGCTTGTCTTCCACTCCCAAATAGTCCAAGAGCTCTTGGGCTTTTTTGTCCGCTTCTGATTTTTTCACCCCATTCATTTGTGAAACGATGGTGACGTTTTCTAAAACATTGAGAAAGGGGATCAGGTTATGTGCTTGAAAAATAAATCCGATTTTTTCGCGCCGTATGCGCCGTGTGTCACTGATTTTCCATTGTTGATCGTACATCAACTCGCCGTCTAAGATCAGCTTGCCACTGCTAGGTTCTGTAATACAGCCGATCATCGTAATCAACGTCGTTTTCCCTGATCCGCTGGGACCTAGCAGCGCGACTGTTTCCCCTGCATAAATTTCAAAGGTTGCTTCTTTGATGGCGGTTACGGCACTCTCGCCTTCTCCATAGGTTTTGGAAAGATTTTCTACGGAAATAATCCTCTTTTTCATTTATCCTCCGATCGCACTGGCGGGATCGATTTTAAGAGCGGAGCGAATACCGCTCAGCGATGCGAGAATGCTCACGATGATTACAACGATAAAAAGTTTCAGAGCATCGGTTGGGATGAGAATGACGGTTTTAGGAAAAAAATTGGCGCTGGCATTGGCAAAAATATTCCCGCCGATAAACGCAAGAACTCCCAAAAGAAGTGATTGCTGGGCGATCATTTTGGTGATAACCGTGTTGGATGCCCCGATCAGTTTCAAAATAGCGATCTCCTTCATCTTCCCCATAGTCATAGTATAGATGATCAGCGAGATGATGACGGATGAGACGATCAATAAAATCATGGTAAACATTCCGATCTGCTTTGCTGATCGTTCGATGAGATTTTTGGTGAGTATGTCCGATTGTTCCTGTGCCGTATAAACCTCTTGGTGTTTCCAGCGGTGTATCTCCTGACCAACCGTTTGCGGATCATATCCGGGAGCGAGGGTAAGGGCAAATGCGTTGACGGTAGCGGTTGCAATGGTTTGTGCTTTACGTTCTCTGTCATTGCGTATTTGTTCATTGCTAAATAAAAACTGCAGCTCCTGCGCTTCGTGCAAATCAAGATAGATCATTGGATCGCCCCCAGAAGAGACCGCTTTATGTGTCAGTCCGACTACGGTGTAGGTGTTTCGCCCTAGAGGGATCTGATCGCCCAGTTTAAAACCCGTTTTCGTATCGACAATAATCTCTTTGCTTCTGATTTCGATTGGACGACCTTCCACGAGAGTAAACGGTTTAAAGGAGCTGAGAGCTTCATATCCAAGAGCATAAACACGAATCGGCTTTTTGGCTTGATAAATTTGTAACCCCTGAAACGTGAGAGGATGGACCTCTTTGACCCCTAAAAATCCTTTGAGGGAGTATTTGAGATCTTCGTGCAATCGGGAGTTTTCAGCGAAGGGTCCAAGGGTCTCTTTTTGAACGATCCACAAATCGGGAGCAATGCTGTTGGGGACGATCATGGCATCATGTACCATCCCTCGATAGACGCCGATCATGATGAGGACGACGCCGATAAGCATCCCGACACCCAAAGCGGTGGTGACAAATTTTCCTAACGAATGGGAGATGTCACGCCATGCGAGATTAATCATGATGAAGGTTAATCTGAACTTCGGCTTGTTCGCCCAAATACAAAGGCGCAGGAAGGGTATCCAATGTGACGTAAACAACCCTCTCTTCGGTAATGCGGTCACTTACCATACCGATACGGCGTACGACACCTGCATATTTATGCTCACCCGTAGAGCGCAAAGTAACAACAGCTGGCTGCCCCACTTGCAGTCCTGCGCTTTGGCGTTCGTCTATGTAGGCTCTGACCCACACGCTTTTGGGATTGGCGATTTTAAAGACGGGGGTTCCTGCGGCTATAGTACTTCCCGCTTCCGCATCACGGGAAAGAACGATTCCATCGATAGGAGAGCGCAAAGAATAATCGCGGATCGTAGCGTTCACGGAGTCCAATGATCCCACTGCCCGCTGGATCTCGTGTTGTGATTGTTTTAGAGCTTCTTGCGCGCTGACAAGAGCAGCATTGGCGCTTTGGGCTGAGGTTAGAGCGGTGTCAAGCTCTGCTTGCGTTACAAATCCTCCTTTGCTGAGGTTTTTGTAGCGCGCGAGGGTGGCATCGGCCAATGCTTTTTTGGCTTTCATATCTTCTATCATGGCTTTTTGTGAGGCCAGTTGGGAGCGGCTTTTCTCGACGATGGCACTGTTTTGCAGTTGGGCACCGGAAAGTTCTGAGAGTTCCATTTGCGCTAAACGCGCCCCTTTGGCAACATGATCTCCCTCATCTGCATACACAGTACCGACAGTAGAAGCATTTTTAGGTGAAATAGTGATGACCTCTTTGGCTTCGAGGGTTCCCACTCCATTTACTTCGTTTGAAGATGCCTGCATTTGTGCGTCATTAGATACTTCTGGTGTTTTAGGTGCAGGTGTTTTGATCAATGAGGCGATAATTGCAATCGCAATAAGGATAAGCGCTCCGACCATAACCGGTCTTTTTTTATCACAACATGCCATTCTTATTTCCTTTGTTTAGTAAACGTTGTATTTTGACCCATGAACGTATTTTTTGAAGTTTTGCATCGGCATGAACAATGCGTGCATTTTCCAAAACGCTTTGAGATTCTAAAATATCAATGTAGGTTGCTAACCCTTGGGCATAGCGTCCCTGCATCAGGGAAAGCGCTTTTTGTGTGGCACTCATTACTCCCTCTTTTGCTGCAATCGTTTCATCAAAGCGGTTGAGATCGATTATGGTATCGTAAAGTTCTTGCCATAACTCCCTCTCTGTGATTTCATACTCTTTTTGCGCGAGAGTGAGGGTAATACGGCTTTTTTGTGCATCCGCATCTAGTTTTCCTCCATCATACAGGGGAATCGATGCCCGTACACCGATTTGGGAGGTGTCGTAGGAGGAGAGAGAATTGTCATAACCATAGGCGCCAACGAGAGTAACTGATCCGTAGGGTTGTTTGGATATTGCGCTAGATACTGCCTGATCACGACTGATGAGCATCCGAAGTTTTTGGAGTTGCGGATTGGATTGTGAAAGCTCTTGGCGTAATGCAGGGACATTTTCAAGTACCATCGAAAGGGCACTCACCCGGCGATCAAAATCGGCTTGGTCTATCGTTACGGGGGTATCGCTTCCTATTAGAAGTCCAAGAGCCATCAACGCTTTGGCTTTTTGGGCCTGCGCTGCGCTGTGATGATCGTTGGCTTCGAGCCATGAGGCTTTAAACCTCGATTCATCGGCTTGTGTTTTCAACCCCACTTCGCGCATGCGAACGGCTTGGTTGTATTGTGACTGACAAAACTCGGCTGATTTTTGGGCGGTATCAATGAGCTGCTCCACGTAGGCAATGGCCGTGTATTGCAGCCATACTTGCTCGATAAGACTGTTTTCAACAAATTTTTTGTCGGCAACACTTCCTTCTTGGGAATGTTGAGATGCTTGTATCATTGTGTCATTTCGTCCAAAATCCCACAGCGAGTAGCTACCGCTGACATCTGCATGAAACGCATCGGTTTGACGTGTTGAGAAGGTTCCGTTGGAAGGCATCACGACGGTTTTGGTCGGATAATACTCGCCATTGAGATCAATATGCGCATAGAGGGCTGCCTTGGCTGCTTTGGTATCGGCTTGGGAACTTTGGATGCGTAAAAGGGCTGCTTGTGTTTGAGGATTGGATTTTAGTGTCATAGCAATGGCATCATTGAGAGTCAACGGTGCCGCATAGAGATTAGAAAAAAGAAGTAAAAATGCGATTGTTGTTTTCATAAATAATCCACCCAATAGTTACAAAAAGTGTAGCATAAAAACAGCAGCTAATTATTGAGCTATGTCAAGAATTTTTGCTTGATTCGTTGAACGCTCATTGCGACGATGACTAAGGTGATGAGTCCAATGATCAGCGGTTCCATTAAATACAGGGAAAGATGCCCCTGTGTCACAATCAAGAAATTGGCTCCTGCAGGAGGATGAATCACTTTGAACCCATGCATGAGCATAATGACCAAACCTAAACCGATTCCGATCGGTAGCCATCCCACGGAGGTATAGGTTAATACGATTGAACCTATCACGGTTGAGATGAAGTAACCGCCAAAAACATTCCAGGGATGTGAAAAAGGGCTGTTCGGTGCGCTGAATAACAATACAGCAGTTGCCCCAAAAGGAGCAATCAGCATCATGGTATTCGCACTTTGGGCGATCACTCCGATAAAAGAGAGCCCAATTAACGCACCAACGCCTGCAATGATACTTTCAAGTACGTGCAGGAGTCTTTTGTGTGTGTGATTAGTGTTGTGCATAGAGCTCTTGCTCACGCTGCATTAAGATGTTGGCTAAAAAGGTATACGCTTCTACCCACGCATTTTTACGCTCATCCGTAAACGCTTCACCTAATACATCACCCATTGCTGTGATAAGTGCATCGGCAACCATTGGGTAGTGGATTGGTTTAACTTGCGTCATTACGTGTGACTGTGCCATTTTTTCAACGGCAGCGCCCAATACGCCAAGATTATCAATGTTTCCGGCAAAGGCTGCAATCGCGCCCGCGAGTTTTTTGTGTTGATCTTTAGCCGCATTGTCGAACATAGGTTTAGTCTCCGGATATTTTGAAAACAAAATTTCATACATGCGTGTCGTGACGTTTTCAGACTCTTTATTGATCAAAGGGATAGTTTCTTTGATGGCTGCGATTGTTTCTAGGGATAAGCTCATAAGGGGTCCTATTTTAAAAATTTGATGAATTATATTATTACTACCTTTAGATAGTATATTATTTAAAGGTTATATTTTTCACCTTATGCTGAAACAAGGCCATGGCTATATACTCTTGCTCTGTAAAAAATAGATACAGTAATGCACCGACATAAGTGACATTACAATACAATACTTTTTTAAGCCAGAGGAGACTTTATGCATTTTTCCAAAACTGCCGAATACGCCATTCGTGTTTTATCCTATTTGCATCGTCATCATGAGACCTCTCATTCGGTTAATGTGTTGCATCAAGAACTTGATCTCCCTTATAAATATCTCACCAAGCTCATGACAGAGTTGGCTAAAAAGGGGTTGGTAAATGCTTCTAGAGGACGCGAGGGGGGATTGAGTCTGGCGAGGAGTGCTGATACCATTTATTTGTGCGATATACTCGAAGCAATTGGGGAATCGCTTGAACACGAGCGATGTATTTTGGGGTTTGACAAATGCGATGCCCTCAATCCATGTGCGTTACACGATCAGTGGGTAAAGCCCAAGGAGATGATTGAAACAATGTTGACAACGACAACCTTGGCCTCGCTCATTCAAAATAAAGAGACAAAATTATAATACTAGAGATGCACACTTTTTGTAAAATGCAAAGAGATGAGTTTTTCAAGCACCTCTAAAACATCTTCTTCATCGCTGAGCGATTCAACAATCGAGTGGATGCACGCTTGGTAGGGGTCAAACCCTTTGGTAATCAATTTAGCTGCATAAATGAGGAGTCGTGTCGATACGGCCTCTTGAATATCATTGTCGCTTAGTTGGCGTATCTCTCCTGCAATGTCAACCAGTTTTTGCGCTATTTTTTCATCGACACCGCTCTCTTTGAGGATAATTGCTTTTTCAATATCGGCTTTTGGGTAGTCAAAGCTCAGTGCGATAAAGCGCTGTTTGGTACTGGGCTTCATCCCTTTGAGAACGTTTTGATACCCTGGGTTATACGAAACGACGAGCATGAAATCGGGATGGGCAGTAATCACTTCACCTGTTCGGTCAATCGGTAAAACTCTGCGGTAATCGGCCAATGAATGCAAGATAACGGTGGTGTCTTTGCGTGCTTCTATGATCTCATCGAGATAGCAGATCCCGCCATTCCGCACCGCCTTTGTCAGCGGTCCGTCTTGCCAGTACGTGCCGTTCTCATCAATGAGGTGACGGCCTATTAAATCGGCAGCACTTAAATCATCATGGCACACAACCGTATAAACATCACGCCCCAGTTCTTCGCCCATCGCTTCAATAAATCGTGTTTTCCCGCACCCTGTCGGCCCTTTTATCAAAATTGGGAGGTTCATCCCTGCGGCAGCCTTGAAAAGCTCTACTTCATTTGATTGGGGTAAATAGTATGTTTTTGACATAGTGTTCCTTTATTTGGTCAGATTCATATAAATTTCGGGTAGAAGTTTCGGCAGTTTTTGCGCATCACGGATAACGGCATAGGAGTTTCTTCCAAACAGATAGGGAAGGTACTCTTTGGCATCAAGATCAATGGTAATGCAAAAAGGGGTGATTCCCTTTTGTTTGGCTTCTTCGATCGCTTTTTTGGTATCTTCGATACCGTATCGTCCATCGTATCGATCGACATCATTGGGTTTACCATCGCTGAGTATCAGGAGGAGCTTGTTACCGCTTTGCTGTTTTTCCAGGATCTTGGCACTTTCTCGTATTGCGGCACCCATACGGGTGTAGTACCCGGGCTTAATCGCATGAATACGGCCGCGTACCAAATCGCTGTATTTTTCTTTGAAGTTTTTGATAATATGGAAGTTGACCTTGGTGTTTTTAATCGAGGAGAAGGTGTAGATTGCGAATCTGTCCTCCAGCCGGTGCAAAGACTCTGCAAATACCATCAAAGAATCTTGTATCGTATCGATCACACGGATCTCTTGGGTTATTCCAGCTTCGGTAGAGAGGGAAACGTCGGCCAAGATCAATGTCGCCATATCTCTCATTTTTCGCTCATAGGTTTGAAAAAAGCGTTGGGGGTGATTGGAACGATTTTGATGCCCTTTATAATCGATCCACGTATCCATATTGATATCATCGCCATAAGGGAGGTTGTCTCGTTTGATACGGTCAAGCTCCATCAGATCAAGTTCACTTTGTATCTTTTTCATCATTTTTTGGAGCCGTTTTGGCAACATGATGGGTTCGATGTTAAGGGAGATAAAGGGTTTTATGCATACATATTTTTTGAGATAGACCTCTTTATTGTAATCCCATTCATCGATGAAATGCCCACGTCCGAGCGGATATTGCTCAACACTATTGGCAGATATGTCCAAGTCCATTTTGATTCTCGATGAGAGATTGGCGTCTTTTTGTCCCAGTGTTATCTCGTCTAAATCTTCGGCATTATAGAGGGCGTCTTCATCATAGCTGTCGTTTTCTTGCCGATCTACTCGTACTTGCTCCATAAAGCTCATAATGGATTCGGGTAGAAAGAGTAAAAGTCCGTCTGTCTCTTTTTTGTCATCGATCTGTTCGGATTTTTTTTTAATTACCAAAGTTTCGGTTTTCTTTGGTTCGTCCGGTTGTCTTAGGGTTTCCTCTTCGTCATCGACATCAAGGAGCTTGTTATTGCTTGAGAGTGAGGGATAAATCCATAAAGGATTGGGATAATTATCCACTAGTGAGTCTTCGATTGAAGGGTCAATAGTGGACAATTCGGGGTAATTACTTATTAAAAAAGAGTGTGCGTAAGTATAAAATTCGCTAAAACCGGCGTATTTTTTTATCAAAAACTGTGCCACTTTCTCGTTTTCTGCACGCATGTTTTTGCTCTTGATATTCACTTTTGTTAACATCGCGATGAGCCAAAAAAAATGCATCTCATTATGCTGTTTAAGGGGGAAATAGCTTAAAGTTGCCGGAAGGTAGATCCCTTTTTCCTCTTGCCAAGGAAGAAAAAAAGTTTTACCGGTTCCAGAGAATTTTTCCAAAAATGTTCTGGATGTTTTTATGGATCTTTTGTCGGTAATATGGAGCTCTTTGCCTTTTTCGCCTCCTAAGAGGTGATAAAAGAGTTTCAGAGACTTGCTTTTATCGGTAAAAAGCACTTCTTCTTTTTTATAGAGTCTGGATGCCTTTTTGGTTAAATATTTATCCCAGAATTTACCGACTTGTTCATCCATAGCAATACCTACTTCGCTTCTTTGACAAAGAAGCTGTAGAAGTAGGTGAAAAGTCCTGCCAAAACGATAACTCCAAAGGCCAAACGAACGGCATAAACGGTTTTGATTGCTGCTTGTGTTTCCATGAAGCCCAGAGCGTGAGCCGAATCAGGAAGTCGTTGCATTTCGATTTGCATAATGCCCGCAGCCGTTAATGCCAAGGTAAGACCAATCATGCCGATAACCATCATCCAAAAACTGGTTAGTTCCACTTTTTGTGATTTTGGACCATTTCCGTGAGGACGGCCGCGAAGGATTGGCATCGCATAAGAGATCATTGTGAAACAAATCATAACGTATGCACCAAAAAAGGATAAGTGCCCGTGTGCCGCGGTCAGTTGCGTACCGTGTGTGTAGTAGTTAATCGGTGCGAGTGTGTGCAAAAAGCCCCAAACACCTGCTCCTAAAAATCCGACTACTGCTGTACCTTTTGCCCATGTTAAGGCAATTTTGTTGTTATGCTGGATACGACGGTTTTTCGCCATATTGAAAGCAAAAAGGATCATCAAGAAAAAAGGAATCGGTTCAGCTGCTGAAGCGATAGATCCAATCCACAGCCAATAACCAGGGGCTCCTATATAGAAAAAGTGATGTCCCGTTCCTGCAAGCCCAGAGATAAGCGTCATTGCAATAATCAAATAGAGCCATTTGTCGATGTGCTCACGGTCAACGCCTGTTGTTTTGATAAGGACAAACGCCAAGAGTGCTCCCAATATCAGTTCCCATGTCGCTTCAACCCATAAATGGACAACAAACCACCAGAAAAATTTATCCATGACCAGATTATTTGGAACATAAAAAGCAAACAAAAAGAAAAATGCCAGACCAAAAAGACCGGTCAATAAAAGAACTGAAATAGTTGTTTTACGCCCTTTTATGACCGTCATCGTTGTATTGAGGATGTACGACAATACTACAAATACGATCCCAACTTTGGTAATGGTCGGTTGCTCTAAAAACTCACGACCCATTGTCGGCCAAAAACTGTTAGCTATCGATTCGGCCAATGTTGCGTAGGGGACCAATAGATACCCAAGAATAGTAGCCACGCCTGCTGCTGCAAAAACCCAAAAGGTAATTTTTGCGAGTAATGGGCTCCACAGTTCTCTCTCGCTCTCTTCAGGAATGAGATAATACGTAGCACCCATAAACCCAAATAACAAGAGAACAATCAGCAGGTTCGTATGGACCATACGCATTACATTGAAGGGAATGGCAGGGAATAAAAAATCACCATAAAGGTATTGTATCCCCATGCCAAGACCAAAAACAATCTCCCCAGCAAGAAGAATGAGTGCAAAAATAAAATATGGTTTTGCGACCATTTGAGACGTATATTTCATAGGCTTTCCTTATCCTTTAATATTTGGTGGCCACTCTTGATTGTTAACACGAGATGTCCAAATCAAAAAGTCTGCAAGATTGTTAACTTGCTCAGGTGTTAGATTAAACTGCGGCATTTTTCGTCGATTAGGGGTTTGCAATGGCTGTGCTGCCATCCATCCAGCCAAGTAGGTTTTAAAGGCCTGCTCATCGCCTGCGGCTAAACGCGGGAATGCGTTTCCAAGCTCCGGAGCATAATAGGCGCCTTCCCCCATGATGGTATGGCAACCGACACAATTGTTATTTTCCCATACCTTTTTTCCAAGAGCAACCGACTCGGTTATCTTGTCATCATGGCTTAATTTTGGAATTTTTTGAACGGTATCAACGGTCAGTCCAGTAAATAGCAAAATCGCAAAAAGACCCCCGCCAAAGTAAATATTTCTGGCCATATTTTTAGTAATACGTTCAGTCATTTTAGCTCCTATTTCAATTTCTACCTATATGTAGTAATTGAAATGGTATCAAACTAACTTTAATTCTACCTTTAAGTAGTAATTTCTCTCAATATTGATTGAAGTCAATAAATCTCCATTTTTATCACGTTATACTCCCATACTTTGACCGAAGGACCGTCATGAAATTTGCAACAACCAATAATCCCGCTGCTTTTACACCGCCACCGTCTAAACCCAAAAATTATTTTTTCTGGCAAACGCATCAGCCTTTTTTTCTCTTTGGGGTTATTTGGGCAATTGTGTCAATGGTGATTTTTATCCTTTCGCATAAAGGGGTTGTGTCTTTGACTCTGGGTGAAAATGTATTTCATCTTTATTCACTGACGTTTATTGTGCTGATTCAGTTTTTTCACGGGTTTTTGTTTACCACGTATCCTCGTTTTTGCATGAGTGACTCAATTTCACAAGAGCGTTATACGCCGATTATTTGGTTGTATCAGATCTTCGGGCTTCTCTTTTTTATCGGTACCGTTACGTCGTCATGGGTTGTCCTCATGGCGATGGTTGGAATTTTATTGGCACATTTTATGGCATTTTCTACGCTATTAGCGAGTTATCGTGCCGGTAAAACACCGCATAAAAGTGATCCGTTCTGGATTTTGATCGCGCATACTTTTGGGATTGGTTCAAATGCGGTTTTGGTTATTACGTATGCAGCGGAACTTACAGGTACATCCGTTAGCATCATTTCGTTTGTTAGCCCTGTTATGGTAAATCTCTTTTTGATTTTTATGACCTTTATCGCGGCACAGCGGATGATCCCTTTTTTCAGCCATTCGATGGAAGTACGCGCTCCTTATTTTGTGGCACGGATATTTATGTTGTTGATGGTTAAAACACTATTGAATCTTTTGCAGTTACCGTTAGTGGAAGCTGCGGTTAGTATGGTGCTCGCAGGGTATTTACTCAAAGAATTTTTACGCTGGAAATTGCCTGTATTTCGTTCGAGTGCGATTTTGTGGATTTTATATTTGGCGCTGTTTTGGTTACCTTTGGGATTATTTATCGGTGCAACGGCACAAGTGGTTGAAGCAGTTACTCATACATCATTCTTGTTTGCAGGAGTTCATTTGCTGGTGTTAGGGTTTATAACAACGGTTTTAATCGGTTTTGGCACACGGGTGACCTTGGGCCACTCTGGGCAGGCCCCTCACGCGGATAAACTCACCATCGCACTGTTTATTTGGACACAAGTGGTGGTTTTGCTGCGTTTTGCATTATCGGTCGATAGCGCTTTTGGCGGTATGCATACGTGGCTGTTTGATGCGGCTGGGAGTGGATGGATTGTGCTGTTTAGCGTGTGGACGTTGCGGTATGGAAGAATACTGGCTTTTGGGCGTTAATTTACAATAATATCAGCATCTGACTTGGCAGTCACGTGCGCGACGATAACCGCAGGTATTCCCTCATTATTACAGCGCTCGATCATTTTTTGTGCATGATCGGCACTGACGGATATGAGAAGACCGCCTGAAGTCTGGGCGTCAAAGAGGATCATTTCCAAATCAGCATTGATGCTGTTTTTAAAATGGACGTGCGGTTGTAGATACTCTTTGTTGGCATAGCTTCCCGCAGGGATAATTCCCATAGCGGCCATCCCAAGCGCCTCGGTGAAAAATGGTACCGAGGCACTGTCTACTTCTATCGTTTTTGCTCCACCGCTCATCTCGCGTAAATGTCCTAAAAAGCCAAAGCCCGTGACGTCGGTACACGCATGGGCATTAAACTCTCGGGCGATCAATGAGGCTTTATAGTTGAGGGTTTTCATGGTATCGGCGACTTTGAGTACGGTAGCGTTATCCAAAAGATCAGCTTTGATTGCGGTGATTAAAATTCCAAGTCCGAGAGGTTTGGTCAAAACAATCACGTCGCCTTCATGCACGGTGTTGTTGCGCAATATTTTGTCAGGGTGAACGAATCCGGTGCAGGAGAGCCCGTAAATCATCTCAGGTGTCTCGATTGTGTGGCCACCGACGATAACGGCACCGCACTCTGCCACTTTGTTCATACCGCCACGTAAAATTTCAGTTAGGATTTCTGTATGGTGATTTTTACCGTCAAATCCTACGAGATTGAGTGCTGTTTTGGCGTCGCCTCCCATCGCGAACACATCGCTGAGGGAATTGGCGGCCGCGATCTGACCGTAGACAAAGGGGTCATCCACAACCGGAGTGATGAAATCTACCGTCTGCACCATGGCCAGGTCGTCATTGATTCGGTAGACGCCTGCATCTTCATTTCCCTCGAATCCTACAAGCAAGTCTTTGTGAAAGGATTTGAGATGGCAGGTGACGTTTTCAAGCGAGCCTGGGGAGAGTTTCGCAGCGCATCCTGAGGCGCGGACGAACTTAGTAAGCTTTGCCTCATTGTTCATCTTGGATTCCCTTGAGTATTTCTATCGTTTTGGTGTGGTTGTCATTGCAGATGGTGATATCAGGTGCTTTGGTCACTTTGTAAACTTTATCGTAATATTGTGTGAGCAGGATTTCAGAAACACGTGCGAGGTCACCGTTTTCAAATGCAAAGATAGCGGCATCTTTGTCGTCGCGGCTTATGTAGGGAGAGATACGCTCCATGCGGTGCATGAAAAAATCACCATCCATACTGTCGTACATGCGCATAATACGCTCAACTCTCTGTTCTAATGGCGCGGTAATCTCGATGCGCAGACCTTTTTCCATATGAGCGTAGAGCGAACCGCTGAGGGTAATTTTGCCAATACGTTTGCTCTCAGCCTCGACGAAGGCGCTTTTGGTGAGATCTAAGGCTAACACGGCGTGAGCAAGACGGTTTTGGAACTCTTTTTGGCTTGGCTGTGCGCCGTTGACGTCTCCAAATACCGAACCGTAATGGTTCGCCATTTTTTCCAGATCGATAACGTTGGTCAAATCTTGTAAAAGATCGCTTTTTCCGCAGCCTGTATTGCCCGTAAGGGTTAAAAAGTTGATTTGTGGGAGATTTTCGAGATACTCGGTGACAAATGCCCGATACGATTTATAGCCGCCGATAACACGTTCTATCGGGTATCCGATACTCGAAAAAATAGTTCCCAGCGAAGAGGAACGCATTCCTCCACGAGCGCAATAGATGGCGATTTTTGAACCCGGGTTGAAAGCAGGGTAGAGCGTTTCGATATGCTTTGCCGCATTGAGACAGACAAAAGAAGCTCCTTTTAGCCGTGCTTCAAAGGGGGATATTTGTTTGTAGATGGTACCCACCTGCGCGTGCTCTTCATCGCTGAGTGCATACAGATTGGTGGCATTGGCGACATGGGATTCGCCGTATTCCGCAGGGCTTCTGGCATCAATTATAAGATCGTACTCACTCATATTTGTCAGAAAAGTTTCGATAGGTATTGTTTGCATCATTAACGTAATTTTAGCATGGGTGTACTAAGGGGGGGATTAGATACTTATACGCGTAAAACATTTTGATTTGAGATATAATATTTTCAAATTAGCATAAAGCTATGAGAGGGGGGATTACGTGCAAAAAATCAGCTTATTTTTTATGAGTGTTTTCGTGATCTTACTCAATTTGGGATGCGATGGGATGAATGAAGCCCAAACGTCTTACAAACCTACCGGCACGTATCAAGGAAATACGCGATATGTCATCGGGGTCAATGCCTATTTGAGCAGCAAAGAGATGTTTATCGCCTATCGCCCGATTGTTGATTATTTGGAACGCCATATGAATGGGGTTAAATTTGAACTGGCAACGTCTAAAAATTTTATCGAATACGAAAAACGGTTAAACAAGAGTGAATTTCATTTTGCACTTTCAAATCCTTATCAAAGTCTTATCAGCTTTGATCACCACTACTATCCGATTGCTAAGATGAAAAATGATGAGGAATTTCGAGGTTTTTTCATTGCCAGAAAAGATTCTCATTTGCGGCACTACAGCCAGCTCAATGGAAAAGTAATCAGTTTTGCCGCTCCAACCGCATTTGCAGGGACGATTATGCCAAAATATTATCTTTGGGAACACGGAATCGATGTTCGGCATGATATGGTGGTTCGCTATGTCGGATCCCATTTTTCGGCAATCATGAATGTTTATGCGGGTGATGCGCTTGTCGCAGGGACATGGCCTCTTGCGTGGGAACAATGGGCAAAAGACAATCCTCAAAAAGCCTCCGAGCTGGAAGTGGTCTGGAATACCAAATCGTTAACGAACAATGCTCTCGTGGCGCGGTCCGATGTCCCTGTGGCCATAGTGCAAAAAGTCACACAGCTTCTTATAGGCTTAGATTCAACTCAAGAGGGACGAGAATTACTTCAACGAGCCGGATTTGAAGGGTTTGATGTGGCTAATCGTCAAACTTTTGTCCCTGTAGAAGAATTTTTGAATCGTTACAGCAATACTATAGGAAAAATACAATGAAGCTTTTTAGAACGATTAAAGGGCGGTTGCTTTTGAGTATTTTGGTGATCCATTCGTTGCTTATGGGATTGGTCATACATGATTTGATTGATCGCCAACACCATTTTATGACTCAACAGCTCTTACGCAAAGCAACCTCCTTCGTTTCGCTGCTTAGCTCAAATGCCGCTATGCCGATGCAGAATAATGACTTAACCGCATTGGGCGATCTTTTGAAAGATGTAGGTGCTCTTCCGGACGTATCCATGATTTTTGTCATGGATACGGATGGCCGAATACGGGCTTCTTATCCTGAGGGTTACTTCAATCAAACGTTAACGGACACGGTAAGTGTTAAGATGCTTAAAGGGCTTGAGTCAACTGGCAAAGATTACTATGAGAGTAATCATGATGGTCTTACAGATGTTATTCGTTCCATTAAAATCGGGGGGCAGGCTATCGGCTATTGTCGTATTATTATGAACAACGCTACAATGGCTGGCGAGTTGACTCTTTTGACGCGTCAAGGGGTACTTTATATCATCGCTGCAATTGTGCTAGGAGTTTTTCTGGCATGGCTGGTAGTTCGACAGATGACGTCTCGCATCACGATGCTTTCAGAAGCTACGGCACAATTAACGGAGAAAAATTTTGATGTGAAAATCCCTGAATTTAAAGGAGAGGATGAAATCTCAAAGATGGGACGAGCGTTTCAGTTGATGGTTGAATCACTGAAACTGTATGTCAACAAATTAGCCTATAGGGCTGATCATGATGAACTGACAGAACTGCCTAACCGCAGGCTTTTTTTAGATCGTTTGGATCAGGCGATTAAGCATGCAGAACGTTCGGGGCGTCATGTAGCCGTTTTATTTATCGATCTTGACCACTTTAAAGAGATCAATGACTCTTTGGGGCATCTTATCGGGGATCAGGTATTAATCCACGTTGCCCGTATGATACAAACACATTTTCGCGATATCGATACGATTGCCCGTTTAGGGGGAGATGAGTTTAGTCTGATTATAGACTCTTTGGAAGGCATTGAGAGCGTCAGCACTGTCGCTGAAAAGCTAGTAACGCTGCTGCAGCATCCTATTTGTATCGATAAACGGGAATTGTATGTGACCTGCAGTATTGGAATCAGTATCTATCCAAACGACGGGGAACTTCCCGAAAACTTGCTTCGCAATGCAGATTCTGCAATGTACAAAGCTAAAAGTGAAGGGCGCAACAGCTATCAGTTTTATACGGAAGATATGACACAAAAAGCGCTTGAGCGTGTAGCGCTGGAGGCCGACTTGCGCAGGGCATTGGAGCGAGAAGAATTTCGTGTTTATTATCAGCCGCAGGTCAACGGGATCAGTGGTCAACTCATAGGGATGGAAGCGTTGGTGCGGTGGCAACATCCTGAGCTTGGACTCGTATCGCCAGTGAAGTTTATTCCACTCGCCGTGGAGACAGGATTGATTATTCTTATTGATCGTTTTGTGATGCGTACGGGAATGATGCAACTGAAACAATGGCACGATGAGGGTTTGAATCCTGGAATTTTAGCATTGAATCTCACCATAAAACAGTTGAAACAAGATGATTTCATCTCCATGCTCCAAGAGATGATGGAGGATACGGGCTGTTTACCAAAATGGCTGGAACTCGAAGTGACAGAGGGTGAAGTGATGCAAAATCCTGAACAGGCAGTTAGAGTTCTAAAGCAGGTGAGTGTGTTGGGGATTAAGCTTGCGATTGACGATTTTGGAACGGGATATTCGTCATTGGCCTACCTCAAAAGGCTTCCCGTGGATAAACTCAAGATTGATCAGTCCTTTGTTCGTGAGATTCCAGGTGACGAAGAGGATGTTGCGATTGTAGGGGCGATTATAGCCTTATCGAAAAGCCTTCATTTGGATATTATTGCCGAAGGGGTTGAAACCCAAGAGCAAAAAGAGTTTTTAACGGCAAACGGATGTGAACAAATCCAAGGCTATTTATATGGGCGACCGATGAGGGCCGAAGATATGGATCAGATGTTGAGGGAAAAAACAGTTTGGTTTACGGAAACATGATCAGCACTGTTGCCGTAAACACCCCTACCGAAATAAGATAGTACATAAAAACGAAACGAAACAACTCCATTTTTCCAAGAAAAAATACCAAGGCCGCTTTTGCAACGGTATTTGCAAGGATTGCTATGAGGATGGCATAGTGTGCAGTGGCAGAGGACAAACCGTTTTTGGCTAACGATGAAAGTGAGAGGACAATGGCGTCCACATCGGCAATGCCCGAAACAGCGGCTACGGCATAAACTCCTGAGTCTCCGACGTAGCGATTGGCCAGAGCGATCAGGGCGAGAGTAGCACCAAACAGTAGACCCATGATAAGCGCTTCTTTGAGATCAAATGGGTTTTTGAACTCTATATTTTGCGGGATGTCTTCACGTTTTGAGGTGAGATAAAGCATTCCAATGTATCCGTATCCGCAAAGCGATCCGAGGGCAATAGGGAGAATAAACGGATGGAGTAGCTCGGGATTGATGACCCATATCTCTACTCCTGCGCGAATGAGCATCATAGAGGAGGCGAGGGATATACCTATGGCCAAATTTTTGGTCAAAAACCCATTTTCATGCACCCGTCGCGCCATGCTCATCGCAACAGCAGTTGAGGAGACGAGGCCGCCAAAAAGTCCTGCGAGGCCGATTCCATGTGTTGATCCCAGCAAACGGATGGCAATGTAGCCAAAAAATGAGATCCCTGCCACAAGCACCACCATAATCCAAATGCGATGTAGATTGACCAATCCCATAGGATCAATGGCTCTATCGGGGAGGATGGGGAGAATGACAAAGGTCATGACCAAAAATAAGATAGCTGCCCCCAAATCTTGTTTGGTAATCGTTTGTTGGTACTCTTGAACTTTGTCTTTGATATTGAGAAGAAACAGAACCATAATAGCGATAAAAACTGGGAAAACGGGAAGTGTAAAATTGAGCATCGCTCCGATAACAAAGGTGACAAGCGCAGCTGTTTCGGTCGTCGATCCTTTTTCAGGGCTGGAAATACTGTTAACGATGTATGCGGCGATCAATAATAGTGCGGTAGCACCTGCGGCGATTAGGAAAAAATAGGGGATGTAAGAGGTTAGCCATGATGATAAATAGCCAAAAAGTGCAATCATGGAGAAGGTTCGAGCACCCCCGAAGTCTTGGGTTTTGTGAGAATAAATCGTATGCATCTCACGTTGCAAGCCGACCAAAAATCCCAAAACAAGCGAAAGAACACTGTTCTGTATAAATAACGGATCCATCAATTCTCCTCACCTTCTCAAATAGCGTGTGGAATTATTATAACGCTTGAACGGTATATTCGCGTTAAAATATAATTTGTTCGCTTATCAAGCGATGCTATTCGCATTCATTACAAAACGCGTACCGGTTTTTTGAATATGGGTATAAAGACGTACCGCACGGATGAGGTTGTATCCCAGTAGGGCAAATAAGAGAAAGAATCCAACTCCTGCAACGGGAAGTAAAAGAAGCTTAAAAACGGATACTAACGCAAAAAGAGAGCTGATAGTAAAAAGGGCAAATAGGGTTTTATTACGTTTTGCCGGGATAATAGTGGACATAATAGGTGTTTCAAGGTATCCGCTGGAGCTGAGGTGGAACCATACCAAAAAGGGGACAATCTTAGTCATCATGCCCAAGATGATGGCAAGGGAAAAGAGGCCAAAAGAAATAATAGCCACTGTTTCCAATGAAGCACTCCAATTCCATAAATAGGCACTATAGGAGATGAGGGATATCAGTAGCAAGCCCATTCCCATCGTCCAAAACCAAATACTCACATCGCCAACACGCCGTTTTCGTTCTCTAAGTCGAAGGATTGTGGTGATCACGAATCCGATAAGTAACACGGCTACAAAGAGATCAAACACCCAGAGATACGGCAGTGCTAAAAAGAGCCAACTTGTTTTTAGGATAAGAGAAAGTGCGAGGATTCGAAATGCATTGCGTTTGCACCATGCCCCATACGGGGTGGTAACGTAAAACATCTCGATGACTTGGAATGCCACAGCGATGATGAGCGCGGCTACCCATCCGATGAGCCCCCATGAATAATGCGCCGTACGTATCGCTGCATGCAAGTTTCCAAACGTTTCATTGGCAAACGAAACGGCCATAACAACACCAAACAAAGCGGTTATCAGCAGCGATATGAGCGCCAACCGCATCCCTCGCAGCGTGTCATGCACAACACCGCCAAAAAGCAGAGGAAGGATGAGTTGAACTAAGAAAACGAGAGAACTCCCCAACAGCACTGCGGCAATCACAAACATTGCGGGGATATGAAAGAAAAAGGCGCTGACAAGAGACGCAAGCCCCGCTGTGAAGAAGGTGTGAATCACCAAAGAGTTACCCAAGACAGAGGGGATGGGTCGTCCACCAAGGACACTTTGCATTTGAAAAAGAGACCCGATCATGCTCATAGAGATAACGCCTAAGAAAAAGAGATGAATGGCGCTCAAAGAGATAGGATGGTTGGGGGTAAGTATCTCTAAGGGATAAATGATCAGGAGTAAAGAGAAAAAAATTCCAAATACAGGGACACTCAGGAAAAAGCGTAATACCACCGAGATGGGAGGTGCTTGCTCTAGTGAAAGTCCTTGACTAAACACGACAACTTTCCAGATGGATGGATTCATCACGGGTCATTAAAATATGCCAAATTCCCTCATCATCTTGAGAGGAATAATACTTTCCCTCGTTTTTGGTAACAAGCTCAAAAAGAGGCAAGGGTTCGCGTGTGTGAATCATGTGGAGGATTTGAGCCCCATGCAGTTTTGTAAATGCGCTAAAAGCCATTTCGAGCGGAACGGGATGTTCAAGCCCTCTCGTGTCCAATAGGATCATGATACCATCTCTTTGAGTGTCTGTACCATTAACTGGGCATCGCCATCCAAGGCACGATCAATCATGGGATAGAGCATCTGTTCTTCTTTCATGTTGTGCTGTTGTAACATGATCATCATGGACTCTCCGATGCCAAAGAAATCATCAAATTTATTCTCGTTTAAGGCCTTTAGCATCGCTTCAAGCTGGGTACGCAGTTGCTGATGTTCAAAACGCATCATTTGCGTAGGCCCACCCACCATTCCTGTCCGTTTTTCAAACGTGATAAACAGTTCACGCTCTTCCATGTCAAAGTGATGGTTGGTCGCGCGGTAAAATTCACCAAAAAGACGCTTGGCTTCTTCTGTATTTTTGGCAGCTAATGCATTCTCTGCATCGGTGTATAAATGATCACATGTGCGGTGATCGTCTCTCATAAATTCTAAAATCATCAGATGCTCCCTCTTTTTTGGTAAGTATAGCGTTTGATGCGGTGAGCGTTATTGATACAGATCAATGTTTCTCTTTTGGTGCGCTGTTATGCGGAAGAAAATCCCTAAAATCTTTGATATAAATGGCATTGATCCCCTGCCCCAATTCATGGATATCAGCGTCTAGACGAAGCCAGCGGTTGAGCTGATATTGGACCAATACGCTGGATACAGTATCATTTTTGTACAGTACTCGCAGGTCCTTGTTAAGATGGGTCCCTACCTCTATGCCCATTCCTCCCTCTTGAGTTGTGAGGATGTTCATTGTGTCGATTTGTATTTTGGTTGCCCCGTTTATGAGCCCTTTGACCCCCGCTCCCAGCATGAAATTTGTGGCATCGGTTTTAAGCGCCGTTTTGCTTCCATCGGTGTTGAGCGATGTATCGGAGGGCGAGCCAAAGAGTAAATAGCTCATGATGTCGTTTTGACTCATAAATGGATCGGAGCTGAACAAAAAGATCGGGGAGTCCAGAGTGTGGGTAATGTAAATATTTATTTTTTTGTAATCCACCTCGTGCAAGATCGTAAAATCAAGATACGGATTGACCGAATCTCCGCCTGCAAAATAGAGGTGACTGTTTTTAATGTCAAACGTTTTTCCCGATGTGTTTGCGGTTCCCTGAGGAATCGTCACCATTCCCAATAGCTGAATAGGACCTGTGGACTCTTTCCAAACAGTGAGCTCAGGCTGGACCAATATATCGAGCTCTTTGGTAAGATAATGAAGCGGTTGTTGCGCCGTCACTTGAATATTTATGAACAAAGAGACATCGCTGGGCGGTCTAACATCCTGGACGATAATGACATCGTCATCCATGACTTTGAATTGTTGCAGCGGCAGATAGGTGATTTTTGCATTTAACAGCTGGAGATTTCCTGTGAGTGTTTGGATGGCATTCGTATCCCGTGTAAAGAGTAGATCCATCGCTGCATTGGCTTCGCCTTCGGGACCTTTGTAGGTGAAACGGTCGGAATGCAGTGCAAGTTGCGCCGCAAAAGTGTCGGTATTAATTTCTCCGTTCAGTCGCAATGCATCAAATATCCACAGTTCATCGATTATGAGATTTCCACTCTCATCTAGGTGCGCAGTGGAGAGTTTTTTGGAACCGATATCATGACCGGCAATGTCAAGTCGATAGTTGTCGATGAGGATGAGATCGCCATCGTAGTGTAGAGAGAAGGTATTATTAGTCCCTCCGTATTGGCGGTGTGAATCCAAAACAGCGGCATACCATGGGATGCTAATATCGGTAGTAACGTGCAATACGGTATCGTAAGTGATATGGGTGTTAGTACGTACTTCTGCATCGTAGTATTCACCGCGAGCAAGCTCCATCGAATCGATTTGTGTAAGAGTTTTCCACAGTGAGGGGGTAACGGAGGTGATGCTGATATCACTCGTTGTACCGCCAAAATCAAAATAGGTACCCAAATAATTACCTGAGCCTTTGAGCTTGCCATCGGTATTTTCAAGAGCGAGCGAGAGGGATGGGCCGTTTAGATTTAGGTGAATCGCCTCTTTGTTTTGTGTCAGTGATATTTCCATATTTTTCGGGGGCTTGAGCTTCGAGTGACTCCATGAGGGTGCATCGGGTGAGAGAGCTAGATCTCCATTGAGATGAAAAACTTCATTTTCATAGCGAAGCGATCCGTTAATATCACCGTGATTGTGATGCGTACGGAAGGTCCCTTGTAGCTGCTGCTTTTCCAGCGTATAGTTTCCTTTGGCGGTTAGGGAAAAGGGAGAATTTTGAAGAGCTTGGGGAAGAAAGGGAAGAAAATTGAGATTTTTTTGGGCTGTTTGCGCATTCCAGGCAAAGATTTCATAGTCACTGCTTTGAAACGCAAGAGCGGCATCCCCAAGGGTCAGTTTTCCGGCGATGCCTTGCGTGTCATCACGAAACATCCCCTCTAGAATTTTTGAGGGAAGAGGATGTACTGAGGTGACGAGCCCTTTGAACGTGCTGGTGGTTGTCCCTGAGAGCGCATAGCGCAGTTCTTGATGCGTTTGCATGTGATCGCTATTGCGTACGAGCAGATAGTTCGCTTTGAAATCGAGGTAATCGTTTTGATACAGGTAGTCCATACTTAGGTTAATGGTGTTTAGCGAAGTAAGTGGATCGTTGAGGGAAGTCAGCTGATCCAATGCCGTATGCAATCGAACGCGTGTATCAGAGAGCTCGTCTATAATGATTTTTTGAGGATTAGGCAGTGTGGTAAAACGTCCAACAGTGCTTTGCAGTTCTTTGGCATTGGGATATACGAGGGCAGTGCCACGAATGGCATTGTTTTTGAGTTTGCCTTGGAGGGCACCACTGGCATAGCGACTTTTGACACTGCCTTGGATGGAAGCAAAATTGAGATTTTCCCCATCGTAGCTTCCTTCTTTGCCGTATAGATCCAATTCAATAGGGTAATCACTGATGAGCTGTATGTTCGTGAGGGTGACCTCTTTGAGTTTAAACAGCGGAAGAGGAAAAGAGGATCCGCCCTCGCTTATGAAATCATCCACATTTATCTGTAATCCATCGATGGTGATACGGTCGATGACGTGCTCGCCTTTGAGAATCGTGGTTAGATTGTAATCCAGTGTCAGAGTTTTGGCATCAATGGCTTTGGAGTGAAGGCCATGGAGCGAAAAACCTTCAGATAACGAGCCCTCAGAGCGGCTGATATGAATCCCCAGCGGTTCGAGGAAAAAAGTTTTGACGAGAGAGAGCCCATCGGGGCGAAAAGCGAGGTAAAGAGCTCCTGCGCCAAGTAAGACGGCTAAAACGACCAGCGTGTGAATAACCAGATAAAGGCTTTTGACGAAACGTATATACAAGCTAGTTTTGCGTACTGGTATCAAGCCGTCTTTGGGAGGTGTTTGCATAGTGTTATTATGCCGAAATTTGCCCTTAAATTACCCTCTTGACGCGCACAGGAGAAGCGCCTGTCAAGAGGGAGAGAATCAACTGCCGAAGATATCGCGCATCATCCCTTTGTACCATTCATGCGTGGTTTTTCCCATCTCGGTTGAGCGAGTATTATTTTCGGTCATTTTCGGTTTGATCACTTTGATGTCATTACCGTTGAGGTCTTTATCATCCATAAGCGAGAAGGTGACACCGATCGAAATCGCTTCTTCGCCGTTTACCATCGAATAACAGATGTTTTGCGGAAGCGTCACCTCTTTAAGCGTCGGACGTCCTTGGATAATCGAGGCTATTTGAGACGCGACAATATGCCCCTGACCATTCGCGATGGCACCGCTTTTTGGATATGGATAACCGCCTACAGCATCACCGATGACAAACACGCGTTCGTCGGCTTTGGTTTGGAATGTTGGAGAGGTCATGACGCCCCATCCGGCTTTTCCACCAGAAACGCCCGCCATTGCGATAATATCGGAGGCCTTGTTCACAGGCATCAGATTCGCCGCAGCATACGGGATGCGCTGCTCTTCAGTACGCTCATCCGCCAATGTGACGGTAACCACAACCTCT
Source organism: Sulfuricurvum sp. (assembly GCA_030694265.1). Classification (GTDB taxonomy): domain Bacteria; phylum Campylobacterota; class Campylobacteria; order Campylobacterales; family Sulfurimonadaceae; genus Sulfuricurvum. The sequence goes on from JAUXYP010000013.1 coordinate 27,996, forward strand.
TTTTTATCCAAATCGACGGTTTTCACCAATGAGTTGGGGCGATAATCGACGATATCAGGATACAGCTCTTTGTACGCTGCTAAGAATCCTGGACCTTTGGGTGCCGGTTTGGCTTTAGGGTCCAGAATGATGATTTTGCCTTTGATCCCATTTTTCTTCATGTAATGCGCCATCATCGCAGCACGCTCATACGGCGCGGGAGGACAACGGTATGCTCCATCAGGAACGGAAATGATAAAATTGCCGCCCTCAAAATCTTCGAGCATCTTTTTGAGCGCTACGTGTTCACTGCCATGTATCAATGCAGGAGGGCACTCTTGACGGCATCGTTCTGCTGCGAGAGCATCTTTACCAAACCACTTGGAGTAATCGTACGCAATTCCAGGAGAGAGAACGAGATAATCGTATCCGATGCTTCCTGTTGTGGTTGTGACGATACGCGTTTTACGATCGATTCCGGTTACGGTTGTTTGGAGCATTTTATAGCCGAACTCTTTTGCCGCCGTGAAATAATCACGGGTGAGAAAATCCATCGGGATTTCTCCGGCAAGCCATTCATTGCTCAGAGGGCAAGAGACAAACATATCGCGCTTTTCGAGAACAACAACTTCGGTCTCAGGCGCCTCTTTTTTGATATAGCGAGCAGCCGTTAAACCGCCCCATCCACCGCCGATGATAAGAACACGCTTTCCTGTAGGAGCGCTCATTAGCTCTTCGCTGGCCGCCGTTGTATCTGCGGCACTTGCAGTTGTGCCACCCAGTGCCAGTGCCGCGGCACCGATTCCAGAGGCTTTGAGTAGATCACGTCGTGATAAATTCATCAGGACTCCTTAAAAACTGAGATTCGCGATGAGACGCGTGTGGGACTGCTCGTAGTTGCGAGTGTCGTTGTCCCGCTCTTCGTGGAAAAGGCGGAACCAGAGTCCTTTGACGGAAGGGACAGTATAATGGAGGATGTAGTCTTGCGCATTGGTGTTTTCAGTGTATCCACCAAATCCATTGGCGTAACTGATACTTGTAACATTACTTGGATCGAGCTCGGTATTGTATGCTGCATGTTGTAGGGTGAATTTTAAGCCAGGAATTCCTAGGTTTTCGAAATTGTAATCCATTCCCACTTTATAAGCTGTGGTATTAGCACGGTATTCGTTACGGGCGAAGATCATACTGGTATAGAGAGGGTCACCACCCCACGCGTTGATAATATGACCATCTTTGTTTTGGTTGTAGGCTGCCATAAAAGAGAACGAACCAACATCGGCTTTTGCCTGAAGACCCCATGCCGTTGCATCAATCGATCCATCGGTACTAATTTTTGTTTTGTATAGAACCTGACCTTTCAAATTTTTAATAGTGGCAGCGGTTTTAAGTGCTGTGCCTCCTGCAGAGGTCGTAAAATCACCCACGTCATCTTGTTTTAAAATTTGTGCTCCCAGTGTCACTTTTGCAGGGCCTGCATCCATTTTGTATTCTAAGTCTCCATAAACGGTGTTGTACATTTCGTGAGCATAGTAATCCCACACGCGTGCTTTGAAAGCTCCTTTGGCGTAGTCGATACCTAATGTTGTAACCCCTGCCGTGTCAATTTTATCTTTGCCGACTGTAGCGTCAGACATGTCCTGAAAATCTTCTTTGCCGTAAACCAATGTTGGATTGTTTGTCAATCCCGTGGTTGTATTGACATCAGCTGTCACAAGTCCCAGTCCTGCACCAGCCGTGATACCATAAGCTCCATCCCCGATCAGATTCTTATCAGTAGCTGAACGGGTACCGTACTGCATTCTAACGATATGGGCTGCGGTGATGGTAACATCAGGAATTTCTTTGATGGTAGCAACCGTCCCCTCAAATAGATTTGGGATAATAGTAACCGCATTTTCGGTCATCGGTGTTTTGAATTCTTGACGCCCATAAGTGATATCAGTATTGGAGAGGTGATAGCTCGCATACGCTTCGCCTAAAGTGGTATAGTTATCGAAGTCATCTCCATGAAGCCCTTGAGCAACTTGGCTATAGCCATCGCGGGTTTTATAATCCCATTTGGTCAGACCCGTATCATGCGTAGTATACGCTGCCGCACCAAAACGTAAACCATACAAGGCACCGGTTTGGTATTTGAGTTTACCTCCGATAACACTACCGGTTGCCGCTACGGTATCCGAAAATGCAGGTTCGATGTGGTGAATACGCACATATCCGCCTGCTTTCCCCTCTTTAATCATTTCACTTAGATCTTCTGCTCCCATCAGCTGTGAAGCCAATGCAGCTGAGAGCGTCAATATCGTTGTTTTTTTCATCATAAGTTCTCCTTAAGTCGTTTATGAGGCCAATCCTACTTGTCCTAGATGAAAAAATCATGAAAAAGTCATTTTTTGATGCTTTAAAGGAGAAAAAGATCAACATCCATTACAATATGTGTATGAGAATATTAATTATTGAAGATGATTTAAAATTACGGTCTATGTTAAAGGATGCGTTGGAAGTTTTTCATACTGTTGATACAGCGGGTTCGCTGGAAGAGAGTATTGAGTTGGTGGAGAGTTATTCCTATGATGCCTTGCTGCTCGATCGTAACCTCTCTGGGACGGATGAGGGGATGAAGATTATCCCCAAGCTCAAAAAATTACAGCCCTCGTGTGCGGTGATTATTGCCAGTGCTTATGGAGGAGTTGAAGAACGTATCGCAGGACTAAGTGCAGGCGCCGACGATTATATGGAAAAACCGTATGATCTGCGTGAGCTCAAAATGCGTCTCGATGCTCTCATCCGACGCTATGCCCGCGATATGATAACGATGGGTGAGATGCAAATAGACCTCAAAAATGAGACGGTGAGTGCAGGCGGGGAAATCATATTGCTCTCCAAAAAAGAGCATGATCTATTCTTTTTTCTGGCATCAAGACCTGACAAAGTTTTTACGCGCGATGATATCGCCAATGCCATTTATGAGGATCCCAGCTCAATGACCTCTAATACTATTGATGTGGTTATCAGTAATATACGTAAAAAACTTCCCATGGATCCTATCGAGACGGTAAAAGGGAGGGGTTATGCTCTTAAAAACGTTTAAAGGGAGAATTCTGGCGGTAACGTTGGGGATGACGATTTTTTCCGTAGTGATGTTTGGATATGGATTGGCAAATATTTATTATCACCACATGGAAAAGTGTTTAACACGCAGTCTTTCGTTTTTGACGAACATTGTGACGCATGAATACGATCTGTCGCACTGGGATCCCAAAATGGTAGTAGAAATTCGCAAAAATGAGCAGATGCAAAACATCCTAAAGGGTGGATTACTGCATGAGTTGCAGATTGAAGTCCTAGCTAGCCAGCCAGCTTCACATGAGGATCGATTGTTTCGTTCTGCCCGTTTAGCGGATGGGCGTTATTTGGTGATTAGCTCGTCTACGGCCAAAATAAATGGTGAACTTATTAAAATGATGATCGATCGATGGTTTTTCTTTTTACTGGGCTTCCTTTTTACGAGCGGGATGATTTATTTTCTTATCCGTCACCTTTTTGCACCGTTTAATGAACTGGTAAATCATTGTCTGACGTGTCGTGATCCTGAAAAAAAACCCAATGTCATCAGTGGAGGGACTGAAATTATCGCTTTGCGTGACGCCATTGTTACCCTGCAAGAACGCATTAGCGGATTACAAAGCACACAGCGCGATTCGATGAAAGCACTGACACACGAGCTAAAAACTCCTTTGGCACAACTACGGCTTCGGATCGATCTTGCCGATTTAAAAGGGGAGTGGAACAGTGATGCTATTGGTGCCGCGCGTGAAGAGATTGACACCATTTCAGAAAAAATAACCAATATTTTACATGCGACGCAAGCCCGTGAAGTCGTGGAAACCATTTATTTAAAAAAATCGGTTCAAGAATGGATCGAGGAACTCAAACCGCTATGGAAGCATCGCGAACTGCATTTTGAACTCAGCATTCCGGAAACTTCATCAGCCCATCTTCCAAAGGCACCTTTCGAGCGAGTTACGCGTATCTTGATTGAAAATGCGTTGAATCATGCGTGTTTTGGGAGCACTATTTACTTACGATGCGATCACGGAGTTTTTGAGATTGAAAATCCTGTATGCGAGAAGGGAACACCGATTATACACTCAACAGGCGTTGGACTGGAAATAGCCCAAACATTGTGTGAGTATTATGGATGGCAGTTGAGCGATGTACAGGATGATAAGCATTATATGGCAACTCTTTCATTGGCAAAATAACCGTTAAAACAACTCCCCAACACGAAAGTGGATTGCATACTGTGCAGGATCTTCAGGGTCTACTCCGATATCCAGCGCGATAGGTCCGATAGGGGTAACGTAGCGCAGACCAACGCCTGCAGCCCAATAGGGGAGTGAATAATCGGGGACATAATCATTAGAACCAAATGTCAAATCGCTAAAAAGGACACCGCGAAAAGAAGCGTAAATAGGGAAGCGATATTCGACACTCCCCTCTAAAAGGCTATTGAATCCCAATGGATTCCCATAGAGATCTTTTGGCCCAAGATCACGGTAGGTATAGGCACGATTGGAGTTCATACCCCCTGCATAGAATCGGTAGGAGGGGGGAGTTTGTCCATCATAAGTACGTAATGTTCCCCATTTAACACGTGTCCCAACGACATGTTCTCCAATACTCTCTAAATAAGCGCCGGAAAGAAGCGTCTTAAAATACGTAGCGTCTGAATAGGCAGAGAGTAGAGATCCTTGCGCTTTTGCGTTAATCCAATACCCTTTTTTAGGGTCAAGTGGCTTGTCTCTGGTATCGATATTGATCTCTCCCAGTGGTGAAAGAATAAATAAATTGTTGTTTGGAAAATCCTCAGTATTGACACTTTCATACGTGGTTTCTTCATTAAACAATAAACCCACTAGAGCGGATGAGGGGATGTCTTGGTATTTGAGGGTGAGTTTTTCAAAAACACTTTTACTGCGATACCCGTCAAAAAGTTCATCTACGTAACCGACTTCTCCATGAATCGACGCTCGATTGTGCAGAGGAATGGAGAGTGTTCCGGATGCTTCTTGTTTCATCTGAGAGTAGCGGGTATCTAAAGAGAGTGTCTTGAGATTTCCGAAAAAATTACGATGTTTGATCCCTGCCAGAGCGCCGAGCCCTTGGTCACTGCTGTAACCAACTCCGGCGTTAAAGCGAATAGGCTGCTGGGCTTCCTCAATTCCCAGGAGAACAGGGACGATACTCCCATTTCGATCATTATCATTGATGGTAACACGGGCAACAGCTTCCTGGGCATACAGCGCTTCATAGCTTTGTTGGATAGATGAAAGATTATACGGATCTCCTTCGCGAAACCGTAGCATTGAAGCGGTGAGTTTTCCATCAATATTGGGAGTTGATTCAACATTGATGGTTCCAAAAGTACACGGCTCATTGGGTGTTGCTTCAAACAGTAGATACGCTTTATGGGTTTGGGTATCTACCCATGCTTTGGAATTAAATTCGGCATTGCAATATCCGTGATCTCCGTACCGTTTTTTTATTTTTTGCTTTGACTCGGTGAAGGTTTCTTGATTAAAAAGATCATTCAGTTTTAGTGTCACGGCAGAATCGACATCTAAAATGCTGTTGATTTGAATATCAGCGACCGTTATAGGTTCATTTTCTTGGATAACAAGGGTAATGGAGGTATTGTCTTCTTGGGTACTTATTTTGGCTTCGAAATAGCCTTGTGAACGGTAATAGCTAACCAGTGCGATAACACTTTGGGAAACAGCCGTGGACTCGAGGAGGGGATGATCCTCCCAGACTTCTACTGCATACGGCATCCGTAGCCCTAGGATGTCATACAAATCACGCGAAGGGACGTGCTCGTTGCCTTTAAAATACAGAGGAAGGGGGGAAGAAAAGAGCAAAGAGGAAAATGAAGCGATCAGAAATAATTGACGCATATTCCCCTCTTTTTATTGGTATTTTACCCAATTAAGAGACAAAAATACCGGTGCTTGAATTAGTTCTTTGCTTTTGCCAGCTTCATTAATGCATCTACTGTGTGGAGGTAAACAGCTTTTTGATATGCCATATAAAATACAAAGGTATCTTTTGGAGAAGTTTTCTCAAGCTTTAATGCATCGGCACAGGCACTCTTTATCACATCATCTTCGATTAAAATCAATCCTGGAAATTCGTATTTATCTTCTCTCTCCCAGACGACAACCTTGGAGGTAACATATGCACGATTCACTATTTCAGCGCGTATTTGTGCTGCTTTTAACCCTTTTGGCTGTAAATCTACGCGATTGTTCACAATGGTATAACAAACATCTGAATAGAGTTTATTGTTAAAATCTGCATACAGTGATAGAGTCAATAGGAATAGCAATAATGTCTTTCGCATGGGTTTCCTTTTAAAGTAAGAGCAGAAGATTGAGCGGGCGATGCACAAAGATACATGCAGCACCAAGCTGCATATTAGACTTATTGTAGAGCGGCAACGGCTTTGTTGAATGCATCCAAATGGTTATAAGAACCCGCTCGTAAGTTTTCAAACTTTTTAACAACATCGCTTGGCATGCCAACTTCAGCTGCCAAAATATCAATAATATCTTTTTTCTCGATTGCAACACCTACTTTTTGTGCTTCAAGCAGGGACACGGCTCCTTGAATCACTAAAGTGTTGTATAGAGCTTGTAGTTCTGGTAAAACAAATACGCCAACCTTGGTTTCATCAATATTAGAGATATTAACACCATATTTAATGCATAAACTCTCTACTGTGTCCATATGGGTTTGTTCAGATGATTGGATGCTTGAGAAGGTTGTAGCAGTTGGGTATTTTTTACCTAGAGTAATATACACATCACGCGCTACTTTTTCTTCCTGATACATAAACAACAACGATGCTTTTTTCGTTGCATCCAACGTTACGGTTGCCGCACAAACAACACCGCTCATCATCATCGAAGCCAAAACAGCCATTACTATTTTTTTACTCATTTAATACCCCTTGTTTTTCTTAATTAACAAATCATAGCAACTCTAGATGAAAAAATCATTAAAAAATACATATTTTAAAAATAGTAATCGACGCACACTTTCCTCTTTATTTTTTTACCCTAAAGATATAGTGATAGTATCAAGGTATTCTAAGTGCCGATCCGGAAGAGTAGAGTCTATCAGAGATAAAAGCATCCTCATTGTACCGCCATGAGCACAAATCAAAACGTTACCCTCTTTAGGGAGTTCATTTAAAAAACTCTCAATTCGTGATTGAAACATAAGCGACGATTCGTCACAGACAAACCGATGCCACTCCTCTTTGGAATCCAACGCATCGGGATTAAAGCTATCCATGGCTTCGATTTCAGAAAAGGTTTTCCCCTCAATGGAGGGTTTAAAACGCACTTCTCTGAGGCGTGGATCAATGGTGCAGGAGTGTATTCCTATGGTCTCCAATGTTTGGATACACCGTTTTAAATCCGATGAGTAGATACGGGCAAACTTTTGATGCAATAGATGTTCTATTTTGTTATGCTCAAAAAGGGTGTTGTCGATGGAGATGTCAGTGTGCCCGATGTATCTTTGTTGATAAGTTATATTAGGTGCCGCATGGCGTAGAAGTGTTAGTTCCATGTTAGTAATACGGCTAAAATCAAAATGAGTTCAACCCCCTCCAGCGACATTCCCAAAACATCACCATTGATAAATCCGAGTGATTTTTTAGTGAGGATGGAAAGGAAGAGAGCCATGCTGATTCCAATAAAGAAAAAGGAAAAAAAAGGCCAAGAGAGAAAGAAAAATCCAATAGCGCCATAAATTGCAATAGCGATCAGAAGCGGAAACAGGGTAAGGCTTTCCTGCAGTTTCACCACAAATGAGGAGCGAAAATCATGGTAGTTGATGAGAACAAGGAGCGCAATACGGCTGATTATGCTAATGGCGATAAAGGGTAAAAAGAGGTGGTGCATCAACAGCGTCGAGAGGGCGGTGATTTTGAGGATCAGGAAACTGACCCCGTAAAGAACCCCCATTGCTCCCACCGAGGGTTCTTTGATGATCACGTAGGGGTCTTTGCCGCTGTGCTTGGCATAAACGGCATCGGCAACATCGATGATCGCTTCGGTATGGATAAATCCGTACAGGGCCATGTACATCACGCTGGATATGATCGCCGCAAGCCATCCCAACGGTTGGAGAGCCACGAATACGCCGATTGTGATAGTTGAGAGTAACAGCCCCACAAACGGGAGGGTAAGAAGCATACTCGCAAGAACCTGCGGGCGGGAGAGATCGTCGTTTGTCCCAAAGCGGATCGGGAGAGCCGTGAAGTAGCTCAGCGCGAACTTAATCCCCAGATAAATTTGTTTCACACGGCACCTCGCTCATGATTTTCAGCCAATCACGGTCGAACACTTTTTTAATGTAGCTCTCCCTATGAGGAACCAAACACCCCGCACAATTTTGGTGGATAGCGGTCTCGCTGATGTACTGGTCTCCGTCGGGACTCTCGATAGAGCAAGTGCTGAAAAGGGTTTTGTCCTCTTCCTGTTTAAATCCCTTGTCGTTGAATCGGAAGTTGGGGCAGGCACACAAGTAGCAGTTGAGCTCAGGGGTGTCGTGGCATTTTTTATTCTCCGCATAAAGGGGGCAGAACTCGGATTCTTGTATCACCATATTTTCAAATCGGAAATATTCGATGACCTCTTGCTCATTTAGATGAGTCAGTTTGTTCATGATGGCGCGGTGTTTGGCCGCATGTTCTTGGAACCATTGGTTATAAGACATGGTTCAGGATCCTTTCTATATCAATTTCTTTTCTCATCGTGGCGATAAAGCTGTCGATGGTCGTTTTTTTATAAGTCTCAAATGCCTCATCCTCAAAAAGTCCGTGAACAAACGTCCCTTTAATAGGACCTTTCTCATAGACAAGCGGATATTTAGCACTTACACCGTGATGGATCTCAAATCCCTGTATAATCTTACCGAAGAGGGGATATTCTCCTTTTTTGAGCACTTTTTCTTTTTGAAAAATGATAGTGTCATCGATAAATCCAAGTGCTTCTTCGCGACTCGGCTCTGCCGTCTCGACACACTCTTCATCGATAATGGCGTCAAACATCATCTGATACCCGCCGCAAATCCCTAGTATTTCTTTTTGCCGTTCTTTGAGTGCTTCGAACAGCCCCTTTTTTTTAAGCCACTGCAAATCTTTGATCACCAGTTTGCTTCCGGGGAGGATAATGAGATCAAAACTCTCCAGCGAAATATTGGAGGTGATGAATTCGACGAAAATTGTCTCATCGGCGATAAGCGGTTCAAAATCGTTGTAGTTGCTCATCGTTGGGTAGTTGATAATCCCGATTTTTTTCGCGGGGTTAGGTTTGTTCTGGACGAAATTTTTGAGACTTTGGGAATCTTCAAATCCGAGGTTGAGGGGGAGATAGGGGAGGACCCCAAGCACCGGGATGCCAAAACGCTCTTCGATGATATTCACCCCTTCGTCAAAGAGGCTGCGATCACCCCGAAATTTGTTGACAATCACCCCGATGACATTGGCTCGTAATGCTTCGGGGAGGAGATTATAAACTCCCCAAATCGAAGCGAACACGCCCCCCCTCTCGATATCGGCGACGAGGATGATCTTGGTGTTGTATTTTTGCGCGATGTAAATATTGGAGAGGTCTTTGTCCATCAGGTTCAGCTCCACGGGACTCCCTGCCCCCTCACATACGATACACTCATACTGATGGCGTAAATACTCAAAACACTCATTGACAGCAGGTTTGAGGGTATCGAGATCACGGTAGTATTCGCGAACGTCTTTGTCTTCGACTACTTGCCCTTTGACGATCAGCGAGGCGCTGTTTCCGTGTCCCGATTTTAGCAACACAGGATTGAGGTGGTAGCTCGTCGGTATCCCCAGCACTTCGGCCTGAAAATACTGGGCGATAGCGATTTCGCTCCCATCATCGCAGACGCGGGAGTTATTGGAGACATTTTGGGCTTTGAACACCCCGACATTGATTCCATGCTCTTGCAAAAGTCGCCCGATAACAAACGTCAGGGTCGATTTCCCCGCATCGGACGAGGTGCCGAAAATAGAGATCGATTTCATAACAGGACTCCTAGGGTTAAAAGAGTGATGAGAAACATATCGAGCCGCTGCCGAAGCGATAATGCGGCATGTACATCCTCGGCAGTAATCTCTTTGCGCCCTTCTGCGAAATAGGGCTTTGCTTTGAGTGTTCCAAAATAGGAGGTCGGCCCACCAAGTGAGAGATTCAGTGACACTGCCATCGCCGCAATCGGGTATCCCGCATTAGGGCTCTCGTGCAACGCGCCGTAACGCCATGTTTGTTTGAGTTTTCCGAGTCTGCCAAAAAGAACAACTATTATCACCGCCGTAATACGGGAAGGGATGTAATTTAAAATATCGTCCAACCGTGCGCTTACCTTGCCAAATTTTTCGTAACGATCATTACGGTAACCTACCATCGAGTCGAGGGTATTGACCGCTTTGTACACAAACAATCCGACTAACCCAAATAACAAAAGATAAAACAGCGGTGCGATCACCCCATCACTCAGATTTTCGGCATAGGTCTCGATGGCGGCTTTGTTGATGTCGCTTTCGCTGAGGTTTTCCGTGTCACGGCTGACGAGGTAGCGGATCGATTCGGGATGTGACAAGACGTTATGGACGCTATCGTAGAGCATTTTACCTGCGATTCCTGTGGAGGCGATAACTCCTAAAATCCACGGATTGTGGATCAGGGTGATCGGATAGACGAGGGTTAACACACACGCTAACAACCAAAACACGAGCCAAACCCCGCGTTTTATTGTTGGGGTATAAAACCTCTTTTGAAAAGCGGTGATGAAATCCCCCATGAGTACGACTGGGTGACGGATGAATTTAAATTCTCCGAAGATGCGGTCGATGACGTAGGCTATCAGGGCTATGTCAAAAAACACAGCGCCTCCTCGAATCGTTTCAGATCAGGGGTACTTTTTACCGCGATCCGAACATATCGCTCATCCAAAAAATCAAAATTAGAACAATCCCTCACCATAATCTTATAAGGAATGAGCTTTTCCTGAAATTCTTTGGCAGACATCGAAACAAGCCGTACGAAGAAAAAGTTCACATCGCTCTCATATATCTTCTCAAAAAGCGGAGAGTTTTCGAGGAGGTTTTTCAGATATGTTTTTGCCTCCGCATTCAGCGTATACGATTGCGTACGAAACGGCTCATCGTTAAGAGCCGTGATGAGAAAATGGCTGTCGAGTGCCGAGATTTTCCACAGAGGCTCTTTTTCTTTAAGGGCGCGGATATTCTCACGCGAGGAGAGGACGACTCCGATCCTCACCCCTGCGCATCCGTAAAATTTGGTCTGTGATTTTAAAACATAAAGTTTGTCGTAGGTTTGCAGGTATCGGCTGACCGATTCTCCACCGCAAAATTCCAAAAATGATTCATCAATGAGAACCGTGCACCTTTTTGCAATCCACTGTTTCATCAGGGTATCTACATCATAGTAGTGTCCGTCGGGAGTAGAGGGGTTGACGAAAATGACCAGAGAACCTTCGGCAATCTCCGTATTTATACACTCAAAACGGTTGATGAGATTCACCTTTTTGCCGTGGAGAATGGCCGCTTTTTTGTATTCCAGATAGGCGGGGGAGTAGATGGTGCAGGTGGGCTGATCGAAAAAGCACATGAGGGAGAAAATCGCTGAAGATCCTCCGTTAAAAATTTCTATCTCATTTGTATTAACCTTATAATAGTCGGCTAACGTGTGTGTTAGTTTTGTGTAATCGGGATAGGCATTGAGCGATACGCAACTAAAATCGACCGACGGAGTGATGAAGTTGATATTGCTAGAGAGATCGACAATCTCCTTGGGCGTGCAATCGCAGTGTTTCGCAAAGCCGTTCACATCTCCTCCGTGAGTGTAGGTCGTCATTTTAACCGTATCTCCAAGCCCAATTTCACTTCATACACTTCATCGCAGATACGGGCAAGAGTCTGACCGATGATGCCGCTGAGATCGACAAAGCGGCGGCTAAGGGGATCGTTTGGGATTACCCCCGTGCCAACATCGTTGAGGACAAACACGATGTTAGCATCGATGTTTTCGAGTTCTTCGATGGCACTGATGAGAATTGCTTCCTCTTCCTCGATCCGATTGAGCAGCCACATGGAGATGCAGTCGATTAAATAGGTGTGATTGGGCTGAATAGCAGCGGCGAGGTTACGGGTTTCTTCGATCGTTATAAAATCATTTTTTCGGGTGTTTCGGTGTTTTGCAATACGGGTTTCCATTTCGCTGTCGCCGAAACGGTTGTCGTACGTTGCGAGATAGTAGGGCTGATGGGTAGAGAGCTCTTTGGCATGATGTTCGGCCAGTGAGCTTTTGCCCGATTTTTGCCCTCCGAAGTAGAGTATTTTCATTGTAAAAAGCTCTCTACTTTACGGGTGATTTGCTCTTTGGTAATACCGTTGAGGCAGGCGTACATGAGTGCGCCTCCCGCACCGACACCCTCTTTGGCTTCCCCTTCATCATAGAGTTTGAGGGCAGGATGCTGTGTGAGTGAAAAGTCAAAATCGACATAATACGCATTGATTTTAAAATCGAGCATTTCGAGCAGCCCTTTAATATCCGAATTAGGGTCTTCATAGACCCATTTGGTGGTACACAGTGCGAGTTTATGGCTATTGATAGTCTGGTTCGTGTGCTTGAGGATTGAATTGATCACCAAAAGCAGTGCGGCCATCTGTGTACCGCCGGCCAGTACCGTGGTAATCTTGCGGTTTCGAAGCCCCAGCACAAATCCCGCATTGAACATGAGCATGTTATCGCTCACGCGAGAGAGCTTTTCAAACAAATCTTCATTCTCGCCACAGCTGGAAAGAGCTGTATCAACAACGTGCTCTTTTATGCTGCTTGGGGCATTTTTAAAACTGCTGCTAAATTTTTCACGGGCATCGTACCCTAAAGCCAAAGCGGTTGCGAGGGCGGTAGTCGTACCGGAGGGAACCGATTCTCCTAAAATAATATAGTCGCTGTAGAAGCTATATTCTTGCGCAAATTCTAACCCTTTTTCAAACAGCTCCATCGCATTGATATTGGCCCCTGTGTTGATTGAACCGCTTGGGACAATCCCAAAGTCATAGAGCGGAAAGTAGTCTATTATTGGTTTTACTTCGAGTCCAAGGTCAAGCAAAGCGAGTGTATTAAAGGGGCGAAGGAGATGAACTGCTCGTGTGATAAGGCCTGGTGTTGGGACTCCTTTTTGGGTTGTGGCGATATTTTTGAGACTTTTCACCTCTCCGGTGCAGAGGAACTCAGCATCGAGCGTCGGAGTCAGATGAATCATTCCGGGAATCCCAGCTTGGGTAATTCCCTCTATTTTAGCTGTATCGGTATTGCTGAGACTTAGAAAAAATGTCCCCTTTTTACCGCGTAAATATTCAGCAAAATCGCTGCTTCCCACAATCGTTTTAACAGTCATCATTTGTCCTTTTTGAAATTACTTCACAGAGCTCTTTTTTCGTTTCCCAGTTGAGTGTCTGTAGTTCGGGTACCTCTAAAAACTCAGAGACATAGCCTATCGTCAGATAGGCGATCAGTTTGTAGTCTGAAGAGATCTCTAATATCTTTTTGATTTTTTTAGGCTTGAGAATACTCACCCACCCAACGCCTATGTTATAGGCACGTGCCATCAGCCACAAGTTTTGGATGGCGCACACGACACTGTACTCACCGACTTTCTTTTGGGTAGTTTGCCCTAAAATCGCTTTAGTAGGCTTTTTGTAGAGGACGGCGATATTGTAGGCGGCTTCTTTGATCCCCTCGAGCTTCAGGGAAGGATAGAGGGTGTCGTTTCGAAAGATTTTTTTTGCTTTTTGATTCTCTTTTTTAAACTCTGAGTATACCTTTTCACGTAGGTCTGAATCGTCAATAACCATAAATTCCCATGGTTGCGAAAATCCCACGGAGGGGGCGCAATTGGCGGCATAAAAAATCGCTTCCAAAATTTCGGGTTCGATGGCTTTATCAATGTAGCGATTGCCTCTGACATCGCGGCGTGCCGAGAGAATTATTTGAAGCGCCTTCGCGTCTTGGAGAGTGAAATTCACATAGAACCTTTTGGATGGGTGTCCAAGAGTGTGATCTTGGCAAGGAGGCTTTGATAGTCCCGATGATTAATATAGCGGCTAGTTGCGTAATACAAAAGCGCGTATCTCATATAGGGGACAAACTCTCTAAATTTTATATTGCTGTTATAGTGTGTTAGCAAGAGATTGATTTTGGCATAATAGTTTTTCTCCTCTAAACACCATGAGATCGCAACGACAGCTAGATCAAACAAAAAATCCCCCTCGCATGCCTCGATAAAATCAAAAACACCGCTAAGCTCATCGTTTTCAAAAAGGACATTGTCCAAAAACAGATCTCCGTGTATCACCCCATCCCGCGAAAATTGAAGATCGAAGGAATCAAAAATTTCCTGAAATGGCAAATAGTTTGTTTGATGAATAAGGGATTGGAGGCGTGAAGATTCAAACAAAGGGGTATTTATGGACGTGAGTCCGGCAGTTTGTGCATGAAAACGGCGCATAAACCCAGCCATTTGGATGATGTGATTTTCATTGGCGTTTTCGAGACTTTGTCCGTTGAGTTTTTCATACAGTACGCACGGTTTTTTCTGGAGAAAAAAAACATTACTGCTGTGTTTGGTAACGGGAAGAGCAGAGAGGTTTAGCAGCAAATTTCTCTCTTCTAAAATAGCATCCGTAGAAGCTGATTCAAACAGTTTAAGTACGCCGCGATCGGTCAGATAAACACTGTCGCTGACCCCATGTTCGGTGGGGGTCAATATCGTACAAGAGAGGATACTGGAGACTTCTTTTAGAGTGATAGCTGTTTTGACCCCCATCATCGCCCTCTATTTCGATGTAAGATTAGATAGATAAAAAATGGTCCGCCCAGCAGCGAGGTGATCACACCGATGGGAATATCGGAAGAGGCTCCCAGATTTCGGGCGATCAGATCACATAAAACCAAAAAGACTCCGCCGTAAAAAAAGGTAGGAAAGATCAGCTGATCACTGCTTTTTTGATACAGCGTTTTGATGATGTGGGGAACAATCAGCCCTACAAATCCGATCGGCCCTACGACGCTGACGCATACGGCAATGGCAAGTGAGGTGAGCAACAGGAGCAGCATGGTGATTTTTCCTACTTCGATCCCTTTGAGAAAAGCAAAATCGAGTGATGCCAGCAGCAATTTTACCTCCTTGCGATATCCATGGATCGTTGCCAATAGTAAAAGAGAAACACCGGCGACCGGATAGACTAAACCAAAGCCGATGATATTCAAACTTCCCATCGTGAAGCGGACGATGGAGTAGCTTTGTGAAAAATCGCTAAGAAAAAACAGGACCATAAGGGCCGCTGAATAGAAAAATGAAAGGGCTACTCCCACAAGCAATAATGAGTTCGTTTGCGTTGTTTTAAGCGATCGGGAGATTAAGAACAAAACAAAAACGGTGAGCAACGCTCCACCAAAACTAAACAGGTACTGCCAAAAGACGGTTCCCGCAAAAAAGACGATGGCGATAGCAGTTCCCAACGTCGCACCGCTCGCAACACCCAGAGTAAAAGGGGTAGTGAGCGGATTGCGAAACAGACTTTGAAATACCAGTCCCGCAAGGCTCAAGATTGCACCGCTAAAAAAAGCGATCGCAACCCTAGGGACGCGCAGTTGCCAAAATAACATGTGCGAAGAGGATGCGTTGTTGAGCATATCCTCAAAATGCAGATCAATTTGTCCAAAGAATGGAGCAATGACGATTAGGACAATTGCGAGGAGGATGCTAAAGAGTTTCATCGTAATTCACCATAAAATTTCCGTCAATATTTTTGATTGCGTTTCCAAAACAGCTTTTGAGATGCTTTTGCTCAAAAAACGGTTCACATGGACCATGGTATTGAACTTTCCCTTCTTCTAAAAACAAGATGTTATACCTCAGTTTATACGCTAGATTGAGGTCATGGGTGATGATGATCTTATTGTGAAAATAGGGGCTGTTTTTGAGGAGTTGATAAACGGTTACTTTTTTTGCCTGATCGAGATTTGCGGTGGGTTCATCGAGAATAGTATACAGTGCTTGATGGACCATTGCTCCCCCTATGAGCAGTAAGGCTGATTCTCCACTGCTGAGTTTATGGCATTGCTTGTTCTTGAGATGTGTTATCCCAAGTAGTTCCAAAACGTTATGTAAATGATCGGATTGTTTTTCTTGGATGATATTGAGATTCAGGTAGTCCCATACGGTGAGATATTCGTCGTAAATACCCAGTTTGGCAGGGATAAAATTGATGTATTGTGCGCGTTGCTTCGCAGAGAGGAGTGCAATTTTTTGACCCTCTATCGTAACGCTATCGTTATGAATAAGATGACAAATTGCTTTTGCCAGTGTCGTCTTTCCACTTCCATTACTTCCGAGAATAGTTACGTTTTGATTGTGTTCAAGCTTAAAGCTAATGTGCTTTAATATCTGATGAGAGAGATTATCGACGTGCAGCATCGGTTAAAAATCCTCTCATATCGGTTATAAACAAGCCTAATCGCTGGCTCGGATTACTAGAGTACTCTTTGTCCTCGACGTAAATCTTTTTGTTTTTGACGGCATTGATCGGAACGCCCAGCCACGGTTTGATCAGCGCCTCTTTGGTCAGCCCAAGCTCGTGGGTATTGGGGGCGAGTAAAATCACGATATCAGGATTGATTGCTATGATGTTCTCGAGATTTAAAACTGGCTGCCCCTTTCGTTTGCTTTGCAGAGCATTGCGATTTCCGCTGGCACGGATAATGTCTTCAAAATAGAGATTTTGCCCTGAAACATAGAGGGGTTTTGAGAGATCCGTATTGTGGCCGAACACCATCAAGATCTTCTGATTTTTGACAATCCCTTTGAGGGAATGAAGCTTTTGATCGAGTTCGCTTACGATGTGTTTTCCCTCATTCTCTTTATTCACATAGTGGGCAATAGAGTAGATGGATTGACGGATAGAGGGATACGTGTCTATTTTGATGACCATCGTTTTGATCCCAAGCTGTTCGAGCTTCTGAGCAAAATGAGCGTTGTTTTCCTGCATGATCACCATTGAGGGATTGAGAGAAAGTATTTTCTCCAAAGAGGGGGCAAAATATCCCCCGACTTTGGGTTTTGATTTGGCTGCGGGAGGATAATTGCAATACTCGGTATTAGCAATGATACTATCCTGCGCACCAAGGGCAAAGATGGTCTCGTTGATAGCAGGACTTAGTGCAATAATGCGCTCTTGAGCAAATAGAACACCGTGTAATAAAACGAGCAGGCATACTCTCAATAACATGCTTCAACCTTATAAATCCACAGCATACTTTTTGCATCTTGTAACGGATAATTTTCTGCTGTAGTATGGACTGATCGACCATCGATGAGGTAAAACCACCCAAATTTTCCAACTTGAGAGGTTATCCCGTCAATCGAGCGGACAAAAAGAAATCTTCCCGTCTTGCTTGTTTGAACCATACTGACTTTTTGAAGTACTTCAAGAGCACTCACGCCAGGAGTATAATGCGTTTGGACAATTTTATCAGGAGTACCATTGCCATACACAATGGTGACTTCGATATCGTTTGCAAAGATACTTGTCCATAAAAGGAAGAGTACAATAAGCACTTTCATTAAAATGACGCTTTCAATCCTAGATAACATGCACGTGGAGACGTTGCATATCCATTTACAGTTTGATAGTATCTATCGGTTATGTTATCAATTTTACCATAAAGCTGGACCGAGTTGGTAAGATCGTAATTTACGACAGCATTGGCAATGGTATAACCTCCTGTTTGTGCAGAAACAGTATGTGTTCCATACGTATACTGAACTCTTGTGCCAACATACTCTCCAAATGCTCCGAAATGAAACTTCTCAATACCGTAATAATCGATTCCAATTTTGAGGTTCTCTTTTGCGCGACGCTCCAAGTCAAACCCATCTTTGTCTTTCGCACTGAGTTGTGTGTAGTTGACAGATAGTAGAGTATCGGCAAGAATTTGATTTTTATATTCTGCTTCTATCCCTTTAAAGGTTGATGTCCCGATGAGATTGTTGTACTTTACATTTGCACTGTCCCAAGCAATCATATTATCCGTAGTATTGTAAAAATAAGTGAGTGTTACAGATTTGTATCCCAAAGAGATATCATAGCTTCTGGTGGATTCAGGCGTTAAAGTACTGTTCCCATAGGTTGGTGTGAAGAGTTGAAATGCAGAAGGGACATTATAGCCAGTACCATAGTTACTAGAGAGATAGAACTCTTTATTAAAATTATGTTTGATCCCTATTTTTCCGGTTGTTTTATCATTAAACGCATCATAGTCATCACTCCTAAGAGATTCTGTAATGATTGTTTTATCGTTGATGATATTATTGTTGGTAATCGACAATCCCTTGTCGGTATATTTTTTATTCAAAGCATTGAGGTGTTCAAAACTTTTATAATCAGCCCCTATTATGATAAAGTCTTTTTGATTATTGTATGGAATGCGGGAAGTAAGTCCATATTCTTTGGTAATACCGTCATATTCTTTTGTCGATGTATCTTGCGGATAGTCCCTTTCAAAGGTAGATGATTTGGCATAGATATTGACTTCGTTGAAGCTATCGATATGATTGAAGTTAATTGAAGAAAGTTTATCGTGCACGGTACTGTTATAAATACCATTGGGTGCGCTGCTTGGATCTCCTTCATTTTGAGCATTAATAATAGTATGTAAAAGGTTGATTTTATTGGTTTCATTGATCTTAAAGCCGAGCTTTAAAGAGGTGGTCGCATTTTTATATCCATCATCTTCCAGCGTATTGATATCTACACCTTTGGGTGCAACAGCTGTAAAACCATCGGTCTCGATAATATTGGAATTAACTTTAAAATAATAAGCATCGGTTGCATAGGAGGCAGCAGCGCCATATTTTTTGGTATTAAAACTTCCATATTCACCAGTAACTGAACCATGAAGTCCTTTTTGAGCAGTTTTCGTAATGATATTGATGACCCCTGCACTTGCATCATTTCCCCAGATCCCACTTTGGGCTCCTTTGATAAGTTCGATTTGCTCGATATCGGTGACCATTAAATGTTCAAAAGCAGATCCCACGATACTATTTGATGGATCGTTATATCGGATTCCATCGATGAGGACAAGCACTCTGCTTGTATCAAATCCTCGCATAAATACAGAGGTTGACTTTCCAAGTCCACCATTACTGACAGTACTAATCCCTGAAACTAAATTTAGCGCATCAGCGACAGTGGTAATATGTTTTTCTTCTATTTCTGCAGCGGTGATGATGTTGGCATTGGAAGTGATGGTACTTAGAGATTGTTGTGTTTTAGTAGCACTGACGACGATTGGATCGACAGTGAGTGTATCAGCCCCTAGTGAGGCAACAAGTATCACGGATAGCGACAGTGAGAAGGTGTGTTTAAACATGAGTGTCCTTGAATAATGGTAATAATAGATGTGTTAAGGACACTCTTTGGTGGCGAGATAGTAGAGTAGGTGTGAATAGGATGGGTGGGACAAACCCACTGGATACGAGTGAAATTTTGAAGCATACGGACTGCCGAAGCATACGCCTGAATAGCGGCAAGAGAAAAGTATGTTTTACCAAATCCTTTAGGTGCTTGCATCTTTGTCCTTTTTTAACGATGAAGGGATAAAATCCCTTCATCTCCGCTAGCCGCTATGGCACTAAAACTTGCCTCTTTGAGGCAGAACTATTTAGCGGATTATAACCAATATTTTTAGGATTTAAAATGCCCAAGCTGCGCGTTAAGATTCGTTGCAGCGTTGTACAGATCGTTAGCAATGCCGGAAACTTGTTTAATCTCATTTTGATTATTCTCCGAGAGATTGGACATCTCAGAGACTTTAGCAATAATTTCATTGATTTTGACGGCCATTGCTTCAGAGGTTTCAACACTTTTTTGGCTGGTTGCTACATTGGTATTGAGCGCATTGGTGGTTGAATCTATTTTGGTGTCAATTTCTTGAGAACGCTCTCCCAGTCTTTCGATATTTTGACTATTGGCATTCATCATATCAGAGGAATCTGAGATTGATTGGATGACGACGGAGATGATAGAGTTGATTTCAGTCAAACTTTTTTGAGTCCGTTCTGCTAGCTTGCGTACTTCATCCGCAACAACTGCGAATCCGCGTCCATGCTCACCTGCGCGAGCAGCTTCAATTGCAGCATTTAGAGCGAGGAGGTTGGTTTGATCCGCAATATCAGAAATAATACTAAGAACACCGCTAACACTTGAAGCCTCGCTTGAAAGTTGTGCAAAACGCTCACCTAAATCGTTACTCATTTGTGTTGCAGTATAAATTTCATTCGTGATGATATGTGCGATACTGCGGACACTTTCGAGTTCTTTGGCGCTGTTGCGCGTATTTTCCAGCGTGTCACGAGCCATGTCTACGCTTTGAGTGAGAGACCGGCCGATTTCGGAAGCAGTTTGGTTGGTATTGTGTGCAAGTGTATTTGCTTTTTCAGATTGTTGGGATAAATTAGACGCGGCGGTATTGAGTGAAGTTGTTGATCTTACCGCTGCATGAGTTATCTCTTTGGTATCGTTGATGGTGGATTGAATTTTTTCGATAAACGTATTAACATAACCGCTGGCAATACCGATTTCATCTTTGGTGTTCATGATAGGAAGACGCTTGGTCAAATCCCCATTTCCATGTGCGAGATCAGCAGAGACATGGTCGAGCTCTTCAATAGGGCCTAAGATACTTCTGCCTGAAACGTAATTGATTGAAATGAGCACAGCCGCTAAAAGACTTCCTAAAATAAGAAACCATTTGAAAAAGCTGGCTTTAAGGGCATCAAAATAATCCGCTTTATTAATTCCCGGGATAACCCACATATCCCAAGCAGGGATATAACGGTAGGCAGCAATTTTGTCTTGACCGGTTGTTGCCGAAACGTACTCATAAATCCCTCCGGCTTTATCGGCGCGGATATGATCAATATAATCGTGTCCAGCTTTATTTTCCCCTTCATCTTTTGGATGAATAGTCATCACACCATCAGCGTTGATAAAATAGACATAACCGCTTGACCCAATCTTTATGCTTTTGATCCCCTCTTTGAACTCAGCCTCTTCATACGCTTTGGGTTCAATTTTTGAGATGTAATTGACATTTTTTTCTAAGGCATCAGCGACGGTAATCAAGTCGTTGGTCATAATGTCCTTTATCGAGCTTGTGGCAAGGAAGTATGCTACAATGACACTGACTAAAACAGCGCCCACAGCGGCTACCAGATTGAAAATAAATTTTGATTTGATGGTATTGAATACAGCCATGAGGGATGAACCAGCCTTTTGGGTAAATTTATCGTTTAAACGATAGTTTTATTAGTTGCCCCATTGTAGTACCCCTTTGATAAAGCGCTTCTGAAATAAGGATAAGTTTAATTTTATGAGATTTTCACATTTAGAACAGATTGTTCATTATTTACAGCGTTTTAAGCAGATCAATAATGCGTATCGGCTTAGTGATACCCAGATCCGTTTGGTTTTTGACAATAACTGTGTAATGACTTTTGAGATGCGACGCGACAATCCGAGTATTTTTATGGCGCCAACCGCCGAGCGGGGGAAAATGTACCAAGCCCCGTTTGATGTATTGCTCTCCAAAAGGTTTGCTCGTTCAACGATTCAATCGGTTACACTTCATAACAATGATAAACTTATTCGTATCGTAGTGAGTCAAAGCGGCTCATATAAGAGCGAAATTACAATGCTTCAGCTGGAATTTACCGGTAAACATACCAATGCGATTCTTTTGGACAGGGATGAAAAAGTGCTCGAAGCACTGCGGCATGTGGATACAGAAGTATCGGTTCGTACCGTGCGTGTAGGCCAAACGCTCATCAATCCACCGCCACCGTCATTTACGCCAAAAGCGTATCCGATTGCCGATGTGGGGATGTTTTTACAAGATGCGTATACCGAATACAGCAGCGGAATTTTGGAGAGATTAAAGCGTGAAAAAACGGCTTTGATCGCCAAGCGTTTGGAGCAATTAAAAAGTCACTTGGCACAGCTTGAGGATGAAGAGCTCTTGGCAAAAGAGGCGCTTAAATGCCAGAATCTCGGTCATCTTATCTTGGCAAACTTACAGTCGATTAAAGGCTACGAGACCCATTTGAAACTACATGATTTCGATGGTACTCCAGTTGAGTTTGAGGTTCCCCCTGGGTGTAGAGATGCGAGCACGATGGCACAGTGTTTTTTTAAACGTTCGAAAAAAGCAAAACAAAAAGGGCGAGGGTTGTATCAAGAACGGGAAAACCTGGAAGAAAAGATTCGGCACATAGAGCTGTTTATGCAGACGATTAGCGAGGCAAAGAGTCCTGAAGAGATCGCATTGTTATTTCCGCCTAAAACTCTTGGAACGAAAGCCAAGCCCGCGGTAAAGCCTTCGGAGAGCATCGCAGAGTTCTGGATTGAGGGGCATAAGGTATCGTTGGGAAAAAGTGAAAAAGGGAATATTCAGCTACTACAAAAGTCACGTGCCCGCGACATATGGCTCCACCTGAAAGACCGTCCCTCTGCTCATGTAATCATTACGACGGATAAACAGCAGTTAAGTGAAAAGATACTGCAAGCAGCAGCGAAACTGTGTGTTGACTTCTCGGTATTTGAAAAAGGGCGCTATTTGGTCGATTATACTCCACGTCGTGACGTAAAAGTTCAAAGCGGAGCCAATGTCCTGTATACGGATGCCAAAACGATAATGGTGGACAAGGGTTAGAGCGACAGTAGATGAGGTGAGTGCAATGGCAATCGGTCCTGTTGGAAATGCGATCTATGTAAATCAGCAAATGGCGAGTGTGGCAAGTGATAAAAATGTTCAATTGAACCGTTTTGAGCTCCAAGCATTGGCAGCACAAGTGATCATGCAAGATCAAGAAAAAGAGGTTCTGGAAGTCCGCCCCACCGAAGAAAATCAGCCAGTTGACCCTGATCGCGAACACACCAAAGAACAAGCCGAACAAGAAGAGCGACGCTCAGAACATCACGAGAATGAATCTTCCCAGGAAGAAGCGTCAAAACCCCTTCATATCTTAGATATTAAAGTGTGATTACGCTATACTCGCGATTAATAGTTACGCTCATAAGATAGGATACGCACGATGCAAGCGACGAACAGTGGATTACAAACTCGAATAATAACTGCAGTTTTTTTGGGGCTTGGAGTGCTCGCGATTGGATTGATCAATAATTTTTGGTTGATTTGGCTTGCCCTTGGGGTTGTGTATCTTTTAGCGTTTCACGAAGCCAATCGCCTTTTTGGTATCCATAATAATGCACTGTATGCGTATGCGGCGATTCTTTGGATTGCGGCGGCTTTGTACCCTTACGGCGAGGACCTTATTCTGATTGCAGGAATTATTTTTGCCGGCGCTGTTGCCTATACGCAGAATATTCCGCATAAAAACTTTTTACCTTTTCTTTACCCAACCGCAGGGATGTTATTCACTCTCAGTTTGTACGAAGAGTATGGGATTGGGGCGCTTTTATGGCTTCTTGTTGTGGTTGCTGCTGCGGATATCGGAGCTTATTTTGTTGGTAAAAGCATCGGTAAAACTCCTTTTAGCGCGTCCTCTCCGAATAAAACACGTGAAGGGGTTTATGGAGGAGTTGTTACTGCAACGATTGCCGGATTTTTTGTCGGTATTACTATCGTTGAAGACATCCCTCAGGCCATCATAATTTCGTTGATGGCGGCTATCGGATCGGTATTTGGAGATCTTTTTGAGAGTTATCTAAAACGTCAGGCAGGCGTCAAAGACAGTGGTTCGATCCTTCCGGGCCATGGTGGTGTGCTTGATCGAATTGATGGGTACTTATTTTCATCCATTATCATGTTGGTTCTTTTACGGGGTCTTGCTTGATCCTTTTGGGATCAACGGGTTCCATAGGGGTCAACGCTCTAGCGATTGCCCAGCAGTTTGGACTGCACGTGGACGTATTGGTTGCAGGGCGTAATATTGCTCTTTTAAATCAACAGATACAGAAACATAAGCCTTCAGTGGTGATTGTGGCTGACGGAGTGGATCTTTCCAGCATAGATCACCCTCGTGTATTTCAAGGAGAAGAGGCCATACTAGAGGTCATTGCTTCATCAAGCTCTATGTTGGTTATTAATGCGCTTGTGGGTTTTGCAGGATTGCGGCCTACGCTCAAAGCCATTGAATGCGGTAAACGTGTGGCATTGGCGAACAAAGAGTCCTTGGTAGCGGCGGGTGCGTTTATGGACATTTCCAAAATACAGCCCATCGACAGTGAACATTTCGGTCTTTGGTATTTGAACAACAGCTCTCGTCCCATACAGCGAATGCTTATCACAGCAAGCGGCGGTGCGTTTAGAGACTGGCCTATTGAAAAAATTCAAGAAGCAACGCTCAAAGATGCGTTAAATCACCCAAACTGGTCCATGGGGCAGAAGATCACAATAGACAGTGCCTCAATGATGAATAAAATGTTTGAACTTCTTGAAGCCCGATGGCTTTTTGGTGAGGGGGAATACGATGCGGTTATTGAAACGAAATCGATTATTCATGCCCTTATCGATTACTGTGACGGTTCAACCACAGCCCATATCGCACGTGCCAATATGCAGTTGCCTATCGCTTATGCATTGATGGGACAGACGGATCAAAAGATCCTGCCGTCGGTTAATTTACTGGAAGTAGGTTCATTGGAGTTTCGTGAAATTACCGTAGAGCGCTACCCGATATGGGAGATACGACAAGAGTTGTTGCACCGTCCAAAACGAGGGGTTGTCGTCAATGCTGCCAATGAAGCTGCCATTGAGCTTTTTGTAGAGGGTAAAATCAGTTTTTTAGATATTTCAAAACAGGTTATTCATGCGTTTGAACATTTCGATGAAGAACCAAAAAATATTGAGGATGTTTTTCACATCGATCGTGAAGTCCGTCACTATGTTAGGAGTCGCGCTTGAGAGCTAAAACCTTATTGTTGCATGGATGGGGAGGCAGCGATAGCCCTCATTGGCAAGCATGGCTTGCAGGTGAAATCGCCAAAGATTATGGGATAGTTGCCTTCCCTCTTTTAGACAATCCTCATTTTCCTACCAAGAACCGATGGATGCAGCAGGTAAAAATGCTTCTTGAGGAATTTAAACCCGATGTGGTTATCTGCCATTCTCTTGCGAATATTCTATGGTTTCATCTCTGTGAAGAAGGGGAGATAGATCCCGTCAAACGGCTCCTTTTGGTGGCGCCACCCCGTCTTGACCTGGAATTGGACACGATAAAAAGTTTTTTTCCAGTATCTATTCCTGATTTTCTATACGCCGATGAAGCAATGCTGGTTACCTCTGACAATGATCCTTACATGACGTCGCTTGAGGCTGATGCGCTGCACGAAGAACTGGATATACATAGGCTCGTCTTGGAAAATGCAGGACACATTAATGCCGATAGCGGTTTTGGTGAATGGCCATGGGTAAAAGAATGGGTAAAGGGATGATTTTAAGTATTGAGAGCAGTTGTGATGACAGCTCAATCTCTATTACCGACATAGCAACCAAAAAACTCCTCTACCACAAAAAAATTTCTCAAGAACTGGAACATTCAAAATACGGCGGTGTCGTTCCAGAGCTTGCAAGCCGTTTGCATGCACTTGCTCTTCCGGCAATTTTAGAAGAGTGCAAGCCGTGGTTCGATCAGCTCAAAGCTATTGCAGTAACCAATGAGCCAGGGTTGGCGGTAACCCTCATTGAGGGTGTAGTGATGGCAAAGGCATTAAGCATTTCCCTTAATATCCCAATATTACCTATTAACCACCTCAAAGGACATATCTATTCCCTTTTTATTGGAAAAGAAGCGCAATTCCCCATGACGGTTCTTTTGGTCTCAGGCGGGCACACGCAAGTTATTGAAGTTACCTCCCATGATGTAATGAATACAGTCGCGACAACGATGGATGACAGCTATGGAGAAAGCTTTGATAAGGTTGCCAAGATGATGGGGCTTGGATACCCTGGCGGACCGTTAATAGAGAAGCTTGCCCTTCTCGGAGATGCTAGCCGTTTTCTTTTTACGGTGCCGTTATGGCAATCGCCACTGATAGCGTTTAGCTATTCGGGACTAAAAAACCAAGTACGACTGAGCGTTGAATCAAGTTGCGTAGAAGATTATCCCCACATCGCGAGTGCCTTTCAGAAAACAGCTACGGATCATTTGATACAAAAACTCAAAAAATATTTTAAATCATATAAACCTGAACGCTTTGCAATTGTTGGGGGTGCCAGTGCTAATCTCTATCTACGGGCAGAGATTGACAACCTCCTTTCTCCTTACAAAGCTCCGTTGCTCCTGGCACCATTGGAGTTTTGCTCCGACAACGCTGCTATGATTGGAAGATGTGCAGTAGAAGAGTATGTGCGAGGCAATTTCGTAAACTATGATGAGATTGTGGTTAATCCGCGGTGTAAACTGTAAGTATTCTTAAATCCATAAATCTCTTTCATACTTCAGAGATTAATTATTCATTTCATGTACAATATCGCCATAAAATTAAACACAGGAGCCCAAGATGGCAACGACTAAATTCAAAGGTACAGACGTAGAACTTTTAGGAAATACAGTAAATGTTGGCGATAAAGCTCCAGCTATTACAGTAGTTAATTCTGCAGGTCTTGGTGACATTACTGTAGGTGGCGCAACAGGTAAAAAACAACTAATCATCGTTGTTCCTTCATTGGATACTGGCGTTTGTGCTACTGAAACTCGTAACTTTAACGCAAAAGCTGCTGGTCTTAAAGACGTTACAGTAACTATCGTATCTCTTGACCTTCCATTTGCTGCTGGCCGTTTTTGCCAAGCTGAAGGTATTGATAACTTGACAGTATGTTCTGACTTCCGTAACAAAGAATTTGCAAACGCTTATGGTGTATTGCTTGGTGGTTCTGTTCTTGCTGGTGTAACTTGCCGCGCAATCTTCGCTGTTAATGCAGAAGGAATCGTAACTTACAAAGAAATCGTTCCTGAAATCACTGAAGAGCCAAACTACGATGCTGCATTGGCTTCTGTAGCGTAATCTTTTCTATCAAGAGCCAAGGGAATTTATTCCCATGGCTAAAAGCGCTTGCCTTTCGGGGCAAGCTTCTTCTTCTCTCTATGTATCTTCCTTAATTATTTACAAATAACACTTGCACCTCGATCTGTTTTTGAAACGGTACACGCGTAGCGTCCATCGAGTGTAATTATGGCACGGGCGAATTTTGCATGATAGGTTACTTTTATTTTTGCATAAGGAGAGGCGGATAAATTCTTTTCATAAGGGCTAAAAGAGGCAGTATGTATAAAGTCGATAATAATACTACTAGGATCTCCAAGGCTAAAAGAGCGCAATATCGGGTCTTTAGTCAGTAGTGAAATTTGGTTTCCGGAATGGACAAATTGGATAAATCCATTATTGGCATTCGATGACTTGCTTACTGCGGTATCTGGTGCCGTTTTTTGGCTTCCGTATTGTGAGAGAACGAGAGGATGATGCCAATCGATACTTTGATCGATCTCAAGCTTGCGTGTTTCAAAGCTTCCATCAACATTTTGAAAAGTAAAAGTGGCTTCTTTGAGAACACGTGCTTGATCAGGGAAACTATAGGTCATGGACGTAAGGGGTGGCTTGTGAATAACCGTATTAGAGGAAATAGGCATGGTAGAACTCTCAGCGGTTGAGAAAAATGGGTTCTCTCTGGCAAAGGTTGCGCAAGCTACTATTAGTGAAATATAAAGTACTTTATTCATGGGGTAGCTCCATTTTCAATCGGGACGGTGTCAGAATCGAGCTCTTTAAGCTCAAAATATTGTTTTTGTAAAGCGGCATTTTGTGTTTTCAGGTTTTCAATATCATCGGAGAGAAAGGATTGGTACTCTTCGAGTTGAAATAATACAGATAAAGAGTTATTCCCAAAAATCAAAACACCTAAATAAAACAAGATGGCAAGAACGAATCCGCAAGCGACTAAAAATTTTGGGGTTGAGAGGCCAAAACGGCGCTCACTAAAACTTTGATAGTGCTGCTCATCGTACAGTATCTGCTCATGTTCTTCCGGAGTCATTATTTAAACAATGCGCTCCCGAGGTATTCACCATACATCACTTCTGTCTCAATTTCTAAAAGACGATTGTATTTTGCGGTACGCTCTCCGCGCGCAGTAGAACCCGTTTTGATTTCACCGCAGTTGAGTGCTACTGCAAAATCTGCAATAAACGCATCTTCACTTTCACCTGAACGGTGTGACATAACACACTTGTATCCATTGCGCTGAGCCAGTCTGACTGTGAGCATGGTTTCGGAAACAGAACCGATTTGGTTAGGTTTAATCAAAATGGAGTTGGCAATCCCTTTGCTAATCCCTTCGGCCAAGATGTTGGCATTGGTGACAAAAAGATCGTCGCCTACTAACTGAATCTTTGATCCTAAACGCTCGGTTAGTATTTTCCATCCAGCCCAGTCATCTTCACTCAAGCCGTCTTCAATGGATACTATAGGGTATTTTGAGCATAAATCAGCATAATAGTCAACGAGTTGTGCAGAAGTAACGGTTCTATTTTCAGAATCGAGTCTGTATCCTCCCTCACAAACGAGTTCCGATGCGGCAACATCCAGCGCGATGGCAATTTGCTCGCCCGGCTTGTAGCCGGCTTTAGTGATGGCTTCCATGATGACTTGAATCGGCTCTTCATTGCTGCTTAGATCAGGGGCAAATCCGCCCTCATCACCTAGGGCCGTGTTAGCACCACGATCTTTGAGAATCTTTTTGAGGGTGTGATACACTTCAGCAGATGCGCGAAGCCCTTCGCTAAAGTCCGCAAATCCGAGAGGCATAATCATGTACTCTTGAAAGTCAACACTGTTGTCCGCATGGGATCCGCCATTGATGATATTGAGCATTGGAACAGGCATAACCATTGCATTGGCACCGCCAAGATAACGGTATAGAGGAATGTTAAGGCTTTTTGCCGCAGCACGGGCAAGTGCCATAGAAACGCCTAGAACAGCATTCGCCCCAAGATTCCCATAATTCTCAGTTCCATCAAGTTCTTTCATGACAGCATCTACCATTGCTTGATTGTAAGGACTAAGCCCTATGATTGCATCAGAGATTTGGCTATTGACGTTTTCAACCGCTTTTAAAACACCCTTGCCCATATATCGGCTATCGCCATCACGCAATTCTAGCGCTTCACGCTTTCCTGTACTCGCACCACTTGGGACAATAGCGCTCTCACGTGTTCCATCACTCAATTGAACGGTTGCTTTAACGGTAGGATTTCCTCTGGAATCCATTACTTCAATTGCACTTACATCATCAATATATATCATTCATCCACCTCATTCATTTCAGATTCACCCATAATCATGATGTTATTCACACCCATGGCTGCTTTGATTTTTTCTTCGATTTGTTTTGCTAATTGGGGCTCGTCTTTAAACTTCTGCTTGACATTTTCTCGCCCTTGACCCAGTTTAACATCTTCAAAACTGAACCATGCACCACTTTTGTCAATTATATCAAGTTTGACGCCGTAGTCAACCAGTTCACCCTCTTTAGAAATTCCCTCACCAAACATAATGTCAAACTCTGCTTGACGGAAAGGAGGTGCGACTTTATTTTTAATCACTTTTGCTTTGACACGATTCCCGATTTGGCTTTCACCTTGTTTAAGTGTTGCAATTTTACGAATATCAATACGAACCGATGCGTAGAATTTTAGCGCATTTCCACCTGTTGTTGTCTCAGGTGAACCATAACCCATTGTGCCAATTTTCATACGAATTTGGTTGATAAATATAATCGTACAGTTCATTTTATGCAAAACACCCGTCAGTTTTCGTAATGCTTTTGACATTAAACGCGCCTGAGTACCCACTTGCATATCACCCATTTCACCCTCAATCTCCACTTTTGGAGTGAGGGCAGCAACGGAGTCAATGACGATCAAATCGACAGCGCCGCTACGGGCAATGGTTTCAACAATGTCGAGTGCTTGCTCGCCGTAGTCCGGTTGTGAGATGAGAAGATTTTCTACATCAACACCCAAGTTCTTGGCATAGCCCACGTCTAATGCATGCTCAGCATCGATAAATGCACATATGCCACCGTTCCTTTGACATTCTGCAATTATATGCAGCGTTAAAGTTGTTTTTCCCGAACTTTCAGGCCCATAAATCTCAACAACACGCCCCTCAGGTACTCCACCTATTCCTAGGGCTAAATCGAGACCTAGTGAACCTGTACTAATGGCTTTAATTGGCTCTATGACTTTGTCACCCAATCGCATCAACGTTCCTTTACCAAACGTTTTATCGATTTGCTTCATCGCGAGGTCAAGCGATTTTAATTTGTTTGCATCTATCATGTCTATTCTCTCCTGAAAGGGTTTGATTCTAAATTTAAGTAATAATATGACATATTGAAATATATTTTAAAAATATGACAAATTGCAATATTAAGAATACACATATAATAGAGATATTTTAGCGTTATTTGGTTAAAATCTAATTGATTTGATATGTTCAAGAGGAATTTTCAGTGAAAAAAATGGTGATTGCCCACTCTCCCGATGCGGATGACATTTTTATGTATTATGCCATTAAGTTTGGCTGGGTCGGGAAAAAAGATACCATTTTTGAAAATATCCCATTAGACATTGAAACCCTTAATACGGAAGCGCTCAAAGGGACGTACGATATTAGTGCAATTAGTTTTGGGTTATACCCCCATATACGAAATGATTATGCCTTATTGCGTACGGCTGTTAGTTTTGGCCAAGGGTATGGTCCTAAGCTCATTCGTAAAAAAGAGACGCTGCTTAAAAAGAAGTTTACCGTAGCATTAAGTGGAAAATATACAACGAATGCATTGTTATTTCGCGTGGCATATCCGAACGCTAAAGTTGTCTATATGAATTTTTTAGAGATAGAGCAGGCCGTTTTAGACGGCGTTGTGGATGCCGGAGTGTTAATTCATGAAAGTATTTTAGGCTATGACGAATCATTGGTTGTAGAGCGTGAATTATGGGATATATGGTGCGAGCTAAGCGGTGGGGAACTTCCTCTTCCTCTTGGTGGAATGGCCATACGACGCTCAATGCCTTTGAACGCTACAATAGAGTATGAAAATGTACTGACAAAAGCGGTACATATTGCCAGAGAGCACAAAGATCGCCTTTCTAAAATGTTACTTGAACGTTCTTTGGTACGTATTGACGCCGATACCTTGGATAAATATCTCGAACTGTATGCTAATGATGAATCCATAACCTTGAGCGAAGTGCAGTTTGATGCGATAAACAAACTCTTTGAAATTGGATATGCGCACGGATTTTTTGATCAAAAAATGGATGCGAGAGATTATTGTGTCCCTTTGGAATATCCATCATTGAGGAACTCATAATATGATGCAAGAAGAGCTGGTAGGGCTGGGAATCGAAACGTTTAAAATTGCCCTTGTGCTTTCATTGCCTGCGTTGTTAGTGGGGATGTTTCTGGGACTTGCTGTGAGTATTTTTCAAGCAACAACGCAAATCAATGAGATGACACTGAGTTTTATCCCCAAGATTATAGGTATTGTCATTGTTATCATCTTGACAATGCCGTGGATGATGAACACGATGCAGGATTTCACGATTCGGATGTTCAATATGATTCCGACGTTTATGCAATGATGATGAGATCACAAAATGTGATCTCAAGTTAGCGAGGAATAAAGTATGAAAACAAAAATCGTCGATTTCTCTAAATTTAGTTCAATTCGAATAGGGCCTACGGTAGAAGTAGCGCTCATCGAAGACGATGTTGTTCCTGAGGGCTACACGATTGTAGGATCGGCCAATAATCTGCTTGTAGGCCCAAATCCTCCTCCTCTTATGATGCTTTCCAAGCAGTATGATTTTATTCGAATAGAGAATGGCCAATTGCATATTGGTGCAGCGACTCCGGGTGGACGGGTCGTTTCCTTTTGTAAAAAAAATGATATTGCTAATTTTGAGTATTTTTCAAAATTACCGGGAACCATTGGTGGAATGATTAAGATGAATGCAGGACTCAAAGAGTTTGAGATTTTCAATCATCTGATTGCTGTGCGTACGTCAGCGGGATGGATTCCAAAAGAGCTAATTGAGTATGGATATCGTAAAACATCCATTGATGAAGTGGTATTTGAAGCGTCCTTTGAACTGCACAGTGGATTTTCAACTGAACGATTAGAAATGTTTGCTCAGATGCGTTCGAATCAGCCCAATGACCCAAGTGCAGGAAGCTGTTTTAAAAACCCTCCTGGTGATTATGCCGGTAGATTGATCGAAGCGGTAGGGCTCAAAGGCGTGCGTCGTGGTAATATGGCCTTCAGTGAAGTGCATGCAAATTTTCTTGTGAACTATGGCGGGGGCATTTATGAAGATGCTATAAGTCTCATAAACGAAGCACAGCAGAAAATTTTCGAGACGTTTGGGATCTCCTTGCAATGTGAAGTTGTCATCTTAGGTGATACAATTGTGACGAAAAAATAGAAATAATAATTGACTTAAGTCGTCACATTGAGCTATCATGCTGAAATCCAATGAATAGAGGATGTAATGATAGTATGGTAGTAAGTTATATTCGCCCTGATAAAGATTTTGAAAATGTAATAGAGCAGCTTAAAATCATAGGTGCTTACTGTGATCGTGAAAAGCTGATTATTGATAAAGAGATGATTGATCAAACGTTTCAAAATAAGCGCATAGCACAGCGTACCGATGTAGTAACGTTATTTAGATCATTGCATAATGACACGCTGCTCGTGTACGATACGTGGGTGTTGAGTCTCAATATTGAAGACGTAGTACAAATGTTAAGCTGTTTACTAAGGAATGGAGTTGAAATCCATTTTGTAAAACAAGGTATTATTATTGATCGTCAAAGTGATACAATGGTAGTTCTTGGTTTGATAGACCAGCTTCGCCAAACCATCCAAAATGAAGATAAAAAAGAGATTGGACGCCCTAAGGGATCGAAATCTTCTTCAAAGTTCGATTTTTTTCTGGATCAAATTATCACAGAATTAAAAGAAGGACGCAATGTTAGCGATATCGCACGTCTTTTGAATGTGAGTCGCAGTTCGTTAAAGGATTATGTAGAATCACGCGCGCTTAAAGAGTTGGTTCGCGGAATAACCCTAACACGTAATGATGAAGATGCCGAAGCGATGATTATCGGGACGATAAAATGTCCAGCGGTGGAAGCAATGATAGAGGAGAGTGTGTGATGGAAGAAAGTGGTTTAAAAGGAAAAGCTTATTTGGCAGGATGGATTCCTTATCGTATTAGACGATATTGGTTTTTTATCCTTGTAACGGTTTTTACCTTGGTGGTTCCATGGGTACGTATTGAGGGGAATCATCTCTTTTTGCTGAGTTTTGATAAGTTAAAGTTGCACTTGATGTTTGTGCAGTTTGATATGCAAGAGCTTTATTTAATGCCATTTGTATTGATGTTTCTTTTTATCGGTATCTTCGGTATTACGGTTCTTGGCGGCCGTTTCTTTTGCGGGTGGATGTGCCCTCAGACAATTTTTCGCGTAGCGTACCGTGATTTTCTCGAGACAAAAGTATTTAAGCTTCGAAAGCGGATTAAAAATAAGCAACAAGAGCCTGATTATTCAACAACAACAAATAAGATTAAGCGTGTGGCCCTGCTTTTAATCTCGGTAGTATTGGCACTTCTGGCAGCAACGGATTTATTGTGGTTTTTTGTCCCTCCTGAGGACTTTTTACAATACATGCACAATCCTGCGGAACACCCTATATTGATTGGGACAATTATTGGTATTGCTACTTTTTTAGTGTACGACATTGTTTTCTTGAAAGAAGATTTTTGTGCCTATGTTTGCCCCTATTCACGTATCCAATCGGTTTTATACGATGATGATACGATTATGGCGATTTATAATCCAAACCGCGGCGGTGAGATTTACAGCGATCAGCATGTCAAAAATTTTACTACGCAAAAAAGTCTTTTGAGTGTTAATCCAACGGCAGAGTGCACCACGTGTGAAAGTTGTGTAACGGTTTGTCCGACGCATATTGATATACGAAAAGGACTTCAGCTCGAGTGTATCAACTGTCTCGAATGTGTGGATGCCTGTACCGAAGTCATGGGCAAGCTTGGTAAGCCAAGTCTGGTAGAGTGGTCTAGTGAAAAAGAGACTCTCTTCATGAAGGGGAAGACCCATTATTTACGTCCAAAAATCATTGGCTATGCGGTCATTTTGCTCATTACAGCAGCAATCATGATTGTTATGGGAAGTGAAAAAGAGTATATGCTCCTCAATATCAACAAAGAAAATCGTCTTTTTGGTATTAAGCATATGGATGAGGGAAAAATAAGGGTCGACAATGCCTATACGGTCTTATTACAAAATACACTCAATGAAGATCATGAATATTATTTTGATGTGATAGCTCCAGCTGGAATGGAAGGTAAAATCAAAATTGGTGAACCTGCTAAACCGTTCAAGGTAAAACCAGGTATCGTCAAGAAAAAAGTGATTGTTCTGTATACCGATGAAATATTGGTGAATGATACGAGTAAAGATACTGTGATACCAATTACGATTCACGCATATGCGATGGATGATAAAGAGAAAATAGTCACTAATAAAGAATCAACGTTTACTTTCCCCCGTGCAGATCTACTAAAAGAGGAGAAGTAATTACTTCTCCTCTTTTTCAGCCTCTTCTTTTCCAAATGTTTTTTCCATACCGGTTGCTAGCTCATTTTTTTCCGTATCACTGAGTTTGGCTTCTGGATGGGTAGGCAGATAGAACCATGGGGGCATCTCGCCCTCACGTACCTCTTTGGCAGCTTCTTTGCCTTCATTCTTTTTCTGAGCACCCCATGCAGATACATTGAAATGTTCACGACCCTCTTGAACATCACGTGCAAGCAGCCATGAAATAGGGGCGACATCACTGTACCATGGATATTTGGTCTGATGAGAATGGCAGTCAGCACACGCGTTGTTAAAAAGTTCTTTGGTCTGAGGTGAGTCCCATGTCGGCTCACTGATGATGGGTGGATTCGTGTGGTCTTTGCCATAGGGGATGAATTGAATAGCAACAGCTGCAATCGCAACAGCCGCGAGAATTTTTGTTTTCATCGTAGTTCCTTTGAGGATTAATATACTAGATTATACAGTGAAAAAGGAAAGATAAGAAAAGGGGAGCCTTGCGTAGCAAGGCAGAGAAGAGATTTAAACGAGAATGGCTTCGCGTGTACCCTCTTCGAGGTGCCCGATAACATAGCC
The DNA here is from genome assembly GCA_030694265.1 of Sulfuricurvum sp. Lineage (GTDB taxonomy): Bacteria > Campylobacterota > Campylobacteria > Campylobacterales > Sulfurimonadaceae > Sulfuricurvum. Next base: position 63,448 of record JAUXYP010000013.1, read on the forward strand.
ATCGGTATTGGATAAAATATGATCTACATTTTCAGGTCGGACAACGAGGATCATCCCCACTCCCATATTGAAAGCACGGTACATTTCACTACGATCAACATGCTGGCCGATCAGTTCAAAAATAGGCAAGACGCGAATCGAAGATTCAGTAATAACGGCACGAAGACCTTCAGGTAAAACACGGGGAAGATTTTCAACAATACCGCCGCCTGTGATGTGTCCTAATGCTTGAATTTTGTCTTTGAGCGCTTTAAACGTTTTGACATAAATACGAGTCGGAGTTAAAAGGGTTTCGATCAACGGCTTACCGTTAAAATCGTCTTCAAATTTCATCCCCATTTTTTCCAACAACACTTTGCGCGCGAGGGAAAAGCCGTTTGAGTGCAGTCCCGAACTAGGGAGAGCGATCAGGATATCTCCCGCATGGACGTGGTGAGTGCGGTCAAGTTCGCTTTTTTCACCCACACCCACAGCAAAACCTGCGAGGTCATAATCATCACTGTGATACATTCCCGGCATTTCGGCTGTTTCGCCGCCGATAAGAGCACATTCAGCCTGACGGCACCCTTCTGCGATACCGCTTACAACCGCCGTCGCTGCATTAACATCGAGTTTTCCAGTAGCATAATAGTCGAGGAAAAAAGAGGGAGTCCCAAAATTACAAATGAGGTCATTAACGCACATAGCAACCAAATCGATACCGACGGTATTGTGAATACCGGAGTCGATAGCAAGCTTTAGTTTTGTCCCTACGCCATCCGTAGCCGCGAGCATAACAGGCTCTTTGTACCCTGTAGGAAGTTCAAATGCTCCGGCAAATGAACCAATACCCCCAAGAACACCGGGGATCGCTGTTGATTTGACAAGCGGTTTGATATTTTCGACAAAACTGTTGCCTGCGTCGATATCGACACCGGCATCTTTGTAGCTGATTTGGCTCATGAAGTTCCTCGTCCGTTTTAGTGACAGAATTATAACGAAGAGTGTGTTAGGTAAAGTTTATTTTTTAGTACAAGTACCGAAGAGTTTTGTAAATACCCATAATGACGGACAAAAATCTTTAATTGCCCAAACAACGATCATAAGAATTACAAAGCCTTGAAGCGCCATCCCGTATTGCGCATAGCCATAAGCGGTAAGCGCCATTGATAGGGTAAGAACGATCGCCATAAGAAAACGTTGAATTTTTTCAGCACACATTATTTATCCTTTATTAGTATAATTTTTATTTCATATGATTATAGTACTCTCTAATTGAGGGTAGTCTTAAGCCATAGACACTTCTTGGCATATTTCAATGCGGTTTAATCTCCGCGTGTTACAATCGCTAATAAATTACACACAGAAGAGATTTTTGCCTATGAAAACGTTTATTTACCCTGAAATGATGGTCCATGTGTCCATGTGTACACATAAGTTGCCGACATCGGTATTACTCGCAAGTGATAGCAGTAATCTTTTGATGAATGAGCTTGCTCGCTACAAAGAGTCAACTGTAACTACTGTAGGAAGCAATGATTTGCTTGAATCATTTCGTAATGCAGAAGAAAAAAGTGCGGATGTTGTTATGGTTGATGCGCTCACTTCAGACAGTGCGGTTATAGCGCATATCAGTCGTATCCTCAAAGATGATGGCTTAGTAGTTATGAAACACCCATCACTCGATGATCTTAGCGCAAATACGCCATTAATGGAAGCTCTAGGCAATTATTTTAAGATTGTTATGCCGTATCGCCTTGAAGACGGTTCAACTTTGTTGTTGAGTTCAAAAGAGTATCACCCAACCGCAGACGTTATTTTACAGCGTACTGATTTGCTTGAGGGACATCAGTATTACAATTGTGATATTCATCCTGCTGCATTTGCAATGCCGCAATATATCCGAGAAAATTACCGCGGACTTGCTCGTAACTAATGGCGTATAAGTACGCAATCGCATTGACGGGTGGAATAGCAACGGGAAAAAGTACTGTTGCATCTCTTATGGGACTCAATGGCTTGCGTATTATTGATGCGGATGCGATATCCCACCGTATATTGGATGAAAATGCGGCATGCGTAGCGGAGCATTTTGGTTCTGAGTTTGTGAGTGGCGGAAAAGTTATCCGTTCTGAACTTGGGAAAATGATCTTTGCCAATCCCGAAGCAAAAAAAGAACTTGAATCGTTTTTACATCCGAAAATTCGTGCTGCGATCGAAGAAGAGAGTGAAAAGCAAGATCGCTTTGCGTATCCTTATCTTATTGATATCCCGCTCTTTTTTGAAACAGATTCCTATCCGATTAAAAATTCTGTTGTAGTCTATACTCCAAAAGAGATTCAATTGGAACGCTTTATGAAGCGAAACGGTTTTTCGAAGGAAGAATCGCTGCGTCGAATTGAAAGTCAGATGGACATCGATGAGAAACGGTCTCGTGCTACGTGGGTGATTGACAACTCTTCAAATCTTAAACACTTGCAAAAAGAATGCGAACAATTTGTGGAAACGATTAAAGCACTCTACCCAGCCCCTAAGCTATAATATCAGGAATTAACTTTCCATATAAGGATTTTGGCATGCTCCAAATCGCCAAGTACTGCGCAAGCGGTAATGATTTTGTACTTTTTCACAGCCTCAATGGCGCAGATCGTTCGGGGCTCGCAAGGGCTCTTTGTGATCGTCAAAACGGGATTGGTGCAGATGGATTAATCGTTTTACTTCCTCACGAAACGTATGATTTCGAATGGGAGTTTTACAATGCCGATGGCTCTACCGCATCGATGTGTGGAAATGGTAGCCGTGCGTGTGCGCACTATGCACACCGTTTTGGTTTGGCTGGGTTACGTATGGAGTTCTTAACAGGGGCAGGTGTGATCAAGGCAAACGTGGATGGCGATATGGTTCAAAGTGATCTAACGCCTCCGCTAGTTATAAATGATGAAATTGTTGAATATGAGATGAGGTGGTGGCTGATTGACACAGGTGTTCCTCATCTCGTCACTTTTGATGCGGACATGGAAAATTTTGATATCGACATGGCACGAACATTACGTCACAAGTACAATGCTAATGTTAATATTGCGCACGTTCAGAGTAATGGGGCGATTAGGGTGCGTACTTATGAGCGTGGCGTTGAGGATGAAACATTGGCCTGCGGTACGGGGATGGCCGCGTGTTTCTACCGCGCTTCGATAGAAGATTCAGTTGCCGATAATGCGCGTGTTTATCCAAAAAGCGGCGAAACACTTTATCTTGGACTGGAAAATGGGACGATTACATTCAAGGGAGAGGTCAAAGGGGTTTTTGAGACTGTCTGGAGAGAGTAGAACAAACGGGGATATTATAACCCGTTTTGTTCCATTAGCTTTGACTGCATATCCGCGATCAGTGGATCAATAATATCATCCATCAATCCTCCTTGCATAATCTCTTCGAGTCGATAAAGTGTCAGTGTGATTCGGTGATCGGAGATACGATTTTGAGGATAGTTGTAGGTACGAATACGCCCTGAACGGTCACCTGATCCCACTTGATCTTTACGCTCATTCATCTCTTTCTCTTTTGCTTCGTGCATTTGCATGTCATAAATACGGGCTTTGAGAATTTGCATCGCTTTATCTTTATTTTTGTGCTGTGATTTTTGATCTTGATTATTGACGACGATGCCTGTAGGAATATGGGTGATTCGTACGGCAGAATCGGTGGTATTGACACTTTGTCCACCACATCCGCTTGAGCGCATAACGTCAATTTTGAGATCATTTTCGTTGATTATGACTTCGACATCATCAACTTCGGGCATAACCGCAACGGTGATAGCCGAGGTATGAACTCTTCCTTGTGATTCCGTCGCAGGAACACGCTGAACGCGGTGAACCCCCGCTTCGTGTTTGAGTCTTGAATAGACTTGATCCCCTTTGATTAGGGCGATAACCTCTTTGAATCCACCTGCATCGGAGGGACTGCTGCTCATCAGTTCGATCTTCCATCCCTTGACGTCGGCATATCGGACATAGGCATTGAACAAATCACCGACAAAAATAGCCGCTTCGTCTCCACCGGTACCAGCGCGTAATTCGATGTAAATATTGCGTTTATCGTTAGGATCAGCCGGAATGAGTAACTTTTTAATCTCTTCTTGGAGTTCACCTACTTGTGGCTCCAGAAATTTGAGCTCTTCTTTGGCAAGGTCGCCCAGTTCAGCATCAAACGCGAGTGATTTGTTTTCTTCAATATCCTCTAAAAGCTTCTTATACTCGGTTGCTTTTGCAAAAATTGGCTGAAGTGAGGATTGCTCTTTTGAAAGATCCGTCATGCGCTTGATATCGTTACCAATATCTGGGGAACTTAACAGTTCTGTGAGCTCATTGTAGCGATTAATAAAAGGGGTTAATTTATCAGATAACATTGTGGTAATTCCTAAAGAAAGGCGTTGTGAGAAAAGGGGTCACTCAAAAGGAACGAATTCCCTTTCGTGTGAATTGTATACTTAAGCTTGTAGTGCGTTAACAGCTAAGTGAAGACGGCTAACTTTACGTCCAGCAGACTCTTTTTTCAAGACGCCTTTGCTCACATACTTGTGAAGGTTAGCGTTTGCAATTACGAGTGCTGCTTGTGCTTCTTCTTTGTTACCTGCATCAACTGCGGCACGGACTGCTTTTACGATATTTTTAATACGTGTACGATAAAACCGGTTACGCTCTGTGCGTTTTTCAGTTTGACGGATACGTTTCAATGCTGACTTATGGTTTGCCATGGCATTTATCCTTGTCGAATTTTTTTTAGGGTAGAATGTTACCTTAAAGATAATTAAAATTAAGTTAAGCGGTAGTAATACTAAATATTAGGGGTTAATCTATGAAACTTTTTGGAACAGATGGCGTCCGTGGAGAAGCCGGATCATTTTTAACAGCAGAGTTAGCGATGAAAGTTGCGATGGCTGCAGGAATCTATTTTAGAGATCATGCCCGTACCAAAAAAATTCTAGTAGGTAAAGATACTCGTAAAAGCGGCTACATGATCGAAAATGCTATTGTAAGCGGTTTAACCGCTGTTGGATACGATGTTATCCAAATCGGTCCTATGCCTACCCCTGCTATTGCATTTTTGACCGTCAATATGCGATGTGATGCCGGTATTATGATTTCTGCTAGCCACAACTCTTATGAAGATAATGGAATCAAGTTTTTTGATTCGCACGGCAATAAGCTCTCCGAAGAGGTAGAAGCCCAGATAGAAGCGATCGTTCATAACAAAGAAAAATTGGATCACGGGTATGTAACGGGTAATAATATCGGATCAGCAAAACGTATAGATGACGTTATCGGACGTTACATTGTTCAGCTCAAGAACTCTTTTGGCACTGAGTTGACGTTGCAAGGGATGCGCATCATTTTAGATACGGCAAATGGCGCAGGATACAAAGTGGGACCAACGGTACTTGAGGAGTTGGGAGCAGAGGTGATCGTGTTGCACGATAAACCAAACGGGATTAATATCAATGAAGGGTGTGGAGCTTTGCATACCAAAGATCTGCGTGAAGCGGTCAAGCAATATCGTGCAGACATAGGGCTTGCGCTGGACGGGGATGCGGACAGATTAATTGTTGTCGATGAAAACGGCGATGAAGTAGACGGCGATCAAATTTTAGGGGCACTTGCTTTATTTTTGCATCGAAGCGGTCAACTAAAAGGCAATGGAATGGTAGCAACGGTTATGAGCAATCAGGCGCTCGAAGATACGATGATCGCCAATAAACTAAAACTGCATCGTTCTAATGTGGGAGATAAATACGTATTGGAAATGATGCGCGAGCACGGTATTAATTTCGGTGGAGAACAAAGCGGTCATATTATCCTGCATGATTATGCAAAAACGGGGGATGGATTGGTAAGCGCATTACAAATTCTTGCTCTTCTTCTGACATCGGGAGAAAAAGCAAGTAAAGTTCTGCGTCCCTTTGAGCTTTATCCACAAAAATTGGTCAATATTAAAGTTAAAGTCAAAAAACCGCTCAGCGATATTGAGGGGCTAGAGGATGAGTTGGCTAAGACGGATAGCTTGCACATGCGTCATCTTATCCGTTATTCAGGAACGGAAAATAAGCTTCGTATCTTATTAGAAGGCAAAGATTTAAAAGTGCTGGAAAGACAGATGGATCATTTGGTCTCATTTTTTGAAAAGGCATTGAATGCTTAAATCGGTAGCCATTTTATTGGCGGTGATGTCGGCAGTTTTTATGGCGGACCAAGCAATCAAAAATATTTTTGTAGAGGGTTTTCGTTATTACACCAACTGTATTGATTTAATTTTAGTTTTTAATAAAGGGGTCGCCTTTTCTATGTTTGCATTTTTAGCAGAATCATTAAAGTGGCTTCAGCTTGCATTGCTTGCAGGTGTTTTGGGTTATACCTTATGGTTAAAAGAGAATCGCTATCTTGTCCCGGTTGGAATCATGGTAGGAGCAGGGTTGTCCAATGTTATAGATCGCTTTGTGCACGGGGGAGTTGTTGACTATGTTTACTGGCATTGCGGATTTAATTTCGCCGTTTTCAATTTTGCGGATGTTATGATTGATATTGCCGTACTATGGCTCTTTATCCTAAATTACACAGCAAAAAAGGCTTAAGAGGTTTTTAACCTCGCAAATCTTATAATCCCATTCTTCATTTAAATGGTCTCATAGCTCAGTTGGTAGAGCACTACCTCGACAAGGTAGGGGTCACTGGTTCGAGTCCAGTTGGGACCACCATTTCTTCTTGCATATCTAATCCAACCATATATCGCTTGCCAAAAATTCTTTTTCTTTAAGCCCAACAGTTACAAATATTCTAATTATTATACACATATAGAAAAAAATTATATTTTAAGAATTCTCAAATAGGTTAATAGATATTATTATTGATTATTTTTTAAATGAGGGTTTGGTGTGAGAGATTTTATTTATTCGGTTATGCAAGATTACAGTTTATTCGTTATTTTTTTCCACGTACTAGGTGCGTCTGTCTGGGTTGGAGGGATGATCACATTGTGGTTTTTAACAAGGGAATCTGGTTCTCAGGTTCCTATTGAGCGCCGCGCTACTGGTCGAGCAGCATTGTATAAAAAATTCTTTACATTTTTATCCCCGTTCATCATTCTTCTGTTTATCACTGCTCTGTTTATGGCATTGGGATATAAGGACAATGCAATTGACGCCAATGGATTTACGCTGGATCTTAAAAATCTAGAAACCTATAAGCTCATCCATACCAAGGGAAGTATTTGGACAATAATGGTTATGAATATGATCTTTATGATCTGGATTCTTACAAAAGCTAGTTGCAAGTTGTGTAAAACAAAAGTAAGTGCAGACTGTATGTGGCTTGTGGGTAAATACCTGCTACCACTGAATATTTTATTGGGTTTGGTAGGAATATTTTTAGGAGTATTTTTAAGAAGCACGTTTTAACATATGGATGAATTGGCAGCCTATCTACACAAACGCCGGATCATAATGATGAGTATAGTCGCTTTATTAGCGACTATTGCTATCATCGTGAGTTATAATTTTCATATTACAGCTTCGACACATTTTGGCGGTAAATACAATAAGACTTTCATCTATGCGCTTATTATTTATAAATTGATCGAATTGCCAATTCTTTATTATTTACTGCTTCATCGTCACCTTAGAGCTTTGCGAAAAACACTGGATCATGAAGAGATTCTTTTGAAGCTAAGAAAGCATTCTAAGTTGCTTTTGTTTTTAATTCCGCAAGGGAATACTATTTTTGGAATTATTGCCTATAAATTAAGTGGGAGCATTCTTTATTTTCTTCTTTTCTCTTCCATAGCCATAATAACACTATATTTAATAAAACCTAATAAATTTAAACTTTACTAAAAGTAACAAATAACACACTTTTGTTAATTTTATGTTAATTTATAACAATTTCAAGCTTGTTTAAAGTTGATTTTCTTATAATTGATGACTTTTCGACAGGAGGATTCATATTGAGAAAAATTATACTGGTTCTTTCTCTATTGATAACTTTTTTAAATGCTGGTCCATTGGGCATTGAAGAAAAGTTAGGTAAGACAGTTCCGCTAGATTTAACATTTATTAATGAGAAATCGGAACATGTAACGTTAAAAAAAATGATGGATGGAAAACCAACCATTTTAACGTTGAATTATTTCAAGTGTGCGGGCATTTGCAGCCCGCAGTTAAATGATTTAGCAAAGACCCTCGGAAAGTTAGAACTTGCGGAGAACACTGATTATAAAGTGATCACCGTAAGTTTTGCAGAAAACGAAACACCCGCGCTGGCAACAGCGAAACGCAAAAATCATCTTGAGTCAATCGGACGACAATACGTAGCAGATGCATGGCATTTTGTCGTTGGAGAGAATAACAGTTCAGGAAAACTGGCTGATAGCGTTGGCTTCAGATATGAGAAAACCGTTTCAATGACAGGGCAAACGGACTATATCCACTCAGCATCGTTGATTATATTGTCTCCTGAGGGAAAAGTAACCCGTTATTTATACGGCGTTACGCAAGCGCCAATTGATCTAAAGATGGCAATCTTTGAAGCAAGTAATGGAACCGTACGCCCGACCATAGCAAAACCGTTACTTTTTTGTTACTCGTATGATCCAGAAGCTAAAAAGTATATTTTTGCATGGGAAAAAGTTGCTGGCGTAGTCATGTTAGCGTTAGTATTTGGATTTTTCCTCTATCTGATGAAAATCGGTAGAAAAGAACAAGATCATCACACAAAAGGAGAGAATAATGAGTAAAAGCTATTTCGACGAAACACACTGTGCTTTTGGTCACCCAAAAAGCACTTTTATGCAGTGGATGTTAACCATTGACCATAAGCGTATTGGTATTATGTATGCTGTGGTAATGTTCACATTCTTTTTTGTTGCAGTTGCTGCAGCATTAACAATGAGATTTGAATTGTATGCCCCAGGTCAACAGTTCATTGAAGCCCACGTATTTAATCAAGCGTTTACGCTTCACGGTGTAATTATGATTTTCCTATTTATTATTCCAGGAATTCCAGCAGTTTTTGGGAACATTGTTATGCCATTGATGATCGGGGCGAAAGATGTCTCTTTCCCGCGTCTTAACTGGTTTACGTTTTGGCTTTACATCCTTGGATGTATTATTGCATTGTCTTCACTTTTTAATTTCAACATTGCTGATGGCAAGTTAGTCTTTAACTTTGCGGACACTGGTTGGACGTTTTACGCTCCATACAGTTTGAATACAGATACTAACGTTGTCACAACATTGGTTGCTGCATTTATTCTTGGTATGGCGTCTATTTTGACAGGTCTTAACTTTTTGGTTACGATTCACCGTTTGCGTGCTCCAGGTATGGACTTTTTCAAAATGCCTTTGTTTGTATGGGGGATTTATGCAACTGCATGGATTCAGCTTCTTGCTACACCGGTCGTTGGTATCACGCTTGTTCTTGCATTGCTTGAAAAATATTTCGGTATTGGTATTTTTGATCCGGCAAAAGGTGGGGATCCAGTATTGTTCCAACACTTATTCTGGATTTATTCACATCCAGCAGTTTATTTGATGATTCTTCCAGCATTTGGTATCATGTCTGAAATTATTCCGGCATTCTCACGCAGAGAAATCTTTGGTTATAGAACTATTGCTCTTTCATCGGCATCTATTGCAGGTATCGGTTATTTGGTATGGGGTCATCACCTTTTCACTTCTGGTATGTCAGATGTTGCTAAAACAATTTTCTCATTCCTTACGTTTTTTGTAGCAATTCCTACAGGGATTAAGTTTTATGACTGGATCGCAACGATGTACAAAGGTAAAATTGTTCTCGCTACGCCAATGTTATGGGCGTTAGGTACAATTATTACCTTTGCTATCGGTGGGCTCTCAGGGGTTACGATTGCGATGATCGGATCGGATATTCATCTTCAAGATACATATTACACGATTGCACACTTTCACTACGCGATGCTAGGTGGAGTTGTATTCTTATTCTTTGCAGGTATCCACTATTGGTTCCCGCTTGTATTTGGAAAAATGTACAATGAAACAAAAGCAAAAGCAGCATTTTATATCCTGTTTGTCGGTTTCAATCTTCTATGGTTCCCGATGTTTATTGCAGGTTACCTTGGTATGCCAAGACGTTATTTTGACTATTTGCCAGAGTTCCAAATTTACCACCAAATCTCTTTTTGGGGTGCGATTATTTTTGTAATTGGTCTTGTCTTTATGTTCTATACATTGATTCAGGGTATCCGTAAAGGTAAACCATCTGGTGTAAATCCATGGAATGCAACAACGCTAGAATGGCATTTGCCAAGTTCACCACCACCATTGGAGAACCATACAAAAGTTCCATACGTTGACTTTAGACCATACGAGTATCACCATGGTCAACCGGTTGTTAAGTTTGATGAAAATATGAAAAGGATTGATTGATGGCACATGATTCTCACGATTCTCACGAATATATCCCAGAAATTGCGGTTGACCGCAATGGGAAAGAACACGTAGTTCAGGGCTGGCAGGGTGACTTTGAAGGCGCCAAACTAGGGTTCTGGTTGTTTATGCTGACAGAGGTATTGATGTTTGGGGCCATGTTTATGACGCTAAGCTACTACTTTACTTTACACCATGCGGAGTTTATTAAAGCATCTTCAGAGCTTGACAGAGTATTGGGCGGTGTTAATACGGTTGTTCTTTTGATTTCGGCATTGACAATGGGTCTTGGCTTGTTAAAAATGCGTAGTGGTGATGTTAAAGGCGCAAAATTGATGATATGGGCAACTATTTTGCTTGCTCTTATCTTTTTGGGCGTTAAAGCGCTTGAGTGGTCGAACGATTACAAAGAAGGTATTTTCTTAGGTCTTTCAACGATGCAAGCGGGGGGCGGAAAATCATTTGGTGAGCTTTTATTCTTTGGAATGTACTTCACGATGACGGGCCTTCATGGTTTCCATATCATTATCGGTATCGGATTGATGTTGTGGCTATTGAAGCGTATTAACAGTGGAAAAGTATCACCTGAGCATCATATTTTACATTTTAACATTGCTCTTTATTGGGATTTGGTACACCTTATTTGGGTATTTGTATTTCCATATTTTTATATGACAGGGGCAGGAGGAGCGATTCATGGCTAATCATACAACAGTAGACTACAATGCAGAAAAAGGCAGTTATTACAAAGTTCTTTTTGGACTTTTAGCACTTACAGCATTAACATTTATTCAGCCGTCAATGTTTTTAACAGATATGACGTTTGGTGTTCAATTATTGATCGGTGCAGTTAAAGCATGGATTATTTTGATGTATTACATGCACTTAAAAGGCGAAACACTGATCGGTTGGACAGTAGTTTTCGCAGTATTTATCACTGCATTTTTCTTTGGTATCGTAATGATCGATGTCAATAATTTTCAATTTGCTGATGTTAGTCATATAACATCGCCAGCGCAGTAAGGAGGCGGTATGTTAGAAGGATTTGGTTCAAGAGCTGCAACTTTTACTGCGGATGTAGATCAGGCGTTATATATAAATTTAGTTCTTTCAATTGTTCTATTTTTATCTGTTGTCGCCCCTATGATTTATTTCGCATGGAAATATCGTGAAAGCAATGTAAAAGATGAAAACATAGAAAACTTTACACATCACACAGGCTTGGAAATCACGTGGACGGTTGTTCCTACGTTGATGTTGGCAGTATTTTTCTGGTATGGTTATACCAGCATGAGAACACTTCGTACTATGCCCGATGCATTAAATGCAATTACTGTTAAAGTTGAAGGCAGCAAATGGAAATGGAGATATGAGTATCCTGCAAATCCAAATGGTTATGTTCACAAACTTGGTGGAGCTTTTACTAAGCCTGTGCAAGATGAGAATGGAAAAATTATCGAAAAAGGTACAATGGATAAATCGGCACTATATGTACCAGTTGGTACAAATGTCATCCTAGAGATGACAGCACCACTCGGTGATGTTCTTCACTCATTCTTTGTTCCAGCATTCCGTATGAAAGAGGATGTGGTTCCAGGTCGTCTTACAAAGCAGTGGTTTAAAGCTGACAAAGTGGGTGAGTTTGATGTTGAGTGTGCTGAGTACTGTGGTACAGATCACTCATATATGTACTCTAGAATTGTTGTACTTCCAAAAGCTGAATATGAAGCTTGGTTCAATAGCAATGAAGATACACCAAAAGGTAACTATGCTAAATCAGGTGATGCAGTATTACAACTTCATGGATGTAAAAGCTGTCACGCGGTTATAACAGATAAACTACTTATTGGTCCTACTCTCAAAACAAGAACATTGACTAAAGAACAAGTATTAGATGTAATCAAAAATGGTCAAGGTAAACTTGGTTATGATATGGGTGCAATGCCAGCTGGTTTGGCTACAGGTACTGATGCTCAAGAGATTGCAGCTTATGTTGCTGGTGGTCTTAAAGGTACACAACCTGCTTCATTTGCAGCATGTAGTTCATGTCATGGTGAAGACGGTAAAGGTAATGCAGGTACGGCTCCAAGCCTTGTATCATATGATGCTACACTTTTACGTAATGTATTGAAACACGGTAAAAAGGGTATGATCGGTACAATGCCACAGTTCCCTTATGTATTAGACGAAGAGGTTTCAGCTATTGCTGAATATCTAAACGGTACTAAATGATCAAAGACTTTATAGTTTTAACTAAATTTGTCCTCTCTTTTGCCGTGAGCCTTTCGGCTCTCTTTGCCTATATCATGGCAAAGGGTGAAGTTGGGACGAATATGTATATAGCCACTTTTGCAGTTTTGTTGGTTGCCATGGGTGTTTCGACGCTGAATCAATTCCAAGAGTATAAAGAAGATGCATTGATGGAGCGTACAAAACACCGGCCAATCGCTTCTGGTAAATGGTCTCCTCGTACAGCGATTATAATAGCCGCTATTTTGATTATTTCATCTCTTGCTCTTATTTATGATTTGCTTGGATATATCGGGGTGGATTTATTTTTATTTTCCTTTCTTTGGTATAACTTTTTTTATACACCACTGAAAAAGAAAAGTGCATTGGCAGTTGTTCCTGGGGCTCTTCTTGGCGTTATCCCTCCTGCTATTGGATGGCTTGCTGCTGGAGGATCACTTGGCGAACCAGAGTTTTTCGCTTTGGGACTTTTTTACTTTATATGGCAGATACCGCACTTTTGGTTGTTGGTTATGCTGCATTATGGAGATTATGCAGGAGCAGGATATCCAACGGCAATGCGTTTGTTTGGAAAACTGAGTCTTCAGCGTTTAACCTATTATTGGTTGATGTTGACGATTATGACCGGTTATTTTATGGTAACAGTTTTTCAACCAGCAAGCATAGTCATTATAGGAATACTTATTCTAACGGGAATCCTGGCATTTATAAGCAGTTTACAGCTTTTGAAAAAAGATTTTGAACTTAAAGACGCACGAAAAGTATTTTGGCAGATTAACCTTGCCTTTTTGGGAACGGTTATTTTGATCAGCATTGATGAGTTTTTAAAAGTACATTAATCTACGTTACATTACAAGAGGGTTTCCTCTTGTACCTTTCACTTATCTTCTCAAGGAAACCATATGACAACCTATTCTTTAAAAGACATTTTAGATACATTTGCAAAGAGCAATGGTAAAAAACGCCTTATTTATAATCTTGGTGCCATTGGTGGCATAAGTAATAATGCTGTTTTATTGTTCTTTATTGCGATGCCTTTTATAGAGTATGCGTTGATATTTAACCCTTATGTTTTTAATGCCTTAGGTATTGCGCAATGCATAGTATTGTACATCGTATTTTTATCCATTATCATGATTAGTATATTCATGATTAGTTGGAAAATTAAAAATACCGTTATAAAAAAAATAACACCCAGTTGGAAAAAGTATTTTGAAAAAATAGATCTTAAAATGGTTTTGTCTGCAGGTGCAACACCCTACAGTAAGTTTTTTGACTATTATTCAAAAGGACTCGCGGATCATAAATCAGGCGAAGAATTACATCGTTATTTGTTAGACTCCTTTAAAGTGATGGAAGAAGATAATAAAGAATTAATTGAAGCAATGATAAAAGATAATAAGTTCAATTAGTTTATTAACCTTAATCCAATTAACATTGCCGTATAATTCGCGATATTTTTGACACAAGGCATACCCTTATGGATATCATCGCTATTAAACATAACGATCAGATTTTTGATTTGCAAACAGCGCAAAGCTTGGGGATTACAGGGGAAGAGATCGCATTTGATAACTCTCCGGATTCACTCGAAATTATTCGTCACTCATGCGCTCACTTGCTAGCAGAAGCGATTAAATCACTTTATACCGATGCAAAATTCTTTGTCGGACCTGTTGTTAAAGAGGGCTTTTACTATGATTTTAAAGTCAATGAGCATTTAAGCGAAGAGGATCTTAAGACCATTGAAAAAAAGATGCTCGATATCGCTAAGACAAAAGAAAAAATTGAGCGCTATGAAATTACCAAAGAGGAAGCTCGCGGTAAATTTGCCAATGATCACCTAAAACAAGCGGTTATGGACCGTATCCCAAGCGATGCGATTTCTATCTATAAGCAAGGCGATTTTGAAGATTTATGCCGTGGGCCGCACTTGCCAAATGTTGGTTTGCTTCGTTATTTTAAGCTGACTAAAATTTCGGGTGCCTATCTTGGAGGGGACAGCAAAAATGAGATGCTGACTCGTATTTACGGAATTGCATTTGCTGATAAAGAGTCATTAAAAGCTCACATTGAGCAAGTAGCCGAAGCAGAAAAGCGTGATCACCGTAAAATCGGTGCAGAGATGAAGCTTTTCACTTTCCGTGAAGAAGTAGGGGCCGGTTTCCCGATATGGCTGCCTGCAGGGGCGCGAATGCGTTCACGTTTGGAGCAGTTGCTGTTTAAGGCGCACCGTAAGCGCGGCTATGAACCAGTACGCGGTCCGGAAATGCTACGTTCTGATCTTTGGAAAGTGAGCGGCCACTACCAAAATTATGGCGAAAATATGTATTTCACTAATATTGATGAAATTGAGTTCGGCGTAAAACCGATGAACTGTGTAGGTCATATCAAAGTCTATGAGCAGGATTTGAGATCATACCGTGATTTACCGCTTAAATACTTTGAATACGGTATCGTTCATCGTCATGAGATGACGGGTGCGCTTCATGGACTTTTCCGTGTTCGTGAGTTCACACAAGATGATGCTCACATCTTCTGTACTGCAGATCAGATTGAAGAGCAAATTATTGAAGTCGTTGATTTTGTTGATAAAATAATGAGCACGTTTGATTTTAACTACAAAATGATGATCTCTACTAAACCTGAAAAAGCGGTCGGTGATGATGCGGTTTGGGAAATTTCGACCAATGCACTTAAAAATGCAATGGATAAAAATAAGCTTGCGTATGAAATCGACGAGGGCGGCGGAGCATTTTATGGTCCGAAGATTGATATAAAGATTACTGATGCTATCGGGCGTGAATGGCAGTGTGGAACCATACAGCTTGATTTCAATCTTCCAGAGCGTTTTGAACTCGAATACAATGGCGAAGAGAACACTAAAATACAGCCGGTAATGATTCACCGTGCAATTTTAGGTTCTTTTGAGCGTTTTATTGGTATATTAACGGAGCATTACGCTGGGGAATTCCCAATGTTTATCGCTCCTACGCAGGTTGCCATAGTGCCAATCGCAGAGTCTCACGTTGCGTATGCGCGTGAATTGGGTAATAAACTGATTGACATGGGTGCGGATTATGAGATTTTCGATAAAAATGACAGTCTCAATAAACGCATTCGTACAGCGGAAAAAGGGCGTGTTCCGATGATTATCGTTTTGGGCGATGAAGAGGTGAACTCCAAATGTGTTGCGGTGCGTGATCGTAGAACGCGCGAACAATACAATCTTAGTGAGAATGAATTTCTTGCTTTGATCAAAGAAAAAATCAATGAGGTAAATTTTTGATTAAAAAACAAGACCGAGTCCAAATGAATGAAGACATTAGAGTACCAGAGGTACGCTGTGTCGTTGACGGTGGTGAAGCATTAGGCGTTGTATCGATTAAAGAAGCAATGGATAAAGCGAATGAGTTGGGACTTGATCTCGTACTAATATCTCCAGATGCAAAGCCGCCGGTGGCAAAAATCATGGACTATGGTAAGTTTTATTACCAAGAAGAGAAAAAGAAAAAAGAAGCACGTAAGAAGCAAACTAAGATTGAAGTCAAAGAGATCAAGCTTTCGGTCAAGATTGCAGACAATGATGTAGGGTATAAAGTTAAACATGCACGCGAGTTCTTAGAAGAGGGGAAGCACGTTCACTTCCGTGTTTTCTTGCGTGGACGTGAAATGGCACATCCTGAGGCTGCTGTAGCTGTATTACAGCGTGTTTGGCCTATGGTTGAAGATATTGGTACAATGTACAAAGCACCTGCCATGGAAGGGCGTTATTGTAATATGATGATTCTTCCAAAGAAAGACGAAAAAAAGTAATTTTACATCCGTTCGTCCTGAGCTTGTCGAAGGGCAACGCTCATGGTTCGACAAGCTCACCACGAACGTTTCTCTCTTGCCGGTATTAATCCATCAATAAAAAGCTTTTCTATGGTATAATCCGCGTCTCGTTTAGAGAATTTTTGCAAAGGATCAAGTCGATGCCAAAAATGAAATCGGTTAAAGGGGCTGTAAAACGCTTCAAAATTAAGAAAAATGGCACTGTCAAACGTGGTACTGCATTCCGTAGTCACATTTTGACCAAACAAGATGCTGGAACTCGACGTGGACAAAACACTCCTAAAGTGGTTGCTGCAGTCGATGTTAAAAACATCAAAAAGATGATCGTACGCTAATTTTAGCCTACCGTTAACCCTCCAGACTAGTCTGGGCAAGTCCGCATAGCGGCACCCACTCATTAAATTTGAAATGAACCGGGTAAAGAAAGGAAAAATATGCCAAGAGTAAAAACAGGTGTCGTAAGACACAGACGTCATAAGAAAGTCTTGAAGCTAGCACGTGGTTTCTACAGTGGAAGACGTAAGCATTTCCGTAAAGCGAAAGAGCAATTAGAGCGTAGTATGCAGTACGCGTTCCGCGATCGTAAACAGAAGAAGCGCGAATTCCGTAAATTGTGGATTATCCGTATTAATGCGGCATGCCGTTTAAATGGTATGAACTACTCAAACTTCATGAACGGCCTTAAGCGTGCCAACATCGAACTTGATCGCAAAATCCTTGCTGATATGGCAATGAATGACGCTAATGCTTTTACAGCACTAACGGCACTTTCCAAAGCAGCACTCTAAGAAGAAAGACCCTTGGGTCTTTTCTCTCCTCTTATTTAACTATCGTGTAACCCTTTTTTTCCAAACACTCTTTACATTCAACACTTATGGTTGCGGTTGATGCTTTATCGGCATCTTTTAGATCATAATAGCGACATGCTGTAAAATCAGCCTTTGCACGTGCTTCACTGTGTCCTTCAGGACATATCATACCATTGACCGTTAATTGCTTATTAGCACATCCATTGAGGCTTAGAGCAAGTATTGTTGCTATTGTGGCAGTAGTGAGTAGTGATTTAATCATGGGTAGTTTCCTTGAGAGAGTTTTCGAACAGATAACGGTGGTCGCTAGGGAGTGTTTCATAAACCATATTGGCAAGATCACGTATTTCCCATAGCGCTGCTTTATCACTACGCAGTGAAATAAAATTTTGCAGACTGCGTGCATTGATTGTCCAGGTGAGTTCGGTTTTATAGCTCTCTGGCAAACAATACTTTGCTCTATCATTACTGATACCAGCGACTAATACTGTGCGAAGATTTTCCAATGCACGTATACTCATCTCATCAACCACTTCCACTCCAGTCATTACAAGGTATTTCTCAGCGCGATCTTTGTGATCGATTGAAAAGGCATCTTCATCCTTGAGCTCTTTGAGGGTGTAGCGTGTACTTTTAACGGAGAGTGAAGCCATGCGGTGGCGTGCGAGCTCCTGTAGTAATGCGCGGCTAATACCTTCGAGATAAAAACTGTATACGAGGTGTTCAAGAGTAGAAGCATGTTTGAATTTATTGCCAACGCGATCGATCAGTGCGCGATCTTTTTCTCCGCCATTATCACTGTTGTCAAAACTTTGCCAACATGTACGAATAGCATCGGAACAAATAACCAATGGCGTATAATGATGAAGGGTTACTTTCATAATAAGTCTTTAGGAGTAGATGGAGGAGAGTATAGCAAAAAAAAGATAAGGGGTGCGAATGCACACCTTACATAACGAAAACGTGAGGAACGATAAGTGGGTATTTTTTCATTTTGCGATAGATATGCTTGCGAACCACTTGACGCAAATCATTTTCAAGCGCTTTTGGATTTTCGATAAGGCCTGGCTTGAGATTCAACAAGAAGTGCTCAAGGACATCTTCCATCTCTGCTGCAAAGGCTTTATCGTTACGATCTGCTACAAGACCAAAACTGGTAACAAGAGGTTTCGACAACAAGCGTGAATCGGCAGTACTGACTTGTGCGACAAGGATAACCATCCCCTCGCTTGCCATTTTTTGACGATCGATGACAATGTCATCTTCGATTTGGTGGTTATTCTGGTTATCAATGTATGTTTTTCCAGTTTTAACCGTTTTTGATTTACGCATCATTTTACTGCTGACTTCCATACAATCTCCATCGCTCATTAAGAGGATGTTACGTTCAGGAACACCACAGCTGATAGCCGTTTCACGGTGCTTCATAATATGGTTGTACTCACCATGAATTGGAAGGAAGAATTTAGGGTTCGTAAGACGAAGCATAAGTTTTTGCTCTTCCATACTTGCGTGGCCGGATACGTGGATGTCACGGTCATTGGCAACACGTGCGCCTGCACGTTGAAGATAGTTCAACATACCGGAGATAGATCCTTCGTTCCCAGGAATGGCACGAGCAGAGAGAACGATCAAATCGGTAGGTTTGATCTTGATATGACGGTGTTCACCAATAGCCATACGAAATAGCGCTGAGCTTGGCTCACCCTGACTTCCGGTCGTGATGATCAATACGTCTTTATCATTCATGCGGTTTGCTTCTTCAGCATCTACAAAAATATTTTTAGGAAGCTTGATGTATTCATATTGCATTGCGATTTCAAGATTACGCTCCATAGAGCGTCCGATAACACAGATCTTGCGATTGCATTTCATGCCGTATTGAATCGCTTGGTAGACGCGATGAATGTTCGAGCTGAAAGTAGACATAATGATACGTCCCTCAGCCTTTGAAAAAATACGGTCAAAACCTGGGGCAACCGCGAGCTCACTTGGCGTCCACTCTTTGTTATAGGAGTTTGTAGAGTCACTCATAAGACATAAAACACCTTTTTCACCATAGTGTGCAAGACGGTGAATATCTGCTGTATAGCCATCTACTGGGGTAAAATCAATTTTAAAGTCACCCGTGTGAATAACCGTTCCCGCTTTAGTTGTGATCGCCAATGAGCTTGAATCGATAATAGAGTGAGTCATATGCATCCACTCAATATCAAAATCGTTACCGATACGGTAGACTTCTCGTTTTACGATTGGGTTGAAATAGCGGCGGAAATCACGCATGTGGTGTTCGTCAAATTTGTTCCCGATCATAGCGAGCGGAAGCGGTGTTCCATAGATAGGAAATTGCATCTCTTTGAAGAAATACGGCACGGCACCAATATGGTCTTCGTGCGCGTGAGTGATGATAATCGCTACAATTTTCTTGCGGATTTCACGTAAGTAAGTAAAATCTGGAACCAAGATGTCAACACCGTGCATCTCTTCGTTAGGGAAACTCATCCCGATATCAATAATAATCGCTTCATTTTCGGTTTCGATAACCGTAATATTTCCACCGATTTCACCTAATCCGCCCAATGGAGTGATTTTGATTTTTTCATTATTGTCTAAGTTGAGTTTTAGATGTGGATTAAGACGATTTTTGTGTACTTCTTGGTTTTTTAATACGAAGTCACGCAAGTTTGTGTCGATTGGGGCACTTCCTGAACCACGGCGACCGCCACGACCGCCACTGCGTTGTGGACGTGCATTGTTCTCGCTCTCGGTGGACAAATCAGTTGCGTTTTCACCTGGAGCAGGATTACGAATCAAATGATTGGTACGAGGAGGTTGGTTGTCATTGCGTGGTGGACGATTGTCTTGGCGTGGAGGACGATTGTCTTGACGCGGAGGACGATTGTCAGTACGAGGAGGACGGTTCTCTTGACCCTCTCTTGGTGCACCCGCTTCAGGGCTTCCTTCTGGGCGAGTATTGTTGTTTCTTGGTCTAAAAGGTCTGCGATTGTCGTTACGTGGAGGACGATTTTCACCTTGTGGACGGCTGTCAGCTTGCGCTTGTGGTTGTGCTTGAGACTCTGTATTTTCGTCTGCCATGGTAATCCTTTATTAAATTATTGGTTATATTTGTACATGAATATGTAAATTTTTTACGATCGATACTACGACTTTTTTAGTCAAAAAATGACTATTGTAATAGGGCGTAGAGTCGGTGAAAGTCAGAGGTGCTAAGCTGATGAGGTCGGATGGATCGTTCAAGTTCTAACGTAGAAAACGCTTGAATTATGACACTTCCATCATAGCGTGCAGTGAGATTTTTGTGAAGTGTTTTACGAGGTTGTGTAAACGCTACTCGTAGCATTTCCTCAAATTCTTCATCATTACGATTTGCCGTTTTTCGAAAGAGCAGTACGGCTGAATCGACTTTTGGAGCGGGTTCAAACGCGCTAGGGGGAACATGGAGGACGATTTCGACGTCTGCCACACTCTGTGCTATCACGCTGAGAGCTCCAAAAGCTCTCTCATTGGGTGCAGCGGAGAATTTTTCCGCTACTTCACGCTGAATCATGACAAGCATATTTTTACACGCCGGATCAGCGAGGGCTTTTAGTATGATATTGGTTGCGATGTAATAGGGCAGATTTGCCACTAAATCGTACGGTTCATCCAAAAGCTCACTCTTCCAAGTTTCCAACACATCTCCACATTGGAGTGTGAGTTTACTGGTAGCGATGGCATCGGCAAAATGGTGCTGTAAATGCTTGCACAAGTCGGTATCGACCTCAAAAGCGGTGACACTTTTGACATCAACTAAATATTTAGTTAAATCACCTAATCCAGGCCCGATCTCCGCAATACGGTGAGGGGTAAGGGGCATCGATTGGATGATTTGTGAGACAACACTTTCGTCACGTAAAAAATTCTGGCCAAATCTTTTTTTGGCTTTCGTGGCACGGTTCTGCATTCTTTGGAGTATATCCAATAAAGTATAAATATAAAAGTAAATAAATAAATTAGTGAAGAGGCGATATACTATTAGAATTACAGCATGAAGTAGGACAGTATGGAATATTTTGCTAAACGGATTATCCCCTGTTTGGACGTGAAAGACGGCCGAGTGGTTAAGGGTGTTAATTTTGTCGGGCTAAAAGATGCAGGCGACCCTGTAGAAGTTGCCAAGCGTTATAACGATGAAGGGGCGGATGAACTCACTTTTTTGGACATTACGGCATCGCATGAAGAGCGTGATACGATCGTACATATTGTGGAAAAAGTTGCGCGTGAAGTGTTTATTCCTTTGACCGTTGGAGGTGGAATACGTGAGCTTAATGATATTTATCGTCTTTTAAATGTGGGATGTGACAAGGTAAGTATCAATTCTGCTGCGATTAAGCGCCCTGAATTTATTGATGAGGGTGCGAAGCGATTTGGCGCGCAGTGCATTGTGGTCGCGATTGACGTAAAACGCACAGGAGATCAATGGAACGTTTATCTCAACGGCGGTCGTGTGGATACGGGGATCAATGCGCTGGAATGGGCAAAAGAGGTGGTTGATAGAGGCGCGGGAGAGATACTGCTCACGTCGATGGATGCGGATGGGACGAAAGCCGGATTTGACCTATCGATCACGCAGCAGATAAGTCATGCTGTTAATGTTCCTGTTATTGCCAGTGGGGGTGCAGGGACAATGGAACATATTAAAGAGGCATTCGAGCATGGTGCGGATGCGGCACTGGCTGCGAGTATTTTTCACTACAAAGAGATCGATATTATGGATCTCAAACGCTATTTGCGTGACAATGGTATTGCGGTGCGGTTATGATTCTTTGTGCCGGTAATAATGAAACATTTGATTTTGCAACACCGATCGGGGTTGGATTAGTAGACAGTGCCATGAGTTTAACACGCATTTGTTTGACAGACAAACCGGAATTTATTCTTTTTGTTGGTAGTGCCGGCAGTTACGGTGAATATAACATACACGATATTGTGGAGTCTAAAACAGCGGCTAACATTGAGTTAGGGTTTTTGGATAAAAATGCGTATACTCCGATTGATAACGTCATATCGGCACAAACCGAAGATATCAAAGATGTTATTGTAAATTCCTCTAACTACATTACGACGAGTGAGAGTGCGATGGAAAAAATGAGAGCGCTTGGTATGGGGATTGAAAACATGGAGTTTTTCGCTGTTATGCGTGTGGCGCAAGTATTTGGGATTCCTGCAGGAGGTGTTTTTTGCATTACCAATTATTGTAATACGCATGCACATCAAGATTTTATTGCTCATCATGGTTTTGCAAAAGTACTGTTAAAAGCTCACTTGGAAGAAAAAGGAATACTGCGTGGGTAAGTTATGTTTACTGGACTATACTAAATCCGAGTTAGCCGCTCTTGTTAAGCCTTCGTTTCGTGCAAAACAGATATGGGGATGGATTTATCAGCAATATGCCACCAGTTTTGAGCAGATGCAAAACCTTCCTAAATCACTGCGTGAAGAGTTGACTGATACGTATGACATCATGCCTTTGAAAATTGCGCGTAAAGAGTGTTCGAGCGATGGGACAATCAAATACCTTTTTGAATTGCGTGATGGTAAAACGATCGAAACCGTATGGCTGAAGATGAAAGATGAACTGATAGACGATGAGGGTAAAGTTGAGCATGAAGCCCGCTATACCGTTTGTGTTTCGACGCAAGTGGGGTGTAAAGTCGGTTGTACATTTTGTTTGACGGCAAAGGGGGGATTTACGCGTGATTTGAGCGCGGGTGAAATCGTGGCACAGGTACTTGCCGTGAAAATGGACAACGGGCTCTCAGCACAACGCCGTTTGAATATCGTTTATATGGGGATGGGTGAACCACTCGATAATCTTGAAAATCTCGCACGTGCAATCACGATTTTCAAAGACGAAGAGGGATTGAGCATTTCGGGCAAACGTCAAACGGTATCCACGAGCGGATTGAGTACGAAAATCGATAAGCTGGGTGAAATGGATTTGGGTGTTCACATCGCTATTTCTCTGCATGCCGTGGATGACGAGTTACGCAGTGAACTCATCCCAATGAATAAGGCGTACAATATCGCATCGATCATTGATGCCGTTAAGCGATTTCCTATTGATACAAGAAAGCGTGTTATGTTCGAGTATTTGGTGATCAAAAACAAAAATGATGATCTTGTTTCGGCCAAAAAACTTGTCAAGCTCTTACATGGGATAAAAGCGAAAGTGAATCTGATCTTTTTTAACCCTTATGAGGGGACAGACTATGAGCGCCCGACACGCGTGGATATGACGAAGTTTAAAGAGTATTTGGAAGCGCACGGTGTATTATGTACCATTCGTGATTCGAAAGGATTGGATATTAGTGCCGCGTGCGGTCAGCTAAAAGAAAAAGAGCTTAACGAGGTTGCACAATGACACTTATTGATTGGTTTCAAGTTGGATTTTTAGCAGTTGTTGTGGGTGGATTTGGATGGGTGGCTTTGAAAAAAGATTAATACAATTGATTATTGCTTGGCCAGAGTGATACGGTTACGCCCCTGTTCTTTACTCTCATAAAGGGCATCATCGGCCTTTTTTATCAGTTCGTCTTGTGTTTCATGGTAAGTTGTACACCCTGAGATGCCCGCTGAGATGGTTATTGCAATCTTTTTATTGTTATAGAGGGTTATTGTATTTTCCATCTCCTTACGACAGATTTCCATTCGCTCATACGCCTGATCGGCCGGCATCCCTGGCATAACAATGATAAACTCTTCGCCTCCAAACCGGGCAATAAAATCATTTTGGCGAATTAAATTCAGAAGACATGTGGCTATTTTTTTGAGCACTTCGTCTCCCGCGGCATGACCATAGGTATCATTGATGATTTTAAAGTGATCCAAATCGAGCATGACGATAGATAGGTCACTAAGTTCACGAGACGCCCTTGCAATCTCTCTGGGGAGCGTTTCGTCTAAGTAGCGACGGTTGTAAACACCTGTGAGAGGATCGCGGATTGATTGTTCTTTGATGATGCGATTAAGTCGGTAGATGTATCCGGCAATGGCTCCAATGGTGGCAACGAGTCCCAAGGCAACGGCAAGAGAATAATAGAGCCATTGATTTTCTTGCAGCGTAGTTGGACTGCAGAAAAATCCTTTCGGGATGGCATTGGATGAGGCAAATCCTAGTGTATGGTATATTTCCGCAATTTTTTCCCATCGTTGAGGGTTCATGTGACCGATTTCAATTAACTCAGGTTCCATAAGATGACGGATGGCAGCGGCTTCGAAACGGAGATGCTCCCGTGTTTTGGCTTGCGAATAATCGCGTAAAATAACATCAATCGTCTCTTCTGTGTGTGAGAGTGCATATGCCCACCCGCGTAGACTTGCTTCTCGAAATGCTTTGACCCGTTCGGGATGATTGGTGAGTTCTGCATCGCTGGTAAACAGACAGTCGCTGTAAAAATTTATACCGTATTTTCGGGGGTCGATGGTTGTGTATTCGATCCCTTTTTGTTGGAGGTAATAGGGCTCATTGGAAGAATAACCATTGTACGCATCTACTTTTCCATCAATCAAATCATCCGTGTTAAAGGTACTTTCAATAATGTTAAGCTTATTTAGATTGACACCTTGATTGTGAAAGAGGGCCATAAGCTCCGCATTTTCAATACTTTTAGTCATCATCAGACGTTTTGAAGCCAACTGGGGAACGGTACTGATGTTGCTGTCTTTACGTACAATCCAGACATTGGGAGAATTTTGAAACAGTGCGGCCAGCACGACAACGGGTCGCCCATTTTGACGTTCATTGATAAGTCCAGAATTACCAATACCGTATTGCGCACGCCCTGAAACTACTTCTTCTACGGTATGAGGGTGAGCGTCATCGACTTGCAAAATTCGGACGTGAAGTCCTGCATCGCGGTAATAACCCTTGTATGCTGCCATATAATAACCGGCGAATTGGAACTGATGAAGCCATCGTAACTGAAGAGTGACCTCTTCTAGGGACTTAGAAAAAATAGAAGAGGGGAGTAAGAAGATTCCTAAAAGAAGGATTAAAATGTGTCTTTTATTCATGATAGAGACCTACTATACCGTGATTAATTATAACTAAATTGCAAGGAGTATAGCTAAAAATTATAAGAATTTTATGAAGTGTATTATTGTCCTGTTTGCGAGGTATTTTGAACTATTCTAAACGGTTGGGTAAAAAGGGTGTTTATTTGTGCCATAAATTCAATGGGATCAGTTTGAATCCCCTGTATCATGAATCCAAAGTGCAAATGGGGACCGGTAATTCTACCTGTTGCTCCACTAAGTGCAATGTTTTGTCCCTGAATGATTGGATCGCCTACTTTGACGTTAAATTCACTCAGGTGGAAATAACAGCTGTAAACTCCCTCTCCATGATCGATGATAACCGTGCCCCCTGCGTAATAGCGCTCTTTAGCTAATACAACAACTCCATCGTTGCTAGCCAGAATGGGGAGAGGAGTTTTGGCCCTGAAATCGACTCCCCCGTGATAGCTTTTTAAAACGCTGTTATAGGTACGTGCTGAACCGTATTGGCTTGTAGTGATGGAATCGATAGGGCGGATAAAGGGTTTATTCCAATAACGCTCTGGGGTAATATGATTGTAAATGTTTTCAGCCTCTGCTTTTTCAAGCGCTATGCGCTGGAGCACTTCGGGAGGGGGACACACTTTGGCATTGTCGACGGTGAGGATCTCGGTGGGATACGTAGCACACGTGACATTGATTTCGACACCCATGTGTTCATTAGTGTTAAGCCACTGTGCCTCTATGAGATGCGGTTGTTCGTGATAATCAATCGGAATAATTACAAACCCTTTGTTGGGGTAAGTAGGATGCGGCAAAATAGTGATATTTCGATCATTGAGTTTGAAAACTCCTTGCGGGCCATCAAGTGTGACAACCAAACTCTTTCCATTTCCTACATCAAAAGCAAATGCGGAGAGGATAAACAAACATAAGATAAGGAAAAATTTCATGAGCAGGAACTTCTTTTTATTTTGCATTATAATATTTTTTGGCTAAAATAATTGCACGATAACTATTAAAGAGAGTTAGAAATCATGAAAAAACTCCTTATAACTTCGACTTTTTTATTGCTATTAGCCGGTGGATATGGAGTATGGAAAGCTTTTATCTCCCCTGGTACTTCTGAAATTCGTATTTCATCCAATCCATGGGTTGGATTTACTCCATTTATGTATGCGCAGGAAAAAGGGTGGCTGGAGGAGACGCCGTTTAAATTTATCTGGCTGGTTGATCTTTCTGACAATGCCCGGCTTTTTGATAAAGGATTTGCTCAAGGTTTTACGGCAACACAATATGAGCTCATGCATTTTAAAAACAAAGAGGAGCTTACCACGGTTTTTTTAATCGATCAATCTTACGGGGCAGATGCGATTCTTTCAAACCGTTCACTGGAACAGCTGCGTAAAACAGATGAAAAAATTAATGTCTATCTCGAAATGGGGTCGCTAAATGAAGATTTGTTCAGCGCTTTTACGATCGAGTATGGGATGGATAAAAACGCATTTGTATTCATTGACAGTTCTCAAAAAAGTATGAGCAGCGTGAGGGAGACTTTAAAGCCTTTTATTATGATCACGTATGAGCCGTATGTTTCTCGGATGAAAGCTGCGGGGCTAAAGGTAATCGCATCGACGAAAACGCTCACAATGTTTCACGCTGTTGATGCTTTATTCATTAAAAAAAGCTCGTTGGAAGAGCATCGCGATGACTACGTGCATCTGAAAAATATTTTCCAACGTGCTCAAGGACAATTGCGCACAAATCCAAGAGAATTTTATGAAACCATTGCCGGATATTTGGAGGGAGAATCGTATGAGGATTTTTTGAATAGCACCCATCAAATTCAATGGATTGGAAGCGATGTTCCCCAACATATTACGCAGACACTTAACAATCAGAACATTCCTACGGATGGATTGATTCGATGAAAATTCATACTCTAGTATTTACGTCGGTTTTTCTTTTTCTCGCTGTTGTTGGGGTAATGTCTGCAGGATTTTATTCTTTTGAGCGCAAAGCGGTTTTAGGATACATGACCAATGGGATACAGCAGAGCGTTTTTCGTCTCGAAGAAGATATTAAAACAATTTTACAAGCTGAAGGACAAACGTATTATTTACAATCGGTGCTGGATCGGGCATCCGCGATAGAGTTAGCGATTCAAGAAGTGTCGATCTCATTGGATGGAAAAACAATCGCCTATTCGTCTCAACGTACACAAACGAACAAACCGGTTCCCAGAGAATATAATTTCATTAGACGTATGAATAGTGAACTTGTAAGCACTAAAAGTGCGCGTTATAAAAGTGAATTTGAATATTTTGATGGAGAGCGTGCTCGTAAAGTGATGCTTTTCATAGACATCGATCAGCAATATGTCTATGGAGAGCTCGATCGATTGGTATGGATGTTTGGAGCAGGTCTTTTTCTCCTGATGATTGCAATTGCGTCTTTGGCATCTTTTGTCGGGCAGCGCCTTTTTATCTATCCACTCAGTAAAATTGGACACATGGTGAAGATGAAGAATCAAGAGGCGGATCGCTATTTTATTCAAGAGTTTTCTGTCTTGAGTCAAACGATTGCAAGTACATTTCGAACCATGTGGGCACAAAATGAAGAGCTCAAAGAATCTTTGAATGAATCTCGTTATCTTGATGGAATATTGCGGATGGTTGCGGATGTTAATGGGTATCTCATATCCTCCCAAAATGTGAATGAGTTAAGCCAAAAATGTTGTGAGCGACTCAGTGCTCATGCGCAATACGGTATTTGTTGGATAGGTATTATTGCGAACGATGAAATGGAAATTACAGGGTGTACCGATGAACCCGACAGATTGTTGTATCGGGGATTGAAAGTGAATCTGCAGCATTCAGAAGAATTGTTTGCGTATGCGCCAAGTATTCAGGCATACCAAGAAGACAGTATTATTAGTTTGAAACATTTGGAGAAGAATGAATCTCTTGCTGTGTGGAGTTTTCTAGCGCGCGAAGAAAATGACGGTTCCTTTATCGCATTGCCGCTTCGTGCTCGCCTAGGTGAGAAGCCTTTTGGTGTGTTAAGTTTGTATGGCTCTATGACTGAGGGATTCCTTCCCAAAGAGGTGCAGATGCTTGAGGAGCTTGCGGGAGATATAGGTTTCGCGATTCATTCGTACACGCAACGAGATCAGCTCACTCACCATTTGCAAGTGGATGTTGTAACAGGATTGGCAAATCGTATGTCACTTATCGATGCGCTGAGTGATCAGGAAATGTGTGGGCTTGCGATCTTAAATATTGACCGATTTAGTGATATCAATGATGTTTATGGAGTAGCAATCGGAGATCAAGTACTTGCCGGATATGGGCATTGGTTGGCTAAAAAGCTAGAAAAAGTGTCTGGAATCGCATTGTATAAACTGGGAAGTGATGAATACGCACTGCTGTTTGATGAGAATGAAGAGACAGAAAATAGCATTTCCTTTTTGGAATATTTGATTGATAAAACGGCGGAAGAGTCTTTTATGATTGAGGGTATCGAAGTAATTTTGACCATCACGGTCGGATTTGACCCTAAATCGGCTAAAGTACTTGAAAATGCAACAAGAGCGCTTAAGCAAGCAAAATTGGAGCATAAAAGTTTGCTGATTTTTACCCCTGCAATGGGTGCAAAAAAAGAGCAGGAAAAAAATATAGAGTGGTACAAAGAGATCAAAGAAGCGCTTCAAGAGGATAGAATTGTCCCCTACTATCAGCCGATCGTGGATACTAAAACACATAAAATAGTGAAATACGAGGCTCTGATTCGTTTGATAAAGAGTGATGGAGCCGTTGTCTCTCCCTTCCATTTTCTAGAGATTGCGCAAAAAATTCGTCTCTATTCGTCTTTGACAAAGGTGATGATTGATAAAGTTTTCGAGTGTTTTGAGGGATTGGGGATCAAAGTGAGTATCAATCTCTCCAACGAAGATATCGTTAATACAGAGCTCGCTGACTATCTTGAAGAGGCGATTGTTCAGAAGAAAATGGGACAGTTTGTAATTTTTGAAATTTTGGAAAGCGAAGGGATTACGAACTATGCAGAAGTAAGTGTATTTATCGAACGGTTCCGCTGTTTAGGGTGTTCGTTTGCCATTGATGATTTTGGTGCTGGGTACTCAAACTTTGATCACATTTTAAAGCTCAACATTGATACCCTAAAAATCGATGCTTCATTGATCAAAAATTTACCGCATGATCATAATTCCCAAATCATTGTTCGACATATCTGTGAATTTGCACGTGAGATGGGGATGAGTACTGTAGCCGAATTTGTTGCCAATGAAGCTATTTACCAAAAAGTACTCGAGCTTGGAATTGACACCTCACAAGGGTATTACTTTTATGAACCAAGTGAGACCCTTCAGCACTAAAATCCTAATTTCATTCATTTAAACCTCTTATAACACAAAAAGTTATTTTTTATAGAAAAGTAAGTAAATAATAAGTTTTTCTTCAGACAGTTACCGCTATGCTGTCCCATTATTAAGGTTTTAATTGAAGGGGTAAACAATGGCAAGAACGGATGATGCACCCAATACAGAAGGGCTTACCTTTTTAGATGACGGTGAAATGCTTTATGATGATTTATATTTATTGTCCGAAACGGATGAAAAAGGGATTATTACTTATGTGAGTGATTCCTTCGCAAAAGTTGCTGGATGGAAAGCAGAAGACCTTTTGGGTCAGCCGCATAACTGCGTTCGTCACCCTGACATGCCACGCGCTGCATTCCGATCACTATGGGACGATGTTCAGGCAAAAGGTTTTTGGACGGGATTTGTTAAAAATGCTCGTAGAGGCGGGGGACATTACTGGGTTTATGCCACTGTTTTGCGCTCAACTGACAAAAATGGAAATGTGAAATATGTATCCATTCGTATCAAACCATCACGTGAAGATATCAAAAAAGCAGAAGCGCTCTACGCGACACTGGACTAAGGGGAAATTATGGCACTAGTAAGACGAACAGAGCATGCGCCAGCAGCAGTAGGAAGCGTTAGCCCAGATAAAAGACGTCAGCGTACGCTGGCAAAACAGCAGCAAATATCAGAGAGTATTGCCGGTGTGGCGACAACTATTTTGGGTAATGCGCAAGAGAGTGTCAGTGCGATAGAGGAGCTCAAAAGCTCGATGGAACAAATCGCGACAGCGGCAGAAGAAAATAGCGGTGCAAGTGAGCAAGCGCTTAAAAACGTACGTGCTATCAACGCCAATATCGGGCGTATGACGACCAGCATTGATACGGTTATCTCCTCAACACTGGTTACGGGTGATAATATTATGGGCGCGGTTGGAACGATCAATACTTCGGTTGCGCGTATGTCACAAGCGGTAAATGTCGCTAAAACCTCTTCTACCAAATCCGAAGAGCTCAAAATTTCTTCTGAAAACATCGGTGAAGCGGTAGGCTTTATTGCTAAAATTGCTGATCAAACCAATCTTTTAGCGCTTAATGCCGCCATCGAAGCCAGTCGTGCAAAAGAACATGGCAAAGGGTTCGCCGTCGTTGCGGATGAGACCCGTGCACTTGCAGGTGAGTCTGAAAAAAATGCCGATTTCATTTCTAACTTGGTCAATAAAATCCAAGAAAGTATAGATAACATTATCAAAAGTATTACAAGCACGACGGGTATTATTGAGCAAACAGGCGGGCGCGGATCGGCGTTGAGCTTTAAAATGGAAGAGCTCACAAAAATCGCGGTTTACTCTGTAGAAGCAGCACGTAATATGAGCAGTTATACTCAAAGCCTCGGGCACTCCGTTGTGCAAATCAATGATGGGTCAAAAGAGATTGCAGATGCTTCAAGCGAAATTGCAAAATCAGTTGAACGAACCCTTAACAGTATTGAAATGCAGTCCAATTCATTGGTTCAAACCGAAGAAGATATAAAAGAACTTAATAACCTCTCTGAAGAGCTTAAGTTCTCAACGGACACGATGAAGTCAGCAGAAGAGATTGCAGCATCTGCCGACGCGATAAGTTCCAGTATGGACGATATCCAAAACTCACTCAAAGAAGTGACCAACGGATTGAATCAAATCGAAGCCTCTTCTCAAGCAACCAACCAAAGCGCGATTCTGAACAAAGAGCTGTTTGAAAGTGGACTTTCTGCATCCAAAGACATCAGTAAACTCATCGAAATTGCACGTCGTAACTTCGATTTGCTTAAGACGTCGTTTGCGGATGTCAAAGGGCAGATGAATGGAATCAGTAATGATTTTGCCAATTCAATGGCCGAGGGGAGCAGTGCAAGCAGTGAGCTTGATGTTATCGTCAAAGAGACGCGTAACGTTGACAAAACGGTTGGCAGTATCTCTAACAGTATTATTCAACTTAATATGTTGGCGATCAGCGGCTCCATTGAAGCCGCTCGTGCAGGTGATTTTGGAAAAGGATTTGCCGTAGTTAGTGCGGATATCCGTAACTTGGCCAAAGATTCTGAGTCCAACACTGAGAAGATCAATGATACGATCGAATCAATGAATGCAGAGATTGATACCGTTCGTACGGATTGGCTTAAACTGTTGATTAATCAAGAAGGCGAAAAAGAGCAAATCGGAACCTTGATCCATGAGATTGATAAAATCACAACCATGCTGATTGACTTACTTGATCGCTTTACGGGTCTTAAAACGATTAATGACCAAAATATCGAAGGGCTTAACCAAGGGCTTATTGGTATCAGTGAGATTCAAAAAGCGGTTGAGCTTTCAGCCCGTAATGCACAGGAATCTCGCAAAGCAAGTGAACTGATTATTGAAACGGTCAGCCATATTGGCGAAGGCGTTGAAGAACTAGCTGTCATGGCAGATGAACTTCAACAGGGGTAACTCGATGCTTATCGAAGAAATTTTGATTATTCGCCATAATGAGGTTTCGTTTGGCATTTCTACTGCGTTGATCGGTCAAATTCTTCGTGTTCCGGATATTACCAGTTTGGCATTGAGTCCGTATGAAGTACGCGGCTTATGTGCGGTAGGCGGCGGGATTGTTACGTTATTGGATTTTAACCTTTTATTAGGACTAAAGCCTTGCAGCGGATCAGATCAGGGAAACCGGGTTATCACGCTGAACGATGAGATGAGTGCATTGGCGCTGCTCGTGGATGAAGTAACGGTTTCTCTCACGATTGATCAAGGAAAAATCGAGTATTTAGATGTTATGGATGAGGCGATTATCGCGATTGTTCATCATGAAGATACGCTGATTCAGGTTGTCAGTCTAGAGTATGTGATTGCAGCGATTCGCTCTGTAAAGGTACCCGCTCAAGCGGTGTCAGAAAAAAGCAGATATGACACCGAAGCATCTACGCAAGCGGAAGATAAAAGTCGTTATCTTGTTTTTAAAATGGGCTTAGAAGAATATGCTCTCCCGATTGATGACCTGAGAGAGATTTTGAATGCGGACGTTACCATTACGGCGATGGCGGGTTCAAATGATGAGATTATCGGCATGATGTCTTTGCGCGAAGAACTCGTTGTTATCGCTGATTTACGCCGTTTTTACGGTTTTGAACCCAAATCAGGGGAAAAAAATCGTATTATGATTGTTCAGATGCACAACAAAACATTGGGATTGATGATTGATGAGATTGTGGATATTCATGAATTTTCCAAAAATGATTTGGATTCACTGGGCGGAAGTAATGATGATAAACGTATTGCCGGCGTGATACACAATGGAGATAAACTTATCTCTCTGATTTCAAACAACGCGATTGAATCTTTGTTAGAGCGAAACAATGATATTGTCGTTTCGAATGATGTTACTGCAGTGAGTGAAAATGTGGTGCAGATGGTCGAAGTAGTGATTTTTAAACTCGGGAATGAAGAGTATGCGTTTAGCATCGAAGAGGTTGCGGAGATCATTGATATGACCCCTGTCACTCCTGTGGCGAATGCCGCTGAAATGGTAGATGGAATCATTAACATACGAGGGCAGATTGTCACGATCGGTTCTTTGCACAAACGCTTGGGAATAAATATTCCTACGCATGGGGATCAGAAGATTATTATTTGTCATGCGCCAAAGGGACGGATCGGATTTTTTGTGAATACCGTGAGCGATGTTATTTCGATTAATCCGGCACAGATGAGAGAAGAAGAGAGTGCAGATGGGCTTTTCTCAAATATTATTTATTTAGATGAAGGTAAACGGTTGGTTTTACTGTTTAAACGCAATATCTCACAACTGCTGGAAGGCGTTGCATGAAAAGAATGCTTATAGCAGATGATTCGGCATTGGTTAGAAAGCAAATAACGGAGATTGTAGCCGAGCTTGGATTTGAGATTGATACGGCGCGTAATGGTGCCGAAGCGGTTGAAAAAGCAACTGCGAGTCAATACGATGTTATTACGATGGACATTAATATGCCGATTATGGATGGCCTTACCGCCGTACGTAAGATTATGGAGATACGTCCAACACCGATTCTGATGATTAGTTCTTTGACGACTGAGAGCGCTAAAATTACAATGGAAGCACTCGATGCAGGTGCTGTTGATTATATCTCAAAACCCGGAACAATGAATGTGGGGCGCAGTGAAAATTCAGAGGATATTGTCCAAAAAGTAAAGTCTCTCAGCCGTATTCCGCCGCGACGTTTGAAAACGATTACACGCCGTAGTGTTGTGCGTGAGCGTCCGCAAAGCGTTCGGGAAGCAGCCCGTATAGAAAATAAATCGACGGCTGATGTCACCAAAATAGTATTGATCGGTGCATCGACGGGTGGACCTGGGCTTATCGAACAGATTTGCACGGCATTGCCGGCTACATTCGGCTATGCCGTCTGCATTGTTCAGCACATGCCTGAACAGTTCACTGCAGCATTCGCGACTCGATTAGACAAAAACAGTACCTTACCGGTTATAGAAGCTAAAGATCACATGGAACTTTATCCTGGTAATATTTATCTCGCACGTGGCGGGGTTCACATGCACTTTGGTAAAAAGGTGACAGGAAGAATTGTCATCCGTGAGGAGAAAAATAAAGGAAGCCGTTTTTTTCAACCCAGTGTTGATGAGATGTTTATGAGTGCGCTCAAAGTATTTTCAGGCGATCAGATTATAGGGGTTTTATTAACCGGGATAGGAGATGACGGTGCTGCCGGTATGGTTGCCATCAAGCAAGCAGGGGGATTCACCATTGGTGAGAGTGAAGAGACGGCAACGGTTTATGGAATGCCAAAAGAAGCATACGATCGTGGGGGAGTGTCTCAACAGCTCCCTTTTCCTAAGATTGTAAGAGCGCTTCAAACATTACGCTAAGGATTTAGGCATGGCACTGGTAAAAACACACACACAGCAGGTTGTCGAAGAACTTCCACAATTTTCAACACTTGAAGAAGCCGTAGACTATTATCATGCTAATGATGGAAAATTTGATGAGCAAGGCTATGCAATAGAGCAAATCGAAATGTTCGAGGGCGGCGGAGAAGAATTAGTTAAACTTTTGATAGATAACCCGTACGTGCATAAAGATATGGCAAGTAAAATCGCTT
Organism: Sulfuricurvum sp.; assembly: GCA_030694265.1. Lineage (GTDB taxonomy): Bacteria > Campylobacterota > Campylobacteria > Campylobacterales > Sulfurimonadaceae > Sulfuricurvum. The sequence goes on from JAUXYP010000013.1 coordinate 98,360, forward strand.
CCACTCTTGCTAAAATGGATGGAAGCCGTGCCCCCATCGAGTCGATTATGGGTTTGCTCAAAGTACGTAATGCGTATATTCGAAATCTTGGGATCACAACGCTTCAAAATTATGGTGATGCGATCAAATATTACATTGTGAAATTTCTTATTGGGGATGATCGTGATTTACGTATTTTTGCGATTAATGTTTTAGGCGATGTTAATTTTTCTCAATCACGTGATATGCTCATCGAACTTCTCGAAAAAGAGACCGATATCAATGTTGCAATGACGGCTGTGGATTATATGGCTGAGATTGGCGAAGTAGAGGATATTCCATTGCTCGAAACGGTCAAAAGCAGATTTCAGGATGCGTACGTTGATTTTGCGATTGATAACGCCATTCGCAGTATTCGGGGGTAGGTAGTGGAGGCTCTTTTGTCCGAAGAAAATTTCTATAAGATGACCGACTACATTTATCGTAAAACGGGGATTTATTTGGAATTGGACAAGCATTTTGATAAGCTTTCCAAGTACATAGAAGCACGCTGTAAAGTGATTGGTGCGGATTCCTTCCGGAAGTATTTTTACACTTTACGTTTTGATGATAAAGACGGTGCAGAGTTTCAAGCGCTTGTAAATGGGATGACCGTCAATGAAACCTATTTTTACCGTGAGAAAGAGCAGTTTGAGGTGTTGGTTGACCGAATCTTGCCAGAACTGCATCAGATAAAGCCAAAAGGGCAGCCTTTACGGATTTTATCCGCTCCAAGCTCTACGGGAGAAGAACCGTATTCGATGATATTGCATATTCTCGAAGAAGCGCGTATTGTTGATGAACGTGATATTGAAGTTGTCGGTATTGACATTGACAGTACGGTGATTGAAAAAGCAAAATTGGGTAAATACTCAGATCGTGCAGTTCATGCGATACCGCCTGGTGCGTTGGCGAAGTATTTTAAAAAACGTCCATTGGGTTACGATTTAATCGATGATCTGATCGGAACTGTAGACTTTAAATTGGCCAATATTTTTGATAGGGGAGATATGCGTAAACTGGGAAAATTCGATGTTATTTTTTCACGCAATATGCTGATCTATTTTGATGATGCCAGCCGAAAAGAAGTTGCAATGACCTTTTACGATATGCTTAATCCCGGTGGTTATGTCTTGTTAGGTCATGCTGAATATATGAGCCGTATCACTTCCGTATTTAAGGCCAAAAAAATCGATTCCACGTTAATTTATCAAAAATAAGAACATTAAAAGGAGAACAATATGCCATTAGTAATATTTGTAGACGACAGCGAGACCGCTTTAGCATCCACTCGGATGGTTACGGACTCAATGCCGATTACGGTCAAGCAATATTTGTCCGCAGTTGACGCACTCAATGAGATCAAGGGGGGAATGGTCCCGGATTTGATCATTACGGATATGAATATGCCCGTCATGAATGGTTTTGAGTTTTTACAGGGGCTTCGGGCGGTGCCAAGTACGGCACGGACTCCTGTGTTGATGCTGACAACGGAAACGCGCGATGAGCTTAAAGTGCAGGGAAAAGCGCTTGGACTGACGGGTTGGGTGGTGAAGCCCTTTAATCCGGCGCAGCTCAAGCAGGCAATTTCTAGAGTATTGCGTCTAGCATAAGTTAAAAAGATGCAATTTCTACATACCCTCAACGGACTACTAGAACATGTTAAAACAGTAGAGCGCGAGACCATTGATTTAACAAAAGAAGCGCAGTTGCGATTTGTTCGGTTCCTTGATAAAAATGCTTTAAGCGTAGACGACGAAACGCTCGAAGCGATGCAGTATCAAGATATTATTGCACAGCAGTTAAGTGCAACCATAGAGGCCATTGAAAGCGCACAGGAGCATATGCAGTATTTTTTGCATGCGTTTAGCGAAGATGATGCGATTGCAGCTCAAAGCATTGAAAAAATGCACGGAAAATTGACGAGTGCGCTTGAAAAAGCAAAAGAAAAACACAGTGCATTTAGCGGAAAAGTGAATCGTGAAGACGATGATGACGGAATAGAGTTTTTTTAGGAGCATAAGATGGCAACAGTAATGGTAGTAGACGATTCAAAAACAGTGCGGAGTTATCACGGCTCTATTCTCAAAGATTTGGGTGTGGAAGTACTTGAAGCAGAAAATGGGATGGAAGCGCTTGAAAAATCGTTGGATAATAACGTGGATTTATATCTTGTGGATGTGAACATGCCGGTTATGGACGGTTACTCGTTTGTGAGTGAATTACGTAAACAGCCTGCGCGCCGTTTTACCCCTGTGATTATGATCACAACGCAAATGGAAGCAACCGATAAGCTTGAAGCATTCAAAGTAGGTGCCAATCTTTTCGAAACCAAACCTATCAAGCCGGATGCTCTTAAAGGGTATCTGCAGCTCTTGTTAAAAGTTTAACTCAAGGACAACTTATGAATCCGCTACTCGAACAATTTTTATTGGAAGCCAGAGAGAATTTGGCGTTTATTGATCAAAACATTGAAAATATCGGAGGAGACGATCCTGAGTTGTTAAACTCCGTTTTTCGCGCTGCACATACCCTCAAAGGTGGCTCCGGAATTGTAGGGTTTGATAGCGTGAAACGGATTACTCATCATGCCGAAGATTTATTGGACATGTTGCGTTCGGGAAAACTTGAATTTAGACCCGTCATGGTCGAATCATTGTTTAATGCATTTGATGAGGTGGTTAATCTTGTTGAAGCTGCCGAAGAGTGCGGTGATATTGTAGAAGCGGATGAATCACGTATTGATCAGATTGCCGAAGAGCTCAGTGGATTAATGGGTAAAACGATTGAAGTGCAAACATGGTCGTGTCCGTTTAGATTGGCAAGGGATGTTGAACGTGTTATTAATATTCCGATGCCATTTTTACGACAGTTTTGGCAAACGATTGTGTTTAAGGCGGGTGAGATTGATGAAGAATTTTGTGCCAAAGAACAATTATATGCGATTGTGCTTGATTTGGATGAATCGTGTATGGTATATGGAAATGATCCGCTCTATACCCTCTCTCTCCTGGGGGATAAAGTTTTAGGAATTCACTCATGTATGAATGAGAATGCGGCAAAAGCACTTTTATCCGGGTTTGATGATTCGGATGGGTTACTGCTTCGTTTGAGTATGACGGCGTTTGTGTATGCGACCTATGAAGAGATCAGCGATGCCATGTTTAATTTCGTCGATGAGCTTACCTTTGTTCCGCTTGATATTGTGACGTTGCTACAGATCAATGAGGGTGAATCTGGTCACGTATTGGATGTTTTGAAAGAACTTTCAACTGAGTGTAGCAGTGCTATTGATTCACTCAACCGTTTTGCAATCAGTGAAAAGATTAATAATACGTTGCCGTTAATTGGGCGAGATACACTTCAAAGTACACAGCTACGGCGTTTGGATGAGGTACTCAATACGATTAGAGATACAGATTTGGGTTCTTTAAAATCATTTTTCGCACAGTTGCCTCAGGGGAATGTGTATGTGTATAATGCCTTGAATGATAATGTTCCTGCTGTAGAGGCCGTGAATGTGCCAGATGCAGTCTGCGAACCGATGGTAATAAATGAAGTAGAGCGCATACAGCTTAAGGCGATTTTGATGCAACAGCTTCAAACATTGGAAATGGTGGATGATGACGCTGCAAAAGAACGCGTATTGTCCATTTTAGAAAATAATCTTAAACCGTACATTTGCGATATGCCAAGCAGCTTTGACTCTAAAGAAGCCCTGATGGAGTGGTTGCGCTGTGAGATAAGCGGCGAACAGAAAGAAGCCGTCCAAGAGCCGGTAGCAGTACCTGAGATCGCTGTTGTTGAAACACCGATTGTGATTGCAGCAGAACCTGAAGTGAAGTCCTACAGCCAGCCTGTTGCGGTTGTTTCTGAAGTAATGCCTGTGGCCTCAAGCGCAGTCGAACGAGCTGATTTAGACAATCAGGTAAGCGGCAGTAAAAAGGGAGTTATCGGCAAAACGGTCAAAGTCGATCAAGAGTCGATTGATCATTTGATGAACGTTGTTGGTGAGCTTTTGGTAGCTAAAAATTCCCTTCCGTATTTGGCGGATGGGGTGCATAAAATGACGGGTGAAGGGATCAAACGTGCTATTATGGAAAAATATACGTTTATCAACCGTCTAGCAGAGCAATTACAAGATTTGATTATGTCTATGCGGATGCTTCCGATTTCCTATGTCTTTGACCGTTATCCAAAATTGGTACGTGATATTTCTAAAAATATGAATAAAAAAGTGACATTGAGTATGGACGGTGGCGAAACCAAGCTCGATAAAAACATGATCGAAATGTTGGCTGATCCGATGATACATATTATGCGTAACTCTTTGGATCACGGGATAGAAATGCCGGATGTCCGTATTCAAAAAGGGAAAAATCCGGAAGGGCATATAACGCTTAACGCCTATGCTCAATCGGATAAAATTATCATTGAAATACGCGATGACGGTGCGGGAATTAATATTGATCGTGTGGTTCAAAAGGTACTGGAAAAAGAGTTGCTAACGCTTGAACAAGTAGAAGCGATGAATGATGATGAAAAAGCGGCATTGGTCATGCTTCCAGGCCTCTCAACGGCAGAGACAATCAGCGAATACAGCGGTCGCGGTGTCGGGATGGACGTTGTGCGCAAATCGATCGAGGGATTTGGCGGAACCATCCGTATCAAGACCATACCGAATCAAGGGACGACGATTTATCTCTCTATCCCGGTATCGCTCGCGGTTACTTCCTTGCTTCATGTTACTATGAGCGGGGTTCATTATGGATTCCCGATGGATTCGGTTTCAGAAACGGTAAAAATCGAATCTACTCAAATCGAGTATTTGCAAAACGAGCCATTTATTTATCTACGTGGCGAAGTCATTCCGTTGCTTTTTGCGAAGAACATGCTGGATGAAGAGGCGCTGAAGAATAAAGCGCTTCCAGTGGTGGTGTTGAGTATCAAAGGAAACCTTCTTGCTGTCGTCGTCAATGAGTTGTTGGGACAATTGGATGTGGTTCAAAAACCACTTGAGGGGATTATGGAAGGTCACCCTATTTTCAGTGGTACTGCATTGCTGGGTAATGGTCAAATCATTATGGCGATTGATCCAATAGGAATTTTAGGGATATCGACGGTACTCAAAAGCGATCATCGTATCGCTAGTTAAGTAAAGGAATTAAGATGGAAGATTATATTATCTTTACTGTAGGTGATAACTATTATGCTTTGAGTGTTGCATCCATACAGAGGATTATTCAAGTTCCCTCTGTTACGGCTATTCCCAATGCACACTCTATGGTTGAGGGGATGATGTCCTATGAAAATCGTGTGATCAAAGTAGTGAATTTTCGCGCAATGATGGGTATGGAGAGTTTTGAAGAGAGTGCGACAAGCAAGTCTCAAAAACTGCTTATTTATCAAACGCAAAACGCGTTTTTCGGTATCAAAGTGGATCAGATAGAAGATATTAAAAATCTCGATTGCTCAACACTTAAACACGTTGATAGACTCGAAGCAAATGCAAATTTTGTGGAAATAAACGGGGTAGTTGAAGTGGATGGTCGGCTTGTAAACGTTATTAAATCGGTAACATTACCGATGAAGGAGAAAGTATAATGGCGGCATTAATGGAAAATAATACAGTAACGTTTAGCGGGGTTGTGTATGAAGATGAAATAGTTGCTTTACGCGACTTTTTGCAGATGACCTCACCGGCTGAAATTAGGGTTGACTTTACTGAATGTGACGATATTCATTTGGGTGTTTTACAGCTCATTTTAGGGTACAAAAAATTGTATGGTGCAAGTTGTTTATATGGTTATGAGATCAAACTGTATCAAAAGCTATGTGAAGGGTTTGAAATAACCGAAACGCATTGCGCGTAAATGTTAGGGAGCAATTGTGAGCGACTTTATTATTTTCACTGTCAATGAAGCTCATTACGCATTGGATGTGACGAACATAGAACGTATAGATCAAGTTCCATTGCTGACCCCTATTCCAAACGCCCACTCTTTCGTGGATGGGATAATGATGTATCAAGACAATACCCTCAAAGTAATCAATTTTCGGAAAATGACGAATGCACCTGGAGAAGAGCCGGCATTGAGTTCTCAGAAGCTTCTGATTTATCGAGATAAAAAGGGACTTTTTGCTATAAAAGTAGATACGATTAAAGACATTACGGCGTTTGACGCGTCCAGCATTAAACCGTACGCCCATTGCGTTACCGTAGGGCAGTATTTGCTCACACGCGGCGTCGTTGAGTACAAACAGTCGTTAGCCGTTGTTATAGAGTCAGTAGAACTTCCACACGATGAGGCGGCATGAAAACAATCGTCGTTTCGAATCGTAAAGGCGGATCGGCCAAGACGACTACTGCTGTGAATCTCGCCTGCGAATTGGCAAAAATCGGATCGGTGCTCTTGATCGATTTTGATACCCAAGGACACGCTTCGCTTGGAGTGGGTTGCGAAGCTTCTGAGGATAATGGAGCGCATTCGATTTTTGTAGGTAAAACGCTCAGCGAGACGTTTGTTCACACGGTACACGATCAGCTTACCCTTTCTCCTGCGCAAGAGTTTTTTGATGTCTATGAGTTTGGAGATTTGCGCGGAGTACTCAAAAATCGTTTTCGCCGCGAGATGATCCATGATTTTTTTGATTACGTGATTATTGACACTCCTCCAACATTTGATGGGTTACTTAAAAATGCGCTTGAAGTCGCCGATGCTGTTGTGATCCCATTCGTCCCGCATCATCTAGGAGTGGTTGCGGTGGGACAAATGGTACGTGCTATCTATCAAAATGCTTCACTCAACAGTCAAAAAACGCCCGAAGTGGGAATTTTACCCGTGATGGTCAATGCCCACATACCTGAACATCGTGAAGCCATAGCCAAGATTAGAACCCAGTTTGGTGAAGAAAAACTTTTTTCGGGAATAGGGATTGATATCAAGCTGGCCAAACAGTTTGAGGGAGGAAACCCGGTTGTTTTGGATGAGGAACGTTCCCGTGGAGTGAAGGATTATCGGCATTTTGTGGAAGAGCTTTTGGCTCGATTATGTTAAATGTATAGAAATGGATTTTGATTATGAAAAAAATACTGATTGTTGATGACAATGAAAATAATCGAATGCTCTTGCGGGCACTTTTGGAAGAATACGCTGAAGATAACACGATAAAACTGAGTATACATGAAGCGGTCAATGGATTGGAAGCCTCATTGATTGTACAAGACGAGCATTTTCATCTTATCTTTATGGATATCATGATGCCGGAGATGGATGGAATCGAAGCGACTAAACGTATACGTGCGCAGGATGCTAAAACCATGATTGTAGCAGTATCTGGGGTGGATGATGGTGACCGTCAGCAGCAGATACTGCGAAACGGTGCAGAGGACTATATCTCTAAACCAATCAATGCAGATGTTTTTTTGACACGCTTGAGCAATTATTTATCTTTGATTGAGTCACGGGACACATTGACAAAAAAGTTCAATCCAAGCGCTGCAAATTTATTTACACAAGAAACATTTAGCCGTAAACTGCTCTTTTATCTGCAAAATGATGATGAACTTGCTGAATTTTGGGAATATTATCTTCTCAATTCAAATGAGCGCTGTGAAAAGTTAAGTGACGCAATACGAACTGTGTACGCTCTGGGATCTATTGGATTAAAATTAGGCGTAAAATTGCAGATTGTCGTCGAGGAATCTATTGAGAAAATGTTTATCACCCTTGGAGGATTAAACGAAATTGATGCCAAGATTGTCAAATTGATTCTGGCTAAAAATCCAACTGTAACGGATTACAAAATAAGAGATGATAAAATCAGTATTCGACTGCAGCGTCCCAGCATTAAGCCATTGGTTACGCTTGCTGATGAACAGATCGCCACGACAGTGAATGTGACTTCTGCTTATGCGGCTGCTGCTGCAAGCTATGAAGCGGTTGTGCAAACAACACAGGTATACGATTATATGGATCCCGAAGATTTGATGGATCTAAAAGAATACGTCGCTAAACTCAATTCGCTCATGATGGTTGTAGGTGGAGAGATTGAATATCATGAGGTGAATGAGATTAGTGATAGTCTTCAGAATATCAGTCGAATCTCAAGAGGGTATACGGACAGTTACTCAATCGGACAAGCGTTGAGTTCTATGGGATATGCCATTACGAATCATAGGGAACTTTTTATGGCGAAGTCCGATGATCTTGCACCGATGTGCACAGCATTCGGACGTGATTTGAGAAACTGGCTACAGCTGATTTTCGTAGAGGGTGCCACCAGTGTTCATTATATGGATGATACCATTATTGCCAATGCCCAAATGATTGAGAGCATTTTGACGATGGAAGATGCGGATCATAGTAGCGCGGCTGAAAATTTGGATGATATTTTTGATTTTTAGGAGTTTATCATGAGGTACACATTAGAAGTAAGAAATGCCTGCAGCTGTTTTAAACGTGATGGCGGAGTCGATACGCAAAGTTTTGAGTCTGCGCAAGATGCAAAAGAAGAGGCTGAGGCACTCCATGCCCGGATGGAAAAAAACTATTGTAAAAAGCATAAGTTTACATTGACGAACATGGCAGGAAACTATACGATCACGATACAGCCCAGAGCTGCGGGATAGGACAAGTTAATGAAATCGTGGATGCTGGGAGTACTAACAGACTCGATTGACGAATATTTTCGACTCAAACCATACTCTGCAGATTTAATCCCTCTTATCCTCTATCTGCATGATACTATCTTTAAGGAGTTTGAACAGAAGACTCTTTCTCCGATTATGAAGAAAAAACTGGACGAAGTAAAGTATCCGGTTTCTGAACTGATTCATGTCGATGAGAGAATACGATGATTCAAAACATTATGGAAAAAATTAAAGAAATTTACAGAGTATTTTCCCATTCTTTGAAATTCACGCTGCTGTTTTGGTTTTTGACCTTGAGTATCATCCCCTTAGTCATTATTGCGTGGTATGGATACATACATACAGTACAAAGCGTTGATGAGATGCAGCGCAATAAACTCTCTAATACGGCTGCTCTAAATGTTGCAACACTCAATGATGATTTTTATGGAGCTACTAAAAATTTACGGATCTGGTCGCAGCTTAGAGCACCTGAAAATATGTTATCTGCTTTGGGTGAGCGTTATGCCAAAAGTCCCCAGAGTCTTTATGCTTTTATTCACAGTAAAGAGTATGAAAAATTCATAGAAAATCAGCCAAAGACGATTCTGACACTTGCCGAAGAATACAATTATGTGTACGATCTGTTTCTGATCGATTTGGAAGGGAATGTCCTCTATACGGCTAAAAAAGAGTCTGATTTGGGGACGAATCTTTTTAGTGGTCCTTATTCTAAAACCCGCTTTGCCAAAACGTATCGCAGAAGCCTTTCGGATGGAAAGGCCCACTTTTCAGACCTTGAATATTATGCCCCCTCAGCAGATGTTTTGACAGGATTTATTACGCAACCTATAGTGAATGATTCGGGTAAAATGGTCGGGATTATGGGATTGCAGTTGAATATGGATGTTCTTTTTAGCTCTTTAAACGTTAGAAAAAAAGAGGTAAATCAATATCTTGTTGGAGCAGACGGGTTACTGCGCAGTTCTATTGGGAGTGAAGATGAGATTTTGAATCGACGCATCAGTACGAGGATCTTTTGGGACTGGTACAACGAGCATGGGATACAAGGGCGATATTCTGATACGATGCCAGAAAAGGCCAGTCTTTATATCGGGCCAAACGGTACAAAAGTTCTTGGGGAACACCGATCAATTAATCTGATGGGGGTACGATGGGTACACATTAGTGAAATGGATGAATCAGAGGTATTAGCTGTCCCAAATCGTCTGTTTACTACGATCGTAATTTTTTCTTTGATGGTTGCCGGCGTGGTCATTCTTGCGGGGATTATAATTTCCAGACGCATCGTGAAGCCGATCACACTTCTCTCAGCGGCCAGTGAGCGATACATGAACGGCGACAAGGGGGTTTATGTATCGGTAGAGGCCACGAATGAGATCGGAGAACTTGGATCGGTATTTAATGCTTTAATCCAAAAGCAGGAATATGACGAACAAAAGCTTGATTATTTAGCCAAAAAAGCCCAAAAGACACTCGACGAGCTCAAAGAACAAAAATATGCCCTCGATGCCCACTCTATTGTCGCCATTACGGATGTTAAAGGGACAATTACCTTTGTAAATAGCAAATTTGAAGAGATCAGCGGTTATAAAAGCGATGAATTGATTGGGAGGAATCACCGACTACTTAACTCAGGAGTACATGGGACAGAGTTTTGGAAAGAGATGTACGATAGGGTGAGTCATGGGAATATATGGCATGGTGAAGTGTGTAATTTAGCTAAAGACGGTTCGTATTATTGGATTGATACCACCATCGTCCCTTTTATGGATGAAAATAAAAAACCGGTGAGCTATATTGCAATACGTACTGATATCACGGAGAGTAAAGCCATTCAAGATTCTTTGAATGAAGCGATACAACTTCAAAAAGCGATCTTTGAGAATGCCGGGGTAGCGATCATTACTACGGATACTGAGGGGATAATAACGGCGCTTAATGGTGCGGCAGAAGAGATGATTGGGTATAAAGCCCAAGAGTTGGTAGGTAAACAAAGTCCTGCAATTCTTCACAAATTAGAGGAAGTAGTTCAAAAGGCCCGAGAATTTTCCGAAGAGTTAGGGGAGGTTGTGGAACCTGGATTTAAGGTATTTGTGATTAAAACGGATCGACGTTTACCCAATGCCTATGAATGGACCTATATACGCAAAGACGGAAGTGAAGTGCCGGTGTACTTGAATGTGACGGCATTGTACGATATTGATGGGCATACGAGCGGTTATATGGGAATTGCAAGTGATGTTTCACTGTTTAAAGAGGCCGAAGAGCAGATGCTTATAGCCAAAGAGGCTGCAGAGTCTTCTGCACGAATCAAAGCAGAATTTCTGGCAACCATGAGTCATGAGATAAGAACCCCTATGAATGGGGTGCTGGGTATGTTAGGATTGTTATCACACTCACCATTGGATGAAACCCAACATCACCAAGTACGGGTTGCCTCTAACAGTGCAAACTCACTGCTGGGGCTGATTAACGATATCCTTGATTTTTCCAAAGTCGAAGCAGGTAAAATGGAGCTTGAGAGGATCGAGTTCAATTTACGGGATGAGCTGGGAGAGTTTATCGAAGCGATTTCTTTTAAAGCACAGGAAAAAGGGTTAGAACTCATACTTGATACGACGAAGTTGACACGCAATACGGTGATTACCGATCCGGGACGTTTACGCCAAATTCTCACTAATCTCATAGGTAATGCGGTGAAATTTACCCAGAGAGGTGAAGTCCTTGTGTTTGTGATGTTGGATGAAGTGGATGCACATCAGGGGAGATTACGCATTGATGTGCGTGACAGCGGCATTGGAATTGCGGCAGATAAAATCGATTCTCTGTTTGAATCGTTTTCACAAGCAGACAGTTCTACTACCCGTAAATACGGCGGTACGGGATTGGGGCTGGCGATTGTGAAAAGACTGTGTGAGCTGATGGACGGGAGAATTTGGATAACGAGTGTGGAGAATGAGGGGAGCACGTTTCATATTGATATTGGTGTTGGGCTTGGAGAGATATCGGCGTTGAGTATTCCTAGCATGTCGGTCATGATGACTTCACGGGGTTCACGAAATGATGCACAACGTTGGCCCCCTGAGACACGTATTTTATTGGTAGAAGATAATTCTACTAATCAGGTCGTAGCGCATGGAATGCTGGAGATGATCGATTTGGAAGCTGATATTGCTTCCAATGGTCTAGAAGCGCTTGAAGCGATGCGCTTAGCGCTGGAAACCGCACCGTATACGCTCATCTTGATGGATTGCCAAATGCCGGAGATGGATGGGTATGCCGCATCAACAGCAATCCGTGAAGGCAAAGCGGGAGAAGCGTATAAAGAGATTCCTATTGTCGCAATGACGGCCAATGCAATGACGGGCGACCGTGAAAAATGCCTTATTTCAGGGATGAGTGATTATGTGAGCAAGCCGATTAATCTTGATACGCTTAAAACAACGTTGCTAAAATGGTTACAAGGAACTGTTGTTGCAAGTGAGTTGGAGATTAATACGAGGAAGCCCAAAAGCGATATTTCAAACGAAGAGCTCCAAGAGCTTAAACCGTGGGATGAAGCAGATGCACTAAAGCGATTGGGCGGTAAAAAAGAGCTCTTGTTGAAAATAATGCAGTCATTTATTGATGAGAGTAGCAGAATGACGAGTGCGCTTGACGCAGCGATCAGACAGGGTGATTTGCCTAATGTACAGTTGCACGCACATTCCATCAAAGGATCCGCAGCAAACGTATCGGCACAACAGCTTCAGGCGTTAGCAAAAACGATGGAATTCGCGGCGAAGAACGGCGATAAAAGCACTCTCAAAGAGGGATTTATAAATCTGGAAAAAGCGATGCAAGAGGTGTGCACCGTATTTGAAAAAGTACTCAATCAGGAAGTTAAATCTGTGATACGAAAAAAACGGATGGATCCGTTACAAATGGCCATTAAACTGCAAAATCTTAAAAAAGAGATTGAAACGGGGGCGTTTATCGATACTGAAGCACTTGATATTTTTGGTGATTATGCCGATGAAGAATTTACGGCTCGTATGAGTGTACTTAAAGGACATATAGATCGATTTGATACGCCTGAAGCACTTGGGCTTCTGAAAACTGTTATGGCAGGATTGGAGTAGAAGATGAGCACTAAAGCAGTTATATTAATCGTGGATGATGTCCCAACGAACGTACAAGCATTGGCCCTTTTACTGAAAGAAGAGTATGTTATCAAAGTAGCTACAAGCGGTGTAAGAGCCCTGGAACTGGCAGGCCAGGATCCGATGCCTGATTTGATATTATTGGATGTTCAGATGCCGGACATGAACGGATTTGATGTACTCAAACTGCTCAAAGAAAACAGTGATACTGCCCAAATACCGATCATCTTCGTCACCGGAAAAGACACGGTTGAAGACGAAGAATATGGGCTGGAATTAGGCGCTGTGGATTATATCGCCAAGCCTATACGTCCCTCAATCGTCAAAGCGCGAGTCAAAACCCATATCACGCTCAAGCAGCAGCACGATCAGCTCGTAGGGATGGCAACGCACGATCAGTTAACAGGATTGTATAATCGTCATTATCTAAGTGATACGCTGAGTAAAAGAGTAGCGCACGCCAAACGCCACGGTGAAGCATTATCGGTGATAATCGTCGATATAGATCATTTCAAAAATGTGAACGATACGTTTGGACATTTAACGGGCGATATTATTTTAAAGGCAGTCGCTAACGTTATGCAAGACAGCGCACGAAAAGAGGATGTCGCTGCACGTTTTGGCGGTGAAGAGTTTATAATGGTTTTGGATAACTGTACGGCAGATGACGCGCTGGTAAAAGCAGAAAATTTGCGAAGTAAAATTCAGCTATTGTATCCTGAAGATATTGCGGTGACAGCAAGTTTTGGAGTAGTACAACTGGAGAAAGATATGCAACGGTGTGAGGATCTTCTGAAAAATGCCGATATGGCTCTGTATATGGCCAAAGAAGAGGGGCGAAACCGTGTTATTTTGTATGAAAAGAAAGCGCTATGAGACATCTGATTAAGCGTAAAGTTTTTCTTTATTTTGCGTTATACCTCGCGCTAATGGGTGCGGTCTCTTCTTTATTATACTCTCGTTATGAAATCTTGACAGATACGTACATTCAAAGTCATGTCAAAGAGTTTGATGTACGTATAGAGAGCTATCAGGCAATGCAGCAGCGAATGATGGACAACTATTATGGGATGTTTCTGGATTCTTCCAGTGTTTCGCAAATTATGTATCAAGCCATTCACAGTGATGCTGCAGGGCAAATGATCCTTCGCCGTGAGCTGTATAATCAAATGAAAGTGGTATTTGATTCACTGCAGGAGTTTGATACTCGGCTTCTATTTTTTCATTTGCCTGGGCAGGTTGCATTTTTACGGGTACATGAACCTGAAAAGTTTGGAGATGATCTCACGGTTACACGTCAAAGTATTGTTTACGCGCAACAGATGCAAAAGAAGGTAGTTGTTTTTGAAACGGGAAAATATGTAAGCCATTTTCGCAGTGTTTATCCGTTGTTTTATAAAGGACATTTTACAGGTACGGTAGAAATAGCATACACTTTCTTAGCGCTAAAAAGACAAGCGATACTGCAAGATCAGGGAGCGTATACCTTTTTGATCAAGCGTAGTATTTTAACAAAAAAATCAAAAGACACAGAAATAGTCAAACATTTCCAAGATTCCCTTTTTGGTTCAGATTACATTGAAGATCAAGAAAGTGCTCTTTTGAAAGACGCTGAAGGATTTGAGAAAGGTGAATTGGAAGTTTTACTCACCGAAAATAAAGCAAAAATTGAAAAAGCATTAAAACAAGAAAAACTGCAAGGGATACGGCTCACGCATAGGGGCAAAGATGCGCTTATGATTTTAAAACCGGTATATCAAATCGGTGGGGAACAAGCTGCTTATATGGTTGAAATCACCTCTAATCACGAGATATTTGCAACACAGTGGAATCAGTTTATAGTTTTAGTGAGCATGCTGGCTATTCTATTAGCGTTATTGATGTGGTATGTTTACCGTTATAATCGTTCGGTTCTTTTGAGTGAACAGTATAAAGAAGCCATTGAAGAGAGTATGATCGTTTCTCGAACAGATACAAAGGGGATAATTACCTATGTTAATCCTCTTTTTGTGAAGATCAGCGGATACACCCAAGAAGAGCTTTTAGGCCAACCACATAGCATAGTACGCCATCCTGACACGCCCGAAACAGTCTTTAAAGCGATGTGGCATACGCTCCAGCGAGGAAGAAATTGGCATGGAATGCTCCAAAATAGTAAAAAAAATGGAGAGTCCTATTTTGTAAAAAATTTAATATGCCCTATCGTAGATGAAGACGGTAAAATTTTGGAATATCTTGGATTGCGTGAAGATGTTACCGAAATACAAAACAGCCGTTTAAGGGCGCAGGAGGCAGAACGAATCAAATCTGCCTTTGTCGCTAACATGAGTCATGAAATACGAACACCGATTAACGGTGTTGTCGGATTTATCCATTTACTCTCCAAAACTGCTCTAGACACGACTCAGCGTCGTTATGTATCGGTAGTGGAAAGTTCATTAGAGATGCTGCTGCACATTGTTAATGATGTTTTGGACTTTTCCAAGATAGAAGAGGGGAAAATCGAGATAGAGTGGATTAAAAGTTATCCAAAAAGAGAACTTACAAGTATTTTTGAGCTGTTTATCCCTCAAGCGGATATTAAAAAAATAGACTATCAGTTGATATTGGATGAAAGAATCGAAAATTGTTTGATCCTTGATATTCTTCGTATCAAGCAGGTGTTGAGCAATCTCATCAGCAATGCGCTTAAATTCACCCCTGAAGAGGGGTTGGTACACGTTAAAATAGACGTGGTACAGGATACGCCAACGTCACAAGAGTTGAAGTTTAGTGTCAGTGATACGGGTATCGGAATTCCAAAAAGCAAGCAAGGAAAAATTTTTGAAAAGTTCACACAAGCCGATGCCTCCACTACGCGAGAATACGGCGGGACAGGGTTAGGGCTTTCGATTGCCAACGCGATTGTGGAGCTTATGGGCGGAGTAATCACTATTCAAAGCGAAGAGGGGAAAGGGGCTACTTTCTCTTTTCACATCAATGCTCAAAAGTGTGATGCATCAGAAGATGAAGTCACGTATGATGAACAACCTAGTATGAAACCTCTGGATTTACGGGTGTTGGTCGTTGATGATTATGAGATGAATCGAATGCTCATCGGAGAGTTACTTAGTTACCATTATGGGATAACTGCTGATTTTGCCAATAATGGTGAAGAAGCGGTAGAAATGGTTCATAAAAATACGTATGATTTGGTATTGATGGATGTGAATATGCCGATTATGGATGGCATTCAAGCAACCAAGTTGATTCGTAAAGAGTATCCTGCTCTCCCGATTATTGCACTGACGGCCAATGTCATGGAAGGGGATGCCCAAGAATTTACAACGCAGGGGATGAACGATTATCTTGCGAAACCTTTGGATTACGATGAACTGCATCGTGTCTTGACACGTTTCTCAACAAAGAAGGAGTTGGCATGAAAACCAAAGAACAGCAGATTGCGGAATTTGAAAAGCTATTTAGCGAGTTAAAAGCAATGCTTCATTTGTCAGATGAGGTTATGATCAGACTTAACAATAAATTTTTTGAGTCAGTATCGTCAACCCTTATACAATTAAACGAAGCCATAGCAGCAGTTGACTATGAGACTATTGAAATGCTTGCCCACTCAATCAAAGGCAGTGCAGGATCATTGCGTTATACCGCTATCAGTGAGATTGCTCAAGATTTGGAAAAGAGAGCCCATACAAAAGAAAATTATGCGTATCAAGAGGGATCGGCATCACTTGAGGGACAGTTTCATGCGGTAGAAGAGTGTTATAAGCTATGGAAAAATAAAATGGGATTGTTATAGAGAGCAGGGTTTTTAAAAAAAGAGTTTGCTTACAATGGAAAGAAGTTGATTGATTTTTCAAGAAGTGCCTAAAATAGGACTTTTTAACGATGGTGCGGATGAGAAGACTTGAACTTCCACACCGTGAGGCACCAGATCCTAAGTCTGGCGTGTCTACCATTCCACCACATCCGCACAATAAATCTAAGGTGGTACGCCCTAGAGGATTCGAACCTCTGACCGATGCCTTAGAAGGGCATTGCTCTATCCAACTGAGCTAAGGACGCAAGTACTTAAAGTTAATGGTGCGCCCGATAGGGTTCGAACCTATAACCTACGGATCCGAAGTCCGTTACTCTATCCAATTGAGCTACGAGCGCAATAATCTTCTAAAACATCGAAAACAAAGGGTTTTAAATAAACCGATATGGGGTGGGATGCGGGGCTCGAACCCGTGACCCCCGGCACCACAAACCAGTGCTCTAACCAACTGAGCTAATCCCACCATAACAAAAGTGTTTATTTAAAAATTCGAATATAAAAAAAAGTGGTCGGGGCGAGAGGACTCGAACCTCCGGCCCCTTGGTCCCAAACCAAGTACTCTAACCATACTGAGCTACGCCCCGACCTGTCAACTAACTAAAGCACAAAGCCAAATTAGTGAGGCGAAATTATAGTGCATAATGAATAAAATGTCAATACGAATTTTATTTTTGATATAATTGGGTTTAAAATATAAGATAAAGGTATAAATGGATGGGTTTATTTAGCACTAAAATTCCAAAAATAGGGGCTGCTGGTTTGGCACGTCATCTTAATCTTTTGGATATTACTTTTATCGGTGTAGGGGCAATTATTGGTGCCGGTATTTTTGTTATCACCGGTCAGGCAGCCGCAACAACTGCAGGTCCTGCTATCGTTTTGTCATTTTTAATCGGTTCGATCGCCATCGGTATTACGGCGCTTATCTATGCTGAAATGAGTTCTATTTATCCGGTATCGGGGAGTGCTTACAACTATACCTATGCAACACTGGGTGAGTTTTTTGCGTGGCTCGTAGGATGGAACCTGCTTTTGGAATATGGCGTCGCCACGAGTGCTGTTGCAACAGGATGGTCTGGATATTTTCGTACTTTTATAGAGACAAATTTTCACATAGGTCTTCCTACTGCTCTAAGCGGTTCCTATAATCCAGTGGCAGGAACATATGTAGACATCAGCGCCTTTCTAGTGATAGCAGTTATTTTTACGTTACTGGCAATAGGGATAAAAGAGAGTGCGCGAGTAAACAATGTGATCGTTTATATTAAGATTGTTGTTCTTTCTGTCTTTGTTTATTTTGGACTGCAGCATTTTGATATTGAAAATATACGCAATTTTTTCCCTTTTGGGTGGCAGGGAATGTGGCACGCGACGAGTCTGATTATCTTTGCTTATTTGGGATTTGATGCGATTTCTACCGTTGCTGAAGAGACCAAAGATCCGGCTAAAACGATCCCAAAAGCGCTTATGATTTCACTGGCGTTTTCGACGATGTTTTTTATCTTGGTGAGCTTTACCCTCACCTCTATGGTGAGCTATAAAGAACTGGATGTACCTCATGCACTCTCTTTTGCCATGTTGCGCGTAGATGAGCCATTAATCGCGAGTTTCATAGCCCTTGGTGCAGTTATTACCATCACAACCGTTATGCTGGTTATGGGTCTTGGATTTACACGTGTAGCTCATGCACTTTCACGAGACGGTTTTTTACCTGCATATTTCAGAGAAGTACATCCAAAATACAATACGCCGTTCAAAGTAACCTTGTACGGCGGATTCTTTCTCGCATTTTTAGCAGGATTTGTTCCGTTGAAAGTTTTGGCTGAATTGGTTAATATCGGTACGCTATTTGCCTATTTTGTCGTTGGAATTGCGATTATCGTTTTACGTAAAAAAGGGCTTGTAGGAAGCTTTAGAGTTCCGATGTTTTGGGTATTGATTCCTCTGAACTTTGCATTATTGCTCTTTATTATGTCGGGCTTGGAGTTGCATACGTGGATTCGATTTGCTGTATGGAGTGGAATTGGAGTAGGTATTTATTTTTTAATGCGCGGAAAACTTAATAGAGAAGAAGGGTAAGAATCCCTTTTTCTTTTCTTTTTTATAAGAAAAGAAACAAAAGAAAATCGCTCTCACAACAAAACGCTAGCGGTACGCTTTTGCCCTACGGCAAGCGACCTCGCTTTTAGTGTGTTGAGAGAGCTAAAATAAGATAAATACTAAAACTGTATCATTCCGTCAATCGGGGATGAAGCGGTAGCGTATGGGCGTTTTGGGATACGTCCTGCGAGATAGCTCAATCGTCCTGCGATAACAGCATTTTTCATTGCCTCCGCCATAAGCATCGGGTTTTGCGCCTGCGCGATTGCGGTATTCGTTAAAACACCGTCTGCTCCCAATTCCATAGCCAATGCGGCATCGCTTGCACACCCTATCCCTGCATCCACAATAATCGGTACTTTGACCGCTTCGCGTACAAACACAATGTTATAACGGTTTTGTACTCCCAAGCCACTTCCTATAGGTGCTGCAAGGGGCATGATCGCGTGTGCACCTGCATCTTCTAAACGGCGTGCCATAATCGGATCATCGCTGGTATAAGCCATGATCGTAAAACCGTCTTTGGCTAACACTTCACACGCTTTGATCGTCTCTAATACGTCGGGATAGAGGGTTTTTTGAGTATCACCGATGACTTCGAGTTTGATGAGATCAATTCCTGTTGCTTCTCTCGTGAGACGAAAAAGGGTGATAGCTTCTTCTGCAGTTGTGCATCCAGCTGAATTGGGTAAAAACTTCACATTCGTACCTGCGAAGGTATCGCGCAAATTTGCCTCGTTAGGGTTAGTGATATTTAAACGGCGAACGGCAACGGTGATAAGTTCAGAACCGCTTGCGAGTGTCGCAGCTTTGGTCGTTTCAAAGGAATCGTATTTTCCGCTTCCCACAATGAGACGGCTTCCGAGGGTGTATTTTCCGATTTGTAATGTATGCATGTCTATCCTTGAGTGAGTATTTTAATAATGCTCTGAGGTAAAATTTCATGTTCTATAGCGCGGATTTTAGCCGAAAAATCTTCTAAAGTATCCTTAACATTTTTGGTAAAACTTTTTTGCAAGATTATTTCTCCACCGTCAAGTTCGTCGGTGACCCAATGTACGCTCACGCCGCACACGGTTTCATCACTTTCAAAACTGCGTTCGATGGCACGGGCACCTTTAAATGCGGGCAGTAGTGAGGGATGCAGATTAATGGAGCGTATTTGTGTTGTAAATGTAGGCGTGAGTATGCGCATAAAGCCACACAGTACAACCAGATCGGGGCTATGTTTTTGGATAGCTTCAACCAATGCGGCATCGTAACTTTCTCTGGTTTTAAATTCTGTGTGGGATAAAACTTCAACGGGGATATGAGCATCTTGTGCTTTGATAATTCCTGCAGCATTTGGATTGTTGGTAATCGCACAAGCAATGAGGGCATGGTTGAGATGAATTTTTTCTATTAGGTTAGCGAGGTTTGTCCCCTCACCGCTAAACAGGGCAACGATTTTTTTCATAAAGTAGTAATGCTTTCGATGAGATCAAATGGAGTTAGTGCGTAATTGTTTTTTTCGAACTTCTGTGCCCCTGCCGTATGTGCTAATGAGGCGTGAATAGCAGCATTAAGAGGAGTATAACCTTGTGCTAACAGTGCACCGATCAGTCCCGAAAGAACATCGCCGCTCCCCCCCTTGGCGAGAGCCACCGTACCGTGAGGATTGATGAAAAAGTGATCGCTGTGTCCGATGATAACATTGGCCCCTTTGAGTACTAACACCGCGTTAGGATAAGCTGTGCAAAAACGCTCGGTATAAGCAAATCGGTCCTTTTGTAAGGTAGCCACATCAATGTCCGCGATCCCGCAAATACGCAAAATTTGGGTGAACTCTTTGGGATGAGGGGTGAGAACGATTTGGCTGCGATTGAGTAAATTTGAAAACATGGGATGATAAAAAATATCGGCATCCAAAACAAGCGGATGGTGATTGTTGAGCAATTGGGTGAGTTCTTGATCGCAAAACTCCGTACCAAGCCCCATACCAAGAGCAATGGCAGTGGTAGAAGCTGGTAATGAGTGACTTTGCATAAGTTCATGGGGTATAACAATGTTTTCACAGGTAATGAGGCTCACCAGTCCTGCACCAAATCGCAATCCAGCAGAACCTGCAATAACCGATGCCCCGATTTTCTCTCCGCATATCAAACTTAGATGGCCATAACTTCCTTTGTGTGAGGAGAAGTCATGGCGATGAGGGAGCTGCAGATCTGATGGATCAAGCAGTTGCCAGGACGAAGGTATTTCATACCGTACACGAGAAACACCCAGATCGGTAATAATAATTTCTCCAATCACTTCCTTGGCGGCATCACTGAACATTCCGAGCTTTAGTGTTCCCATGGTGACGGTTACATTCGCTTTAAAGGCATAAGGATCGAGGGTGCCATTGGCGTAAAGCCCCGTAGGGACGTCACACGCAATTCTAAAGGCATCTGCTGAATTCAGACAATTCAAAAGTTCTTGTGTAAGGGAATCGAGCGGGCGGTTAAGACCGCTTCCAAACAGTGCGTCAACAATGACATCGTAATGCAGATGGATATTATGTTTCGTAGAAACATTGTAATCTCCTTCCAGCAATCGTGCAAGGATACGCCCGTCAGCTCCATTATTACCCTGACCACAGACGATAAGCACCATAGAGTCACGAGGAAAACGGTTGCGTATAATGCGCTCCATTCCCATAGCTGCATGTTCCATCATGAGAGCTTCAGTTAGCCCAAATTCTGCGACGGCACGCTGATCAAGTGAGGCAGTTTCAGTATAGAGGTTTTGCATAAATACGCCTATTTTGAAGGGTTATTGGAGTATAATCATTCCATGAATAACGATTATATCGCAATAGCCAAAAAGACACTTGAAATCGAAGCGCATACCTTGCGTGAAGCGATGGAAAAAATAGGGGATGAAATCACCCGATCCGTAGAAATAATTCTAGCATGCCGTGGAAAATTAGTTATCACGGGCGTTGGTAAATCGGGGCTTATAGGCGCGAAAATGGCGGCTACGTTTGCCTCCACGGGAACACCGAGTTTTTTTCTCCACCCCACCGAAGCGCTTCACGGCGATTTGGGGATGATCGGCAAAGAGGATGTGGTCTTAGCCATCAGCTACAGCGGTGAAAGCCCAGAGCTTAGTTCGATCCTGCCGCACATCAAACGTTTTAACATTCCTCTTATCGGGATGACGCGAAACGGTGAGTCGACTTTGGGTCGTTACAGTGACGAAGTGATTAACATCAATGTCACTCAAGAAGCGTGTCCTTTGGATATCGCTCCAACGAGTTCGACGACACTGACGCTTGCTATGGGTGATGCCCTTGCCGTATGTTTGATGAAGGCGCGTAATTTTCAAAAAGAAGATTTTGCCTCGTTTCACCCTGGTGGTGCGTTAGGGAAAAAACTCTTTGTTAAAGTAAGTGATTTGATGCGTACCCAAAACCTTCCGATAGTGGATGAAAATACACCGCTTAAAGAGGCGATTTTGACCCTTAGCGAAGGAAGACTGGGTACGGTTATGCTGACGAACAGTGAGGGAAAGCTCTCAGGACTGTTAAGCGATGGTGATATCCGCCGCGCATTGATGAATGCCGATTTTTCGCTGGAAGCTCGTTCAAGCAAGTACGCAACGCACAATCCATTTACGATTAATGACGCGACTTTATTGGCCTCCGATGCACTCGTTCTCATTGAAAATAAAAAAATACAGTTGCTGGTGGTGACCGAACCTTCCGGCAAAATACAAGGTGTTTTGCACCTTCATACTCTCGTGGAAGCAGGTATCTCATGATGCGTTTAAACAAATTTATCGCCCACTACTCGACGTATTCACGTCGTGAAGCGGATCAAGCAATTTTAGACGGCTATGTCCGTATCGATGGAGAGATTGAAAAAAATCCTGCCATCCAAGTCGATGAACGTAAAGCCGATGTCAGTATCAGCGGTAACAAAGTAACCGCACAAGATCAGTTTACGGTAATCGTTTATAACAAACCACGCGGGGAGTTAGTGACCAAAAAAGATCCGCAAGGGAGAAAAACGATTTACGATTCCTTGTCAAAAAGTTATCGTCATTTTATCCCTGTAGGACGATTGGACTTTGCGTCTGAGGGGTTATTGCTCCTGACAGATGCTTCACGTGTAGCCACAGCGCTTATGACATCCAAAATGGAACGCGTTTATCGTATCAAGATTAAAGGTGCTGTGAGTGAGGGGATGAAGATTGCCATGGGCGAGGGATTGGAGCTTGAGGATGCAAGTGCCGGCGCACATGAGCATGCGGAAGCTGGTCCGATGAGTTTTGCCCCTTTTTATGCCTATCAAGTCCAAAAAGACCAAGGGGATTATTCGATTTTAAAAGTGGCGATCGGAGAGGGGCAAAATCGTGAACTTCGCCGTTTCTTCGCCCACTTCGGAGCAGAAATAGTGGATCTTAAACGTCTTAGTTTCGGCGGTATTGATTTGAACAATCTTCCGACGGGAAAAGTACGATTTCTAGAACGTGCTGAGTACACATCACTTCGTGCATTTGTAGATGGGATTGAGCGAACCGCTACGCAAAAAGAAAAACAGCAAAAAGCCGCACAACAAAGCCCTTTTGGAAAAGAGAGAGGCAAGGGTGAAAAAGAAGATTACAGTAGAGAGAAAAGAACTGGAGAAAAAGGGGCTTTTGGCAACAGTATGAACAAAACTGAAAAGCCTATTTTCACCAAAGAAAAAGTCCAGCCCGTAAAAAGAACGTTTATTAAAGACAAGGATAAGTCCAAAGCAAATGCAATGAGCGATAGCTTCGGAACCAATAAATACAGTCCTGATAAAAAATACGCAATGGGGAGTAAAAAGAAATGAAAACACTCAAATTTCCAACCAGTCATAAAACACAATTGATGGACATTACCGCAGAAGTCAAAGAAGCGGTGATTAAATCAGGGGTCAAAGAAGGGATATGTGTGGTCTTTACCCCTCATACGACAGGCAGTATCTTTTTATTTGAAAATGCGGATCACAATTTACGACGTGATCTTTTACTCGCATTGAGCCGTGTAATACCTAGCGAAGAGACCTATTCCCATGTCGGAGATAATGCAGCAGCGCATCTCAAAGCATCGCGTATGGGAGCATCGGTCAGTATCCCCGTTGTCGATGGACGTCCAATTTTTGGAAAATGGCAAGGGGTCTTTTTCGGTGAATTTGACGGACCGCGTCAAGCACGTGAAGTGATGGTCAAGGTCATTGCAGGTTAATTGTGGCCGATTTCACTTATTTACTTCGCCCTAAAACATTTGATGAGGTAGTGGGGCAGGAGCACCTCTGTTCATCCGAAGCTCCTTTACGTTCTCTTTGTGAGGGAAATAATCTCACCCACTCTTTTTTTTACGGACCTCCCGGTTGCGGCAAGACAACTTTGGCGCGTATCGTCGCCTCTGTGATGGATCTCCCCTTTTATGAATTTAACGCGACTTCTCTTAAAATTGAAGAGTTGCGAAAAATTTTTAACCAATACGAAAATGCGCTTACCAAACCGCTTATATTTATCGATGAGGTACACCGTCTGGCTAAAAACCAGCAAGAGGTGTTATTACCGGTTATGGAACAAAACAGTGTGTTAGTGATCGGTGCATCGACTGAAAATCCCTATTTTAGCCTGACTGCAGCAATGCGATCGCGATCACTGTTGTTTGAACTCCAAACGATTGGTGTTAAAGCGTTAGAAGATTTGTTAGGACGTACCGACATTGTAATGGACGATGAGGCAAAAGAATATTTGATTGCTAGTTCAGGTGGGGATGCACGCGCGATGCTCAAGCTCACTGAGGTAGCAAGCGCATTGAAAAAGCCTATAACACTAGGATTGCTCAAATCGCTTCGTCCTACTGCGCAGGCACTGGGGAGTTCGGAGGCAGGTGTCCATTATGATTTGGCTTCTGCTCTTATCAAAAGCATACGGGGCAGCGATGCCGATGCGGCGATCTATTATCTGGCGCGATTGATCGAGGGGGGAGAACCGCCTGAGTTTATCGCGCGGCGTTTGGTGATTTTATCGAGTGAAGATGTGGGCAATGCCAATCCGCAAGCGCTCACGCTATGCACGTCGGCGATGATGAGTGTCAAGCAAATCGGGTATCCAGAATCGAGAATCATTTTGGCGCAAGCAGTCATTTATCTATGCGCTTCTCCCAAATCCAATACGGCGTACAATGCGATTAATTCAGCGTTGGAAGCGGTGCGAAATGGCGAGATTTTGGAAATACCAGATGCGATACGTCCACGAGGAAGTAACTATCTGTATCCGCATGATTTTGGCGGATGGGTACAGCAAAAATATCTTTCAAAACCATTCAAGTTTGTAGAGTTTAAGAACAGCGGCTATGAGGCAAAGATGGGTGAGTGGATGGAAAAGGTATGGAAGAAAGACTAGAGAGCTAATGCAGGCTTTTTCTTCCAATAATAGAGGATAAGATAGACTGAAAGGGTACCTATGAAGGCACCTCCCAGGACGTCGCTTGGATAGTGCGCTCCAATGGCAATGCGGCTAATACCGATGGCAATGGCAAAAATCCATGTAGGAATACTCAACCGCGGCCACAAGTGGCTAATAGCCGTGGCCAATGCAAAAGCAGTTACGGTATGCCCTGAGGGAAATGAAGTCATGGCACGGCTGAGGTGAAAAAAAGTAAAACCATAATCCCCATTCATGAAAAATTCTGAGGGTCTGTATCGTCCTGCGATCACTTTTATAATATTGACGGCAATTCCAGAAACTGCCACAGATGTAAAAAGAAACAAGAATTTATCAGCCCATCGTGGTCTTTGTAGCATAAATTTAAAAATCAAAAAAGCAAAAGTAAATCCAATCAGATAATACGTAGATTCCCCAAATTGAGTGATGTTACGAAAAAAAAGATGATCTTGTTCACTCAGGTGTTCATGAAACCAAACGGCTACTTGTCTATCTAGATACAGGTAGCTTAATGCAATCAAAGCAATGAAGATAACAGAGGTAAAATAGTATTTTTTCTGAGTCATATTTTTCCCTGATAGTTAATACACTCAATAAATTCTACCGTGTCGACTTTACCTTCATTGAGGAGAATATCGGTTTTGGCCAGAGGTATTTGTGTGTCACAGCGCAGATGGGTGAGCTCATTATCATCATTAAAATGGGAGTGGAGAATAATCAGATCGTATCCTATCGGAGACTCATTTTCCCAAAGTGAAAATTGGCGATTGTAATCGTCTAAAACAAATGTTTTGATCCCATATGGCTTGCTGTAATAGTGTAAACGGCTTCCATAGCTCCAGTTCATTACTGCTAGTGCTTTTTTGGATGAAGAGATTTTTTCCAGAAGGTCTGAACCTTGTTTAGTTTGGAGTTCAAAGCCGTAAATATCTCTAAATGGTGATTTATAATCAGGAAAAGTACCCCATTTTCCATAGAGTTCGGCATGAATAACGGCGCTTAATAGGAGTGAAAATATCACAATAGCACGCGTGATGGAAGCACGTTTTGGACTCGCTTGCATCAGTAAAATAGTTCCAATCGGGATAAACAAGCAATAAAAAAGAGCTGGCCAATGAGGTAATACGGGTTTTAAAAACGAAGTGCCAATAAAAAAAAGCTCAATGGTTAGGCCAACCCATGCAGCAAGAACAAGCGCCGAGTTTGTGGATCGAAATGAAAGTACGAGACCATAGAAGGCAATGATAAAAAGAAAGGGGTTGTAGGCCGCAAACTGTGCAATCGTGGAACGGAGAAATGATTTTAAATCCAAAGAGCTATTGCCCGTTACATGAGCAGACTGATAGGTAAAGCTGATCCAATCATGGGAGTAGTTCCACAGTAAGACCGGCAATATCATGACAAAGCCGATTGATGCGGTGAGTAAAATACGGGGATTGATCAGCAGATCATACCGCTTTCTTGCTAGGATGTAGAGAAGCAGTGGAAGTACTAATAGGACAGCGGTGTATTTAGCCAATCCTGCAAGCCCGAGTAAAATGCCAAGCCATAGATAGCTTTTGAGTTTACCCTCTTGCTCAATGCGCAACACAGTTATAATAATGGGGTAGATGAGTGCAAGTAAAAAATTTTCTGGTAAAAGCATAAGCCCAATAGCCCCAAACATAAAAGAGCTGTTAAGTGCCGTGACTGCCCATAGGGCCTGTTTTTGGGTGGCATTGATAACAAGTAAGTAGCGGTAAGATTGCCATGAGAGTATCGCCATAATGACGATTGCAGGGATGCGAGCGGTTAGTATGCTGTCTTGAAATAGGTATAGCATCGCAGCTTGAACCCATCCAGTCAGTGGAGGGTGATCGACGTAACTTAGATCGAGATAATAGCCATAGAGAACATAATGGGCTTCATCAACGCCTAATCCAAAAGAGGGAGCAACAATGAGACGAATGGCAGTAAAAAAAGCAATCAGCCAAAAGATGTTTTTGTTGTTCATGTGTTAGATAAAGCGGCTAGAGCCAAGGGAGGGTGCAAGAATTGAATAAACATAATCAACACTTAATACTTGCATGCAAACGTTGTCATCACACGATGTTTTACGATGATTGCTGGCACTCACGCAGGGTGAACATGCAAGTCCTGCATAGATAGGGGTTGTTAATCCAAGTGAACCGTATAGTTTTGGTGTCTCAGGACCGAAAAAAACAAATGAGGGCATAGACGTTACCGCTGAAAAATGTCCTGGACCCGAATCGTTGCTCAGCATGAATTCACTTACTTCGTATAATGCTACAAGTTCGGCAAAAGATGTTTTACCTGAAAAATTCACACAACGCTCATTTTGCAGGGTATCGGGGATTTTTTGTAATCCGTCAAATTCAGCAGGAGCACCGGTCAGGAGAATGAGTACATCCTCGTAGGTTGCTAATATTTTGCGTGCCAGCTCTATGTAGCTTTCTTGTGCCCATCGTCGTAGAGGCATCAGATCGCTGGCATTGGCATTGAGTAAAACGATACGGTGTTTTTTTGGATCATAAACCGGAGCATACGATTGTATTTTAGAGCGCATTGCTTCTTGTGCTTGGGGAGTGACCGTTACTTTGTTAAGGAGAATCTCATCATCACCGATCACGGTTTTGGAGTAAGGGGTTTCTTTTTTATCAACAAGTAAAGCATTGACGAGGGCAATAAAATTTTTGGCAATGTGCATGTGGGGATTGTACGCCACTTCATGGGTGAGCATGGAACCACGATAAAGTCCCTCATTGTAAAAAGCGTGGAAACCGACGCGCCGTGTTGCTCCGCAAAAACCTGTTAGCAAAGCGGTGAAACGGGAGAAGAGTTCCAAGTCGATGACGGTATCAATGCGCTTTGAACGGGTCCACCAAAAAAATCGTAGGGTATCAGTGAAAAGAGAAACAAGGCTGTCTTCGCGGATGGTGAAAATATTCGCTTCTGGGACGGTATTGAGGAGATCGAGACTCGGTTTATTTTTTTTGAAAATAACAAAATACAAATTGGCATCGAGTTGGCGTTTGAGTTTTTGCATTGCAGGGTCGACGAGAATGGTACTTCCCATCTCTGAGAGTTCTACTAAGAGGACATTAGTCGGGCGATCGCTTTGGTGGCTTGGAAGAAAGCATGTTATTTTTTTGAGTAAACTTCCCACAAAACATAATGGTACACCGACCCAATAATCGACGGCTCTCATGGTATCAACGTGCATCAATGTTTCCTGCGAATAATATAGTGTATTATAGTAGCTTTTTCCCTCGAAGCCAAATGATCAATCCCGGGAAGCTTGCGACTATGAGCATCACTCCATAGAGGATCGAGACAGAGAGAATCATCTCTTTGGACGTACCTATGAGGAGAAATATCCCCACCATAGCACTTTCACGCACTCCCCATCCAGCTAGAGATATAGGGATAATGGTGAGCAAAAACACAGGGGGGACAGCGACTAAAAAGACGCTAAGTGGCAAAGTCATCCCAATCGCACGTGAAAGTTCATACAAAGCTAAGATGGAAAGAAAGTGGATAATTACAGAGAGAGTGATTTGGGAAACTATGGCTTGCTTGTTGGCATAGACCTGACGGAATCGGCTCGAGAGATTTGCAAATAGGCGGGTGATGCGATACTTTTGTAACCAAGTAATTTTCCGTAATAAAATTAAAACAGTAAAGCCTGTAATACCGCCTATACTAATGGCGTTGATAAGATTAAAAAGCCACGTTGGGAGAAGATGACCGCTCGCGAGATTTGCAATGAGATTGAGGATTAGTAATCCCGCGAGTCCTACAATACGGTCAATAAAGATACCGGAAAAGGCTTCTTTTTTACTGTAGCCCATTTTACCCAATTCTAGCCCACGAACCGCATCTCCGCCGATGCTTCCCGGTAGTGCTTGATTGAAAAAGGCTCCCTTGAAATAGCGGGTGAGATAAAAGGTAAAGGTCTCATGAAATTTTAGCGCACCCATAATCAGTGACCATCGATAGGCAGCGAGCGTTGTGCTCGCGAGTTGAAGGAGAATAGCAAACGCTATATAGCTTAGGTCGCAATTGAGGATAATTCCACTCAGAAGCTTGAAATCAACCAACCGTGCAGCAATCCACAACAACAGGATGGAGACGATAAGTTTGAGGAGGTTAATTAACGTATCTTTCATGGAACTAAACACTGTAATACGTCGCCTCTTTGTGATGAACCACGAGTGCAGTTGTGCTTTGTTCAGGATGGATTTGAAACGTCTCGGAGAGAACGATTCCAAACTCTTCAGGACGTAATAAATCAAAGATAATACGACTTTGTTCTAAATCTGGACACGCCGGATAACCAAAACTGTAACGTGCTCCAGGGTATCGGTTCATTCTGACATCACGTAAACTGTTCCCCTCGTCTTCGCTTACAATGCCTAGATCCAATCGGATTTGTTTGTGTGCCACTTCAGCCAGTGCTTCAGCAAGCTCCACTCCAAACCCATGCACCATATTGTATTCCAGGTATTCATTTTTGGCGTATAGCTCTTGTTCGTACGCAGTGAATTTATCTCCAACACTAACGCATGTTAGTGGCAGCACGTCATCCCGTGTGTGAGTAAAAAAATCGCTAAGTGCACGGTGAGGGCTTTTTCGTTGACGCGGAAAATCAAAGACATATTTGGCATTTCCTATAACATCATCCAGTGGCATACGGTTGGCATTTTCATCGACATTCCATCCATAACTCTCATCAAATATTAATAATTCTCTGTCGTTGCTTCGCACAGGATAATACCCATAGATAACCGTAGGATCGAACAATCCGCGTTTGACTATCTCTCGTTTTATCCGCTCGTATGCCGGGTAGACTTTGGTATCCATAAGTTTTTTATACGCATTAACATCCATCCCAGCACGCTTGTAACCCCAGTGCATTTTGAACAAACTTCGCTTATTGACCCACTCACATACCATGTCAAAATCAAGCTGTTCTTTGCGTAAAACTCGACGCCCCCAAAACGGAGGAGTAGGAATTTTTACCTCACGAGAGGGCATTTTAAGCTCAGAGAAGGGAGGGATAATGACTTCTTTAACTTCTTTGGTTACGCGCTCTACCATGTCCCCACCTAGTCTGACGTCCAGACCGATATCGGGATTTTCATTGTATTTCTCGATACGGCTCATGGCAATAACCCCATCAAACGCATCACGACAATAAAATATTGGACCCTTATAAAAAGGTCGGCAAAAATCATCCACAAAACTTCGAGTGAGTGCTGCACCACCGAGTAATACAGGGATGGTTATCCCCATGGATGCCATTGTTTCAAGATTGTCTTTCATCACTTGTGTCGACTTTACCAATAGCCCTGACATCCCGATGGCATGGATGGAGTTGGTTTGCATAACGTCCAAATATTTATCGAGTTCAGTTTTTATTCCGACGTTGATGACTTTGAAGCCATTATTAGAGAGGATAATATCCACGAGGTTTTTCCCAACGTCGTGTACATCTCCCTTGACGGTTCCAATCACCAGCGTGGTATCGGTATCTTTTTCTTGTTTAGTGAGATAAGGGTTGAGATAATCGACGGTAGTTTTCATCGTTTCGGCACTTTGCAGTACAAACGGCAATTGCATTTTGCCGCTCCCAAACAGCTCCCCGACCACTTTCATCGCATCAATGAGGATTTCATTGACGATACGGTCAGGATTGATGGTCAAACGTGCTTGATCCACCAAAGGGATCATTCGCTCTTTGTCCCCGTCGATGAGGAGTTTGGCTATTTTCTCTTCATCATTAAGTGCTTCGTATTCTTCATCATTTTTAGTATTATCAATCGTGATGTCACTAAAATGGTTGATAAAATTGAACAGCGATTGGTCGTTAGGGGCAAACAAAAGTTCTTCACACAGTTCTCTTTCTTGATCGGACATCTTTGAGAGGGGAACGATGTGTTTGACGTTGATGATGACCGAGGTCATTCCGGCTTGGATACAGTGGTGCAAAAATACGCTGTTCAAAAAGACGCGTGAGCTGGCGCTCAGACCAAAGGAGATATTGGAAAGCCCAAGCGTTGAGCCGACTTCAGGATATTTTGCGTGAAGTTGACGAATTGCCTCAAGCGTTTGTATCGCGGCATCTCGGTACTCTAAATCCCCGCTTCCTACGGTAAATGTGAGCATATCAAACATCAGATTCCGTGGATCAATATGGTGGCGATTGACACACAAATCATAAATCCGACTGGCAATACGCATTTTGTCCTCAGTGGTTTTTGCCATTCCGACTTCATCGATGGTGAGACATACGAGTGCGGTTCCAAACTTCTTTGCCAAGGTACAAATAGCATCCAGTCTCTCTTCCCCATCTTCGAGATTGACAGAGTTAATGATGGGTTTACCACCGATGCATTTGAGAGCCTCTTCCATCGTGTTTACGCGTGTGGCATCGGGCATAAGAGGGAGCGGGATTTTTTGATTGTACAGTTTCATAACCGCTGCCATATCGACTGCACCATCACGCCCTGCAAACTCGACATTGACATCCAAACAGTGCGCACCATCACGAACTTGGGCTTGACCGACACTGAGTGTCCCCTCGTAGTCGCTGGCGATGATAAGCTCACGAAACGCTTTAGACCCCGTAGAGTTGGAGCGTTCCCCTATGAGTAAAGGTGCGGGTTGTTGGATGAGTTCGACGGTATTAAACAATGAAGCGATAGAAGGGACTTGGCTCCCGCTTGGTTTTTTAGGAATAATAGTAGAGACTTTGTCTACCAATGCACGGATATGCTGAGGCGTTGTCCCGCAACATCCGCCCAAGAAGCTCACTCCGTCATAGGCTAAAAAGTCATGTTGACGCTGTGCAAACTCATCGGGTCCCATTGGGTAGTAGGAGTATCCGCCGCGATTTTGAGGCAATCCCGCATTGGCGTGAACAGAGATCGGTTTTCCCCATACTTGTGAGAGAGTTTTGACGTGTTTGCCGTACTGCTCAGGACCCGTACCGCAGTTGAAGCCCAGACTGAGAATATCGAAAGGCTCCATGATAGTGGCGATAGTCTGTGCATCGGTTCCGATGAGCATGCTTCCTGCCAGCTCGATCGTGACGGAGACCATGATCGGTAAATCGGCCCCACGCTCTTGATTGGCGGCTTGACATGCATGCAGAGCCGCTTTGATCTGCAGCGGGTCTTGACACGTTTCGAGCAAGAAGATATCCGCTCCTCCATCTATGAGCCCCAAACAGCATTCGGTATATCCTGCAAGCATCTCGTTATAGTGAATGTGTCCAAGAGATGGGAGTTTGGTTCCAGGTCCTATAGAGGCTAAAACAAAACGGGGATGTTCTGGAGTGGAAAATTTGTTACACTCGTCTTTACAGATTTGTGCCCCTGCGCGGGAGAGCTCATAGGCTCGATGCCCGATTTGATACTCATCCAAAACCCAGTTAAATGAGCCGAAAGTATTGGTAGTAAGAAGGTCAGCCCCCGAGACGAGATAGGCATGAAAAATATCGCTCATTACTTCAGGGCAGGTAACATTGAGCAGTTCATTACACCCTTCATTCCCTTCCCAAGCGCTTGAGGGAATCATCGCGTCGCGTTCTTGTAGCTGTGTTCCCATCGCACCATCGATGATAAGTGGACGCTTGGCAATAATATCAAGAAGCTGCTGTTTGACCGACATAAAGTACCTTGTGAGTATAGAATAAATAAAAAAGTTCTAATTAAATAGGCGATTTTATCCTAGAGTAACCTAAAGGTGTATAAGGGGGCCAATATAATTCTTGCGCTAAACTTTAGCAATGAAAAAGATGATTTTATCAGTTGTAGTGTTTATAGACTTTCTTTGGGCACAAGAGGCGGGGGTGCTGAGTGACAAAAGTGAAATTGACTTTTGGTTATTGGCAGCTGTGGTTGCGATTGTTGTTGCTGTAGGCTTGACCTATAAATACAGACGCTTGGATGAATTGGTGCGTCAGCGAACAGCTGAATTGGAAACTTTTAATCAGCGGCTGCAAGATGAGATTACAAAGGCAGTAGAGAAGAATCGCACGCAAGAGAAAATTTTGATGCAGCAAGCCAAAATGGCTGAGATAGGTTCGATGGTGGAATCCATTGCGCATCAATGGCGTCAACCGCTCAATATTTTGGGATTATCCATGACGCGCTTAAACATCAATGTCAGTCTTGGTAATCATAATGATATGAGTAAAGTCATTGAGATAGTGGAACAGCAAATCGACTATATGTCACAAACCATTGATGATTTTCGAAACTTTTTTAAACAAGATCGCCTTCAAAGCAAAGTGAATGTGTATCATTTGATCAGTGAAGTAGAAACACTACTGGGACCATTACTCGCGAGCAAAAAAATTGTATTGATTAAAGATATTGATCCGATGGTTGAGATCTTGGTCTATCACAATGAACTCAAGCAAGTATTGATTAACATCGTGAACAATGCACGTGAAGCCATAGAACATACCAAAAGTAAAAAACGTCAGATTACGGTAACGTGCACAAATGATAAATACCATTGTACGATTTCAATAGAAGATTCGGGAGGAGGCGTTCCACACCATATTATGGATAAAATTTTTGATCCGTATTTTACGACCAAGTTTGAGTCACAAGGGACCGGTATCGGTTTGTACATGGCAAAAATGATTATTGAAAAACATTGTTTAGGAAAATTGAGTATTTACAATACTAGAAATGGCGCGTGTTTTGAGATACGGTTAAGCCATACCGGCGGGATAGATGCAAGAGAATATTAGGGCGGTTTAGCCAACCATCCATGAAGCGCGTTTTGAAGAGCGTAGTTTTTTGAGCATCATTTTTTCCAATGAACTTATCTTTTCCATGATTATTTCCCCCTTGTTAAATTTTTAAAAGTATAGGTGAGGATGATTACGGTATTGTTACGCAATTTTGACAATAAAGGGTTACTATGGAGACATTCGAAAAAGCGCTCTTGGGCGGCGGTTGTTTTTGGTGCATTGAAGCGGTCTATAACCGTGTACGTGGAGTGCATTCGGCCATAAGTGGTTATGCCGGTGGATTACGTAAGAATCCAAGCTATGAACAAGTATGTACGGGTGTATCAGGCCACGCAGAAGTCATTGAAATAACGTACGATCCAAAAATCATTAGCTACGGGGAATTATTAGAGATTTTTTGGGCATTGCATGATCCGACGACTTTGAATGCGCAAGGTGCAGATAAGGGAACGCAGTACCGCTCTGTGATTTATTATTATGATGAAGCGCAAAAAGAAATTGCTCTTGAGTCGATTAAATCGGCACAAGCCCACTGGAGTGATCCGATTGTAACGGAACTTACACGCGCACCGGAATTTTATCCGGCAGAAGATTATCATCAAAACTATTACAATGAGCATCCGACACAAGGATATTGTTATGTGGTCATTGCTCCGAAGATAGAAAAATTTATGTCAAAATTTGGAGATAAAGTTAAAAAGTAGAATTCCCGCCAATGCGGGAAAAGACAAAGGTGTAATTATTTACAAAGTTCTACTTCAATACGGCGATTTTCTGCACGACCTTGTTTTGTTTTATTGGAAGCAACCGGCATTTTTTCACCTTCACCGCTTGCGGTTAAACGGTCGGCTGCTACATCTTGATCAATAAGCATAGTTTTGACTGTTTCGGCACGT
>JAUXYP010000021.1 GCA_030694265.1 Sulfuricurvum sp.
ACATTGAAAAGCTGTTGATTGATGTAGAAGTGCCCGCGGGTAAGGGGTCAAAAGCAGCAGATGTAGGTCCTGCCAAAATTGAGAAGCGACAAATTATCAAGGTTAGCGCAGGAGAGCAAGTTAGCAATGCCAGCCTTCCATCACTGGAGTTTAAGTTGTTAACGCCAGCGAAGTGGGAGTCGATGGGTGACCAGCAAGCGTTGGCTAATACTGTGCGACACATGTCAGAAATGTTACCAGAAGCACATTTTGCTATGTCCTTGTGTCAAATCAAGGGTGGCAGAGTGTTTTCTTTAGTAAATCGCACCCAGCGAACTGCATTAGTCGTTACCATTACTTTGCCAGCCTTACCGCCAATAGTGTTACTTGATGTGGATCGTACTGGTGAGGTAGCCTTATCCTTGATAGTGTTGCGTTACAAAAGCTGCCTGTCATTCAAGGCGCTAGAGGAGTCGGTAAAGCTAATGCTAGATGGACTGGTTGACGCTAGCGGGCACTGGGATAATGAAGTTGAGCATTTACTGGACAAAATTTGTTCTTGTGAGCGTTTGCCGAGAGTGCTTACTCCAAGGGATAAAGCAGATAGCCAAGGGCAAGTAACTGTATGGTCAATGAAACTTCTGGATAGGTTGGGGTTAAGAAAAGAGGTTTAATCATTTAGTTCGCGGCCTTGAGGCTCAAGCAGATCAATCTGTAATATTAGGAAAGGACTTTATTTTATGCGTTTCGGAATAGTTTGTAATTGATGAGCTTGTCTAGGAAAGAACTATATATTTTTGGCGTTTAAGTGTGACTATGGAAAATCAATGACTTAGCTGCATTTTAGGAAAGAACTTTATTTTATGAGAACAACTAATTGTTTGCAAATAATAAAGTTGTACCCTAAATAATAAAGTTGTATCGTAGATTATTACGATGTTATGTGTTCGAATATTAGCTAGTAAGATAGGTTGCTTGCTTTTTAGACGAATAATGACCTTCTCTATCGAGCGGGCTGTTTACATTTAAATGGTGATGAATATTTAACCAAAACTACTATATAGCGATTGTGTTTAAGGAACCACTGATTTATTCAACCCCTCCACCCTAGCTGGAGTTCGGCATGGTAAGATTACATCTTATTGATTTAATTGGATAATACAATGCAAGCGAGCTTTTCTGAATTGGAATAT
>JAUXYP010000003.1 GCA_030694265.1 Sulfuricurvum sp.
TGGATAGAGCAATGCCCTTCTAAGGCATCGGTCAGAGGTTCGAATCCTCTAGGGCGTACCACCTTAGATTATTATGCGGATGTGGTGGAATGGTAGACACGCCAGACTTTGGATCTGGTGCCTCTCGGTGTGGAGGTTCAAGTCCTCTCATCCGCACCAACTTAGATACCCTTATTTTTGAGCTTCTCTTCTCTTTTACTTCCGCCCATTCAACAATCAAGTGCAACAACGTTATTTTTATAGTGTAGCTTCGAGTCATCAATCCATTGTGCAATTTTAGCAAAGAACACTTCATGCGGAGTTTTATAGCCAAGTATTTTTCGAGGTCTATGGTTTAGTTTCTCTTGTATGTCTACAATAAATTTATCACTTATCGTCTCAAACTTTGTCTTCTTCGGAATATATTCCCGTATTAATCCATTGGTGTGTTCGTTAAGTCCTCGCTGCCACGATTTATAAGGTTCAGCAAAGTAAAAATCAACTCCGAGTTTTTGTTCAATATAGGCATGATTGGCAAACTCTTTACCGTTATCGCTGGTAATGGTTCGTATAACACCTTTGAGCGGTTCCATTAATTTGACTATTACTTGAGTCACTTCGAATGCTTCTTTGCTGGGAGCTTTATGCATCAAGGTAAACTTTGAATGTCGATCTACAAGGGTCACTATACTTTGCTCATGATCTTTTCCAATGATGGTATCGGCTTCGAAATCCCCTATACGGCTTTTCTCTTCGACAATAGTATCTCTTTGATGAATTGGTTTAGCCCTTGGTATTTTTCCTCGCAGTTCGTATATTCCTTTACGAGTTTTATACTTTCGATGCTTATGGCGTAAATACTGTGCAAGCTCTTTGTGTCCTTCTCGCATACGTCGATAAATATAACGATAGATTGTCTCATGGCTAAGTGCTATCAACCCATCTAAGCTCATCCGCCCCGCAATCTGTTCTGGGCTCCATCCCTCTTTTAGCTTTGCATGAATATAACGCTGGTGTGCTCCGTTTAGTTTCTTGTTTTTCTGCTTCCGCTGATACCGTAGCCTTGCGCTCACTTGTGCATAATACGCTTGATACTCTCCTGTATCTAACTCATTGCGTCGTATCTCACGTCCTATTGTTGATCGATGTACTCCAAGTGCTTTTGCTATCGCACTCAAACTCACTCGCTCTCTTCTCAAAGCTTCTATTTGGTATCGTTGTACCATGGTCAATTGGTTGTAGCTCATATATGTCCCTTTATCTCTGGTCGGATAAAATCGACTCTTTGCTACACCCTTTTGATCTCCTGTTGCACTTTAAACTTGAATTGGCGAAAATTGTATCACTTCTCTTAATATATCAATTATCTAAAAGAAATTTCTATAAGCATTTCAAAGTCCACTTACAGTCAGAATATCCATAAAATCAGTCTAAAAAAAGTCGATTTCATGAATAAAGGTATCGTCCTGCGCAGAGAGCATAATCTGAAGCTGTG
>JAUXYP010000007.1 GCA_030694265.1 Sulfuricurvum sp.
TAAATAAATTTTCCTGATTTTCAGGGAAAAAAAACCTATCTTTACTATCCCCCTATCCCCTATAATTTTCCTCGTTATATAACTCGAAAACGGCAAAGCGCTTTGTCAAATCCAAAATTTATAAAAAGGATTTGACTATGATCAAATTATCTGGAACCCTTCTCAATGTCTACACCTCGAATGATTTCACCAACAAAGAAACGGGAGAAGTAGTACTTGGTAAAAATAAAATACAGTTGCTCTTAGAGATACCTCTTAAAAACGGTGACTCACGCAAAGAGCTGATTGATCTCTCTATCCCCTCTTCCAAAGTAGCCCTCTACAAAGGCAAAGAAAACGAACTTGTCGAAGTAGACGTTGCCATCGTAGGTAAAGCCATCTTTTACGGTATCTAATTCTGCGCATACGTAGGCTGTGAGCCTAACTTGCGGCTATGCCGCCGTATGGCTCAATGCCGTTACTGTGCGCATTAACTCAGGGGGTTCTAGTAACACCCCCTGACATAAGTCATAAAACATTTCTCTCCTCTCTAGTTTTTACAAATAAAAAATGACGTTAAACGTCGAAAGGAAAAACCTATGCAAAATAGTCATGTCAAAAATATACCCTTCGCAAGCGGTATTGACGCACTCTATTACTTTGCACAAAGCGGTGCTTTCTATGATCGATTATATGAGGACATCATCAATCAGATCGAAGATAAGAAAGCCTATTTTAAATCTCTCAATTATCAGTACGCTGATAATGACATCATCGTAAGGATAAACGGGATCGATGTGGTTTACAGCGGTATGGGAAGAGACGGGTTTCACTGGTTCAATCACGACTTCTTTCGATCAGGGTTTAAAGACCCTGAGAAGGCTATGAACATTCACAACATACGAATACAGCTCAATGCTATAGGAATCTATACTCTGGGCTTAAAATCGCTTATAGAGTACGTTAATAGAAAATTCTTGGGTGAGTTTACTATGAGAGTATTTCCCGTAACACGGATCGATCTGAATATGTTCATCCAACACGATTTTAGCTATCTGAGAAAAGAGATGATCCTCTCTAAGAAGCAAAGTCACTCTGCCAACATCGGAGAACGATCAAGCGGGTATGAGTTAGAAACTTACTATGTCGGCAAAAAACCTTTTTTACTACGTATATACAACAAGCATAAAGAGCTGACAACCGTATCACAGATCAAACGGGAAATCATGCACAACCATTTCGGGGTCAACGGTATGGATTTACAAGAGCCGATATTCAATGTCGAATTTGAACTCCATCGGGAATACTTGAAGACATTTGGGATTGATACGATCGATGATGCTCTGATACGCGCTGAGAGTCTATTTAAAAGCTCTTGTGACCTTATCAAGCTTATAGATACCGAAAGTATCAGTGAGAAGCAATTGAACTCTCCTAACCGTAAGAGAGCTGACATATTGCCAATATGGAAATATATTAAAGAGAACTACTCCATCCTTGAATTTATGCAAGTAGATACACCACTGGAGAAGATAGAGCGTATTAGCTTCCGATACTCGCTTCAAGATGCGGAGAAATCAATTAAAAAGGTCATTACTCGATTACTGGTTCATAATAATGATCCAACTCTTCTTTTCTTTCTCGATGTGCTTCAAAAAGCCAAAGCGGAATTTGATCTGCGACAGAACATTAAACATTTGTATGAGGAACATAAAGAGAAACCGACGTTTGAAGATGATCTCAAATTGTACAGTGACGAGGGATTATGGAATCTGGATGAGAAGTTATCCAAAGAGATAGGCGGTACACCTATGGGTACACCATTATATGATGAATTGGATCATCGCCACGCACTGCTCACTAAAGAGTTAGAACGGCGGAAACTTATTCCCGATGTGTTTTAGGTTCATGTATGAAATATCTATCACTTCCCCATCTGGCACAGTATTATGATATTCATCCAGACACATTACGCCGACGTTTTAAAAATATTGATATTAAGAAAGATGAACATTATATTATTATCGGAAAATGCGTCAGATTCGATGTTTCAAAGGTTCATCCACTCATTACGGATATGTATGACAATGAGTGCGTAGAATCCGTTTTAAACAGGTTGCTAATTTGAAGCGTGGTACAATTCCAACGCATAGCATTTCTGTCCGAAAGGATAGACACATGGCGAGAAGCTTCGTTCGTGGTAAAAAGCTGTGGATGGATTATATGGTTGACGGAGTTCGTGTCCGTAAAGGGACAGGGCTAGACGATACAAAAGAAAATCGTGCTCTCGTTAAAAAAATGATCTTACCGCAACTATCTACCATGATCGTAACAGGTGAAATACATCAAAAGAAGCCAAAAACATTTGGACACTACTTTGATATATTTCTAACCCTCAAAGACTCTAACCGATCTTACTTCGTTAAGAAGCCGATCTGGGTCA
Source organism: Sulfuricurvum sp. (assembly GCA_030694265.1). GTDB lineage: Bacteria > Campylobacterota > Campylobacteria > Campylobacterales > Sulfurimonadaceae > Sulfuricurvum. The sequence goes on from JAUXYP010000007.1 coordinate 2,423, forward strand.
AGGTCAATGAAAAATTTAAGAACTTGGAAGTGGATAA
>JAUXYP010000020.1 GCA_030694265.1 Sulfuricurvum sp.
TTAAATGCAGTGTCGCTTTGAGCGGGCATCCATCAGCATCTACTTTAAAACCTTTAGGAGTATTAGGACATTTATCTTGAGGATCAAATACACCATCCTGATCGCTGTCAACGTTAACTGGACAAACTTTTGCTTCAGGAATGGCAATCACTGGTGTTGCTTTTGGTTCAGCTACTATAGCTACAACAATAGGGGCAGCAACGGCTGCGGCAACAGGTGCTACTGGCTGTGCTTTTGCACCGAAGGCATAATTGAGCCCACCCAGAACTACTAAAGTATTATCCCAGTTCGAGTGATCGTATTTTTGCATTTCAATCGCTTCAACTTTAAGGGCAAGCTGCTGTGTAAGAGGGACTTTTAGACCTAAACCGGCATCCACAAACAATCCGTTGTGATTTCCGTACATATGGTCGCTCATGGTTTCTAATCCAACTCCTGCTTTGACAAACGGCGTTACAGGACCAAATTTTGAAAATTCATAAACGCCATTGATAGCGCTTCTAAAAATATCAACATCACCAGCCGCTTCATCATTACGATCAGTATCGCTATACATGAGTGAAAGCTCAGGTTTGATAGTAGAATCAAAAAGATTGTTAAATTGCATTTCACCCGCAAAAACCGTATGATCTCTGAGTTCCTGGATATTGTTTGAGTAAGCATATCCGATCATTGGACTGAATTCGTAGTTATAATCACTTGCACTTAGTATTACACTTGCAAGTAATGTAGATAGGAAGATTTTATTCATATTCATCCCTTTTATATTGTATGTAGAATGATTTTAACGCATTAAGCGAGAAAGTAATCTTAATTTGAGAGGTTAGTCGGAGAAGAGGATTGTATTATCTCAAATTCTTTTTGCAGGGCTTCATTAAATTGGATGATATCAAGATTTAGTTTTTCTTGTGCAGCATTAATTTTTTCTAGATGATGCTCTTTTATGGCCTCTAACCGTTCCATCGTGGTACGAAACAGTTCTTTATCGGCAGTCAATAGAATAATATCTTCTTTGGGTGACCATTTACGCTTTATAACACCGTCATGATTAATTTCAATAATAATATTTTGCGTATTTTTAGCAGAAATATACTTGGTTATAGCATACGCAAAGTAACGCTTCTGATGATCATTATGATGACGTTGAATAACATAGTACATATAAGAATCATAACATAATTTTAACTTCATGTATGCTAAAGTTAATAATATATCAAACAGGAGATACCATGCGAAAGGCGTATGAATTAGCGATTATCGGAGCAGGTCCTGCAGGCATTGGAACAGCAATAGAGAGCTATACGCTGGGGATGCGTAATATTATTATGTTAGAGAAAGAGGAAAATCATAATTCAACTATTCGTAAATTTTACAAAGACAACAAACGCGTAGACAAAGATTGGAAAGGGCAGAAGGTTGATTTGGACGGAACAATTTACTTTGTGGACGGAACAAAAGAAAGTACATTGGATTATTTTGATACCTTATTGGATAATGAATCGCTTGAGTTAAAAACGCATTGTGAAGTGCAAAAGATAGTAAAGCATGAAGAAGGATTTGAGATTTTTATCAGTGGTGGGAGTATCTTGGCACGTAATGTCGTGGTTACCATCGGGCGTATGGGAAAACCAAATAAGCCGGATTATAAATTTCCCCCTTCGATCAAAAATCTAGTTCATTTCACGCTCGATTCGTGTGGAGTAGGTGAAAAAATTATGGTTATTGGCGGAGGAGATTCAGCAATTGAGTATGCGGTTGAACTTTGTGATAGGAACGATGTAACGATTTGTTATCGACGTGACAATTTTTCACGCGCGAATCCTACGAACCAAGAGGATATTGCCAAAGCAATCGGCAAAGGAGATATTATAGCAATGCTTAATAGCGAAATAAAAGAGCTTGAAGCCGATAGCGGACGGGTAAAAGTCATCTTTTCGGATGGATATTGGGAACTGTATGATCGGTTGATTTATGCCATTGGCGGAACGACTCCCAGTGGCTTTTTGTTAGGCAGTGGAATACAAGAAGAGAACGGTATCCCGGTACATGATAAAAATTATGAGACCAATGTCCCTGGATTATTTGTTGCGGGTGATATTACGCAGGAGTCAGGCGGATCTATTGCACTGGGACTCAATCACGGCTTTGCGATTGCTTCGTATATTATGGCTCTTTCAAAATAGGATCATCTCTGTGGCTGATGGGGCCATCGGCAGTAAAAAGAATCAGTTCAACCGAAGTGTGAAGATACTCAGACGTTGAAATAGGAATAAAATCGGAGTCTTGAAAAGCGGCACGTTTAGCATTGAGGATAATGTCTTCGAGTAGGGAATGCTCAGACGTCTGAGAGCGTGAGGTTCCTCGCGTTTTACCGTTGAGATACAGTGTCACTTCAGTAGCTACGACCTCACTTAGGATTGGATAATTTTCGAGAAGTTCACCGCGATTTATACTTTCCTCGGCTTGTAATACTTCTTGTATGGACGCTCGGGCGATGTTAAGCAGAACGGATTGGGACATTCAACACCTCCTTTTGTACCTTTTCGAACATTATAACACAAGATTAGAAACTATTTGTCTTCCGGTGTAAGTGCGATTTTAAGACCAAGTTTTTGGAGCATCTCCAAATCAGTATGCGCTTCACGTCCAGAAGTTGTGAGATAATTTCCCAATACGATGCTGTTTGCTCCCGCTTCAAAAATTTCATGCTGACGCTCTTTGAAGGTAATTTCACGCCCGCCTGCTATCATGATACGATCAGCATTAGGTAAAAGTGTGCGTGAGAGTCTGATGAGATCAAGGGACTCGTCTACGCTCAAGGGGCTAGGGTTAAGCGGCAGGGCAGGATTGTGATGATAAAAGTTCAGCGGAACCGAAACGGGATTCAGTTCTTTGAGCGAGTGAAGCATACTAAGGCGATCTTCCTGCGTTTCCCCCATCCCAAAAATTCCGCCACTGATAAGTTTTAGTCCTACGCTGTTGACGTTTTCACAGGTCTCGTATCGTTCATCCCATGGATGGGTGGTACAGACTTCGGGATAAAAAGCACGGCTGGTTTCGAGGTTATGATTGTACGCGGCAACGCCTGCATTTTTGAGTTCTATGAGCTGCTCAACGGATGCGGTACCATTACAGGCGATGAGACGCAGGCGAGGTACTTCACGTTTGAGGGTGCTGGCGACATTACAGACAAATTCGAGGGTTTTATCATCGAGCCCTTTTTGTGCCGTTACGAGACAAAAGCCCAATGCCCCGAGTGATTCGAGCTTACGCGCTTCTTGGAGGATTTTATCCATAGGTTTTTGTTTGTACCGCTCAATGTCGGCTTTGTATTTGACACTTTGAGAGCAAAATTTGCAATCTTCATTGCAAGTACCGCTATTAATATTACAGATGGAGCATAAAAAAATCTTTTGTGTCATTTTTTGGATCTTTCAAAGGTGTAGTGTTGTTCTTCAAATTCTTCAGCCCCTATGGCTCTTGAATATTGAGTTACGATAAAAGTGCTTTTGGTGATCTCCAGCATCGCGCAGGTTGAAAAAGGTTTATCACGCGCACAGGTTTCGCCGGGATTAAGAAAAAGAGTTTTGTTTTTAAAATCACATTCGAAAATATGGGTATGTCCGAAAAGAACGACTTCCGCATCCGCATTCATGTAAAAGGGTAAATGCATCAGTTTACACTCGGTATCGGCGAGTTTAAAATAGTGAGGCTCTTGGACGAGGTTGTATTTATTGTGATATTCATGCAAATGGGCATCATTGTTACCGTAAACTGCCATATACCGCAGTCCGCTGGTTTTGAGCTGCTCTAGCATTTCAGGTTTTACGATGTCCCCTGCATGTATCAGAAATTCGGCACCATTTGCTTTAAGATGGTCGATGGCTCGTTGTGATCGCCCTTTTTTAGTATGGGTATCCGATAACAACCCAATTTTCATTCACCACTCACCGTTGCTGATTCATTGGGTGTTCGATTTTTACATTTGGTGCACTCATACACCTCTTTATTACGATACGTACGCGGTGCTAATGCTCCACCGCACCCCTCTACTTCACATTTGTGCTCACTTGGCTCGAATTTGGAGATAAACTTACATTTTGGATACTCTTCACAGCCCCAGAACGCACCGCGACGGGATTGTCTCCACAGCAGTTTTCCGCCACAATCAGGACACGGAACGGTTGAAAATTTTGTCTCTTGATTGAGCGTTTTGGTGTTTTTGCACTCCGGATAAGCGCTACACGCGAGGAATTGACCGTTACGGCCGCTTTTGACCACCATGGCGCTGCCGCATTTGTCACACACCTCTTCGCTGCTCTCATCGGGATTTTCAGAATCTTCTTTTTTATTGCTTTCGGTTTGCTCGGTGTACTTACACTTTGGAAAACCGCTGCACGCGATAAATTCTCCAAAACGTCCTGAACGCAGGAGCAGTTCACTTCCGCATTGCGGACACTCTCGGCCAAGTGGTGTTGCGATTTTTAGACTGACGATATCTGCTTTACCGGCATTGATTTTTTCAATAAATGGATGGTAGAAATCGAGCAGTATTTTGTGCCAAGAGGTTCCTTTATCGCTGATTTCATCGAGAGTCTCTTCCATATTTGCGGTAAACGAGGCATCTACGATCTCTTCAAAATGTTTTTCTAACAATTCGGTCACGGTAAACGCTATCTCTGTCGGGATGATCTGACGTTTTTCGATTTCGATGTAATTGCGTGCTTGGAGCGTAGAGATGGTCGGTGCATAGGTAGATGGGCGACCGATCCCCTCCGCTTCGAGCTGTTTGATCAAACTCGCTTCGGAAAAGTGCGATGGCGGCTCAGTGAAGTGTTGTTCGGGAGTGATGGTTTGGATATCGATAGCATCGCCGGTGTTCAATACAGGGAGCAATTTGTCTTTGTCATCGCTTCCTGTAACACGGTAAAATCCGTCAAACAAGAGCTTACGCCCCGTTGCACGATATTCTGCCTTTGGGCTTTGGAAGGTGATGCTTTGCTGTTCAAAACGCGCATCGTTCATCTGACACGCTAAAAAGCGGTTATAGATGAGTTTGTAGAGTTTGATTTCGTCAGGCTTGAGATAAGTAGCGGCGATTTCTGGCGTAAATTCAAGCATCGTAGGGCGGATCGCTTCGTGCGCCTCTTGTGCCCCTTTGGATTTTTTCAAGTAGGTTTTTGGCTCTTCGGGAAGATACGCTTTGCCGTAACGTGTCAAAATAGCTTCACGCGCTGCCTCGACGGCTTCGGCTGCAAGATTGAGGGAGTCGGTACGCATATAAGTAATAACCCCCGATGTGCCCTCAGGAGTCTTGACCCCTTCATAGAGTGCTTGAGCAACCATCATCGTCTTTTTCGGAGAGAATCCTAGCTGCGATGATGCTGTTTGCTGAATCGTAGAAGTCATAAACGGCGGGGGCGTAGAGGACTTGCGCTCTTTGGTCTCGATTTTGCCTACAGTGAACGACTCGCCTTTGATGAGGGCTACGATACGTGCCGCTTCCTTAGCAGTCGTGATCGTCATTTTATCGATCTTTTGCCCCTCTAACATATTGAGAGACGCCTCGATCTCTGGTTTGAACAGGGTATCGATGGTCCAATACTCTTCGGGGACAAAGGCACGAATTTCGCGTTCACGGTCGATGATGATTTTCAGCGTAGAAGATTGAACACGTCCTGCAGAGAGTCCCTTTTGGATCTTGGAGGCAAGAAGCGGTGAGAGTTTGTATCCCACGATACGGTCGAGCAAACGGCGTGCTTGCTGTGCATTGACACGGTCCATATCAATGGCTCTAGGGCTCTCTAGGGCATGGATGATCGCATTTTTAGTGATCTCATGAAACACAATACGCGGCAGTGATTCGGGATCTTTTTTTATCGCATGGGCGATGTGCCAACCGATTGCTTCTCCCTCGCGGTCTTCGTCGGTCGCGATAAAGATGGTATCAGCTTTTTTGGCTAATTCCTGTATCTGTTTGACCGTTGCGGTACTGTCCTCGCTGATGCGATACTCAGGGATAATGGTCTCATTATCGATTTTGATCCCGAAACGGTTTTTAGGAAGGTCTCGAATATGCCCTTTGGACGCGATGACTTCGTACTCTTTGGAGAGAAAGTTTTTTATCGTCTTGGCTTTAGCCGGAGACTCTACAATAATCAATTTCAATGATTGAATCCTATTACATTATTTAAACGCAATTGGAATGCATCCCAATTGGCTACGTTAACACTGGGTTTTCTTTGGCAGAAGGCCCAAATCCATTTATTAATGGATGAATATCGAAAGTGTAACAAAAAAAATTGCAAAACCGCTAAACATTTTTTTTTATATCCCGATATAGTCTGTAACAGCAAGGATGCTGAAAAAACTTCAGAGCGAAAGCTCGACCATAAAAGGATTTATCATGGGTTTCAGAATTAACACAAACATTGGTGCTATGAATGCACACAATTACGCAACTATGAATAACAAAGAGCTTGACACTTCTCTTACTCGTTTGAGTTCAGGTCTTCGTATTAACAAAGCGGCAGATGATGCATCTGGGATGGTTATCGCGGATAATCTTCGTGCACAGGCAAAAGGCCTTGGTCAAGCGATCAATAATGCAAATGATGGTATCGGTGTTGCGCAAACTGCAGACGGTGCTCTTGACGAGTATATCAACATCATTAACACAGTTCGTACCAAATCGATCCAATCAGCGTCTGATGGACAAAACACTGATTCACGTATGGCGATTCAGCGTGATATTAACCGTCTTTTAGAAGAAGCGAATAATATTGCTAAAACGACATCATTTAATGGTATTAATCTACTTGATGGTAGTTTTGTCAACAAAAACTTCCAAATCGGTGCGTATGCAAATCAGACAGTTAACATGTCTATTGACAGTGCACAAACAACAACACTCGGAATGTTTGCTCTCAAAACAGGGACAGAGACGACAGCAGTAGCTTTTGGTGCAGCTGACTTTACAGTTAATGGTATTGCAACAACAGCATCGGTTGCCGGAAGCGTAGCGGATAATATTGATGCACTTGCTCAAACAGCTGCTTCAGCAGTTCAAAAAGCGGCAATCATTAATACCATTACGAGTTCTACTGGCGTGACTGCGACCGCGAGTACCAATGTTACCGGAGGCCTTGCAGTAGCAGGGGGTGTAATTGCTGCGGGAACCGTATTTATTAACGGACAAGATCTTGGGGATGTTACCTTTAGTGCAAACGATTCGACGGGAACATTAGCGGCAGCATTTAACCGTTTGACGGATAAGAGCGGTATTACTGCTAAAATCGTATCGGGTGGAAAACTGGAACTAAGTTCGTCAGACGGATATAACGTTTCTCTTACCACAACTGCGGCGGGCGGAACGGTGGCTCTTGCTGCTAATACGGCAAAAATATTCGGAGCAGGTAGTACTGTATCGGTTGCGGGTGCTGCAGCTGCTGCTTTGACTGCGGTTGAACAGGGGACCCTTACGTTGGAATCCGATAATGCAATCACTATTGCCGGTGCTGCTGTAGCAACAGCTGGTTTGGCCGCGACAACGTATTCGGTTGCAAATTCGATTTCAACAGTAGACGTTACAACGTACACTGCGGCACAAACATCGATCAAAAAAGCGGACCATGCGCTCGCACAGCTTGACCGTACCCGTGCAGACATCGGGTCGGTTCAAAACCAGCTTGAGTCAACGATTCGTAATATCTCTGTTACACAGATCAACGTTGCGGCTGCGGAATCTCAAATTCGTGATGTTGACTTTGCAGCAGAATCTGCAAACTTCAGCAAGCGCAATATCTTGGCACAATCAGGCTCTTATGCTATGAGTCAGGCAAATGCGGTTCAACAAAACGTTCTTCGTTTACTACAATAGTTTCTAACACTTGATCGGGCTTTGCCCGGTCTTTCTTCTCTCCATTCCTCATTTAATAAACTCCAATCTTTATTTATAGACAAAATTCTTTAAAAACATTATTTTTGGAATATCTTTTGCTTTATGTTGTTAAATACGCGTATAAACGCAAAACCAAAAATAGGATTTATCATGGGTTTTCGTATTAACACAAACATTGGGGCTATGACAGCACACAATTATGCAGGTATGAACAACAAAGAGTTGGATACTTCATTGACTCGTTTGAGTTCAGGTCTTCGCATTACAAAAGCTGCTGATGATGCATCAGGGATGGTTATCGCGGATAATCTTCGTGCACAGGCAAAAGGTCTCGGTCAAGCGATCATGAATGCAAACGATGGGATCGGTGTTGCGCAAACTGCGGATGGAGCGCTTGATGAGTACATCAACATCATCAACACGGTTCGTACCAAATCTATCCAATCAGCGTCTGATGGACAAAGTGGAGATTCACGTTTGGCGATTCAGCGCGATATCACCCGCCTTTTGCAAGAAGCGGATAATATAGCAAAAACAACATCATTCAATGGTATTAATTTGCTCGATGGTGGTTATGTCAATAAAAACTTCCAAATCGGTGCGTATGCAAATCAAACGGTTAATATTTCGATTGACAGTGCTCGGACAACTACCCTTGGTATGTTTGCGCTGACATCAGGAACCGTAGCAACATCCAATCTTGGAATTGTTGCAGGTGGAGTGCTTATCAATGGCGCAAGTATCGCACCTTCTGTTGCAGGAAGTGTGACAGATACTATTAATGCGTTAGCGCAGGATATAACATCAGCAGTACAAAAAGTTGAAGCGATTAATGCCAGCACTAGCTCAACTGGGGTTACCGCAACGGGTAATACCAATTTAACGGGTACAAGTGCAGCCGCGGGTGGTGCCCTTGCTGCGGGATCAGTCTTTATTAACGGGGTAGATCTGGGTGCCGTAACATTTAGTACAAACGATTCAACGGGAACTTTGGCTGCAGCATTTAACCGTATCACCGATCAAACAGGTGTTACGGCTAAAATCGTTTCTGGCGGAAAGTTAGAATTGAGTTCAGCAGATGGTTACAATGTCACACTTTCAAGTAATAATCTCGGAACAGTTGCGTTAGCTGCAGCGAGCCAGACAGCATTATTTGGTTCAGCAACAGGTCTTTCATCACTAAATGGAGGTGCAAGTGCTGCTCTTGCAATCGTTTCACGTGGGCAAGTTACTCTTGAATCAGATAATGCTATTGTCATCGCCGGTACAGCTCCTGCTGCAATTGGTTTTGTCGCTGGTACCTATTCGGTTGCAAACTCTATATCTACAGCAGACGTTACGACGTATACCGCCGCACAGATGACAATTAAAAAAGCAGACCACGCATTAGCACAGCTTGACCGTACCCGTGCGGATATCGGTTCGGTTCAAAACCAGCTTGAGTCAACGATCCGTAACATCTCTGTAACTCAAATCAACGTTTCAGCAGCAGAATCTCAAATTCGTGATGTTGACTTTGCGGCAGAATCTGCAAACTTCAGCAAGCGCAATATCTTGGCACAATCAGGCTCTTATGCTATGAGTCAGGCAAATACGGTTCAGCAGAACGTACTGAAATTACTACAGTAATACTCTTCTTTATGCTGCAAAGAAGTTTTCACTTCTTTGCAAATAATCTACAAAACTTTTGATTTTTTTATTTATTCGCCGCAGCCTGAGCATCAATCATCTGCTTAAGTGATGAAAACTGACTGTTAATCTTGCTAATAATGGCATCGTAAGCGCTGAATTGTTTGGTCATGATTTCATAACGCGTATCAAGTTTTGCTGTCATTGTTGCACGATCTTTATTCAGCTTATCAAGTGTTTTATTGAGATTGGCTTGATAGGTATCAAGACTTTTATTACTACTGGTATAACTTTTCATCTTATCATAGAGAGTGTCAAATATACCGGGCGTATCCACGCCATTAGCATAACTGCCACTGAAAAATTTTTGCAGCGATGTCGGATCTTGTGTCATTTTGGCATCAAATGTAGCACTGTCGAAGCTCATAACTCCATTTCTATCAATATCAATCCCATAATCAACAAGTGACTTTCCGCTGGAATCAACAGAAGTCATAACCCTATTGAGCTCGCGGGTAATGGATTTAATGTAATTGTCTCCATTAAAAACTCCGACTTTTCCGGCTGCTTTATCGTACACGGTCATATCACCGATGTTACTAACAAGGGTATTGTAGCTTTGAACCATGAGAGACATTTCGGTACTGATTTCGGTTTTATTTTGAGTGATTGAAATATTGCTGCTCGTAGTTTGATCTTGCTTTAGAGAAACAGTGACTCCATTGACGAGATCTGTGATTTCATTTGTTGGACGTGTTATAGCAATACCATTATAATCAAATGATGCATCCCCAGCAGGTTGCATTTTTGCTGCTATAGTATCCATGCCTAGAGTGGTTAAAAGAGTTCCTGAATCACCGAAGGTAATATTTTGGTTTGCACCAACACCGTCAGACTTGACGACAAGTTCATAGCTGGATGCCCCTGTTTGTAAAATGGAGGCAGTGACTTGCGTTCCAGCCGTATTATTGATCGCTGCTGCTAACTCCTCTAACGTTGTTGTGTTAGAATAGTCGATGAGAATGGGCGTATTTGTGCCGATTCCGATACTGAGTTGATTAGCGCCGACAGGAGCCGGAACAAGTGCAGTTGTTTTTGAAGTGGCAGCAATGGGCGAGTGCCAAATATCTCCCTTCGCTGTTACGACGTTTGAGAGTGAAAAAGACTGGACATCGGCACCAGCCGATGCACTGACGGTGACTGCATCATTGCTACCGGAAACGGATCGACCTAAAAAAACAGTATCGCTTGAAAGCTTGGAAACGCTTTTTTGAAAAGTATCCATAAGGGTATTGAGAAAGTCAAATGATTTTAGTTTTAGGGAAGCAGTTTCGATTTTAGTATCTAAAGGTTTGATAACCTGTGCTTCATTGCCTGCACGCAACTTATCGATGACATCGCTCGTAAGCACTCCTGAGCCGACACCTAATGAGCTAATTCCTGCCATGACAAATCCTTTTGTTCTAAAATCTATATAATGTATAGTATATCGACCATAATGCAGTTAATATGTAATAGTCGTTAAGAAATAAGCAAAAAAGATACCACGACACTGTTCTTGCATTTATACTCAGGGTAGGATATAATTCCACCTCTCTTCGTTAGACCTGTGCAAGGGTGCGTACTGACAACGTGTCAGGGTAGGAATACAGCAGCACATCGGTGCGTGTTTTGTGCCGCAGGTATCTGGCGGGGAGTCTCTACTTCCCTTTATTAAGCAAATTACATTTCAATAATTTTTTTTATTTATCTTCTCGATATTGTCCAGCTTTACACCCAGTTGTACTTGTAGGCGGGTTATCACGCAAGTAACACAAATCTTCATAGGCTTGTTTGAGCACTTTGCTTTCACGTAAAAGCGGAAGCATCTTCTCATCTTTTTCGTTTAATGACATTGATTGATTGTACAGAAGTGCTTTGACTTCGGCATCAACCGCTTCCAGTGCCGCTTCTAAATGGGTAAGAGAAATCATAATAATCCTTTTAAAAAATGATTATAGCAAGCGCTATTTAAAACAATGACGGCTGTAATGCTTTTAATTTAAAACTTTTACGATGAATGTCACAATAGCCATATTCTTTAATGGCTTGAACATGAGCGCACGTGCCATACCCTTTATGCAGTGCAAATCCGTAATTTGGATAAAGAGGATCCATCTCGATCATCTCACGGTCACGGGTCACTTTGGCGAGGATGGAGGCTGCACTTACTTCGGGGATAAGGGCATCTGCTTTGACGAGAGTGCGTAAACCGCTGACTCCAAATTTTGAGTTCCCATCAAATAAATAATCATCGGCATGAAGAAAGCTCATAATCTCTTCAAGACCTTTTTTAAGACATGCAGATAGACCAAGGGTATCGATATGTTCTGCGGAAAAATGAACAATTTTATACTCAGCGTTTGTGAGAATAAGTTCAAAAAGTGTTTCGCGCATTTTTTCACTGAGTTTTTTGGAATCATTTAATCCAGAAATGGGTTTTTTGAGAATAACGCCTGCCATCACCAAGGGGCCTGCCAGCGGTCCCCGTCCTGCTTCGTCCATTCCGCATAGTTTCATGTCAAATGCCTTGTTGTCGTAAAATTTCATTCTAAAATTCGGTATCATACTGAAAAAAGGATCAAGAGATGAAAAAATCAGTTTTAACAGCTTTATGTTTGGCATCCGTTAATACTTCAGCAGCGATGATTTTAGGATTTGGCGTTGAAGCTGATTCCTACAATCCTACGGCAAGCGGTGATTTTGATTACAAAACAACGACTACCCATTTTAATAATGAGCGTCATTCGGGTTATCAACTTGGCCTTTATTTGGAACATCCTGTTCCATTAGTGCCAAATATTCGTCTTGATTTGACGCCAGAATCTTCTTTTACGGGTTCAGATGGTGCATCAGGGATTAATAAAGTCACTTTTGATCAAACGGATATTACACCTTATTATGAAATACTTGATAACGTTGTTGATTTAGATATTGGTGTTACTTTCAAAGTGGTGGATGCCAAAATAGAAGGCAATGTTAATCAAGAGTTTAGTGAAGTTATTCCAATGGGATACTTGAGTGCAGGCATAAATTTTGTGGGAACAGGTCTACGAATAGCCGGTGATGTAAAATACATTGAATACAAAGGTGACGCATTGGGCGACTCGCGTATTAAAGCGGTTTGGAATATCAATAAACTTTTTCAGGCACAAGCAGGTTATCGATATGAGACGTTAAAGATTAATAATCATTTCGATGTCAACTCAAATGTTACTATAGAGGGACCTTTTATCGGACTAGGTGCCACATTTTAAATCCTCTATTCTTCTCCTAGTGCCCATTGGGCAAAGGGGAGCATTTCAATTTTGGCAATCGGATGTGAAAGAGTGCTTTCCAAATTCATGGTGATAATAATAACTTCCTTAACTTCATGCGTAATGATAAACGCTTCAAGCGCTTCGACTTTTTTAAATAAAGAGTGTTCATTCTCAAAAGGTACTGCTAAAATAATTTGAGCACGTGTTGGCAAATAAAAATCGATTCCTTCTTCATAATAACACTCTATCTCATGTTTAAGCAATTCCAAATAGATAAGGTTCTCAAAAACACGCCCAAAATGCTTTTGAAGGGTTAGGGCATGTTTAATAGCGATGTCGCAGAGATAAAGCTTTTTAACCGCGCTGGGGTGATTAAATTTTTCTAGCCCATATAAATAGCGGCGGTCAAAGAGGGATTGCAGGTGGACATAAAGTTTGTCTTTCGAGATTTTACGCTCCACTTTGAGACGTTCATAGAGATTGTGGGCGGAAACTTTTTGTGTGGTCATCTTGGTGGCTTGAATGAGTATGGCGAGCTCTGTTTCATCCAGGGCATTTGAAAAAGTTTTTTGAAGATACAAGGAGCGTTCTTCACTGGGGGTTTTGTGCATCGCCGGGAATCCGCCCAATTGAAAGAAGTGACCCAGTGCTGTAGAGTCGTATTTTTGCTCAAACGCCAAAAACTCTTCATAGTCCAACAAGTTAAGATGCAATGTTGAAAAAGGCAGTTCAAGCGGAATCTCACTGGAAAGGATTGTTTGTTCAATCTCAAAGAGAGTAATTGCACTCTTATAGTTATCCAAAGCCAGAATGGAAATCTTATTTTCTTTACAAAACTGTTCAAGGATAGCGTTTAGTTCATGGATGTCCAAACGTATGTCACGACAATCCAGATAAAGGTAGGTTGATTTTTTATGAGAGAGTAAATAGTGCTTGATAAGAGAGGTTTTTCCTGACTGCGTGATCCCATAAATTGCAATACTGTCTTCGGGGAGGGATTTCTTACGTTCTATGTATCCGGCATTGTGTAAATCGTAACGATAATATTCATCTAATAAGGTTTTCATTGCATGACTCCTGAGGAAAAATGATAGCGTAAAAAGTATGTTTCCTTTATAAAAGGAAACAAATTTTATGTAGTATGCGTTTTTAACCCCTAAAATCCTTGACCCAGGAGAGGTATGTCGATATAATTTCAGCTGCCTTACATTAGTCAGCATCGACTGACGAGTTCTTTATAGAGGAAAACATTATGGAAAAGATTCGTTTGAAACTTAGAGCATATGATCATCGTGTGCTTGATCGTTCAGTAGCTTCTATTGTAGAAGCCGTAAAGCGTACAGGTGCGGAAATCCGTGGCCCGATACCTTTGCCAACAAAGATTCGTAAATATACGGTTCTTAAATCACCTCACGTTAACAAGAAGTCTCGTGAGCAATTTGAGATTCGTATGCACGCACGTTTGATCGACATCGTGTCAGCTACGCCTGATACTGTTGATTCATTGATGAAACTTGACTTGGCTCCAGAGGTAGACGTAGAAGTACGTTCTATGGACAAGTAAGGAGTGGGTATGGAATATATTGTAGAAAAAATCGGTATGAGCCGAACAGTCGGCGTTCCGAGCAAAGTAGTAACTCTTTTAAAAGTAAAAGAAGTGAAAGTTTGCGATGTGAACAATGGTACTGCTCTAGTAGCATATAGTCAAGGTAAGGCAAAAAACAAGCCTATCGAAGGTCAGCAAAAGAAGTATAACCTTTCTGCTGAATTCAATAAATTCGCTACTCTAGCGGTTGCTAACACTGAAGCAGGCGACTTGGATATGTCACCTTTGAGCGATGCAAAAAAGCTCAAAAGTACATTTAACACCAAGGGACGCGGTTTCACAGGTGTTATGAAGCGTTGGAACTTTAGTGGAGGCCCAGGCGCACACGGTCACCGTTTTCACCGTACAGGTGGATCTATCGGTAACCGCGAGTGGCCAGGTAAAGTCCAAAAAGGACGCAAAATGTCTGGTCAATACGGTAACGAGCAAGTTACAGTAAAAAATGACGTTTTGTCATATGATGCACAAAACGGTGTATTGGTTGTCGTGGGTTCAATCCCAGGTGCAAACGGTGCTCTAGGTCGAGTAAAGGTTGTTAAATAATGAGTGCAATTGTACTGAATGAAAAATTCGAAAAAGCCTCTGAACTGGCATTGCCTGAGAGCTTTAAAGGTATTAATACGCATAACTTGTACTTGTACGTTAAATCGTACCAGGCAGGAATGCGTGCAGATACTGCAAGCGCTAAAACACGTTCAGAAATGCGCGGTGGTGGTAAAAAGCCATGGGCACAAAAAGGCAAGGGCGGCGCTCGTGCCGGTTCACGTCGTTCGCCAATATTTGTTGGTGGTGCGGTAGCTCACGGTCCAAACACGGGTCGTAACTACACACAGAAGATCAACAAAAAGCAAAAGAAATTAGCACTTAAATGTGCATTGGATGCTTTGGCAACAGCTGGGAAACTTTTCATCGTTGATTCGATTGAAGTACCAAGCGGTAAAACAAAAGATGCAAAAGTATTGTTCGATACGTTGAACATGCGTGATGTATTACTTGTTAAACAAATTCTTGATGAGAACACTTATCTTGCATTCCGTAACATTGCTGCTACTTACGTGGTAGAAGCTAATGAACTCAACGCCTTTTTGGCTGCGACATATCGCTCGGTAGTAATCGAAAAAGCGGTATGGGAAAATCTGATTAAAGAGAGCTGAGATGGCAGATATTACTGATATCAAATCAATTTTGCATACAGAGAAGACCCTTGGTCTTCAAGAAGCGGGCGTAATCGTAGTTCAGACGTCTACACGTATGACTAAAAACGCTCTTAAAGAGGTGTTCAGAGAGTACTTTGGAATTGTTCCTTCTCGTGTGAACTCTTTGAACCAAAAGGGAAAAGTAAAACGTTTCCGCGGGCTAGCTGGTAAACAGAATGACTTTAAAAAGTTTTATGTTAAATTGCCAGATGGCGCACAAATTGATAGTTTGGCGGTGTAATTATGGCAATCAAAACCTATAAACCAACTACTCCTAGCCGACGTTTCATGACAAACGTTGACAATTCTGACATCACTGCAAAAGCAAGTGTCCGTTCATTGTTGACAAAATTGACTGCTCACGCAGGACGTAATAATAATGGCCGTATCACTTCTCGTCATAAAGAAGCCGGCGCTAAAAAACTTTACCGTATTATTGACTTCAAGCGTAATAAGTTTGGTGTTGCTGGTACAGTAGCTGCGATCGAATACGATCCATACCGTAACTGTCGTATTGCTCTTGTTAACTATGCAGATGGTGACAAGCGTTATATTCTTCAGCCTAAGGGTATGGTTGTCGGTGATTCTGTCGCTGCAGCTGAGAGCGGTTTGGACATCAAATCTGGTAATGCCATGAAATTGATGAACATCCCTGTGGGTACTACGATTCATAATCTCGAGCTTAAACCTGGTAAAGGCGGACAAATTGTTCGTTCAGCTGGAACTTCTGCTCAGATTATGGGACGTGAAGGTAAGTATGTATCTGTACGTCTTCCATCAAGCGAAATGCGTTACGTTCTTGGTGAATGTATGGCGACAATCGGTATCGTTGGTAATGAAGAATACATTAACATTGTTATCGGAAAAGCTGGACGTACTCGTCATATGGGTATCCGTCCTCAAACACGTGGTTCTGCTATGAATCCTATCGATCACCCGCACGGTGGTGGTGAAGGTAAGACAAACTCAGGACGTCACCCGGTTACTCCATGGGGTAAACCGACTAAAGGTGCTAAAACACGTAAGAAGAAAGCAAGTGATAGACTTATTATTACTCGCCGTAAATCAAATCCGAAGAGGTAGGGTATGGCTAGATCAGTAAAAAAAGGGCCGTTTGTTGACGGACACCTTATGAAAAAAGTGATTGCTGCCAAAGAGACTAAGAGCAACAAGCCTATCAAGACATGGTCACGCCGTAGCGTTATCTTGCCTGATATGATCGGCTTGACGTTTACCGTCCACAATGGCCGTCAGTTTGTACCGGTTTTCGTTTCTGAAAACCATGTTGGTTACAAGCTCGGTGAATTTTCACCAACACGTACGTTTAAGGGCCATAAAGGTTCTGTACAAAAGAAAATCGGGAAATAAGGAAGAGATATGGCAAGAGCATTATTAAAATTCGTTCGCGTATCTCCGACTAAATCTCGTTTGATCGCTCGCGAAGTTCAAGGTATGAATGCAGAACAAGCATTAGCTGCATTGGAATTTACTCCAAATAAAGCGGCAAAAATCATTGCGAAAGTAATTGCATCTGCAGTTGCTAACAGCGGAATCGAAGCGGATGGTTGTGTTGTTAAATCATGTCGTGTAGATAATGGACCAGTGTTAAAGCGTATTATGCAACGTGCACGTGGAACAGCATCTGGAATTCGTAAACCGACTGCGCACATTTTGGTAGAAGTAGAGGGTAAATAATTATGGGTCATAAAGTTAATCCTATCGGACTTCGTCTTGGTATTAACCGCAACTGGGAATCTCGTTGGTTTCCTAACTTTAAAACAGCTGCGGTATATCTCGGTGAAGACCATAAAATCCGTACTTTTTTGAAAAAAGAACTTTACTATGCAGGTGTTAGTAACATCGTAATCGAGCGTACGGCTAAGCGTCTGCGTGTAACGATTATCGCTGCTCGTCCTGGTATCATCATTGGTAAGAAAGGTTCTGATATTGAGAAAATCAAAGATTCTCTTAATAAATTAATCGGCAAGCCGGTTGCAATTAACATTAAAGAAGAGAAAAAAGCACAAGCTTCAGCACAATTGGTTGCTGAAAACGTTGCTACTCAACTTGAAAAACGTGTTGCATTCCGTCGCGCAATGAAAAAAGTGATGCAAAATGCTCAGCGTGCTGGTGCAAAAGGTATTAAAATTTCGGTTGCCGGTCGTCTTAACGGTGCTGAGATTGCTCGTACTGAATGGTATTTGGAGGGACGTGTTCCTTTGCATACTCTTCGTGCGAAAATCGATTACGGTTTTGCAGAAGCGCACACCACTTATGGTGTAATCGGAATCAAGGTTCATATTTTCAAAGGTGAGGTACTCACTAAAGGAATTCAACCGGAAACTCTAGAACAAAAAGAAGAGCGTGGCGATGACCAACAACGTCGTCCTCGCAGAAAGGCTTAATAATCATGTTGATGCCTAAACGAACGAAATATCGTAAAATGATGAAGGGGCGTAACCGTGGTTACGCAACTTCAGGAAATAAGTTAGAATTCGGTTCAATCGGATTCAAAGCAACGGAAGCGGGACGTATTAACTCTCGTCAAATCGAAGCGGCTCGTATCTCAGCTACTCGTCACATTAAACGTACGGGTAAAATCTGGATTCGTGTTTTCCCTGCTAAACCGTTAACTGCCAAGCCACTTGAAGTGCGTATGGGTAAAGGTAAAGGTGCTGTGGATCAATGGGTTATGAACATTAAGCCAGGCCGTATTATTTTTGAAATGGGTGGTGTTGAAGAGACACTTGCTCGCGGTGCATTAGCACTTGCTATGGCAAAGCTTCCATTCAAAACAAAAATCGTTACTTTGGAGATGAGCAATGAATTATTCTGATTTAAACGGAAAAACAGCTGCTGAACTACAAGGTATGCTCAAAGAGAAAAAAATTGAGATTTTTACTTTGAAAATTAAGCAAAAAATGATGCAATTGACTAACACAGGCGAACTTCGTACTGCGAAAAAAGACATTGCACGTATCAGCACCGCACTTAGTGCAGTGAAGTAAGGGCACAGCTATGACACATAAACGTGAAATTCAAGGTATCGTAGTATCTATCGCAGGAAGCAAAACAGCAACAATGGTTGTTGAGCGCCGCGTTATGCACCCACGTTACCATAAAACCGTAAAACGTTTTAAAAAATACATGATTCATGACGAAACTAGCCAGCTTAAAGTTGGTGATGAAGTCATCGCAATTGAGTGCCGTCCGATTTCTAAAAGCAAATCGTTCCGTCTTAAAACTCTTGTAAAAGGGGCAATAGCATGATACAAAGTTTTACTCGTCTTGCTGTAGCAGATAACACTGGCGCAAAAGAGATCATGTGTATTAAAGTTCTTGGCGGTTCAAAGCGTCGTTATGCAACAGTAGGCGATGTTATTATCGCTTCTGTTAAAAAAGCGACGCCAACCGGTAAAGTTAAAAAAGGTCAAGTAGTAACAGCAGTTGTTGTTCGTACGAAAAAAGAGATTCATCGTGAAAACGGTTCTTTGATTCGTTTCGATGAAAATGCAGCAGTTATTCTTGATAAAAAACGTGAGCCAGTTGGAACACGTATTTTCGGACCAATCGGACGTGAAGTTCGTTATTCTGGTTTCATGAAAATCGTATCCCTTGCTCCAGAGGTTGTATGATGGCAAAATTTAATTTCAAAAAAGGCGACATTGTTGAAGTGATCGCCGGTGACGATAAAGGGACTAAAGCAGAATTGCTTCAAGTTATGCCTAAGAAGAATAAAGTAATCGTTAAAGGTGTTCGTGTTGCGAAAAAAGCAATCAAACCTAGCGAGCAAAATCCACAAGGCGGATTCTTGAACAAAGAGATGCCGGTTCATGCATCAAATGTCCGTAAAGTGGAGGCGTAATCATGGCACGTTTAAAAGATAAATATCTTGCAATTAAGCCAGAGCTTCAAACCGCTCTTGGTATTGCAAATGTTATGCAGCTTCCAAAACTTGAAAAAGTGATTATCTCAGTGGGTTGTGGTTTCGCAATGAAAGACAACAAATTGATCCAAAATATCCAAGACACGATTAGCAGTATTGCTGGTCAACGTGCATCCGTTGTTGTTGCACGTAAATCTGTTGCGGGTTTTAAAGTACGTGAGGGTATGCCTGTTGGTGTTAAAGTCACACTACGTGGTTCTCAAATGTACGATTTCATGGACAAACTAATCAGTGTTTCACTTCCTCGTATGAAAGACTTCCGTGGTATTCCACGTAACGGTTTTGACGGTCGCGGAAACTACAACTTCGGTCTAACCGAGCAGTTGATTTTCCCTGAAGTTGATTACGATTCAATTATGCAAATCCACGGGATGAATATCACTGTGGTAACATCTGCAACCGCTGACAAAGATGCTTTCAAGATGCTTGAAATGCTTGGCATGCCGTTTGCAAAAGGAAGAGAATAATGGCTAAGAAGTCAATGATCGCTAAGCAACAACGTACACCGAAGTTTGCTGTTCGCGCGTATACTCGATGTCAGATCTGTGGTCGTCCACACTCTGTTATCAGTGATTTTGGTATTTGTCGCATATGCTTTCGTAAGATGGCAAATGAAGGGTTACTCCCAGGCGTTAGAAAGTCAAGCTGGTAATTCCAGCTCGATACTCCTAATAGTTAGATAAGGAAAATAAATGATTAATGATCTAATCTCGGATTCGTTGACTCGTATCCGAAACGCGGCTATGCGCCGTTTGGATTCAACAACTTTGATGCATTCAAAAGTTGTTGAAGCAGTTGTTGGCATTTTGGCTGACAAAGGTTACATTGAGAGCTATAACGTTGTTGAAAACGGCGTTAAAAAGAGCATCAATGTTGTATTAAAATACGACAATGGTCGTACAGTTATTAACGAAGTAAAGCGTGTTTCTAAACCGGGACGTCGTGTTTACAAAGGTAAAGATGAACTGAAGCGTTTCAAAAACGGTTACGGTACTATTATTGTTAGTAGCTCAAGAGGGGTTCTTCCTAACGACAAAGCTTTCGAGCTTGGCGTTGGTGGCGAAGTCCTTTGTACGATTTGGTAAGGGGATAAGATGTCACGTATTGGAAAACTTCCTATTTCTATCCCGGCTGATGTTAAAGTATCTATTGATGGTGCTGTTATTAGCTTTGCAAAAGGTTCACTAACGCATACTCTTGATACAAAAGAGAACTGTAACTTCACATTTGAAGATAACGTTTTGACGTTTGCTACTAAATCTGATGCTCGTGCTGATCGCGCATTTTGGGGTACATACCGTGCTCTTGCTGCAAATATCATCACTGGTTTAACTACTGGTTACGAGAAAAAACTCGAAATCAATGGTGTTGGTTACCGTGCTGCTGTTGAAGGCGCTATTTTGAAACTTCAATTGGGATTCAGCCATGATATCAACTTTGATATTCCAGCTGGTATTGCGATTGCAGTAGAGAAAAACGTTATTAGTATCAAAGGTGCTGATAAGCAACAAGTTGGGCAAATCGCAGCTGTGATTCGTTCATTCCGTCCTCCTGAGCCGTATAAAGGCAAAGGTGTTAAATATTCTGATGAGACTATCCTGCGTAAAGCCGGTAAGACATCTAAGAAATAAGGGGCGATGAAATGACAGCTAAAACACTCAAAAATAAATCGGCTAAGCGTCTCCAACGCAAACGTCGTATTCGCTCTAAAATCTCAGGATGCGCGACTTTGCCACGTATCTCAGTATTTCGCTCAAATCGCTACATCAGCGCTCAAGCGATTAATGACGAAGCAGGGGTAACTCTTGCTGCGGTACACTCAAAAACTTTGGGGCTCAAAGCTAATATTGAAGACGCTGCAAAAGTTGGCGCAGTATTTGCTAAAACCCTAAAAGATGCCGGAATCAATGAAGTAACGTTTGACCGTAACGGATTTGTATATCACGGTGTTGTAAAATCATTTGCCGAAGCACTTCGCGCCAATGAAATCAAGTTTTAGGGGCTGGTGAATGAATCCGATTAATAGAGAAGAATTTTCAGAAGCGATCGTTAATATTGGTCGTGTAACAAAAGTTGTAAAAGGTGGACGTCGTTTCCGTTTTACTGCTCTTGTAGTCGTAGGTAACAAAAAAGGTACTGTCGGTTATGGAGTAGGTAAAGCGAAAGAAGTTCCCGATGCTATTCGTAAAGCGGTTGATGAAGCGTTCAAAAATCTTACAGAAGTTAAGATCAAAGGCACTACTATCGCTCACGATATCGAAGTAAAATACAACGCAAGTCGTATTTTGCTTAAACCAGCATCTGAAGGTACAGGGGTTATCGCCGGTGGCGCTACTCGTCCTGTTCTTGAGCTTGCTGGAATCCAAGATATTCTTACGAAATCTTTGGGTTCAAACAATCCAAACACCGTGGTTCGCGCAACAATCGATGCGCTTTCACGCATCAAAGGATAAGCAATGTCACTCGAAAATCTTACACCTGCTGAGGGTTCTACCCACAGCAAAAAACGTCTTGGTCGTGGTGCTGGTAGCGGTACGGGTAAAACTTCTGGTAAAGGTCACAAGGGTCAAAAAGCTCGTGGAGGTTACAATGAAAAGCGTAACTTCGAGGGTGGACAACAACCTCTTGCTCGCCGTTTGCCAAAAATTGGGTTTACATCACGTGTGATTAAACCAACCGTTATCAATGTTGAAAAAGCGAAAGAAGTAGCAGCGCTTACTGAAATCACAATGGAAACAATCCGTAGCGTACACCGTTTGAAAAAATCGGTTGTAAAAGTTAAACTCGTTGGCGCAAGTGCAATAGGTTTAGCTAGCAAAATCAAAGACGAAAACGTTACAACAACTGGTAACTAAGTGAACCAACAGCTTGTAAACAAGATCTTAATAACGATCGGTTTTCTCTTTGTTTTCCGTCTATTGGCATACGTGCCAGTACCGGGTGTTGACACTGCCGTTATTGCTGCTTTTTTTGATACACACAAAGCAGATGCGTTAGGTCTATTTAATATGTTCAGCGGTAAAGCCGTAGAGCGTTTCTCCATTATCTCCCTTGGCATTATGCCTTACATTACCGCATCAATTATTATGGAACTTTTAGCAGCTACTTTTCCGACTTTAGGTCAAATGAAAAAAGAACGTGACGGTATGGTTAAATACATGCAGATCATTCGCTATGCAACGATTGTGATCACTGTTGTTCAGGCAATTGGTGTGAGTGTTGGTTTAGAACATATGACCGGTAAAGATGGCAGCAGTGCAATTTTGGTTGATCATACAACGTTTATGATATTGGCTACAGTATCCATGCTGGCGGGTACCATGTTGATTATGTGGATCGGTGAGCAAATCACTCAAAGCGGTATCGGTAACGGTGTTTCTTTGATTATCTTCGCTGGTATTGTTTCGGCGATTCCTAGTGCCATTTCACAAGCCATTACTATGGTTAATACCGGTTCAATGAGTTTTATTTCGATAATAGCGATACTTGCGTTGATAGCTGTGACGATATTGGTGATTATTTATGTGGAATTGGGTGAACGTCGTATCCCAGTTACCTATGCTAAAAAAACCATGTTACAAAACCAAAACAAGCGTGTTATGAACTACATTCCGGTAAAAGTAAATCTTTCTGGAGTTATTCCTGTTATTTTTGCATCGGCTATTTTGATGTTTCCGGTTACGGTTTTATCAAGTAGTACGAATCCGGCGGTTCAGGCTATTGCAGATTTCTTGAATCCGAGTCATTATTTCTTTAACTTTTTACAATTTTTGTTTGTGGTCTTTTTCGCTTATTTTTATGCATCAATTGTTTTTAATGCAAAAGATATTGCGGATAACCTAAAACGTCAAGGAGGATTTATCCCAGGCGTACGTCCGGGTGAATCTACGAAAGAGTTTTTGAACGAAACGGCTAGCCGATTGACATTCAGCGGTGCCATTTATTTGGGTCTTATAGCAACATTGCCATGGGTAATCGTAAAAGCGATGGGTGTTCCATTCTTCTTCGGAGGTACGGCAGTACTTATCGTGGTACAAGTTGCGTTGGACACAATGCGACGTATTGAAGCGCAAGTGTACATGAGTAAATATCAAACTCTTAGTGCGGTCGGTCTCTAAAATGGCGATTGCGCTTCGCAAAAGTGATGAAATAGCAAAATTGCGGGCTGCCAATAAAATTGTTGGCGCTACCCTTGAGTTGTTAGCATCGCATGCAAAAGCTGGAATCTCTCTAAAAGAGTTGGATGCAATAGGTGAGGATTATATCCGATCCCAAGGCGCGCGACCTTCTTTTAAAGGGCTCTACGGCTTTCCAAATGCCGTGTGCACTTCTCTCAATGAAGTTATCATACATGGGATACCATCTGATTATGTACTTCAAGAGGGGGATGTAATCGGCTTTGATGTCGGGACTGAAAAAGAGGGTTATTTTGGTGATGCAGCGATATCGGTAGGAATTGGACAAATTTCTGCTGCAGATGAAGCACTTATCGCATGTGCAAAGGATACCCTTTATCATGCAATAGACATCATCCGTGATGGAATGCATTTTAAAGAACTTTCACATGCAATGGAAAAATTTATCCTTTCTCGCGGATTTGTACCGCTGAGAAATTTTTGTGGTCATGGCATTGGAAAAAAGCCACATGAAGAGCCTGAAATTCCTAACTATTTGGATGCACCCAATGCTAAAGCGGGTCCAAAAATTAAGAATGGAATGGTTTTTTGTTTAGAGCCGATGATATGTCAAAAAGAAGGCGCTTCCAAGATTCTGGTCAATGGCTGGGATGTGGTAAGTACAGATGGGCTTAGAGGTTCTCATTACGAGCATACGGTTGCAATAATCAACGGTAGAGCTGAAATTTTATCCATTTCATAAAGGAAATTTTTATGGCAAAAGATGATGTCATCGAAGTAGACGGAAAGATTGTTGAGGCTCTACCAAATGCAACTTTTCGTGTTGAGTTGCCAAATGGACACGTTATTTTGTGTCACATAGCTGGAAAAATGCGTATGCATTACATCAAGATTTTACCGGGGGATACAGTGAAAATTGAATTAACCCCATACAGTCTTGATAAAGGGCGAATTACGTATCGCTATAAGTAAATAATTCCTGCTATTGCAGGGATTTCTCATTTAATCTACTATAATTGTGCATCTAATCTAAAGAGAACACATGCATAGAGAACTCCACCACCCTCTCATTCAATCTCTTGTTAATACCCTTCGTGATACTACTATTGATGCTTTTGTATTTCGACATACGATTAAAGAGCTTACAAAACTGCTCTTATATGAAGCTCTGTGCAAAGAAATACTCATTGGTAAAAATGTATTAACGTGGGATGGCGAAAAGCAATATTCTTATATTAATGAAGAGGAAATTGTTGTTGTTTCTGTTTTGCGTGCTGCTTTGCCAATGCACGAAGCAGTGATAGATACGCTTCGCAGGGCTGTTTCTGGTTTTTTGGGAATAAAGAGAGATGAATTCACACATAAGAGTGTTTTGCATTATGATCGTGTAGGAGATTGTAGAGGAAAAAAGGTGATACTAGTTGATCCGATGGTGGCCACGGGAGGATCACTATGTGATGCGATAAAGGTATTAAAAGCAAAACACGCGCAATCCATCTGTACACTTAATATTATTGCTTCACCAGAGGGGATTAGTGCGGTTATGCAGGCGCACCCTGATGTTGAAATGGTTGTTGCTAAGATTGATAAAAAACTCAATGAAAATAAATTTATTATACCTGGACTAGGAGATGCTGGTGATAGAGCATACAATACTTTATAAGATGGAAGAATAATGATAATAAGAGGGATACTAATACTGCTCATCGGGTTTATGAGCTTAATCGTGAATGCTGATGAGAGCAACAATGAACGCAATGCAATCACACATTCTGAGGCATTTTGGAACATATATACAGATGCGTTACGCGGAGAAAAAAAAGCTCAATTTGAAGTCGGAGTGATGTTTGAACGGGGTATTGGTGTTGATTTGAATCAGACTCAAGCTGCTAAATGGTATGAAAAAGCAGCTATACAGGGGCATAAAGATGCGCAATACAATATCGGTATTATGTATGCCGGAGGGCGCGGGGTTGAACAGAATGAGCAATTCGCAATGATGTGGCTTGCCTCTGCTGCAAAACAAGGGGATAAAGAATCACGAGCTCTCTTATTAGCACTTGTTGATGGCAAAGCAAATAGTGACAATCAATCAAGTAATACGGAAAAAAGCGTAATAACATTCATTAAAGCAATTCGTTTTGAAACAAAAGAGGGTACTTTGATATGCAGTTCATTAAGGGATATAAGCCAGTGTAGCAGATTAAAAGAAAAACAAACATTTACAAGTAAATCAAAGCAGGGGAACTATTATAAAATCAGTGGTATTGCAACGGGGCATGGATGGGAAGGATATAAAGATGAGGGCTGGATAGAAGCATCAATGGTTGATATAAAATAAATGGGAGGAAAACTCCCAAAAGAGTTTTATTTTATATAGCTGCAGCAATAATCAGTGATGGTTTTTACTTTTAGATTAAATGAACTGTTTGCAGGCACTTCAAAACTTTGAGGCCCAGTGATCGTAATCCATGCGTCTGATCCTGGAAGCTGCACTTCCATTTCACCGCTCATTATTTCCATGATTTCTTTATCGGCAGTGCCAAAAGTATAGTCACCCGGTAACATAATCCCCAGTGTTTTGTGACTGCCATCTTCAAATCGAACCGTTCGACTGGTTACTTTACCCTCAAAATAAACACTTGCTTTCTTATCTACGGTAACATTCGTAAATTGTGACATGAATATAATCTCCTGATTTTTGGTGTGTTATTGTAACGGATTAAGCTGTTGCTTGACTTTTTTAGGCAAATGAGCAAAAGGGAAGGCAGTATCCGTTGTGACAACACCATTCTCGGTGATGGTGACTTCAAGCGCATTGGTATCACGATTAAAACTGACAAGGTTGATGAGTTTATCACCCTCTATGTAGCTGATGCGTCGTGCAACGAGGTGGGTAAATGCTGTATGTTTAGGTCTAAATCCCATAAATTCCGTTCTCCTTGATGGTTATTTTATTACTGTCTACTAACTCAGTGAGAGCGCTTTTGAAGTTCTTTTTGCTCAGACCAAATGCTTTTTGGATAAGCGCAGCATCACTTTTATAGTTATAGGGGAGCATGCCTCCGTTTTGCTGGAGCATGTCGTAAATTTTTGTAGCGGCATTACCGGCTTTTGCTTTACCGATCATTTGCAATGAGAGATCGAGCTTGCCATCTTCGCGTCGTTGTTTTACAAAGCCATTTTTTACATCACCCACGCGAAGGGTCTCAAAGATTTCATTACTGTAGAGCATCCCCTCGTAGCTATGATCAACAATCGCTTTGTACCCAAGCGGTGTTTTCGCGATGATCATAAACGCTACGGGAGTATTGGGATAAAAAGTTTTCGGTGCAGCGATAAGCGCACTGCTGACTTTTTCAGTTCCAACAAGACGATTGGTGCGCTCATCCAAGACGATACGGATGATACGCTTTTCACCTACGCTAAAGGGACGCTTTTGCAGTGCTTTTGGGATAAAAAGATCTTTAGGCAATCCCCAATCCACAAAAGCGCCGATTGCGCTGGTATCGACCACTTCGACAAATGCGATTTCTCCCAGCATGGCTTTTGGTTTAGCCGTCGTTGCAACGGGACGATCTTCAGAATCGGTGTAGACAAAGACGTCGATGGTGTCGCCTATATGCATTGACTCGGTCACGTATTGATTAGGCAAAAGGACATCGCTGTCATCCATGGTTTTTAAAAAAAGTCCAGGAGTCGTATCACGATCGATAACGAGGAGGTTGATCTCCCCAATTTTTAGTGTTTCATTCATGGGTATAATTATAGCTAAGATTCACTTATTGGAGGGGAAATGCGCATCGTTATAACGGGAGCTAGCAGCGGTTTGGGAAAACATTTGGCACTTGGGTATGCGTCAAGTGGCAATGAGTTAGTTCTCTTGGCTCGCCGTGAGGAGAAGCTGGAAGAAGTAGCCGTGCAATGCAGATTGCAAGGGGCGAAGCTAGAGACGATTGTTTCGGATGTGAATGATTTTGATGCGATGTACGCTATTGGAACGCAATTAGCCCAAAAACCCATTGACCGTATAATTTTAAATGCGGGTATTTCTGTAGGACATTCAGGCGGAGTAACGCCGTTTGTTGATTTTCACCGTCTTTTTAAAACCAATTTTTTAAGCGTACATGCTTTATTAGAACCTATTATTCCAAAATTGCTAGAGCAAAAGTCAGGAGAGATTGTCTTTATCTCTTCTCTCGCATCGCTGATGTCCATGCCGACTTCCGTAGCCTACAGCAGTTCCAAGCGCGCACTGAATGCGTATGCCGAGGGATTGAGATATCAATTGCATCCTCATGGCATTGATGTGATAACGATATTACCGGGATTTATTGATTCTGAGATGACACAAAAAAACCGCTTTAAGATGCCGTTCTTACTTACAACCGATGCAGGGGTTAAACGAATTATGCACGCTATTACGAAAAAAAAGCCTTTCTACCCATTTCCGTTAAGATTTTATTGGATGATTCGATTTGTAGCGTTGATGCCAAGGTTTTTAAGAGATAGGATCGTGGCTCTCGTAAATTTTAAAAAGCTTTAAGAAGTACATTGGGCAGTTGCCCAATGTCTAGTCATGAATTGAAGTTAAGTATTATTACACAATAGCAACTATCCGTTAAGATTAATGTCTATTGTTTAGTAGGCAGGGGTTGTCGGCTTTGCTCGGGTTCCAAAATCGGTTCCCAGTGTTATATAAACGATATTGTTATTATAGTCGGCTGTATCGGTCGTAGAATTACGTTGACGGTATTGGTAATCCGCTGCGGTATAGACGGCATTGGTAAGGTAATACTTTACTCCTGCGGCTCCTCCCACATAGGTGTCTTTACGGTCGTAACTGTTGTAGTGGCTCCATTGCTGCGTAAGCGAGGCATGGAGGGAAAGATCATGTGAAACAGCATGTGTGATATTACCGGTTAATGCGGTATTGAGATAACCGGATGAATCCGTTAATGTTGTCTCTTCGAGTGAGCGGTCAAGATCCATTGAGAGAGTTGTATCAGGGGTCATTTTGTACTTCACGTTCAAACCGTAGTCGATGGCGTTGACGTCGCTAAAGGCACTGTTTTCGTAGCTTTGGTGGATACGCCCTACATACATTTCAGCACTGAGAGAATAAGTTGCTAAAATCGCCATCCCTATTGCCGCATTGTATCCGTTCGAATTATGATCGAAAGTAGGATCATCGTATTGACGATGATCATTCATTGCTTGAACAAAGAGATCGATACCTTGTGCAGCTGCGTAGGTGATACGTCCACCGCTGAGCGTCTCTGTACGATCACGATAATCATTTGAATAGGTATCGCCACTTACTAGAGGGGTATTTTCATAGTTTAGTTTGGTGGTGGATGCCCCAAGACGTACCTTGATATCCTCTGTCAGCTGATGAAAGATTCCAATATCGCTACTGAAGTCGGTATAGCGAGTAGGGCTCGCGAATGCATCAGTTAGTCCAAGAGAGTTGGTATCTGGTGATGTTCGGTCTTCGTGATCACGTAAGAGGCTTACACCTGCGTAAACGTTCGTATCGTCAGTGAGATCGATACGCCCCTTTAGATAGCCCCATGTATCAGTGGTATTTTCAGCCTTATGGTCTTGATAGCGGTTCAAATGGGTACCGACACCAAGCTCCAATGAGTCACGGGTAAAATTAGGTTTTATCCGAACTTCGGGTGAAATGATGAGGATTTTGTCAGAGAGTTCATTCTCACGAGCGGCATAGATATTATCATCGTACATCAGTACAGCGGAGATTTCCGGATAAACAAGGAAATCTCCTAGAGGTATCCCTCCTTTTGCTTCAGCAGCGAGGCTATCGGAAACCTCGTGAATAGGGTCCAGAGGCTTTGGAGGAGTAGAGGGAAGTGGGGAAATAATGCCATTTTGGTTGGCATTTCCGAGCTGATTAGCAGATTGCGACATGCTTTGCGTCACACTCCCTGCTTGAGCCTTGCTTTGCGTCACACTGCCTGCTTTGCTTTGCGTTTGTTCATTGGGAGCTCCGAACACCTGAGGGGCCAAACAAAGCACCGCGGCAAATGAAAAGGTATAACTAACGTTTAGAATCGAATGTCTCATATAAAATCCTTTTAATAGTATCAATTTAGAATTAGAATAGAATGTTCAAACTAACGAGAAAGTCTCGATAATCTTTGACACGTTCAAGACTCGGTTTTGCCCATGAATGTTCTATGGCCAGTTTCATCGGCAAATAGAGTTCAAACGAGTAATCCGCCCCTACCGTGTAGGCGTGATCAATATCTCTAACATCTCTATGATTGCGTGCATAACCACTATCACCATTAATGGTTTGCGTATAATCGGAAAGATCATCAAACGTCAAGTAGGCCGCTTTCAGACCAAAATCTTGAAAAATATTAATCTCCCCTTCTACTGAGAAAGCTTTGCTATTGAGATTGGTATTTTCCTCTGGATTAAGCAAGTTTGCTCCAACACCTGTGTAGGTAACTTTGTTTTGCAACACTTTACTCATTACCAATGAGACACTTTTCCCTAGGAGAAGACCTTCAAGCTGAAAATCAATCCCGTAGCTGTCTTGTTGAACACTGAGCGGATCAGTTGCAGAAACTTGTGATCCACCGTTGATTCCAAAACCGCCTATGATAAAGTTAAAATCACCAATAGGGTATTCATACGCTCCACGTGCAAATCGTAAAATGTTATCACTCATCTGCATATTGGCGTTATCCTGTGTCGGAGTAAACATACCTACCGTCGCGAACAGATGACCTTTTCCTCGGAACACATTGTCTCTGTCAAAATAAAGTTGAATCCCTGTTCCTGAGCTAGAACCAATCTCACATGCTTGAAAAGCATTGCTGAGTTTTCGGATATCAAAAGTCCGAAGCGGTTTATAAAGTCCTGTGTTATAGGTTTCCATTCCTGAAAAGGGACCAAAACCAGCCGTTGAGTACGCAGCTGCTCCCATGTAGCCGTCTTTGATCTCTTTGGCATATACGATTTTTCCTTGGATGGAATTGTCCTCAAGATCTTTGTAGGAGAGATCGATGAGTGCACCGATATGGTCACTTACTCTGCCGCCTACAAACAAGCTAGCCGTTCTAGGCACAGACCAGTCTCCCCCTGCTGTCGGTGAAGTTTCTTGAATCAATCCATCTGCGCTTGGTTTGTCCCATGTCTCTTCATACAGAGCTTTAAACATAACAGAAGCATGCAGATCCATTTTACTGTTGTTGGCATCTAAACTTTTATTACTTTGCGTCATCCCCGAAACAGCGAACTGCCGCCCTACCGCGGTAAGCTTTGGCATATGCTGCATGTGACATGCCTTACAATCCAAGCCCGTTTGCTTACCGAACATCGGATATGCCTGAGCCTCATTGCTTAATCCAGCCAGAACCAGTAAACTTAGTGTTAAAACACTCCAATTTTTCTTTTTCATTCCTACTCCCTCTCCATTTGTATTAATACTGCTGATATTAGATTATTTTAGCGATAATAAATGAGATTTTTATAATATTTTATTTACATTTCCGGCGTAATAAAAAAATCGTGTTAATCCTCGTTTATAAAAAATAAGTTAAACTTTTAAAAGTCAAAGAATTAACGTATAAACAGCTAAAAGGACAAAAATGAAGTGTTATCAAATGGTTTTCCTTACCGTTTTCCTTAGTAGTTCTTGTTTTGCAACAGGTGATTCGCTTTACAAAAGCAGCTGCGCTTCATGTCATGGGGTAAAAGGTGAAACAAAAGCAATGGGAAAAGCTCAACCGATCCAAGGAATGAAGTCTGCCAGAGTCGTTAAAGCGCTCAATGAATACGGATCAGGAATTCGACAATCAATGTTACCGGTAACGAAAGCAATCAAATCTAGATTTATAACTACGCACTCTGAAAAAGAAATTCAAGAAGTCGCAGATTATATCAGTAAGCTTTAATGGGTACTTCTCTTGAGATTTTACTTAATGATTAGAACGACATTACTACTTCCGCAGTTCTTAAGAGATTGGATAGTAAACTTCACTAATTTTAAAAAGGGCATATAGCCTGAATTTCGGGGAAATATCAGATGGTTATTGACAGTGTTTGTACCTATTGTGGCGTAGGGTGTGATATTTCTGCGGAAGTTGAAGATAATAAGATCATAAAAGTTTTTGCAAAAGAGGAAGGAGTCGTTTCGCAAGGACGTCTTTGTATCAAGGGAAAGCAGGGCTGGGATTTTGTCACTAATGCACGACGCCTTCGCAATGCACGAGTGCGTAAATCATTTTTAAATGCAAATGCGGCACTTTTCGCGGATTTGGATATGGACTATCTCGAGCCTGTTGACCATGATTTTTATGAGATCAGTTATGAAAGCGCCTATGAAATTGCGGCACGTAAGCTCAAAGAGATTACCGATAAACACGGTTCCCATTCGTTTGCTTCCATCGGAGGAGCACGAACGAGTTGTGAAAGTTCATTTCTTTTTCAGCATTTTACCCGTAATGTCGTAGGTTCTCCGCACGTGGATAACTGTGCGCGCGTCTGCCATTCACCTTCACTAAAGGGAATGCGTACAACGATCGGTGAAGGTGCTGCAACCAATCCGTTTGATGATATTTATGAAACCGAATTTATGGTAGTTATGGGATCCAATACGACCGAGGGTCATCCGATCGTTGCTAACCGCATGTTAGATGTTATCAAAGATAAAGGAGTTGAACTCGCGGTTTTAGATGTACGCCGCCTTCAGCTATCAAAATCTGCATTACATCATTTGAGCATTCCGTATGAAGCCAATTTGATGATGCTGAACATGATGGCCTATGTCATTATTTCCGAAGATTTAGTAAACGCTGACTTTATAGCAACGCGTACAAAAGGGTATGAAGAATACAAGCAATCGATCTTGAATGATCCGTATGCCAATCCTGAGTTCCTTCTGCAAATTCCTGGATACGAATCTTTGGTCGAAGAGATTCGTACCGTTTCACGTAAATACGCGACACGAAAAACCCTCTTTTTCTGGGGTCTTGGGATCACAGAGCATTTAGATGGATCGTATGCGGTTATGGCGATTACCCATCTCGCACTGATTACGGGAAATATTGGAAAACGCGGTGCGGGGCTGATGCCTCTTCGTGGTCAAAATAATGTGCAAGGAACGTGTGACGTTGGGATGTTGCCGTATTATGCCCCGGATTATCAACCGCCTAAAGAAATCGGCATGATGACTCCTGATTTGATTAATGCGATGATCGAGGGTGGTATCAAAGCGGTATTTAACATTGGTGAAGACATTGCGCATATTCACCCCAATCAAAACAAGATTCATGCTGCACTCAAAAATCTTGACCTGCTAATCGTGAATGAGCTGTTTGACAATGAGATAACGAAGTTCGCCGACATCATATTTGGAGTCAAAAGTGCGTATGAAAAAACGGGTGTTTATGTTAATGCAGAACGCAGATTGCATCTCTCTCAACCGCTTATTAATGTAACGATGCCTGATGACTGGGAGGTTATCGCAGAGATTTCAAAACGCTATGGTACAGATTTTGGCTATAAAAATTCCAAAGATGTATGGAATGATGTACGCATTGCAGCACCGGTACGTTTTGGGGGAGCAACCTATGAAAAGCTTGAGACCAATCGTTTACGCGGAATGCAATGGCCGGTACAAGAGGAAGATACTCCTGTCTTGCACCTGCATGATTTCCGTACCAAAGACGGGATCGGTTCATTTCGTTACAAACAGTATGAGCCTCGCGGTCAAGTAGCAGAACTTTTACGTGCTCCTACACATGAGGGATATTATCTCACAACAGGACGGGTCTTGGTCCATTATAACAATGCCGCTCAGACCAATGCATGTGAAAAACTGAGCCGAAGTCACAGTGAAGATACTCTGCTGGTCAGTGTTGATGATGAAGATTTTTTTGAATACAAAGATTACGTGGTATTGAAAAGCGAATACGGGCAAAGTGCCCCTTTGCGTGTCAAAGTAAGTTCAACAGTGAAAAAAGGGACCTTGTTTACAACGTTCCACCATGCCAAGAGCAAAATCAACTTTTTATTCGGGGACGAGCATGACGAGCTGATTAAAACAGCACGCTTTAAATCGATCAAAGTAGACATCGTCAAACCCGATTATTTGGATTAAAGGTGCATACCAAGGCAAAAGGAAACATTGCCGAGGAGAAAGCGTGTGAATATCTCAGATCACACGGATGCAGAATCATCGATCGAAATGTATACAATCGTTTTGGCGAAATTGATATTATTGTATTCAAAGATAATGTCCTCCATTTCGTTGAGGTCAAAAGCGGTGTGACGTATGAGTCCGCTGTCCATAATATCACCCGATCCAAACTCCAAAAACTCAACCGTACCATTCAAACCTACCTTCAGCAAAAAAAGCTCAACAGTGATTATTGCATCGATGCTTTGATTGTTTCGGATGAGGGAATTGAGTGGATAGAAAATATCACTTTATAGCAATAAGTTGAAAAAATTGATGAGGTTTTAGTAATAAGTAGTTTTAAAGAAAGGGGCGTTATAATAGCCCAATATAAACCGAAATCAAGGAACTACAATGGGCAAATACGTTGAATTAACAGCATCAAATTTCGAAGAGATTACAAAAGAGGGCGTTGCTCTTGTTGACTTTTGGGCACCATGGTGTGGACCTTGTCGTATGATCGCTCCGGTTATTGAAGAATTGGCAAACGATTTTGACGGAATCGCAAAAATCTGTAAAGTAAACACAGATGAAGAGCAAGATATCGCTGTTAAATACGGTATCCGTTCTATCCCTACTATTCTTTTCTTTAAAAACGGTGAAATGGTAGATCAAATGGTTGGTGCTGCTTCCAAGCAAGCATTCGCTGACAAAATCAATTCCCTTTTATAATATGTTGACCCTTTTGGGTCAAC
Source organism: Sulfuricurvum sp. (assembly GCA_030694265.1). Taxonomy (GTDB): domain Bacteria; phylum Campylobacterota; class Campylobacteria; order Campylobacterales; family Sulfurimonadaceae; genus Sulfuricurvum. The sequence continues at coordinate 34,621 of JAUXYP010000020.1, forward strand.
TTCCTTTTATTCTTCCATATTCTTAATACGTCTTCTCTCTTAGTCTAAAAGTTTTCTAAAACGATTTTCTGTCCATTGCATTTGTGGTATTGCTTAACTCCAAAAGTGTATGATACGTGTAATTAGATTAACAAAAAGCAGAGGGTTTTATATGTTGGATTGTGCAATCATTGGGGGAGGACCTGCAGGTCTTACGGCAGGTTTATATGCGACACGTGGCGGATTGGATAATGTCATCATGTATGAAAAAGGGATGCCTGGCGGTCAAATCACGATGAGTTCTGAAATCGAAAACTATCCGGGGGCAACAGCGCATAACTTGAGCGGTATGGATTTGATGATTCCATGGCCTGAGCAGTGTCAGCGTTTTGGTTTGAAGCATGAAATGTCGGAAGTGACACGTGTTTCTCGCAACGAGGACGGTACTTTTGCTATTCATAAATCAGACGGGAAGAGCGAAAATGCAAAAAGTGTTATCGTTTGTACCGGTTCTACCCCTAAGCGAGCGGGATTTTTGGCGGAAGATACCTATTTTGGTCGTGGTGTGAGCACATGTGCGACGTGTGACGGTTTTTTCTATAAAGGAAAAGAAGTTGCTGTCATCGGTGGAGGAGATACTGCCTTGGAAGAAGCGCTCTATTTGGCTAAAATATGTTCTAAGGTTTATCTCATTCACCGTCGTGATACGTTTCGTTCAGCGCCTAACACAATTGCGCGTGTAAAAGCGACCGCAAATATTGAGCTTGTACTCAATGCAGTTCCTGAAGAAGTATTAGGAAATGCGATGGGTGTGAGTGGTTTACGTGTTGCTCTCAAAGACGGAACAACACGGCAAATCGATGCACCAGGTGTTTTTGTTTTCGTTGGTAACAACGTTAACAATCAAGTATTGATGCAAGAAGATGGTAGTTTTTTATGCGATATGTCACCATCTGGCGAAGTAATCGTCAATATTAGCATGAAAACATCGGTTGCAGGATTATTTGCAGCAGGTGATATGCGTATCGAAGCACCTAAGCAAGTCGTATGTGCTGCGGGTGATGGTGCGGTTGCGGCATTGCAAGCGATCGGATATGTGGATGAGCACTTTCATAACTAAATAAAGGTTTTATGATGATCAGAGTAGGTGTATTTGGAGCGGGCGGACGTGTCGGAAAATTAATTATTGATGATTTGCATCATGAAAGTGAAATTTCTTTGGGTGCAGTTTATGTACGTGATGAGCTTAATTTTTCGATTGATCCGGCTGTTTTGGTCACAAACGATATGGCTACTTTACTCAAAGGGTGCGATATTGTTATCGACTTTTCCCTACCAGAAGCAACACAGCTCTTGCTGGAGTGTGCAATGGATCATCCAACACCGATCGTTATTGGTACGACAGGCTTGGACGCACATCAGATGAATTTGTTGAAAATGGCGAGTGAGTCTATGCCGATTTTATACGCGACAAATATGTCGTTGGGTGTAGCACTTCTCAATAAGCTTGTTCATATGGCCGCAAAAACCTTAGAAGGCTTTGATATAGAAATCGTCGAACAGCATCATCGTCATAAAAAAGATGCTCCAAGCGGGACAGCATTGACACTGGCTCATTCTGCAGCAGCGGGGCGCAATTTGGATTTAGATGCGGTTCGTGTCAGCGGTCGTGATGGGAATATCGGTGAGCGAAGTAGCGATGAGATCGCAGTAATGGCACTGCGCGGTGGGGATATTGTTGGGCGTCATACGGTCGGATTTTATAATGACGGCGAATTTGTGGAACTGCATCATACGGCAACAAGCCGAAATACCTTTTCAAAAGGGGCAATTCGTGCAGCGAAATGGTTGGTTGGCAAAGGGAATGGATTGTATAATATCGCAGATTGTTTGGAATTGGCCTAAGGAGCATGGATGCGTAGTTTAAATGAAAAGTGTGCGGTTATCGGGATCTTTGATCATGCAGAGGCATCAAAATTAGCCTATTTCTCGCTTCATGCAATGCAGCATCGTGGACAAGAAGCAGCGGGAATTAGTACGAGTGACGGTGAAAAGCTCTATACGATCAAAGATCGCGGATTGGTAACGCAAGTATTTGATACCAATAAACTGAACACGCTTAAGGGGAATATGGCAATAGGTCATACCCGTTACTCAACTGCGGGCGATGATTCTATTTTGGATGCGCAACCGGTGTTTGCCCGCTATGATTTAGGTGAAATGGCAATTGTTCACAATGGAAATTTGACCAATGCCAAAGAAGTACGCGATGCACTGATCAAAAAAGGGGCGATTTTTCAAACCTTTATGGATACCGAAAATCTGATTCATTTGATTGCTAAAAGTGACCAGCTTCATTTGACAGATCGTATTATTGATGCGGTTAAAAAAATTGAGGGAGCCTATTCACTTGTTTTTCTAAGCCGCTCTAAAATGTTTGCTATGCGTGATCGCTTTGGCTTCCGTCCTTTGAGCCTCGGACGCGTGGGTGATGGTTATGTTGTCGCGTCTGAAACGTGTGCATTTGATCTTATTGGTGCGGAATTTATTCGCGATGTTGAGCCGGGGGAACTGCTCATCTTTGAAAAAGGGAAAGCCCCTCAATCAATCAAAGTGTATGAGCCTACTCCTAAACACTGTATTTTTGAATACGTTTATTTTGCACGTCCTGATTCCAATGTGTACAACCAAAATGTTTATACTATGCGAAAAGCAATGGGTAAAGAGCTTGCACTTGCTCAGCCGGTAGAAGCAGATATGGTTGTTCCAGTTCCTGATGGGGGTGTTCCTGCGGCTATTGGATATGCACAAGCAAGCGGTATCCCTTTTGAGATGGCGATAATGCGTAATCATTACATTGGCCGTACGTTTATTGAACCTACTCAAGAGATGCGTGATTTGAAAGTTAAAATGAAACTTTCCCCGATTGACGATCTTATACGCGGGAAGCGATTGATTGTTGTGGATGACTCTATCGTACGCGGTACCACAAGTCGCCGCATTGTACGAATGCTCAAAGAAGCAGGGGCTGCAGAAGTTCATATGCGTATCTCTAGCCCACCGACAACTGACCCCTGTTTTTATGGCGTTGATACACCTGATAAAGATAAGTTGATTGCTTCTAACATGACGAATGCAGAGATTTGCGCTTTTATCGAAGCGGATTCTCTGGCGTATTTGACTAACGATGCCTTGCTTCGCAGTGTTAATGCGGATGACGATAAGTATTGTACGGCGTGTTTTACCGGCAAATACATCGTTTAAGAGCAAAATATGCGGGAACAAATTTTTACATTCGGGCAATATTTGAGTGAAAAATTTGGAACCAAAGTTTCCAAAGTTCCCGTTTCTATTTCCGGTTTCACCTGTCCTAATATTGATGGAACGGTTGCAAAGGGGGGATGTACTTTTTGTGAGAATGACTCCTTTAGCCCTAGTTTAGATAAAGTAAAGCCGCTCAAAGGTTTTTTTCTCAATTTAGATTCGCAGGAAAACCCTCATTTAGAGCAACAGCTACAACAACTCGAATGGCAATTCAATGCCCTCTCCAAAAAACTCACATTAGAAAATGACACCCAAAAGTATTTGGTCTATTTTCAAAGTTTCACCAATACTTACGCACCATTAAGTACTCTAAAAGCTCTGTATGAAAAAGCATTAACGTTTGATAATGTGGTTGGATTGAGTATAGGAACACGTTCTGATAGCATCGGTGATGAGACATTTAAATATTTAGGTGAACTTTCAAAAAGAACGGAGATATGGATAGAGTTTGGTATTCAATCAATTTTTGATGAGACGCTTGTTAAGATCAATCGTGGGCATGACAGCCAAAATGTTAAAGCTGCGATTGTAAAAGCAAAAGAGCATGGACTAAATGTATGTGGTCATCTTATATTCGGTCTTCCTGGTGAAAACAGAGAGATGATGCTACAAACAGCATATGCTGCATATGACTTGGGGATTGATTCTGTGAAATACCATCCGTTATACGTTGTAAAACGGACGGCTTTGGCTAATGAATATGCAAGGGGGGAGTTTACCCCTATTAGTGAAGAGCTTTATTTGGATGTTCTGAGTGAAGCGCTTAAGGCAAAACCACCGCATGTAAGCGTACAGCGTATTACTGCCGGAATTGACGATGAATCTTTAATAGCACCCCAGTGGTGCAGAGATAAAAACAAACAAGTGAGAGTGATTAATCAAGCGCTCAAAGCTATAGGGCTCAAATATTAGTGTACGATGATCCGCTCTTTACTAGTGTAGCCTTGAAAGAATGGGGGGTAGTTTATGGATACCGCAAACTGTTTCCCTTCCCTCGCTTTTAATTCCTTTGCCACTGTTTTACGAATAGTATAAGAGGTTGGTTTTATTTCACTGTTTTTGTATCCAAACAGTTTACGTATATCTGCATCGTTATAAAAGTCATTAAATGCGGTCGATTCATACGATGCGCGGCCCTGCTTTTTTAATCCTTTATCAAAGATTTCAATTTCAATCTCGACTTGACCAACATCATAATTACCGGCATTACGCACAGTACCAGTGTAAATGATAGATTCTGTTGAGAGAAAACGGTGATTCTTTACATTCACCAAAAGGACCTGTTTTGTATATCCATTTATACCTATAATGGTAAAAATAAGAAGCAATAATGCAATAACGCTGTACGTAGCAATAAAAGACCCTTTTTGTGAGATATCTTTTTGCTTAAGGGTATATATGATTGCCAAAGTTAGGATAGCAGAGATGAGTATAAAATCTAAGTAGTGCCAAATTGTAAAAGAAGTACTCATCTGCATTGTCCTAAGACCGTAACGCTGTGGCGTTTGGTGTAATGAAAAGGTTGAATAAGAATTTTGAATGTTTCGGAGCCTTGAGGTGCGATAGGTCCGTTGATAATAATAGTTTGTCGGCGAAATGGGAAATAGCGGTAGAGCTTGTTAAGAGGTTTTATGGGAGAAATCTTGGACACACCTACATGCAAGGTACATTCTTTGAATGTTTCTTTGGAGGTATTGCTAATATCCCCTTTGATCAACAGTGCTTTGGTAAATTCAAGATCTTTGACGGTTGTGAGATTAATAGAATGTTTATACATAAGTGCATGCAACGCTATATAGCCGCCTACAGGTGCAATTAACAAAGTGATAAGAGCCAATACAACAAGAATGAGTGCAAGAGTTTGCTTATGTCGTAAAAGTATTGATAATACAAGCAAGAATAAGAAGAAAAATATGATTCCTCCAAATAGGAGATAATCATAAAGATTTAACGTATGCAAAAAGTCGATGATTTGTGTTTTCATTTTGTCCTAGCGTTCTTCTCCGCAATACCGCTCATACCGAATCGGCGAACGAGCTCTTGTTTAATGCGATCAGGAGAAATATTTTTGTGTCCCAATGCAACGAGGACATGGTAGACTAAATCGGCACATTCATAAATTATTTCATCTTCGTCGTTGTCTTTAACCGCAAATGAAAATTCACCTGCTTCTTCAACCACTTTTTTCAAAATGGCATTATCCCCTTTGCTCAAAAGCTTCGCTGTCCACGAGGTATCAGGGTCGGCATTTTTGCGTGAAAGGATCGTATGATACAGCTCATCAATAATTCCATAGGTGCTGACCGTGTCGATTTGAGGAATACTGATGGTTTCCCCCGATTCGATGTCAGTAAAAAAGCACGATTTACGTCCCGTGTGACATGCTACCCCTTCTTGGCGTACCATGATGAGCAGGGTATCGTTATCGCAATCGAGTAAAAAGCGCTCTATGTGCTGGAGATGACCGCTACTCTCTCCCTTTTTCCATAGCCGTTGCTTAGAGCGTGAGAAATAATGGGCAATGTGCGTAGAGAGGGAAAGCTCTAGCGCTTCACGGTTCATGTACGCCATCATGAGCACTTCAAGGGTAGTTGAGTCTTGGACGATGACAGGGAGAAGCTCGGACTTTGCCCAGTCGATTTGAGTTGGATTCATGGATTATTTACCCATTGAACTTATTTTTTGACTGTCACCGCTCTTGGTATCGAGCCAGATATTAGGTGTTGATCCTCCAGGGGTGAGAAAAATCTTTGCGTCTTTGTTTTCTTTGAGTGCTTCGTTAAATTTACCCTGTACTTTGATTTGCTCTAGTTTGAGCAATCCAGGACTTAGTGATGCTCCTACGAGATGATTCGCTTTTGCCTGAGCCTGGGCTTCAATAGTCAGGGCATTTGCTGTCCCTTGTGCTTCGGTCTCTTTTTTAAATGCTTCTTGTTTCGCACGCTCAACGTCTTGTTGTGCTTTTTCAACTTCTTGCTTTGCGACTTGTACACGCTCGATTTGATCTTTTACTTTTTGTGGAAGACCGATTTCACGTAATTGGATCGACTCAAGATTGGCAGGACCATTTTTTTGACGATTGATATTGCTGCGAATGCCTGCTTCTATTTTTAAAGCGATAGCATTGCGCATAATAGGTAATGTTTCGGCATCGTACTGACCAATTACATTACGAACAACATCACGCGCAACAGGGTCAATAATCTTATCTTCCCAGCTAAAACCCCAATTGGAAATTGTTTGAGCCGCCAGCTCAGCATTTAGACGATACTGGACTGTCATATCGATCGATACGGGTAATCCACGTTTATCTAGAACGGTGATGGCAGGCTTGAGCAAGATACCGTCGCCTGTGGTAGAGGCACGATCAACTTTATCCGCGTAATTGATAATTCGAACTTTTGTATCTACTAAATAAATTTTTTGAAATCCTGGAACCAAAAAATGCAAACCGGGCATGAGGGCACGCTCTTCGTATTTCCCATTGGTAGAGAGAATTCCACGTTCACCTTCGGTGATAATAACGAATGGTTTTGCTAAAATGAGCAATAAAACGATTCCTCCGATGAGCCAAAATGTTCCGGCCTTCTGGCTGTTCATGTTGAAATCAAATTTCGGCATTTTTGGTCCCTGAGAGTCACTCTTTTTTTGATTCTCATTTTTTTTCTTTTGAAAATAGTCGTTCATATCACTTGCCATAGGGTACCTTTAGTTGATGTAGGTTAAATAGTGATCGTAGTGGGGATTACGTCCGTATACGATATCAAAATAGGCACTTTGTATTTTTTCAGTCACAGGGCCGCGTCCGCCAGCCCCCAAGATACGGGCATCAACATCGCGAACAGGTGTGATTTCAGCAGCAGTACCTGTTAGGAAAGCTTCATCTGCGGTGTAAATCTCTTCGCGGCTGATGCGACGACGTATGACTTTCATCCCCATGTTTGTGGCCATTTCAATAACGGTTTTTTGGGTGATAGAGGCGAGTGAATTGTCATTTGGCGGAGTGATTAGTTCACCGTCTTTGATCATGAAAAAAGAGGCTCCGCTAGCTTCAGCAACATAGCCTTCATCATCCAATAAAAGCGCTTCGTCATAGCCTGCTTCAACCGCTTCAAATTTCGCCATTTGTGAGTTGAGATAATTGCCAACGGCTTTCGCTTTACCCATATTCGATTTGTTATTTGGACGGCTGAACGAAGAAATTTTGAGACGAATACCGCGTTTCATCCCCTCTTCACCCAAGTATGCACCCCATTCCCATGCAGCAACGGAAACTTCAACGGGGGCTTCTTTATGGTAAACACCCATAACCCCATAGCCTAAATAAACAATAGGGCGGAGATAAACGTTTTCACCTGTAAAATCATTAGCACGTAGCAGTTCTATTTGCGCTTTGTTGAGTTCTTCAACCGTATACGGAACGGTAATAAGTGTCATTTTAGCCGATTCGATCAGTCTTTTGGTATGATCATTAAGACGAAAAATAGCATAACCTTTTGCCGTTTTATAAGCTTTTGTTCCTTCGATTGCACCGTTTCCATAGTGAAGGGTGTGAGATAGGACGTGAATCTTTGCGTCATTCCAAGGGACTAATTTTCCGTTCATCCAAATAAATTTGGCTTCATTCATAGGGGGCTTCTCCATAGAAAATAATATTAAAGTAAACAATTCTAGCGCAGATGGTATTTAACATTGATTAAGGAGATATTGACTCCCTACATAGTAGGGATATTAAAGAAGGTTTAGAAAGTGGGCGTGTTAACCATCCATAAAGAGAAAACATCCAAGTAATTCCAAAAAGATTGAATATATTCGGGATTGATTCCTTCTTCTACTAGAGCCGGAAGAAGCACTGCATAAAACTCCAACCAACGGCGTCGGGCTACTGCATCTATGCGAAACGGTGCATGCCGACCTACCATTCTAGGTTCACCGCGAGATTGATTGAAATACGCAGGCCCACCGCAAATCTGGATTAAGAAATCGGCGGCATGTTTTTTTGCTGCTTCAAAATCTTCTTCGTCATTGATTGGAAATAAAAACGAGATATCGCTGGTACGGATCATCTCATAGTGGTCATTGACAAGTTTACGCATCCGCTCCTCGCCAACTTCAAATAAAAACCCCGGATGAGGTTTCGTAACTGGAGGACGTTCGCCCAATGTACCTTCGGTAATTGTTAAATTCATGTGGGTATCCTACTAATAATTTAAAAGCATTCTACCTCTTTTTAGGTGATGATTTGTATAATTGAAACATAATTTACTTTAGAGGTTGGCTTATGGATGCGCATGTATGGATGGGATCGCTTGAAGTTAAAACGGAAAAATATTCACAGCGTTTAAGCCCGTATGATGGAAGGATTGCATCCCGTGCGAGTATTTGCAATGCAAGTGATGCGCAACAAGCCCTTGTTATCGCTCAAAATGCAGCAAAAATTGCCAAAAAAATTCCATTACATCAACGATGCGCATGGTTGCTTGATGTAGCCTCCAAGCTAAAAGTTCAGCGGGAAGAATTTGCAAAAGTATTGTGCGATGAAGTAGGAAAACCACTCACTTATGCGCGGATCGAAGTGGATCGCTGCATAGAGACCATTACTCTTTCAGCGGAAACGATGCGAACAATGCATGGGGAGACGATCAATACCGATGCCATGCCAAGCGGACGCAAGGCCCTCTCCTTTTGGCGCCGTGAACCATGTGGAGTTGTTGTTGCAATAACCCCTTTTAATTTCCCTCTCAACCTTGTTGCGCATAAATTGGCTCCTGCGTTGGTTGCCGGAAATGCCGTCGTGTTAAAGCCAACACCTGAAGCACCTCTTTGCGCGTATAAGCTTGCAAAACTCTTTATTGAAAGCCCATATGCCATTACTGATGCGTTAAGTGTCGTATATGGAGATGCTGAGGTAGGAAGTGCTCTTGTTAGCAGTGATATTCCCAGAGTGATCAGTTTTACCGGTTCGGTTCCGGTTGGTGCAATTATCACGAAAAGTGCCGGTATCAAAAAAGTGAGTTTAGAGCTTGGGGGAAATGCGGCAACCTATATAGATACATCAGCTGATCTCGAGTATGCGGCGCAGCGTTGCGCAATTGGTGCTTTTGCAAATTCTGGACAAGTGTGTATCTCGCTTCAGCGTATTTATGTAAATGCTGAAATCTACAATGAATTTGCAGCAAAAATGGCAGGGGAAACGGCAAAGTTAATCGTTGGATCTCCTTACGATGAGGCGACTTTTTTAGGACCGCTTATTGATGATGATGCGGTTAGCAGAGCAATGAACTGGGTACAAAGTGCTATTGATGAAGGCGCTCGCGCTTTAACACCTCCGCGCAGTGAGGGACGATTGTTTTATCCATGCGTGATGGCGGATGTGACAGAATCAATGAAAATTGTGTGCGAAGAGGTATTTGCTCCAATCGTCAGTTTGGTCAAAGTGGATACCTTAGATGAAGCGATTGAAAAAATGAATAACTCACCGTATGGATTGCAGTTTTCGATCTTTACCAATAACTTGACACATGCAAATCAGGCCATTGAAGAACTGGATGCCGGCGGTATAGTGATCAACGATATGCCGACACTTCGTTTTGATATTCAGCCTTATGGCGGTGTTAAACTTAGCGGCGTAGGCCGTGAGGGGCCTCGTTTTGCTATTGAGGAAATGACGGAAATCAAGTCAATCGTAATTTTATAAAAAGGTATTAATAATGTTAGAACTAGAAAGTATAGCTCCCGATTTTTGTTTGAGTAATCAGGATGATGTGGAGATTTGTTTGCGCGATTTGCGCGGGAAATGGATTGTGTTGTATTTTTATCCCAAAGATTCAACCCCGGGATGTACGACAGAAGCGTGTGAGTTTACAGCCGAACAGGATGTGTATGATGATATGGGAGCGATTATATTAGGGGTGAGTGCAGACAGTACAAAAGCGCATCGTAACTTCATTGAGAAACAAAATCTAGGAATTACATTGCTCAGTGATCCGACAACGCAAATGATGCAAGCGTATGGCGTATGGGCTATGAAAAAGAATTATGGTAAAGAGTACATGGGAATTGTCCGTTCAACATACATCATAAATCCAAAAGGGATTGTGAAAGCGGTATGGACAAATGTCAAAGTAAAAGATCATGTGGCTAAGGTAAAAGAAGAGTTAGAGAAATTGCAGGGATAATACAAAGCCGTTCACCCTTCGACAAGCTCAGGGCGAAGGGAAAAGCAGATAGATTAAAATTTATAACGAATATAAGCGCGGATGTCTTGCGCGTGATCGACAACATTTGCACCTACACCATTAGCTCTGGCTTCATCCATGCTCATTGGTGTACCTGAAGTACTTCCAAAGAATCCATTACTTCCGCTGTAATCGTAGTCGATGTATGTGTAGCGAAGCTGGAAGGTCAAAATATCATCAACCAATGGTTCTGTGAAATAAAGCTCATACGCATTACCGCGTGTTGCAATTTTAGAGCCGATTAGCGTATCTTCGCCATACGTAATTGGACGCCAGTAATTCGAACCGTGGTTAAATTCAGCGCCCCATCGTCCTTCGTCACTGATAAGAGATGGGAATTGGGTTCCGATCCAGTAGCTGTAACCGGTTTTACTATCAAGGGAACCTAACATCCCTTGTTTTCCTGTTCCATGGTAGGGGTCTGTTTTAGACATCGCACCGCTTACAAAGATTAATGAGTCGTCCAAAAAGTCACTCCAGCCATCACCTATACCATTTACCATTGCAAAGGCAGTTGCCGTATGTAGTCCGCCAACGGTTTCCATTACGGCGCCTACAGGATTTGTCTGATTATTATCAATTAAATTGTTTGCATAGGTGTACTGCATTCCGGCTGAGAATTGTTTATCGTCATAAGGCACAATTATGATTCCGACCATATCAATATTATTTGTTTTAGCAGAGCCATCGCCTGCATAAGGAGTTCCTGTGTTAAATCGTGGTTCCGCTTCACTCATTCCTCGACCGGCACAGAGTTTGAAATATGATCCGGCTAATCCAGTAACTTCTTCCATCCCGAATTTTGCACTGGCACCGTCAAATTCAACATTAACGGTATGTGCCAATGGTGATGATGCTTGATCATTCTCACGTAGATTAATCAGATGCCCTACAGTAGATGGACGGCGACCAACACTGATCGTCCATGGGATATCCGTTCCTAAAAACTCATCATCTTGGTAAAAGAAATAAGCTGATCTAACACGGAGAGTATCATCATAAGCACTTTCTCCGCTAACCCAATCAAATCCATCTGTTGTAGAAGGTGCAGTTGTAACTGCCCGTTGGCCAAAAATTTTGTTATAGGCGAGCTGACCTGTGAAGCTAAGATGCTTTGTAGCAGCATAGTTCATCCCTAGCCACAAGCGATTGCTAAAAAGAGCATCATTGGTTTGTTTGCTTCCATCCGCCATTTTATATTGAATATTATCAACACTTGTACGGAAATCAACATCCCATTTGATGGCGTTCCCATTCGTTCTTTTGTTGAGAGTGCTTAGTTGATCGTGAATTTCCTCAAGCTGTTCAGGAACACTTTTTTCCTCATCATCTTTTTCCACAGCGACTTTAACTTTTCCAGCAGTTGCTTTTACTGGTTTTTCATCATCATCTTCAACGACTACTTTTTTCGCAGCCACCGGTGCTGTTTTTTCGGCTTTCATACTTGCTAGTTCAGCTTTGAGAGCGTTCATCTCTTTTTCCATAGCTTCAAACCGCTGTAACATTGTACCTTCGGCCATAACCGTGGTTGACATAAGAGCCGCTGCGACAACGGAACCTAAAAATCGGTGCTTCATTCTAACTCCTTAAAATTTTCAATATTTATGTAATAAGCTTACTATTGTCGCTAATGATATTAGCAAAGATAATATAAAAATAGTTTAAAAATAACAAAAAATGATGAATTTATCATAATTGTATGGCTATTTTGATACAAAAGACAAATTAAAGACTTCCTTGAGTATAATTCGACCGATTTTCTCTCCACTTATTTAAAAGTCGCGTGAAAAAATTCGCAAGCGAATCTAAATTTGTTCTCGTGCATCCGGTGCATCATCGGCTCTGTTTCAAGAATCGCCCAAGTAAACGAAGAACAAAATATTTTTTTTAAAAGGAGTCTTTTCATGGTAACTATGAAAGATTTATTGGAGTGCGGTGTTCACTTCGGTCACCAAACACGTCGTTGGAATCCAAAAATGAAGAAATACATTTTTGGTGTTCGTAAGAACATCTATATTATTGATTTACAAAAAACATTGCGTTTTTTCCGTGCTGCATATCAGCAAGTTCTTGATGCAGCTGCTGAGGGTCAAACGGTTCTTTTCGTAGGAACTAAAAAGCAAGCACGTGTTGCGGTTCGTGATGCGGCAATCGCTTGTGGTATGCCATACGTTGACAATCGCTGGTTGGGTGGAATGTTGACAAACTTCCCAACAATCCAAAAATCAATCCGTAAACTTGACATCATTGAAGAGATGCAAGCAAATGGTCAAATGGGTCTTTTAACAAAAAAAGAAGCATTGATGATGAATCGTCAAAAAGAGAAGCTAATCGCTTATCTTGGTGGTATTCGTCAAATGAAAACTTTACCTGACATGATGTTCGTTGTTGATGCAGTTAAAGAGCACATCGCGGTTCAAGAAGCTCGTAATCTTGGTATCCGTATCGTTGCACCTCTTGACACTAACTGTGATCCGGACGTTATTGACATTCCAATTCCTGGAAATGATGATGCGATCCGTTCAATTCAACTTTTCTGTAAAGAAATGGCAGAAGCGATCAACGAAGGTAAAGCACTTCGCAACAGCGGAAGCGATGATGCGGCAGTAGAAGAAGCATCTGCAGAAGAAGTTTTTGAAGCGGCATCTGAAGAAGTAGCAGAGGAAGCGTAATCATGGCAGATGTAACAGCAGCTATGGTAAAAGACCTCAGAGCGGCAACTGATGCCCCTATGATGGATTGTAAAAAAGCACTCACTGAGTGTGATGGCGACATGGAAAAAGCGAAAGAGTTTTTACGTGATCGCGGTATGTCACAAACTGCTAAAAAAGCGGATCGTGTAGCAGCTGAGGGACTTTTGGGTCTTAAAGTTTCTGAAACTTTTGCATCAGCTTCATTGGTAGAGATCAATTCTGAAACTGATTTCGTAGCAAAAAATGATGGATTTATGGCTCTTGTTGGAAATACAGCAGCGCATGTATTTACGACAGGTGTTAGCACTGTAGAAGAGTTGAATGAATCAGCTTACGAAACAGGCACTTTTTCTGAGTACTTTACTTCACAAGTAGCGCGTATCGGTGAGAAAATTGTCACTCGTCGTTTTGTTACCCTTAATGCTGGCGAGCACGGTTGTGTAAACGGTTACGTTCACTCAAATGGCCGTGTAGGTGTTTTGGTAGCAATCACATGTGATTCTCAAAAAACTGCTGATGCAATGGCGCCGTTTGTAAAAAACATAGCGATGCACGCAGCTGCGATGAAACCTACTACGATGAGTTATAAAGATTTTGATGCTAAATTTGTTGAAGAAGAGACTATCGGACGCATTGAAGCTATCAAAACTGAGAATGAAGAATTTGCACGTTTGAAGAAACCTCTTAAGAACGTTCCTCAGTATATCTCTATGATGCAATTAACTCCTGAAGTTATGGCAGCTGCCGAAGAAGCGATCAAAGCTAAATTATTAGCGGATGGAAAGCCTGAAAAAATTTGGGCAAACATCATCCCTGGTCAATTGGCTCGTTTCGTAGCAGACAATACAACTTTGGACAAAGAATTGGCCCTTTTGGATCAAAACTTTGTTATGGATGATTCATTGACTGTTGCTCAAGCTCTTGAAAAAGAAGCTGCAGCTCATGGTGGAACCGCTCAAATCGTTGAATTTGTCAAATACGAAGTCGGTGAAGGTATTGAAAAACAAGTCAATGACTTTGCTGCAGAAGTAGCTGCACAAATGGCGTAACTCTAAAAAAGCGATTTTTCGCTTTTTTAGCCCCTCTTTTTAACCTCTTTTTCTCTATAATCTCCTTATGAATCTTTTAAAAGCAACCTCTTTATCACATGCCTTTGAATATCCACTCTTTGAAGATATCTCTTTGGACCTTAATTCTCAAGAATCGATGGCTATTATTGGTGTCAGCGGGAGTGGAAAATCGACGTTGATGCATATTCTGTCTTCTATGCTGATACCCAATAAAGGCAGTGTTGAACTTTTTGGACGGGATATTTATCAATTAAATGAGAAAGAATTAGTTCATTTGCGTCGCCATGATTTAGGACTTATCTATCAAAGCCATTATCTTTTTAAGGGTTTCAGCGGCTATGAAAATCTGGAGGTAGCCGCATTGATGGCGAATCAGACTATTGACAATAAGCTGCTGGAGTCTTTAGGAATCGATAAAGTATGTCATCAAAAAGTGACTGAACTCTCCGGTGGGCAGCAACAACGGGTGTCGATAGCACGAGTTTTATCTAAAAAGCCGCGACTTATTTTTGCAGATGAACCAACAGGAAATCTGGATCATGCAACCGCTCAAGAAGTAATGACTATTTTCTTTGATTATCTCAAAGAACACAATGCCGGTATGATTTTGGTAACGCATGATGAATCATTAGCTTCTCAATGTAATCATATCTATCGTATGCACGATGGTGTTTTAACTAAGATTCAATAATATGGAATGGGCGGAACTGTTTAGCGAGGGTCGAACAGCTGCTTTTATTTTACTTTTTGTACGATTTAGCTCTTTGTTTATGGCAGTTCCTATTTTTTCTCATGCAAATATCCCCATGTCACTAAAAGCTGCAATGGCATTTTTTTTCACGGTTATTTTTTTTGATTCTCTACCTCCGTTGCAAATACCATTAGATTCATTGACGATGACGGTTGCTATTTTGGGGGAGATGTTGTTTGGCCTTACTGTGGGAGTTATTCTTCAGTTGGCGTATCATGTGATTACGTTTGCAGGTGGGCAAATATCCTTTATGATGGGTTTTTCTTTGGCGTCTGCTATTGATCCGCAGTCGGGTGTTTCGATGCCGATTGTAAACCAATTTTTATCACTTGTGGCATTGATGATTTTATTGGCCGCTGACTTCCATCATTGGATTATACTGTTTGCTTCAGAGTCGATTGCTACTGTTCCTTTGGGTGGATTTATGGTCACACCTGAGTTGTTTCGATACATCATGCACGGAATGATGAATATGTTTGTAGTTGGATTTATGATCGCATTTCCTATAACCGCGCTATCTATGTTAGCAGATGTCATTTTTGGTATGTTGATGAAAACTATGCCTCAGTTTAATTTGCTGGTTATTGGTATGCCTATTAAAATCGGGGTCGCATTTATAGTACTAATGGCAACCCTAACAGCTACGATGATGATTGTCGCTTCGCAGATGCAAAGTGCCTATAATTTTTTGGAAAAGTTACTGTAAGTAAGGTTTCGAGCGCTTTATTAATGTCGTGATCTGTTTTTGTGTTGCAAGAATAAGTGAAGGTTCATCACTGCACCATACGTTTGAAACGTTATTGCTCAAACTTTTTTCATTAAGTGATCCCGATAGATGACAAACATGGATATTGTCGATGAGAATAAGAGTGTCAGCAAGGGCGCGTGGTGTATAGCTGAAAAGAGTTACTCTTTCATAGGCGATAAAGCTCAGAGGACTTCCTGATGGCTTAGAGACAACAAGAGTTAGATGTGTTCCGTGAGAAATAGAGCGAAGTATGCTTTTGCTTAAGGAGGGATAATTCATTGAAGGTGTGACAATAACAATCTCTTTTTGACTATTTTTGAGGTGAGTTTGAAGATGATGATTAAAAAGGCTCCCTTCATCCGGGAGTAAAAATGGGAAAATGTTAGCATTCGTAATGCTAATTGTAAAAAGTAGGGCTATTAGTTTTATCATTTTATTTATTTTTAGTTACAATCATATCATGTAGTGCACAATGATGCAATAGTAAAAGAAGAGAGGTTTGGCGTATAATGAAAATTTTGTTGTTAAATGATAATCCGGTTGTACGCAAACTAGTAGCGTTAAGTGCGCAAAAAACAAAAGATGACTTGAGTGTTATTTGGTCTGTGGATGAAGTTGAGGGTGACTCATATGACTTGCTCATAGTTGATGATGCTCATTACAGTGATGAATCGATGACTGCTTTGAAAGGAAAAATTAAATATCGGACTTCTCTATTGATGGCTACGCGTGGAAATGCTACTCCTCATGGATTTGACAAAGTTATTAATAAGCCTTTTTTACCAACGGATTTGGTTGATTTATTTTCCCAAATCGCTAAAGATCTTTCATCATCGACACCAGAAGTCAGTGCAGAAAAAGCTATTGTACTGGATGACGCGATTGAAAAAGCCTCAGCAGAAGATGAAGGTTTTGATATCACCAATTTAGACGAAGACCTAGATTTAGATGATTTTGATATCGACGATAGCGAAGTAGCAGTTAAAACAAATGTACTCGATCACGAAGAAGTTCAAGAGCTGCAAGATCTCCTGGATGATACGGATAATTTTGATATGGACGATGAATTATCGTTGGATGGCTTAATGGAAGATGACGAGATGGCGAATTCCAATGACAGTATGAGCAATGATGATCTTCTTGAATCGTTAGACGATGATATTTTACAGGCTCTTGAAAGTGAGAGCTCGATTGGAAGCACAGAAAATGAGCTGGAAGATGCAATGGAAGAATTTGATTTTGGTGATGAACTCATAGCTCATGAAGAGGAACCTGAAAAGGGGATCGAAGAGAGTCTTAATGACGAAGACGTATTGGGCTCTTTGGATGATTTACTGGCTTTTGATGAAGAGTTTGACGATTTAGCTGGACTGGATGACGAGGAAGAAGCCGAGTCAACAGTTGATGAAGCATTAGATGATTTGGATGCGCTTTTATTGGATGATTTAGGCACAATGGATGATGATGAAGCGTTGTCTTCTTTGGAGTTAGTAGAGGGCGCATTAAGTGATGATGAATTGGGTGAACTTGAACAACAGATCCAAGAAGCAGTTGAAGAGCTTGGCATTGAAGATTTAGAGCAAGGATTAGATGAAGTTGAGATGGGAGAAATAGGAGATTTTGAGGGTCTTGGTGATCTTGATAGCCTAAGTGAACGAGATATAAAGCTTGCAATCGGCGAAGAAGTCGAAGAAGAGTCTGAAGTAGTTCGTGAGACGCTTGAAAAGTCCTCAATGATTGAGCTAGATGATGAGCTTGAAACTATTGACATTGATACAGAGATAATGGGTAAATCCATAGAAGAACATCACGGGACTCCGGCTGAAGGAATGGATGCTCTTCAAGCACTTCTAAAAGCACTTTCAAACGAAGATGTCGCAAAAACGCTTAAGGGCCTTAGCATTAATATCAATATCAATTTCGGGAATGAGAAGTGAATCGACAAAGTGGTGCCGTCTTAGTTTTATCTGGCCCTAGCGGTGCTGGAAAAAGCTCTTTGATTAATAAGATAATAGAAGATATTGGACCAACTTATTTTTCTATTTCTACAACTACACGTCCCATGCGTGAGGGTGAAATAGACGGAGTGCACTACCATTTTGTAAGTGAAGAGGTCTTTCAAGAAGATATCGAAGCGGAGATGTTCTTGGAATATGCCGTTGTTCATGGAAATCATTATGGCACTTCATTGGGACCAGTCAAAAAAGCACTCAAAGAGGGGAAGCTTGTTATATTTGACATCGATGTGCAAGGAAATGATGCGGTACAAAGTAGACTGGGAGATATTACAACTTCAGTATTTATCACGACACCTACGCTAAAAGAATTGAAAGAGAGGCTGACGAGCCGCTCAACTGACAGTGCTGAGGTCATCGCGAATCGTTTAGAAATGGCCAAGCGTGAAGTTCAGCGCATCAGTGAGTACGATTATTTAATTGTGAATGATGACTTAGATCGAGCAGCGGAGATTTTGGTGTCGATTGCGAAAGCGGCGCGGATGAAAATTCCAACCTTGCATATCAATGAATTTATCCAAATGTGGGAAGCACAATGCTAGTCTATTTATAAGGACGATTACAGCAATGAGCCGTTATACTATCCCATTAAATTTCTTAGAGAAGGATGTCTGAATATGGCAATGCCTAGTGGATCAGAATTACTGTTAATTTTCGGAATAGTTGTGTTGCTTTTCGGTGCGAAGAAAATCCCCGATCTTGCTAAAAGTATCGGTCAAGGAATCCGTGGATTCAAAAAAGAGATGAAAGACGAGGATACAGCGCCACCGCCTACGGCCAATGTAACTCCTGAACCTCCAAAGCAAGTAGAAAATGTGACTACGGTAGACGTAGAGGCCCCACAAGAAACTACCAAGCAAGCGTAAGTCTTGAAGCAAAGAGTAGCTGCGTTTTTACGCGACAAGTTAAACTATGACGTTATCCTCGAAAAGCCAAGAGATCGTTCTTTTGGCCACTTCGCCACTCCTATCGCTTTTTCCCTAGCAAAAGAACTTAGACAATCTCCTATGACCATCGCCCAAGAAATCGCCTCTTCATTCGGTGAGGACGCTATTTTTACAGCAGTTGAATCGGTTCAGGGGTACATTAACTTTCGTCTCTCTGAAACTTTTTTGGATGAGTATGCTTCGTGGGCATTATCGCATGGGGATCAGTTTGGAAGCGGTG
The DNA here is from genome assembly GCA_030694265.1 of Sulfuricurvum sp. Lineage (GTDB taxonomy): Bacteria > Campylobacterota > Campylobacteria > Campylobacterales > Sulfurimonadaceae > Sulfuricurvum. The sequence continues at coordinate 53,606 of JAUXYP010000020.1, forward strand.
ACAAGAAGGGATCTATTCTCTTGGAATTTGTCAGCGCTAATCCAACCGGTCCGCTACACATCGGGCATGCGCGGGGGGCAGTTTATGGTGATACGATGCTGCGCCTTGGCCGTCATTTGGGATACGATATCACGGCAGAATATTATGTTAATGATGCGGGAAATCAGATTGATTTGCTTGGGGTCTCATTACAGCTTGAAGGGCGTAGCTCTTTATTGGGCGAGAGTGTCCAATGGCCTGAAAAATATTACCGTGGCGAATATCTGAGTGATTTAGCAAAAGAAGTTGTAAATGAATTCGGTGCGGATGCGTTACGTGATGAAAGTCGCCAAAAAGAGTTAGCGCTTTGGGCGAAAGACAAAATTTTAGCACTCATCGTGGACGATTTGGCCAGCGTTCAAGTCCATTTCGATACTTTTGTCGGTGAAGCTTCTCTGTACGATGAGTGGGATCGTGTAATGGCCAAAATGGGGGATAGTGTTTATCTAAGTGAGGGTAAAACATTGATTAAGTCTTCACAGTTTGGAGATGATCATGATCGTGTTGTCGTACGTGAAGACGGCCGGCCGACGTATCTTGCAGGGGACATTATCTATCACAATCAGAAGTTTGAACGCGGGTTTGATCACTATATCAATATCTGGGGTGCAGATCATCACGGTTACATTGCTAGGGTCAATGCGGCGGTGAGTTTTTTAGGTTACAATCCTGATAAACTCGAAGTATTACTCTCACAAATGGTTAGTTTGCTCAAAGATGGTGAGCCATTCAAGATGTCAAAACGTGCTGGAACCGTTATTCTGATGAGTGATGTAGTCGAAGAGATCGGTTCAGATGCCCTTCGTTTTATGTTTGCATCCAAAAAATGTGATACGGCACTCGAATTTGACATTGAAGAGCTCAAACGTCAAGACAGCTCAAATCCTGTCTATTACGTCCAATATGCACATGCGCGTATTCAAACTCTTATTGCAAAAAGTGAAATGGATATGGAGACTATCATGGCAGCTAAACTGCATGGCTTAAGCGCTGATGCGGATGGATTGTTATTTGAAGCGTTATTGTTGCCTGAAATTATCGACGATGCCTTTGAATCACGTCAAGCGCAAAAACTCCCTGATTATCTCAAAGCATTGGCGGCAAAGCTGCATAAATTCTACTACGATACAAAAATTATTGGGAACGAAGACGAAGCGAAGCTTTTAAAACTTCTTCTGGTTGTTGCTCTTTCTTTAAAAACAGGTTTTTCTCTTCTAGGAATTGAGGCTAAAGATCGAATGTAATTCGATCTTTATTGACCCAACTCACCCCAATAAACGACCAATAGATTCGCGTAAGTATTGCGTTTGATGCGCAGATGCCAACACAGATGCATCAAGTGCCCTATTACTATCTTGGAAATCACTGACCGTTTTTGCCATATCGGTATCAGCGATTTGGCTCTTTGCAGCAGAGGTTTGTGTGATTTGTTCTAATAATGTATTGGCGTGGTTGATAAAGTTATTTACAGAAGTAGTAACATCGCTTTGAGCAGATGAAAGGGCTTTCATGTAAGAAGCAATCCCTTCTTGATTATCAAGAGTAAGATTTGCTGGAGAGATACTGCTGTTTAGTAGAGGCTTTTCATTGAATGATGTTGCATTCACAATGTTTTGCATGGACGCTTGGGTGCGCTGAAATTCATTTTGCAGTGCTTGCTGGTCGGCGCTATTGTTTCGTACGCTAAGACCATTTAATTTTTGGCTTTGATCGGCGAGCTTTGCAAGTGCGCTGTCTGCAATTTGCATCATCGCTATGTTGTCATTGTTATTCATGTACTCTTGAGAAACAGTGCTGATGTCATTTTGTATATTAGAAGTAATGCTTCGTGAAGAGCTATCCCCCATCTCCAACTGCGCTTCAGCAAGACTGATTTCCAGAGTTTTATCTCTTTTGGTATTTTGCTCATTTATCTGAGGAAGAACTTGGTACTGTGTATTGAGCTGCATGATAACCCCTTTTGGATATATCTTTATGTATGAGCATATCATGTTCCCTTTTAAGAATTTATAAGTCGTTAGCTATAATTTGATCAAGAATAACAGGAGTTTGGCATGGTAAAAGTAGCAGCAATTCAAATGCAGATGTGTGAGGATAAAAAAGCGAATATACACAAAGCTGAAATAATGGTTCGCCAAGCTGCACAAAATGGTGCACGTATTATTTTAATTCCTGAATTGTTTGAGGGGTACTACTTTTGCAAAGATATGGATCAAAAATATTTCTCATGGGCACAGGAGCGCCAAGGGCATCCGATGATCGCACACTTTAGTGCGTTGGCTAAAGAGCTGGGTGTGGTTCTGCCTTTGAGCTATTTTGAAAAAGCGGGTGAGCGTTATTTTAACTCGCTTGTGATGATCGATGCGGATGGATCGGTGATGGAAAATTATCGAAAAACCCATATCCCAGATGGTCCTGGATACGAAGAGAAATTTTATTTTGAACCTGGGGATACAGGGTTCAAAGTATGGGAAACACGTTATGGTAATATCGGTGTAGGTATTTGCTGGGATCAGTGGTTTCCCGAGACGGCGCGCTGTTTGACTCTCATGGGGGCGGATATGATTTTTTATCCTACTGCAATTGGAAGTGAGCCTGAAATCGGTGTTGATTCGGCATCGCATTGGCAACGGGTTCAGGTGGGGCACAGTGCGGCGAATATTATCCCTGTTATAGCGGCAAATCGTATTGGTGAGGAAGTAGGTGAGAGCTGTACACTGACATTTTATGGCAGCTCATTTATCACCGATCATACGGGAGAAAAAGTGGCTGAGGGTTCCAGAGATCAGGAAGAGATTTTGTACAGCGAATTTGATGTTCAGCTTAACCGTAAACATCGTCATTATTGGGGATTGATACGTGACCGCCGTCCTGAGTGTTATAGCAAAATAGTAGAACAATAAATAAACGGAATACTTTTTGCTTTGATTGTGTAAATAATCTACGAGCGGGGGTATCCGTGAGAGTCGTTTTACGCAACAATGCCATCTTCGTTCAAGGGGGATCGAAAACCCTCGATGAACCGTGGATGGAAGAATTTTTTGATCATCATATTCACAATACTCTCTTTTTGGACAATGGAGTATTGGTATTGAATAATGAAGGCTCCTCGGAGCAAAAAGAAGAATTTCTCGATACATTAAGCGATCGCTACACAACAGCGAATGACCTTGCCAACCCTTTCTACCGTCGTTCTCTGCGTAAATGCCGCAGTGCTGCGGTACGTATCGAAATCCCGTACCGACAAGCGGAAAAAGTCGATGTCGAATTGTTCGCGTTTGGTCCTAATCGCGTCAAGCTCACTTTTTTGACACCCAATCGATGGATCATGCGCTATCTAAAACAGCAGTTGGCTTCTCTCGTAACCAGCCATACCTCCAATCAAATATACATTGATGTTAGTGCAATTTCCTCTAAAGCACGTTTAGAAAAAGCACTTAATCGACGTGAAGTTCTTCACTATCAAATCAATTATAAGTATGATGATGAGTTTATGAGTAAGCTCTATGGAAATTATCAAGGATGGGGTCACAGTAACGATGAAATCGATAAAATGATTCGATACCACGCTATTTTTGATCTTCCTGTGGGTAGTAAGCTCGAAGATCTTAAAAAACGGTATCGGCAGCTTGCAAAGCGGTATCATCCCGATCGCGTTAATACCAAAAGTCCTGAAATTATCAACAAATACACCGAAAAATTCAAGCTTTTGCAAGAAGCATACGGCGCATTGCAAGCAGCTGGCTGATTTTCAGAATCAGCCTCACAGCTCACTTCCCCATTTTAAAGCATCACACCCATATTTATCACGGATAGTGCGACTTTTTTGATCAAAAGCGCGTGCTTTTGCATCGTCCTCATAATCAATCAGAGAAAGTGTTCTACGTGAGTGAACACTAAAAGATCCTGCACTAATTCCTAGATGAGTTATGGCACCGCTGATGTGCAAATCCGTTTTTGCAAAGAGTTCCCGACACAGTTGGCGAAAACGTTGTTCATTAAAAAGTCTCGATTCACTTATCGCGCTATGACTTTTGGGATGATGCAGGTAATGCAGTGACAAGGAAAAAGTAGTTGGATTGACTTCGAGTTTTGTGATGGCGTAGGCTAGATGGCGAGAGAGGATCGAAATACGGCGTCGTATCTCATCACGATTAGTTATTGGGTCAAAGGTGCGAGAGATGCCGATTGATTTACGTGGAGCCGATACAGTGAGTTCACCTAAATCATTGCCGGATATACGATCATAGAGTGATTGTGCATATGGACCCCACGAAAAAATAAGGCTTTTGGCACGTAATAAGTCTCCTAGCGTTTGGAGATGGTATTGGGCACATTTACGCTGCATTGCTGAACCAATACCGGGAAATTTTTGAACGGGTATAGAGTGGACAAATGAGGAGACATTGTCATCTACGACTGTATAACACCCAAAAGGTTTGGCACTTTCAGTGGCAAGTTTGGCAATGTGCTTGGAGTTGGCGGCGCCTATGGAGACGGGGAGATTTAGGTGACGTTTTATTTCATGACGTAGATGATCGATAAAAGCAGGGACCTCTTCATCGCTAATCCAACCCTCAAGATCCCCATAAAATTCATCGATGCTTGCTTGTTCTATGAGTGGTATGCGCTCTTGTAAAAATTGATGCAGCTCATGAGAGAGACGATGATACAGCTGCATATTAGGCCCCTTGATAATGAGCTGCGGACATCGTATCAGTGCTTCATGGATACTCATGCCGGTGTTGATGCCGTAAGCCCGTGCTTCATAGCTTGCAGTTGTTAAAATTCCTCGCACGCGCCCATCTGCATCGATGAACTGATTCAAATCGTCACCCGCATAACGATGAAAAAAGCTCCCGACAAAAGAGCCGCTGTTGTTGAGCAACAATTCCTGATTCGATTTCTCATGGGAAAAAATGTACTGATCTCCTCTTCCGCCCACGCCAACTGCTTTGCCTATCAAGTCGGGATCGATAGTACGTTGTGCTGAGACAAAAAAACAATCCAGATCAATGTGTATTTTCATGATGGCAGTATAAAGTGATTAAATTTCTAAGAGACAAAATATGGCAATTCGCTACAATATGCAAAAAATTTGGAGATATTCACATGGAGTATCGCTATATCGGACGCACTGGATTGCGGGTATCCCCGATTTGTATGGGGACAATGACATTTGGCTCGCAATGCGATGAAAAAGCCGCCTTTGCAATTATGGACAAAGCCTATGATTACGGCGTGAATTTTTTTGACACGGCTGAGCTTTATCCTGTTCCTCCGACTTCAGAGCTTTGTGGATTAACGGAAGAGATGGTAGGTCGGTGGCTCAAAACCAAACCGCGTGACAGTGTGATTTTGGCAACTAAAGTAGCAGGGGCAGCATCGGGATGGTTCGTACCGCCGATTCGTCATGGTTTTACGGCATGCGACCGATTTCATATAGAACGGGCTATTGAGGGATCGCTTAAACGGCTTGGGACGGATTATATCGATTTGTATCAGATGCACTGGCCCGATCCGATTGTCCCTATCGAAGAGACGATGCGGGCGATGGATGCTTTAGTGCAAAGTGGAAAAGTACGCTACATAGGCACTTCTAATGACACAGCACGTGGGACGATGAAATCACTTATGGTCAGCAAATACGAAAAATTGACCCGTTTTGAATCGATACAAAATAACTTTTCACTTTTGAACCGCCGTGATTTAACTGAAATTGGTGCACTGTGCCGTGAAGAAAAGATTTCATTGTTGCCGTATTCGCCTTTGGGTGGTGGAATTTTGAGTGGAAAATACAATCAAGCATCTAATACGCAAGGACGTTTTAGCGATTATGTAAACTCCAGCAATAAGCGTCAGCGTCTTATGGCAGCACGATTTTTAAACGACAAAACATTAGCGTCGACACAGGAATATTTACGCATCGCTGCTGTTCATGGACTTGACCCTGTCACGATGGCGATTGCGTGGAGCAAGCAGTTTGATTTTGTGGCTTCGACTATTATCGGTGCGACGACGCCTGAACAATTGGATGCGAGTTTGGCGGCCATGAAGGTGACGTTGAGTGCAGACCTATTAAAAGATTTGGACGCGGTGCATGCAAAAATTCTCTATCCTATGGGCTAGTGCCCTTATCCTCTTTTTTGGAGGATGCACAGCCAATCATTATTCGATCAGCAGTCCTAAAGTGATTACGATAAAAACGCCTAAACTCAAATTTTCCGATACCGGATACATACGCTATGAGGGAGATGCCGTAGAGGTAGAACTGTTCACTGCAGGCTTAGCGGTTGAAAAAATTTCGATTGATGAAAAAGTATGTGTGAGTGCAGGGTGTATGAGCGAAGAGACATTTACTAAAGAGTATTTGTACGAAGGGTATCCAAAAGATACAATGCGTCGGATTTTACAGGGGGAACCGATTTTTGGTGGAAAGGGTAAAGACGGGACTTGTGGCGGAGCTCTTTTTCAATTTATCCGAAATGATGACATGGACATTATGTATCGGCGTAAAGGTGGCGAAATTTTTTTCAAAGACCGCTTGAATGGGCTGATGATTAAAATAAACGAACTAGAGGATACGAATGAAACTAAGTAATCGAAGCACAACCATTGCCCAATCAGAAATCCGTTCCATGACCAAAGCGTGCAATGCGCTTGGCGGAATCAATATGGCACAGGGAGTCTGTGATTTGGAAGTTCCACGCATAGTGATCGATGGGGCAAAGCGAGCAATGGATGATGGGGTTAATATTTATACTCCTACTGAAGGATTAGCTGTATTACGTCAAGCGATTGCTGCGAAAATGAAACGCTTTTATGACGTGGATATTTCTGCTGAACAGGTATTGGTGAGTGATGGGGCAACGGGAGCTTTTTATACCGCCTGTATGGCTTTGCTAAATCCGGGTGATGAGGTAATACTGTTTGAGCCGTATTACGGTTACCATCGTTCAACGCTACTTTCTATCGGGGCAGTTCCTAAATTTGTTCGGCTTGAAGCTCCACAGTGGAAATTGGATATGGATGCACTTCGAGCTGTCTGTACTTCTGAAACCCATGCGATGGTAATTTGTAACCCTGCAAATCCGAGTGGAAAAGTATTTACGAAAGAAGAACTGGAACAAATCGGTGCCTTTGCACAAGAAAATGATTTAATAGTATTCGCTGATGAGATGTATGAGCATTTTCTTTATGAGGGGGCAGTGCATATTCCTGCAATTTCTATAGAAAGTTTAAAAGATCGCTGCGTGACCTTATCTGGATTTTCAAAGGTGTTCAGTATTACGGGATGGCGTTTAGGTTATGCTATAGCACCCAAAGAAGTTATTGAAGCGATGGCGCAGTTCAACGATTTGATTTATGTGTGTGCCGCCGCCCCTTTGCAAATGGGTGCCGCAGAAGGACTTGAAAAACTTGGAGATGATTATTATCGTGAGCTCTCCTCTGTCCATCAGATGAAGCGTGATCTTTTTTGTGATGCGTTGCGGGATGCAGGATTGAATCCGAGTATTCCTATGGGTGCATATTATGTGATGACCGATATCAGCTCGATTGAGGGGCATGATGATTTTAAAAAAGTGATGACAATTTTGGAAAAAACAGGAGTCGCGGCAGTACCGGGACGTGCCTTTTATCATGACGATGGTGGTAAAAGTATGGCGCGCTTTTGTTATTCTAAACCCTTAGATGTACTTCAAGATGCGGCAGCGCGTATCCGTAAGCTGTGTTAAAATAACGTAATTAAAAGTAGGAAATTATTATGTCTAAATTTGTCGGCGCACATGTATCTGCATCGGGAGGAGTATTCAATGCTCCTCTTAATGCGATGAAAATTGGGGCGAAAGCTTTTGCCCTTTTTACTAAAAATCAAAAACAGTGGGCCGCAAAACCGCTCGATGATGAGACGATCGGATTGTTTAAAGACAATCTTGCCAAAAGCGGTATCCAGCCCTGTCATATTTTGCCGCACGATTCGTATCTAATTAATCTTGGCCATCCCGAAGAGGAGAAACGGGAAAAATCGCTCGAAGCTTTTATCGATGAGTTGCAGCGGTGTGAGCAGTTGGGATTGGATAGGTTGAATTTTCATCCGGGGAGTCACCTCAAGCAAATTACTGAAGAAGAGTGCATCGACCGAATTGCTGCGAGCATGAACCATGCGATCAACGTGACCGATGGTGTTAACCTTACGATAGAGAACACCGCGGGTCAGGGAAGCAATCTGGGGTGGAAGTTTGAGCATATTGCCGCTATCATAGAGCGTATCGAAGATAAGTCGCGTGTTGGGGTCTGTATTGACACATGCCACATGTTTACGGCAGGATACGACATACGTACGCGTGAAACCTACGATGCAACGTGGGCAGAATTTGATCGTATCATCGGATTTCAATACTTACGAGGGATGCACATCAATGATTCCAAGCCTGATCTTGGGAGCCATGTTGACCGACATGATTCATTGGGAAAAGGAAAGATTGGATTGGATGCGTTTAGATTTTTGATGAATGATCCGAGAATGGATAATATACCGCTTGTATTGGAAACCATTGACGAGACCATCTGGGCACAAGAAATAGAACTGCTTTACAGTTTTGAAATAAGATAATTAAGGATTTTATTGAAATATTTGATCGATTTTTTAGAGAACCCCTCAATTGAGCAATCTGAGATTTTTTCACAGCTAAAATGTACCGTTGACGAGGGAAAAGTCCTCCAATTGTTGACACGTAAGTTCTTACAATCTCAAGAGGATGTTGTGGTAGCTGAATTGCTTCAGGAGCTTTATGGTCCTGATGATTATTCGTATCTGAGCCATTTCGGGGAAGTTAAAACCCTTTTGGAACTAGGATGGATTACCCATCACTCCTTTACTCCGATCAAAATGAGCGAACTCTCCCAGCTGGAATTGTTTAACACCCCTATTGCATTGACAACAATTTTTATGAAGCTGCTCGAAGAGGGATCTTTGGAGATGACGCTTCCTGAGATCAAGCCGTATGCCGATCATTTAGAGTATCTGCAAGATCAGTTTTTTCGTATCGAGCTGTACCAAAAGATGTCGATTATCCGTAACAACGGGAACGAGCATTCATTAGGGATAAACCGAATCCAAAGCAAGCTTGATTTGTTGGAAAAACGAATTGAAGAGCGGATTGCACAAACCTCTCAGGATGTAGTACTGGATCGTTTTTTCAAGCAAAAAAAGCTGGAGCCTAAAGAACAGGTAATTTTCCTTGCATTGCTCAAAGAGGAATACAGTTCGACAGAGGGGAACTTGCGTGAGATGAATACTCTCATTGATTTGATCAGCTTTGATGACTACGAACGAATTAAAAACCGCGCATTGCTCGAAGATGGCTCTCGCCTTATAAATGATGACGTCATCGATTATGAAGAGATGCTCAATCCTTTTGGAGGGATTTCGAGAGCGTTTTACATTGTCGATGAAGTTCTGCAATCAATCATGCACCCGCAAAAGAAGAAAAAAGCGCGTAAGTTAAAGTTGGATATGCTAATTAAAGAGCAAGAAATATTCGAACTCATCGAGCCTACAACGTCGCTGGAAAATGTGGTACTTAATCCGGCAACCGATAAAACACTGCAAAATCTCATGCATCAGCTAGACCGTGAAGTAGTTGCAAAATTACACGAATGGGGTATCAAGGATAAAAAAGCGGGAATCGATGCACGGATCATCTTTTACGGTCCTCCGGGTACGGGTAAAACCCTCACCGCCCATTCCCTTTCACGATCGCTTAAACGGCAAGTATTGAGTTTTGACTGCTCTAAAATTCTCTCGATGTATGTCGGAGAGTCAGAGAAAAATGTTCGTAAGATATTTGATACGTATGCGGATTTAACAAAGCAAACTAAAACAGAACCGATTCTTTTACTCAATGAAGCAGATCAGTTTCTCTCGTCACGCTCTCAAGGATCGGGTACATCGGCAGATCAGATGCACAATCAGATGCAAAACATCTTTTTGGAGCAGATTGAAAAGTTTCAGGGTATTTTGATTGCGACTACCAATTTACTCGAAAACATTGATCAGGCATTTTCCCGCCGGTTTAATTACAAAATCGAGTTTAAAAAACCAGATAAAGCACAGCGTCTGAAACTCTGGAAAATGATGCTTCCTAAAAATGCACCGTATGAAGAGGAATTTGATGTCGAATTGCTTACCAAACATCCTTTAACTGGTGGACAAATTAATCTTATAGTAAAAAATACAGCTTATACAGTGGCTACTCGTAAAGAGTCAACTTTCCGATTGGAAGATTTTGTCAATGAAATAGAAAAAGAACGCCAAGGCAATTTTGACACGGAAAAATCAATGGGCTTTTTAAATAATTAAGAGCGATATTTTCGACTCTTAATTAACTTCAATCTCTCCTTAATACTACGCATTAGATTTAGATAGCAATATAAAATAAATTGTTGTTACTAAAAATTACATTTAGGACGAAACACCTGTACAGCGGTGTTTACAAAAGTAACACTACATTGCGATTACATACGATGTTAGGGATGATTTAACCCTCTTTTTGTTATAGTGCAATAACTGTTTTTATAAAAAAAGCAGTGTCTGACACTGAGATGTGCTCGTAATCTGACACTGCATTAACCATGAAAAGGTAGAACTATGGAACATTACAACGTCGCAAATCCTTATTTCGGGGTATTTGTACTGTTTGTTATTACGTTTGGAGCATTTTATGCGACGACGGTATTGGCACGCTTAGCAAGCCGCGCATTAGCGGCCAAAGATACAGAAAAATTGAAAATGTCGCCGTATGAATGTGGTCCAGAGGTTACTCGACAACCGAACCGAATTTCGACACAGTTTTATCTATTTGCACTTTTGTTTTTGCTATTTGATGTGGAAATCGTCTTTATGTTCCCATGGGCAATTGATTTTAAATTGCTAGGTTGGTTTGGTTTTTTTGAGATGCTAATGTTTATTTTATTATTAGCAATCGGTTTTGTTTATGCATGGAAAAAAGGAGCACTCGAATGGCACAACATCAAGTAAATTATTTAAAAGACGGCGGTCTTCCCGTCGCTTTGACGACGATTGATAAAGTCGTAAACTGGGGTCGTTCAAATTCTATTTGGGCGCTAACCTACGGTTTGGCATGTTGCGGTATTGAAATGATGGCTTCAGGGGCATCTCGTTATGACTTTGACCGTTTCGGTACGATCTTTCGTGCTTCTCCGCGTCAAGCTGAGCTTATGGTTGTAGCAGGAACATTGACGAAAAAACACGCAGAATTTATTCGACGTTTGTATGATCAAATGACAGAGCCAAAATGGGTCATCTCTATGGGTTCATGCGCAAATACAGGAGGTATGTTTAATACCTATGCAACTGTGCAAGGGGTTGACCGCGTTATCCCTGTGGATTTGTATCTTCCAGGATGTGCCCCTCGTCCGGAGACATTGCAGTATGCGGTAATGATGCTACAGCAAAAAATCCGTAAAGAGCCTGCCTCTCGTGCTCAAAAACCAAAAAGGTTGATGTAATGAGAGCCTATACTCCAAAAGATGACGTACAAAAAAAGTCGTATTACACGGACCGCTTTTGGGTTGCACCGCAAGTAGCTAAATCGGAAGTTAGCGACGATGCAGTATTTGCAGCCGATTTAGAAGCGATTAAAGCAAAATTTGATGTTTTGGATGCGTATATCCAAGTAGAACAAATGGTGGTCGTTATTAATGCAAATGATAACTATGCTGTTCTTGAATTATTGAAAAATGATCGTGAGTACACACAACTTTCAGAAATGAGTGCGATTGACTGGTTGGCTCAAGAGGGAAAATTTGAGATTTTCTATCAAATATTGAGTATGGCTAAGCGTAAGCGCATTCGTATCAAATGTAAAATTGATGAAAAAGAAGCCATCCAAAGTGTTGAAAAGCTTTTCCGATCTGCGGATTGGTCAGAGCGCGAAATGTACGATATGTTCGGGGTTGTTGTTAATAATCATCCCTTCATGAAACGTATTTTGATGCCGGAAGATTGGGAAGGTTTCCCATTGCGTAAAACCTATCCATTACAAGGGGATGAGTTTGCGGCATGGTATGAAGTAGACCGTATTTTTGGCAAAGAAGCCAGAGAAATTATCGGGCCTGAAAACCGTGATCCTGCGCGTATTGATCGTTATGATACAAAGCGCTTCTCACGTTTGGGTCACGAAGTACCATTTGGTGCAGACATCAGCCAGGGTGAACCGGATACACCACTTGTTTATCAAGAACAAGAGGGTGTGTTCATGATCGATAAATTTGACGCAGAGAAATCCGTTGTGATCTCTGATCGTCACCGTTAAGGAGCTGTGAATGCAACAATCCAATCGTCTTAGACCGTTTTTTGAAAACATTACCTTTGACCGAGTCGATAATGAGATGATCCTGAACTTCGGTCCACAGCATCCATCGGCACACGGTCAGCTGCGTCTTATGCTTCATATGCAGCAAGAGCAAATCACTAAAGCTCATCCGGATATCGGATATCTTCACCGCGGTATGGAGAAGATGGCTGAAAATATGATTTACAATGAGTTCATGCCGACCACCGACCGTATGGACTATATTGCATCGAGTTCAAACAATTACGGTTTTGCTCTTGCCGTGGAAAAATTGATCGGCCTTGATGTTCCACGTCGTGCGAAAGTCATCCGTATGCTTCTTTTGGAAGTAAACCGTTTGATGTCTCACCTCTTTTGGTTGGCGACGACAGCATTGGATATCGGTGCGATGACGGTATTTTTGTATGCTTTCCGTGAGCGTGAATATTTGATGGACTTGGTCGAAGACTACTGCGGCGCACGTTTGACACATGCAGCTATCCGTATCGGTGGCGTTCCATTGGACTTGCCGGATAATTTCATGGCTGATTTGCGTAAATTTTTGGACAAATTGCCGGAAAATATCAAAGACTACGAAGACCTATTGGACAAAAACCGTGTTTGGTTGATGCGTATGGAAAATGTCGGTGTTATTTCTAAAGAGATGGCATTAAGCTGGGGTTGTTCAGGGGTCATGCTACGCGCATCCGGTGTTGAATGGGACATTCGTAAAGAAGAGCCATATGAACTGTACGATGAAGTAGAGTTCAATGTCCCTGTTTCGGATAAGGGTGACAACTATGCACGTTATAAGCTATATATGGCAGAGATGCGTGAATCCGCAAAAATCTTGTACCAAGTTGCAGATATGTATGAGGGAACATCGACTGAATTGATGGCGCATGCTCCACAATACATTTCAGCACCAAAACTGGATATTATGACGCAAAACTACGCGTTGATGCAGCACTTTGTCCTTGTGACGCAAGGGATGCGTCCACCTGTGGGCGAAGTGTATATTCCGACGGAATCTCCTAAAGGAGAGCTTGGGTATTACATCAATAGCCAAGGCGGACCGTACCCATACCGTCTAAAATTACGTGCGCCATCGTTCTGGCATACGGGTATTTTGACAGATTTGTTGCCTGGGCATTATATCCCAGACGTAGTATCCATCATCGGGACGACTAATATCGTCTTCGGTGAAGTAGACCGTTAGAAGGACACTTATGAAACGTTATGATTTACGTCACCTAAAGGGTGCTTTTTACGACCGCATGGGTGAAATTATGCAAGAAGAAACATCAACCAAAGAAGTGTTGATTTTTTTATTCGAAATTGGTGATTTTACACCAATTCAACAGAGTGCTGATTTGGTTAAGGCCAAAGGATATGAGCTAATGAATTCGCTGAAATTTAATGAAGCCGACTGGACCATAGTGGTCAAACATAAGGAATAGTCGTGAGCAAAGTCTATTTTTCCACATGGCGCGGGGAGCAGATCAATAACATCGGCAAACCCGAAGAGCAGTGGGAAGTATCTGCGTATAATTTGCCTGCAGATTATAATGAGCATGCCCATTCAAAAGCGTTTATCGGATGGGATGGTCTAGCACTGTTTAATCCCGATGTTGATGTGGTTCGTCTTGCTACGGAATACGCAGCACAGTATCAAGTCTATTCAGAAGCATGCGGGCGTTGCGCGCCAGGGCGATGGGGCGGACGTATTTTATACGATCTGTTAGATAAAATTGCTCGCGGTGAGGGTGCTATATCCGATATGGAACATCTAAAAGAAGTTTCAAAAACGATGCAGGAAACGTCAAAATGCGAAATTGGGAAAACTGTTCCCACTCCATTACTTGATTTGATGCACCATTTTGAAGCAGAATTTATGGCGTGCATCAATGAGCAAAAAGCGTCAAAGCACTATCATATGCAAGATACCAACTATATTGCAAAGATTACGGCTCCATGTATGGATGCGTGTCCTGCACATGTCGATATTCCGGCGTATATTGAAGGTGTTCGTGATTTACGTTTTGATGATTCGTTAATGGCTACACGTCAAACGATGCCATTAGCGCATACCTGTGGGCGTGTTTGTCCTCATCCATGTGAGACAGAGTGCCGTCGTACCAATCTTGATGAGCCAATTTCAATCATGGAGCTTAAGCGTTTGGGCGCCGATTACGAAACCGATCATGGGTTTGGATTTTTTCATCCAACTGAGCAAAAACCGTTAAATGGTAAAAAAGTGGCGGTCATCGGTTCTGGTCCTGCAGGATTAACAGGTGCCTATTACCTTGCACTTGATGGCGTTGAAGTTGACGTTTATGAAGAACTTCCGGTTCTTGGCGGTGAAGTTGCTGTTGGTGTACCTGAATACCGTATGCCGATTGATCGATACAATCAAGACATTGAAGCGGTACGTGATTTAGGGGTTAAATTTATAACTAACACACGTGTTAGTGCAGATATGATGCGTCAATTTGAAACCGATTACGATGCGATTTTGGTAGCAACCGGAACCCGTATTTCTAAAAAAGTGTATTGTGAAAATGAACGTGCAGACATCCAAGGATATTGGGGTGCGATTGATTTTCTGGATAAAGTCAACTTGGAAGTTAAATATGGCATTATGGTCCCAGAAGCGGATCAGAAGCAGCACATGCTGGATAAAGACTATGTTGATTTAACAGGCAAAACCGTTGTGTGTGTCGGTGGTGGATTTACCTCTATGGACGTTGTGCGCTGTTCGATTCGTGCGAATGCTAAAAAGGTAGTGATGATCTATCGCCGTGATGAAAAAACGATTATCAATAACACGACCTATGAAGAGTATCACGAAGCAGTAGAAGAGGGTGTAGAATTTATTTTCCACTCTGCTGTTGCAGAAATGCGTGATGAAAATAACGTATTAAAATCGTTATTGATTGATATGTTTGAACTGGTTCCTGATCCTAATGGAGGACGTCCGACATTGGAAAAAATAGAGGGTGCATCATTTGAAATGGAGTGCGATTATCTGATCCCTGCGGTATCCCAAAGCGCTGATCTTAAATTGATTCCTGAAGAGTGGGAAATTGAACGTACCTCATGGGGGACGATCAAAACAAACGGTAAGGACTACATGACATCACGCAAAGGTATTTTTGCGGCAGGTGACTGTGAATACGGACCAATGACGATTGTTAATGCTGTTGGTCAAGCAAAGCGTGCTTCATCGGTTATGTCTCGTTATGTGAATGACGGCCAAATCACCTTGCTTGATGATGAGATTATGGAAGATCACTTACGTAAGCTCAAAGTTTATGACAAGAAAGAAAAAGTAACCGGTTGGCTGCCGGGTCTTCCACGAGAACACAGTGAAGTTCTCACAGTTGATGAGCGTAAATATAATAATAAAGAAGTGAAATACGGCTTTACACAAGAGCAGGCAATTTCTGAAGCAGAGCGCTGTATGCGTTGTTATTATATCGCGATGGTCGCACATTAAAGGGGGATGGATGATTAATTTTACAATAAACAACCAACCCGTAACTGCCGCCAAAGGGGAAACCATTCTTCAAGCAGCACGAAAGGCGGGGTTTTATATTCCAACCATGTGTTATTTGGAAAAAACAATGCCATGTGCATCCTGCCGTTTGTGTGTGGTGGAGGTAAATACCACTGATGGTTTGATCTTGAGCTGTCAAACACCTCCGACGCAAGGGCTTGAAGTGACCCTTGAATCAGAGCGTTTACAACTGGAACGCACCAATATTATGCGTATGTACGATGTCAATCATCCGTTAGAATGCGGTGTTTGCGATAAGTCCGGGGCGTGTGATCTTCAAAACAAGACATTAGAATTTAATATTGACTCTCAACACTTTACGGCCAAAGAACAGCCTCGTAAAATTGAACATTGGGGATTGATTAACTACGATCCGTCATTATGTATTTTATGTGAGAAGTGTGTCCATGTCTGTAATGAGATTATCGGGGACGATGCTATCACCTTGCAATTTGGGGGATACAAATCGGCGGTTATTCCTAAAAACAGTGAGAAACTCGATTGTACGTTCTGTGGTGAGTGTATTGCTGTTTGTCCTGTCGGTGCCTTGGTGAGTTCTGATTTTCAGTACAAAGCAAACTCGTGGGAACTCTCACCCGTTCCTGCAACATGTGCTCACTGTTCGGCAGGTTGCTCATTGACGTATGAAGTAAAACATACGTCGATTGCTACGGGGGATGCAGAGCGTATCTATCGTGTGACGAACAATTTTGAATACGCGACGCTTTGCGGTGCCGGACGCTTTGGATTCGATTACGATGTGCAAGCACAAAAAGATACCGCATTATTTGATAAAGCAGTATCCGCACTTCGAAACGCAAAAGCGATTCGCTTCAGCTCCATGATCACGAATGAAGAAGCACTTATCTTACAGCGATTAAAAGAGACATTGGGATTGAAGCTTTTCAATGAAGAAGCAAGAGCGTATCAATCTTTCATGCAAGCGTATGGATCTATAAGCGGAAAAGCTACGTTTGGCGGTACTTTGGATGCGATTGCTCAAAGTGATGCGATTATTATACTGGGCGGACGTATTACGACGGATAACCCAGGAGTTCGTTACGCGATGACCACTGCTGCACGTCATAATGGAGCCAAAATCATCTATATGCATCCACTTGAGGATGCTTTGATGCAAAATACGGTGACACAGTTTGTGAAATATGAAGCAGGATCAGAAGAGGGAGTGATGGCAATGTTGGCCAAAACTCTCTTGGCAGATGCCGATTTAAGTGACGAATTTAGAGCTTTTTTCAATGAGTTGGATGAAGGTTACTTGTGCGCAGAAAGCAATGTTGGCGATGAAGAGTTTGCGCGTATTGAAAAATCACTGCGCCGTGCAAAACGTAAAATATTGGTGATTGGTTCGGATGTATTGAATCATGATTGTGCGCAAAATATTGCACGTTTGGCTGCATTGGTTGAGACTTATACCGATTTTTCTTTGGTGGTTATTCCTCAAAATGTTAACACGGTAGGAGTCTCGCTTGTTTGTGATTTGGATTGTGATGAGAATATTGCAGGTGTAGTCGGCTATAACGCACGCGGCGACTTTGTTATGGGATCATTCGTGGAAAGTGATCTTGTGCTCCCTGCGTTGAACAGCCAAGAAGGGACATTCGTAAGTATGAACTATCAGCTTTTACCTACGAACGTTGCGATTAGATTTGAGGGATACTGCTTGAACGATCTTGCTAATGCAGTTGGCTTACGTATGGCCAATACGATTGATTACACGGCGCAGTTGCCAATGGCAAAAGGATTTAATGGGACAGCCTTTGATCATCTTGGAAATTTTTACGGATCATTGGGTGAGGATAACCGAGGGTATCAGCTCGAAGTCAGCGATGTAGAAGTCAACGGTACGGTGGCTAGTGTGAATGCTTTGCCGGAATTTAACGGCACTGTTATTTATCGCTGCAATCCCGTCAATCAATTCAATAGTTATACGGCACGTACAACGCAGCTAGAACGTGACAGTGCGCTTCATGGCTCAGCGCAATTTGCTGCTGCTGCCCGTATTAGTGACGGTGACACAGTGGAAATTCAATCAAACGGATCTGTTGAGGTGCGAACATTTTTCCTTGATAGTAATCTTAAAGGAACGATCGCATTATCTCCGACATTTGACACGGAATTTGGAGTTATGAATGAAAGTTACCGCTTTGAGAAAATTAAAATTATGAGGGTGGGTAGTTGAATCATGAATGAAATAACGATAACCATAGACGGGAAATCGGTTCAAACGCAAGAGGGTGAATTTATCCTCAATGCGGCACGTGCCAACGGAGTTTTTATCCCTGCTATTTGTTATTTGACACGCTGTTCACCAACGCTTGCATGTCGCATATGTTTGGTTGAAGCAGATGGAAAACAAGTCTATGCGTGTAATGCAAAAGCAAAAGAGGGGATGAGTGTCATTACAAGCACATCAACCATCGAAGATGAGAAACGTGCAATTATGGAAGTTTATGACGTAAACCATCCATTAGAATGCGGTGTTTGTGATCAATCCGGAGAGTGTGAGCTTCAAAACTATACGTTAGAGTTAGCTGTTGATTCACAAACGTATTCTATTCCTGATACCTTCAAGCCGGTGCAAGACTGGGGATTGATTCATTATGATCCTGCACTGTGCATTATGTGTGAGCGATGTATTACGGTCTGTAAAGACATGATTGGTGATGGTGCCCTTTCAACGGTAGCACGTGGGGGAGAGAACATAGACGCTGCCTTCAAAGAGTCGATGCCAAAAGATGCGTACGCTATGTGGAATAAGCTTAATAAATCGTTGATTGCACCCAATGCGGGAGATACCCTTGATTGTACCAACTGTGGTGAGTGTACTTCTGTTTGTCCGGTAGGTGCATTGGTAGGTACGGATTATCAATACAGTGCAAATGCTTGGGAACATCAGCAAATACCAGCTACCTGTGCTCATTGTAGTGCAGGGTGCCAAATCAGCTACGATATTAAACATACCAGCATTGCAGATCCAGACGATAAAATCTATCGTGTTAAAAATGAGTGGAATTACGTATCATTATGCGGTTCTGGACGTTACGGCTATGATTTCCAAAACACCAATGTTACAAAAGATGCTGCTAAATTTGATGCGGCAATTGCTGCATTTAAAAAAGCGGATACGATCAGCTTTACTTCAACGATCACAAATGAAGAGGCAATGATTCTACAACGTCTCAAAGAAAAGTTCGGTTATCGTTTGATCAATGAAGAAGCAAGAGCCTTTAAATCCTTTTTGGGTTCTTACAGCGCAGTGAGCGGTCAATCTCTCTATAGTGGAAACTTGAAAGAAGTGCACGAAAGCGATTTCGTCGTCTCTATCGGGAGTGCATTGAAAACGGATAACCCGAATGCCCGTTTTGCGATGAATAATGCCATTTCGATGAACAAAGGGGCAGGACTTTACTTTCACCCGATTAATGATCCTGTTATCAATGATATGTCCAAAAACGTGACGCAGTTCAATCATGCGGCAATGATGGAAGAAGCGGCATTGTATTTAATGCTCGATTTGTTTGGTGATAAAACTGCAATGCCATCAGAAATTGTAAGTTATCTAGCAACCTTCCATTCGACAAAGACAGTTACAATTGAAGAAACTATTGATGAAAAAGTAACTGAAACGGTTATGAAAAAAGTTCTTAACGAAGAAACAGGCGTTGAAGAAGAAGTGAGTGAAGAAGTAACAAAGACGGTCAAGAAAAAAGTATCCAAAGAAGTAGAAGTGGACGATAATCGCCTTTACGATCTTTTAAATGCACCGGCAAGTTTTGCAGATACATTGACCAAATATTTAGCCAAAAAAGAGAAATTTGCATTGATGGTCGGACCTGACTTGTACAGCCACCCTAATTCCGTCAATTGTGCTCGTTTGGTCGCGTTAATTGAAAAATACACAGCCTTCAATGTAACCATGATTCCCAACCTTTCCAACACATTGGGAACAGCATTGATCTGTGACCTAGATACCAGTGCTGGAAGCTACACAATTGGATATAATACAGCAGGAAATTTCACATTGAGTGCCCTTGGAAACGGTGATTTGGACATGCCTGCTATTAATCAACAAGAGGGGACATTGACGAGTATTGATAAGCGAGTCAATCCAACCAATGTAGCGGTAGGCTTTGGCGGTTATACGCTTAACGATATCGCCAATGCACTTGGATTTAATGAAGCGTTGACGGTGAATTACACAAAACAGCTTCCGGTGAATGCTGGATTTCAAGCCGTAGAGTTTGACACATTACCAAATTACTATACGAATGCAGGTGAAGAGGTACGTGGATACGTGCTAACCTCTATATCTGTTACCGTCAATGGGGATAAAAGTGTCACAGCGTTTCATGAATCGGCGGCAATGGGGAACGGGATTGTTTATTTAGCCAATCCGGTATTGCAGTTTACGCCGTTTACAGCCAAAGCGCATCAGCTTAAAGAGACAGGCGGGCTTTACGCATCGGCTGCCTTTATGAGTGCCAATGGAATAAATGAAGGGGATCGTGTCCGCGTCAAAACGGCACAAGGTGAAATCGTAGTCAACGTAATAGCTGATGGAAAAATTGATGGTGAGATTCCATATCTCCCAACATTTGACACACAAATTAATTCTGGTGCATTGTTTGACGGTTACCGTTTTGCAACTGTATCAATTCAAAAGGTGTAAGCATGGATGTAGCATTTATCATCGAGACAATTGTTAAAATTGTTGTGATCTTATTGGTTTTCTCAGCTCTTGCGGGTTTTGGGACCTACTTTGAGCGTAAGGTTCTTGCATTTATGCAGCGTCGTTTGGGACCAATGCACGTCGGTCCGTATGGATTGCTTCAAGTGGCTGCAGACGGAATTAAACTCTTTACAAAAGAGGACATTATTCCACAAAATGTTGTCAAGCCAATCTTTAAATTAGCACCGGTAATAACAGCTGCAACCGCATTTATGGCAGCAGCTGCGATTCCATTTTGGCCTGAGTTTACCGTTTTTGGATACACCGTTCATCCTATCGTATCGGATATTAATGTTGGTATTTTGTACGTAATGGCGGTCATGGCAATTGGTCTTTATGGACCACTTCTTGGCGGTATGGCATCTGCGAATAAGTTTTCGTTAATTTCTGCGGCGCGTAGTGCTGCGGTATTTATTTCATACGAAGTTATTACAGGACTTGCGTTATTGGCACCTTTGATGATGGTGGGTTCATTGTCCTTAATTGATATCAATAATTATCAATCAGCCGGGATTACCCATTGGATTGCTTGGTCACAGCCGGTTGCTTTCATCTTGTTTTGGATTGCTGCTTTTGCGGAGACAGGGCGTACACCGTTTCATCTTGTTGCGAATGATCATGAAATTATCGACGGGTTTGGTACAGAGTACTCAGGAATGAGATGGGGTCTCTTCTTTATCGGTGAGTATGCCAACATGTTCTTTATTTCGTTTGTTATGGCAATCATCTTTTTGGGTGGATACGGTGATGGTTCGATTGCCGGAGCATTTCAGTTATTGATGAAAGTAGCGTTCTTTTTCTTCTTTTTCTTATGGACAAGAGCGGCATGGCCGGATATTCGACCTGATCAGTTGATGTGGTTGTGCTGGAAAGTGTTGATGCCAATTGCAGTGCTCAATGTTGTTATAACAGGTGCTGTGATTTTGTTTAAACTAAAAGGGGGCATGTGATGCACGTAGAACCGTTTACAGATCGTAACGTGAGTGAGCATAGCGCTTATTACTATGTCGATATCGAAAACTATCCGGTTACCGGATGGGATAAGTTCAAACAAGTGGTAAAGCGCTCTCTTAAAGGTGAACTCTTTGTGGGCTTGTGGGTTGTCATGCGTGAGATGATCAAATTTGACATTCATACTGTGAAATATCCGCTTGAAAAGCTTCCGATCGGTCCGCGTTATCGTGCCGTTCACAAGCTGTTACGTTTATGGGAATCAGGCTTTGAGCGTTGTATCGGATGCGGCTTGTGTGAGAAGATTTGTATCTCTGATTGTATTCGTATGGATACACGTATTGATGAGAATAGCCGTAAAGAAGTAACGGAGTACAGCATTAATCTTGGACGCTGTATTTTTTGCGGATACTGTGCTGAAGTATGTCCGGAACTGGCGATTGTTCATGGCGGTCGTTATGAGAATGCGTCTGAGCAACGTGCACACTTTGTTATCAAGGATGACATGCTCACACCACTTGATTTCTTAACAGCAGGACAGCAAGAAGAGTATCCTGGTTTTGGTGCAATTACCCCACATGAGGACGAGCGTGTTAGTAAAACACCGCTCGCCTATTAAGGAGATATGAATGTTTGAAGCAATTGCTTTTTATCTGTTTGCGGCATTAACGATTGGAATGTTTACGATTACGGTTATGACCTCACAAGCGTTGTATGCACTTACCGCAATGGCTGCGGGAATGATTTTTATCTCAGCCTTCTTCTTTATACTAGGGGCTGATTTTTTAGGTGTCATTCAAATTATCGTTTATACAGGTGCCGTAATGGCATTGTATGCATTTGGTATGATGTTTTTTGATACAACACGCACGCTGGTGGAAAAACGTGAAAACCCGAGAACTATTTTCTTATTGGGTGTTATAGCAGCTACTTTGGTAGTGTTTATCGTCATTTCACCCATTATTTCTACCCATTTGGAAGCACGTTATCCAATTGAAGCGGCTCTGGGGAATTCTCAAGCTATCGGATTGATTTTATTCACCAAGTTTTTGGTTCCATTTGAAGTTGCAGCGGTTATGTTATTGGTTGCAATGATAGCGGGTATCGTATTAGCAGGTAAGAAAATGGATAAATCACTGACGTTAATGGCTGAGGAAGAGATTGCACTTATGAGTGCAGCGCAGACAAAGCCAGATAGCCAAGAAGGAGCACACTGATGGAAATAACATTAGCGCACTACTTAGTACTTTCAAGTGTACTATTCGCGATTGGTCTCATTGGGGTTATGCGTCGTAAAAATTTGCTTATGCTATTTTTTGCAACGGAAATATTATTGAACGCAACGAACATTGGTTTTGCAGCCATTGCGCACTTTCATAATGATTTAACAGGTCAGATGTTTGCCTTCTTTGTTATTGCAATCGCTGCGTCTGAAGTTGCGGTTGGACTTGGCTTATTGATCGTATGGTACAAGCGTACGGGCAAGATCGACCTAGATATTATGACATCGATGCGAGGGTAAGCAATGGAAATCTATTTATACATCGCACTTTTTGCGCCGTTAGCAGGTTCACTGTTTGCTGCACTTTTTGGTGCTTCACCTAAGACAAGTCTAACGGGAATCGTTGCCTCTGGATTGTTATTTATTTCATTTGTCAGCAGTGCTATATTGCTCAATTATGTGGTGGCGGGGCATACCGTTCACGTAGAAATGATGACGTGGATTGCTACGGGAGATCTTTATATCCCGTTTGGATTTGTGGTTGATCAAGTAAGTGTCGTCATGATGATGGTGGTCAGTATTGTTTCTACAATCGTACACATTTACTCTGTGGGCTATATGGATCATGACAAAGGGTTCAACCGTTTTTTCTCATACCTTTCAGCATTCGTATTTTCGATGATGGTATTGGTTATGAGTGATAATTTCCTGGGTCTGTTTATCGGATGGGAAGGGGTCGGTCTGTGCTCATGGCTGCTGATTGGTTTTTGGTATCATAAAGAATCGGCTACTTGGGCTGCCAATGAAGCATTTATTATGAACCGTATTGCTGACTTGGCCATGTTGATTGGTATCTTTATTATTTACTGGAATATCGGTTCATTGCAGTACGATGTCGTTTTCTCTGATATAGCGAATTTACCAATGCCAATTATTACATGGATCGGTATTTTCCTCTTTATCGGTGCGATGGGGAAATCGGCGCAGTTTCCGCTACATACATGGTTGGCGGATGCAATGGAAGGTCCTACTCCCGTTTCTGCTTTGATTCATGCAGCAACGATGGTAACCGCCGGTGTTTATTTGGTCGTTCGTGCGAATCCAATTTACGACCTTATTCCAGAGGTTGGTACGGTGATCGCCTCATTAGGTGCGTTTGTTGCTATGTTCGCGGCAACTATGGCATTGGTCAACCGTGATATGAAACGTATTATTGCGTATTCAACATTGTCACAATTAGGTTATATGTTTGTGGCAGCAGGTTTAGGTGCGTACTGGGTAGCATTGTTTCATCTTATGGCCCATGCTTTCTTTAAAGCATTGCTATTTTTGGGTGCAGGTAATGTTATGCACGCAATGCACGATGAATTGGACCCGTTTAAAATGGGTGGTTTGAAAAAACCGATGAAATGGACATGGATTCTTATGACGTTGGCATCGGTCGCATTGGCGGGTATCTATCCATTAGCCGGATTCTTTTCAAAAGATCTGATTTTGGAAGTGGCATTTGTAGAGCAACACTATATTCTTTACAGTGTATTGCTAGCGACTGCCGGTTTGACCGCATTTTATTCATTCCGTCTTGTTGCCTTGATCTTCCACGGAGATGAGCGACATTTAGAACACGGAATTCATCCGCACGAAGCGTATAACTTTATGTTGTATGCTATGGCGCCATTGGGAGTGCTGGCAGTCATTGCTGGTATGGTCTTTAAAACACCGTACTATGAAATGGTTACCCAGCTTTTACCGGCGATTGAATACCATATTCATAACCATACGACATTTTGGATTATGACGATTGGGACGCAATTATTTGTCATCGCAGCCATCGCTTATGCGTATAAAAAATACGCAAAAGCGGTTAAAGTGGATGCAAAAGTGGAGTCAGGCTTTTTCTATCAACTGCTATATAACCAATACTACATTCCAAAACTCTATGATGAGTTATTTTCGAAGCCGTACCGTGAGCTGTCGAAAATTGCATGGAAACAAATTGATCTTAAAATCGTTGATGCAACGGTGGATGGAATCGCGAATGTCATCTATCGTACGGGTGAAAAAACACATACCATGCAAAACGGTAACCTATCGAGCATGTTGCGCTGGATGGTTATTGGTTTAGTGGTTTTATTGGTACTCGCTATCGCATTTACTGTTGGATACAACGCAGTAACAATGCGGGCGATGTAAGGAGCTGTTGATGCAAGAACACATTTTATCGATCTTAATTTTCTTTCCGGCATTGGCAGCAATGCTCGGTTTCATCGTTCATAAAGACAGCGCGAGAGCTTATGGTATTACCGTTGCTGCTATTGAATTTTTTCTCTCTTTGTTGTTGTGGAATCTGTATGATCCAATGACATCTGGAATGCAGTTTATGGAAAAAGCACCCCTTGTTTCGGCATTCGGTATCAATTACCTTGTCGGTATCGATGGCATTTCTTTGTTCATCATCGTGCTATCAACTTTTTTTACAATGATCGGAATTGCCTCATTAACGGAAACACGTCGTGTTAAAGATTTAATTATCACTTTGCTCTTTTTGGAAATGACAATGGTCGGCGTTTTTGCGGCATTGGATGCGATCATCTTTTATGTATTTTGGGAACTTTCGTTGATTCCAATGTTGTACATTATTGGCGCATGGGGCGGACCGCTTCGTATTTACGCATCAATCAAGTTTTTCTTATATACCTTTACGGGTTCACTCGTCATGTTGGTGGGTATGCTGTTTATGGCGTATTTCTATTATCAAGCGACAGGACAGTGGAGTTTCTCACTTCTCGAGTGGTATCGCTTGATTTTACCGCTTAATTTTCAACTTTGGCTGTTTGCAGCATTTTTTGTTGGATTTGCAATTAAAGTACCGATGTTTCCGTTTCATACATGGTTGCCATATGCCCATGGACAAGCTCCAACAATCGGTTCGGTTATCCTAGCAGCAATATTACTTAAAATGGGTACCTATGCGTTTGTCCGTTTTTCATTGCCATTATTTCCGGATGCAGCTGTTTTCTTTATGTTTCCGATTGCGGCACTTGCGATAATCATGATTGTTTACACGGCAATGGTAGCGTATGCACAAGAGGATATTAAGCAAGTCGTAGCGTACAGCTCTGTATCGCATATGGGAGTCATTGTACTAGGTACCTTTGCACTCAATGTTGAGGGTATAAGCGGATCTATTTTCTTGATGATTGCGCATGGAGTTGTTTCTGGTGCATTGTTCTTACTTGTAGGAGTGATTTATGATCGTCGTCATACCAAACTGATGTCTGAATTTGGTGGACTCGCATCCGTGATGCCGCGTTATGCCACTATTTTTGGAATTATGATGATGGCATCCGTCGGTTTGCCATTGACGATTAATTTTGTCGGTGAATTTTTGAGTTTACTTGGATTTTACAAACAATCTCATTCGTTTACGCTAGTAGCAGGAACGGCTATTATCGTAGGTGCTATTTATATGCTTAGTGCGTATAAAAAAATGTTTTTTGGTAATGTAACTAAAGAAGAAAATAAAAATTTAAAAGATGTGAATAAAACCGAATTATTAGCATTAGTACCATTGGTCGTTATTACGATTTGGCTAGGTGTTTATCCAAAACCTATTCTAGAACCTATTAGTAACAGTGTAGAATCTATCGTGCAGTTAATGCATGACAAAGCACAAACAAAAGAAGCACAAGCTCGTATCCCGAATCTTAGCAATCCAGAAGCTAAGAATTCACAACAGGAGACACACTAATGTTAGAACCTATCAATGTTTCTCTAGCGTCACTGAACATCACAACATTAGCACCGATGCTAATTGCTATCGTTGGTGCACTTACAATTCTTTGTATTGATTTGATCAAAGGAGGGCTTCATAAGTCTTTCTATGTCATGGTGAGTTCACTTTTTTTATTGCTTGATCTGGGAACAGTTATCGATTTTGGCAATATTTTTCTAAAAAATGGGCCTGTATTGGGTATGTTTGATATGATGCTCATTGATGGTCTTGCCATCATGGGTCAGATTATTATAGTAGCCGGTTCAATGTTGTTTATTCCATTGGCATTAACGTCGAAACGTTTTCATGAGTATAATTACCCTGAGTATTTTGCTCTCTTTTTGTTCATGATTGCAGGCTTCCAATTTATGGTGGCAACGGATAATTTGATTTTGATTTTTGTCGGACTTGAAACAGCATCATTGGCATTGTATGCATTGATTGCTTTGCACAATCGGTCTAAATCATTTGAAGCGGCGGTGAAATACTTCACAATGGGCGCATTGGCTGCAGGCTTTTTTGCTTTCGGTTCTATGATACTGTATGCAATTACTGGTTCGATTGAGATAAATCAAATCGCCTCCGTGTTGGCGGGCGATCATTATGCAAATATCGGGTACGTTTTAGTTGCGGTATCCTTTATGTTAGCTGCATTTGGATTCAAACTTTCAATGGTTCCTTTTCATACATGGACTCCCGACGTATATGAGGGTTCCAGTGCTGCACTGGCTGGATACATGTCCATTGTCCCTAAAATTGCAGGGTTTATTGTTGCCATGCGTTTGTTTGAATTCTTGGTTCACAGCGGTGTGGTATGGCTGCAAGTTATCCTTTACATTGCGGTTGTAATTACCATGACGGCATCTAATATTTGGGCTATGGTACAAACGGATGTTAAGCGTATGTTAGCGTACAGCTCGATTTCTCATGCCGGTTTTGTAATGGCGGCTATTTTGATAGGGACTACCCAATCCAATACAGCACTTTTCTTATACTGGGCTTTGTTTAGCTTTACCAATCTTGGTGCCTTTACGATGTTATGGGTAAGCCGTCAGAAGAATCTTCTCCCAGGTCAGAGTTCAGACCATCCATTTGAGAAGTTCTCCGGATTGATTAAGACAATGCCGATGGCAGCAATTATGATGGGCTTATTTATGCTTTCTCTCGCAGGTATACCGCCGTTTGGGTTGTTTTGGGGTAAGATTTATATCATAGCTTCAGCAGTAACAGGCGGATATACGGTTCTCGCACTAATCATGGCGTTGAATTCGGCGCTTGCTGCGTATTACTATCTAAAGTTAATTGTATTTATGTTTATGAAAGAGCCTGTTATCGGGTATGAGAAGTATTATTTGACGAATGCATCAGCTTCACTTAAAACAATTATCGGGGTTGCAGCTATTGGGACAATCTTTGCTGTATTTGCCGTTAACCCACTTTTAAAAGTCATAACATTATTCGTGTATAATAGCGGTTACTAAGTTTACTTTATAGGGGGAAGTTTGAAGCACTGGTTACTACTTTCCCTGTGGCTGCCTCTGTGTGCTTTGGATCTGTCGATCCAAAGCGGCAAAGAAGAGCAAAAGTCTTACAGTATCTTACATTTGAATGATGTCAGTAACTTTACATGTTTGCCAACACGTAATGATTATAATGAAATAGTACGTATTGAATGTAAAATTCCAAAAGCATCTTCATCCACCTTTTCTCCTATTAATAATGCACATTTCACGGTTGAGTATAAAGCAGGTTCATTTGGGTATACGATTCTTATTACCCCAAAAACAAAAGTAGCACTTTATGCTGATAGCTTTGATTTGCGCAAAGATCCCCAAATATATGTTTCTGCTCTTAAACCAACTAAGCGCTGGAGCGTATTAGGGTATACAGACACCATTCCATTGCTTGGTTCTGAACAAAAGAAGTCTGATACCCTTAACCTACCTATACGCAGTGCTAAAGAAACATATCCTTATGTGGGAGGATTGGATTTAAAGGGAAATCCAATCAAGATGAGCCGTATTCAAGATGTTAATGACTATATGGAACTCAAAAAAACGTATAAAAATGAGGAGTATTCCAAAACATTATCCTTGGCAAAAAAAACATTGGACAAATATCCAAATACAATTTTCAAAAATGAACTGTTACTGTATCAGATTCGGGCATTGCATTTCCTAGATGAAAACGAGCAACTTTTACCGTTAGCAAAACAATTTATTCGCCAGTATTCAGGAGATCAAGCAATTGCAGAGGTATTGGCATATACAGGCGATGCTTACAGTAAGATAGGCCAAACTGGCGATTCCGATTATTTTTACAAGCGGCTTTTTTCGGAATACGCAGACAGTCCATTTGCTACAAAAGGGATGTTTTTAAAAGCGCAGCAATTAGAAGTTTCAGGAAAGCCAAAACCGGCAGCTCAATATTATCGTCAAGTATTAGAGAAAACAAAAGATGTTGATTTGGCATCTGCCGCGGCATTTAAACTGGCAAATATTGACATTGGATTTGGTCACTTGGATAAGGCCAAAATCTACATAGATAAAATAGTGCGTGCTCATCCAGATTATTTTAGTAAAGAACGGGAACAATCGGTGCGTATGATAAATACGTACACTCAAAATAAAGATTCAAAAACAGCGGCGAAGATAACCCTTTGTTTGATGGAAAAAAGTCTTAAAAAATCAGATGAGCATCAAGCTTTGCTTAAAAACTTGGGATTGCTCTACGCGGCTTCAGGGGAAAAAGAGAAAGCGTTGGAGCGTTTTGATGAGTATCTTAAACTTTATCCTTATGGTGCGGGAATAAACGAGATCAAGCATGCAAAAGATGGGCTGTTTTTCGAAAAGAGTGAACCAAAAGGGCAAGAGGGGATAAAAAAATACAATGACTTGATCGATCGCTATGGAAATGATGCGGTTGGGCAAAAAGCATTGTACAAAAAAGCACAGCTTTTATTCAAAGAAGAAAAATTTCAAGAAGTGCTTGATATAGAGAGCGATCTGTATCGATTGAATACTAAAGACTTCCCGGATATTAATACGATTATCGGACAAAGTGCCATTGCCTTAACCAAGAAAAAACTGCAAGCGCTAAAATGTTCGGAAGCGATAACATTGCATACAATGTATCGTATCAAGCTACAACCTCAATGGGATGGACTGACGTTTGATTGTGCACTGAGAATGGGTAATTTTCCAGTTGCTAAAAAGATTGCCATGCCGCATCTAAAAGCCGCTACTATTGCAGAGCGTCAGGTTTGGCTTTCACGATTGGCAAAAGCTCATTTTGCGCTTGGTGAGTACAAAGAAGCAATACGTTCAGGTAAAGAAGCGGTTGCACTATTGGAAGCACAAAAAAATCCGCCGCTAAATGATGTCTATCGGACGCTTTTTGATGCGGCAGAGCGTCTGGGCGATGATGTAAAAATGATTGAGTATATAAAAGGGTGTGAGAGTGCATTCGGCACAGATTTTGCAGATATCGAACGCTATACGCAAATGGTCAGTGTTGGATTAAAGCGAAAAGATGAAGTGCTAGTGCAAAATTATGCTAACCGAGTTGTTGCATTGCAAAATCGGACGAAAACCTATACCCAATCACCCTTTATTGAGTTTACATTGGCACAGTCTCTGATCAATCAAGAGAAAAACAATGAGGCACTTCAAGTGCTTAAAAGTTTAAACGCGCAAAAGTTAACACCTGAAAAACGATCACGCCAACAGTATCTTATGGGATCATTGGCTATGAAGCTTGGAAAGACAGCCCAAGCAAAAGCATCGTTTGGCGCGAGTATCAAAGCAGACGGAAAATCTGCATGGGGCAAACTTGCTAAAGATGCATTAGGGTTGCTGTAAAAGCGTTTCTCCTATAGAATAAAGCTCCTTAGCACTTTGGCTTGCTGTTAGGGTAAATTGATGCGTGTTAAACGTCTGTTGGCGTTTTGCGAGTTGTGCCGTATGCGTTGAGATGAGTTGAAATAACTCTTGTTTCGAGCATTTTCCATCTAAATAATCAAGTGTTTCAATCATACCGATAGCTTTCATACTGTTAGGATGGCGTCCATAAAGCTGTTCACACTTTGCCACTTCGTCAATGAGTCCATTACCAATCATTAGTTGTGTACGTAAAGCAATCCGCTCCCGCAAATAAGCACGCTCAACATCAATGTTTAAAATAGGGCATTGGGTAATGACGCTAAGGGGCGGATGCATTTCAAACCATTGTGATGGGGGCGTTTTGGTCTGTAAATACAAATGGAGCATTTTTTCAATGCGGTAGCGATCGGTAGTGGTAATAGTAGACATAGTGAGGGGATCAATGTTGGCTAAAAAGCGATGCGCGTTAAGGGTATTTTCTAAAAGGAAAGAGGCTTCTTCCCGAATAGCATGGGTGATCACTGGAATAGGGGAAAGTCCATCAATCATGCTTTTGAGATAAAAACTGCTTCCGCCGACAATGATTAGGTTTTTACAATTTTCTTGTGCATAGGTAGAGGCACGATGGTATTCATGGATAAACGTAAATACACTGGCTGTTTCATCCGGACGAAGAATGTCAATGCCGAAATGTTTGATAAGAGAGAGTTCATCCTTAGTCGGTTTAGCTGATGCAATATTGATATCGGTATAGATAGAGAGGGAATCGATGGAGAGGATTACGGCATTGCACGAGAGGGCCAAGTCTAAGGCAAGGCTACTTTTTCCTGAAGCGGTAGAACCGATAATTGCCAACTGTTTCATAAATGCCATTATACCTTGTAGGGAACAAGAACCTCTAATGAGGTACCCTGAAGAGGTGTCACAAAGAGAAATTACGCTAAAATAGAATCTAATGATAAAAAATGAATAAGGAAGCCCGTGCAACGTCTTGCAAAACGACTCCGAGATTTTAATGAACTGGTTATGTTTCAGCATTCCGTATTTTCCCTTCCCTTTATTTTTATTGCGATGATAGTGGCCTCAAAAGGGTGGTTTGGATTTAAATTGCTGCTGCTTGGTGGTTTGGCTGCGATTAGTGCCCGTAATGCTGCAATGGGGTTCAATCGGTATGTGGATCGATCTTTTGATGTTATGAATCCACGAACTGCTGGAAGACCGAGCGTAGATGGCAGGCTTAGTGCGGTTTCTATTGCCATATTTACCGCTGTGAATGCGCTAGTTTTTATAGGGGTATCGTATATCATCAATGATTTGGCATTTTATGTAAGCGTACCGGTACTGCTTGTTTTATTGAGCTACTCCTATTTTAAACGCTTTAGCTTGATGGCGCACATTGTGTTGGGTATATCGCTTGGGCTTGCGCCAATTGCGGGAGCTATCGCGGTGAGTGCAACAATACCCCTGTGGTCAATTTGGCTTTCTATGGGTGTTGTCTTTTGGGTGGCAGGTTTTGATCTGCTCTATTCGCTTCAGGATATGGAGTTTGATCGTGATCGTGGTTTACACTCAATTCCTTCACGATATGGGAGCACGACAACCCTTCGTGTATCCTTATTTTTCCACGCGTTAACACTCGTTT
Source organism: Sulfuricurvum sp. (assembly GCA_030694265.1). Classification (GTDB taxonomy): domain Bacteria; phylum Campylobacterota; class Campylobacteria; order Campylobacterales; family Sulfurimonadaceae; genus Sulfuricurvum. The sequence goes on from JAUXYP010000020.1 coordinate 85,781, forward strand.
TTTGGACGTTGTTTGTGGTCGAAGGCGGTTTGGGAATGGTTGCTTATTTGGCCATCTTGTTTTCGATTCTTATGTTAGGATACGAACATTATTTGGTTCGTTTGGATTTTACAAAAATTAACAGGGCTTTTTTTACAGTAAACGGGTATCTAGGATTTGTTTTTTTTGGATGTATTATTTTAGATAAGGTGATGGGATGAACGAAGTACATTTGATTGAAGCTCCCCTAGAAGTTGAATTTGACATCGCAGAGAGTAATCTCCAAGATTTTGAACGAGAATACGACACCATCGGCGAAAGTGATGATGACGCGATAGGGCAGTGGCTTCGGGTAGCAAAAGCAAAAGGGGAAACGAGCGACAGTGACCCTGTGGTACTGCACCTCATTGTCGAGCTTTATCGTAAAATAGATCGATTGGAACAAATCATTACTGATAGTGTACCAACGTACTTCCCTTTGCATCACAAAGAGCTCATTAGCCGAATCGGCTTCGAGCATTTTGAAATTAGTGAGCCATTGTTTCAGCAGGGAAAACGGTATTATGGGCGTATCGTATTGCCGCTTCAAAATAAAAAAGTGGTCCCGTTGTATTTTGAGGCACAGAGTACGACATTGGCTAAAATTGTCCGTGTTCATTCAAGAGATGAGAAGGAATGGGGCGCCTATGCGATGTCCAGAGAACGCCTTAAGATACGTCAGCTAAAGGGGAATGTGTAATATGGGAATTGAACTGGTCATTATTGCACTTGCTGTTTTAATTTTGGGATTGACCTATTATTCAGTGAACAAAGAAAATGAAGTAAACACAAAACTTCGTGCCATTGCCCACGCGGTAGAAGAGTTACACCGCGAGGTTTATAAATTGGATAAGCGTGTAACCCAAGAGTTGGAAATCATAACGTCACTGCAAGAGACGCTCCCTGAAACGGCACGTATTACCAATGCCAAAGTTGATCAGGACATGAGCGAAATGTCTGTTCCGATTATGGAGGCATTAGGACACATAGAAGGGACGTTTACAGCATACAAAGAAAAAACTGAGAATCGTTTACGTTATCTGGAAGAGCGGATTCGAAACCTTTCATTGCCTACCTCTATTAGCGGAATGGATGACGAAAAAGTGATTAGTCGATACAATCAGGGGATGGAAGTGGATGTGATAGCCAAAGAGCTCCGCCTCTCAAAGCCAGAGGTAGAATTCGTTTTAAAAATTAACCAACTCAGATAGTTATAAGCTTTAAAAGGTATAATTTCGTTCTCTTTAAATGTGCGTCCGTAGCTCAGCTGGATAGAGCACCGGTTTGCGGTACCGGCGGTCAGGGATTCGAATTCCTTCGGGCGCACCATCTATTACCCCTCCCTCCATTTATGATACATACCAAAGATTATTTTGAAATTTCTCTTACATTTAAGATTGTTACAGCTAGAATAAGAGTATTTTTAATGCAATGGAATTAATAATGTTTAAAAAAATTTCTTTATTTATCGTGTTACTCTTTATTTTAAGCTCATGCTCTTCTCCTTATGACAAGCCCCTTAAAATCTCCGCCACGACATGGATTGGTTACACTCCTTTATTTTATGCAAAAGAAAAAGGGTGGCTTGAACCATTGAACATTAAAATTACCAATGTCGTATCACTGGCGGAAAACATGGCTTTATACAAATCTGGAAATTTTGATGCATATGTAGGAACGCAGTATGAATACAGTGTTCTTTCACCCAACGACAGCTCTTTGCACCCTGTGATGATGTTTGACCGCTCATACGGGGGGGATGTCGTGATGGGAAATATTTCTATCACTAATTTAAAAAATACAAATTCTGTTATTGACATTTACTTGGAAATAGATTCTGTTAACAGCACTATAATAAAGGATTTCCTGAAAATATACAAATTGGAAGGTAAAAAACTTAACCATATCAATAAAGATCAGGCGTATATCTCGACTCTAAAAGTATCTGATATGAAAAATCCAACCCTGATTGTCACTTATGCTCCCTACAACAATTATTTGATAAAAAACGGCTTTCAACAGCTTGTATCCACTAAAGACGGACTTGATCTATTGGTCGTCGATGCCATGTTCACTACAGATAAAGTATATGATGAACATCAACAGCAGTTTTTAGAGTTAAAAAAGATCGTGAAAAATTCATTAAATGCATTAGAAGCCGATCCAAAAGAGTATTATGAAACCATCAAAGCATATCTTCCTGAAACGAGCTATACTGAGTTTCAACACTCTTTAGAAGATATTATTTGGATTAACAAAGCAATGGCGCCAGCATTACAGGAGCGATTGAATAAAGCAAACTTTCCTATACGCGGAATTATTCAATAATGTATATACACAGATTTATTCTTCTCATAATAGCCTTTTTTACGCTGTTGATTTATAGCCTTTTCGGGTACAATTTTTTAAAACAAGAAGAGGCTATAGCTTCGGTGATGTTAAAAACGCTAAACAGCAGTCTTTCAGAAACAAGCTATCAATTATCGAAAAATTTGAAAACCAAAGAAGATATCACTATATCCCGTCCGATATTGGATCGTATTGCTGCCAATCAATCTTTTATTAATGCTATTGTTGTTGTGGACGGTAATAAAGTACTCTTAAGTACGGATCCGCATTATAGAAGTGAATTTATTTGTGCTGAGGATAGCTCTTCGATGAGTGCATATCAAACATTGACCAAAAAAAAATCAATTGAGCAAGAGATACGATTTTACAATGGTAGCAATCTCGAGACACTTACCCTGATATATGTGCTTAATCAGAATGAAATTAAAACCTATTTTATTAAAAATCAGAAAGAATTTTTAATCTATTTTGGACTACTCCCTATCTTCTTACTGTTTGTAATGTTTATACTATTAAGACGTTTTATTTCTATTCCTCTGGAAAAATTGCGTCAATTTGCCTATTACCAAAGTGAGATCCCAAAAGTGTATAAAATACGGGAACTCGAATCTATCCGTTATTCGATGGTACAAACCTTCTCTCGATTGGAAGCCGAAAAAAATGAGCTTTATTTAATTGCAAGAACCGATGCATTAAGCGGATTAGCAAACCGTAATTCGCTTGAAGAATATCTTCAAAAACTAATTGCATCATCGCTAAGAGAGAATAGAGAGTTTGCTTTTTTGTTCCTGGACATTGACCATTTTAAAAGCATCAATGATTCGTTAGGACACAATGTAGGGGACGAGCTCTTAAAAAATGTCGCATCGGTGATTCAAAAAGTAGTTCGTCCTAATGATATCGTAGCCCGCATCGGAGGAGATGAATTTGTCATTATTTTGCAAAATTATGATACCTATTTAGAGCTTTCAGCCATCATCGAGAGAATACAAAAACAGCTAATGCGCCCATGGCTAATACAAAATCACCCCATCCATATCAGCAGCAGTGTTGGGATTGCTTTGTATCCTGATGATGGAACGGATATTGTGACGCTGATGAAGCACTCCGACATTGCAATGTACCAAGCCAAAAAAAATGGGCGTTCCCGATATCAATTCTTTACCCAAGAACTGAATCATAGTATTCAACATCTGATTCAACTGGATAAAGAGATGAGATGGGCACTTGAACATTCAGAATATGAGCTCTATTATCAACCAAAGATTGATTTAAAAAGTGGAAAAATTGTTGGTGCGGAAGCATTGATTCGATGGATTAGTCCTGAGAAAGGGATAATCGCTCCTGATACTTTTATTCCGCTTGCGGAAGAGAATGGCTTTATTGTAAAACTGGGGGATTGGATTATTGATGAAGCCCTCAATCAACATTTAAAATGGAAAGAAAAGGGCATTGATATCATCATCTCTATTAATATCTCAACGAAGCAATTACTGGAGATCGGTTTTGTGAACAAGCTGATTGAAAAAATTGAGAGCAAAAAAGTGGATCCGGCGAAAATTGACATTGAAATTACAGAGTATATGTTTATAGAAGCCAATAAAGAGAGTCATGATATTTTAAATGCGATCAGCGATTATGGAATCAGTATCTCACTGGATGATTTTGGAACAGGGTATTCATCCCTCTCCTATTTGAAAAAATTCCCTATAGATTATTTGAAAATCGATAAAACATTTTTAGATGACTATAACACAGAAGACGGTGCGGTGTTTATTGAGACCATTGTCAAAATGGGGCAAGTGTTAAAGATCAAAGTAGTCGCTGAAGGGGTCGAGGAAGAGGATCAAGTTCATTTTCTAAAAGAAATAGGGTGTGATCAGTATCAAGGTTATTATTGTTCCAAACCTCTTAAAGTAACCGAATTTGAGATAAAGTATCAGAACCTTTTGTTGCGTTAGTTTTTTAAAATAGGATAAAAATATGTCAGACATCGAAATAGCTCAAAAAGCAAAAATGAAATCCATTATCCATTTGGCAAAAGAGAGCTATGGGATTGCACACGAGTATTTAGATCCCTATGGGCACTATAAAGCCAAGCTCTCTTTGGACTATATAGACACACTCTCTCATAAGAAGGGGAAAGAAGGTAAGCTTATCCTTGTTACTGCTATTAGTCCAACGCCTGCGGGTGAGGGGAAGACCACCACAACGGTAGGGCTAGGTGATGCGATGAATCGTTTGGGCAAAAAAACGATTATCTGTTTACGTGAGCCTTCATTGGGGCCGTGTTTTGGTTTAAAAGGCGGTGCGGCAGGAGGTGGATATTCTCAGGTTGTCCCTATGGAAGACATCAATCTGCATTTTACGGGCGACTTTCATGCGATCGGCGCAGCGCACAATTTATTGGCGGCAATGATAGACAACCATATCTATCACGGGAACGCTTTGGGTATCGATTCACGCCGTATCAAATGGAAGCGTGTAATGGATATGAATGATCGTGCTTTACGAGAGATAACCGTAGGACAAGGAGGTCCTGCCAATGGATATCTGCGGGAAGATGGATTTGACATTGTCGTAGCGTCTGAAGTCATGGCGATCTTATGTCTGGCTATTAATCGCGCAGATTTAAAAGAACGCTTAGGGCGTATCATCGTGGCCTACAAAGCGGATAAGACAACCCCTATCTACGCACGTGATTTAAAAGCGCATGGAGCGATGGCAGCACTTTTAAAAGATGCGCTAAAGCCAAATATCGTTCAAACACTGGAAAATAATATTGCCATTGTGCATGGTGGCCCTTTTGCGAATATTGCTCACGGTTGTAACTCGGTTATGGCTACAAACACGGCATTAAAACTGGCCGATTATGTGGTTACGGAAGCGGGGTTTGGAGCAGACTTGGGTGCTGAAAAATTTTTGAACATTAAATGCCGCAGTTCAAAATTGGCTCCTTCTGCGGTCGTATTGGTTGCTACCGTACGTGCTTTGAAATACCATGGCGGTATCGAAAAAGATCACCTGAATCAAGAAAATTTAGAGGCACTGGAAAGAGGCTTTGAAAATCTTGAGCGCCATTTGCACAATATCAAGGTCCATTATGGGCTTCCAGCGGTGGTGTGTATCAATCATTTCACTTTTGATACGGATGCAGAAACGGTTTTACTAAAAGAGAAGTGTGAGGCTCTAGGGGTTAAATGCTTTGTTTCTCAACATTGGGCCAAAGGTGGTGCAGGTGCTGAAGAATTGGCGCAAGCAGTGTTGGATATTGCAGAGCATCGCAAGGGAGGATTTAACTATCTCTATGACGATAAACTGCCGCTTTGGGAAAAGATAGAAACCATAGCTACTAAAATATACGGTGCGGCAGGGATAACTGCAAGTGCAAATGTTCGGGATGAAATTACCAAGCTTCAAGAACATTATGGCCAACTGCCCATTTGTATGGCAAAAACGCAAATGTCTTTTTCGACAGATCCCAATGTACGGGGGGCACCCACTGGACATACGGTTGAAATTAGCAAGATTAAACTTGAAAACGGAGCAGGATTTATTGTTGCCATTGCGGGGAATATGATGACGATGCCGGGTCTCCCGAAAATTTCGACAGCAGAGCGTATCGATATTGATGATGCAGGGGTTATTACGGGACTTTTTTAAGCGAAAAGGTTGTTTACAAAGAGCCTTTTAGTTTTCCCCAAGCAAGGCCTAAATATTCATGAAAAGCGGCTTCTGAACGTCCTAATCCATCTGCTGATGGAAACTGAAGGAGTTCATCGTTTTTCTTTATCTGGAAGTCTGTAGGAGCAGGTATAACATTGATTCCAGCTTTGCGAAAAAGAGCGGAAGCCCGAACCATATGGGATGCTGAAGTAACAAGAATAAGCGGTTGATCCCCGATGATTTTTTTAGACGCCATTGCTTCTTCTTGAGTGTCTTGTGGAGATTCCAGAAGAATTATGTCTGCGGGATCAACTCCAAGAGCAATCGCCATTTGCGCGTTTTTACGCGCATTGGAGATAGGATCATTTCCACCATAACCGCTGAAAATGAGTTTCATGTTGGGATGTGCTTTGTAGAGTGAAACTCCCTCATTGAGTCGTGCTAATGAAACAAGTCCTATTTCAGAGGATAAGGGTATGTTTGGATTGCTAGTATGACCACAACCTAGCACATGAATGTATTTTGGGGGAGTATTTGTCAGTTCAACTTTTGAATAAGCGCTCTCTAGCGGTAAAAGAAGCAGTGCTGAAAAGGGGGAATAGGATAAAAGGCTGATCCATAGTAGGGAGGAGAGAAAAACTTGCTTAGCACGCCTTTCATTTCCACGTTGCCAAAAATAAAATCCGATTCCAACTAAAATAAGAAAGATGGGAAAAGGCATCAAAAAAGTCGAAATGAATTTTTTGACTAAAAACATTTAGGCTTTGTTTTTCCGTGCCGCGATTTCACGTAAAAAGCTTTCCAAATCGTAGATGCTGCGATACTGAGGAGTAAGTACATGGATAAGAATGTCTCCCAAATCGATAGCAATCCAGTCACCACTTTCATCAATAGCCAAAAACTCTTCTTCCGGCTTTAGGTTTCTCTTAAGATGATCGAGCAATGCAAACGTATGACGTTCACCTAATGAGGTCGCAATAACAACGTAGTCCGCAAAATAATCGCTTCCCTGAAGATCAAAAACTTCGATGTTCTCGGCTTTGTTCATGTCTAATACATGGCTAATTTTTTCAATTCTTGGGTTCATGGTGTTCCTTGTAATAAGTAATAATATCTTTTTCGAGTGTTTCTTCAAGACCCAATGGCGAATATTGGTCTCGAAAATGTGTTGAACGACTCTCTTCATTCACGTCTAACGTTATCATTCCTGATGGAATAGCAATGTTATCGCGTGTGGCAACTACAAAAATAACCTTTTGGGCAAGTTTTTCGTAGTTATACCACTGCTGCAGAGAGGGCAAATTATCGGCTCCGATGATCAGATAGAGCTTTTCATTCTTGGGTGCGTAATGTTCTACGGTTTCGATCGTAGGAACACTGCGATGCATGTTGACTTCAAAATCACTGATTTCGATTTTTTCATAAGGCTTAAAAATCTGTTTTAACCATTGGATGCGTTGAGTACCATCGGCACACTCAGACGACTTGAATGGATTACGGAAATTAGGAACGATAATGAGCTGATCAATATCCAAAATTTCAAGTGCTTTGAGGGCAACACGCACATGACCCGCGTGGGGTGGATCAAAACTTCCGCCATAAAGTGCTAGCAACGTTTGCCTTAACTTGATTTTAATCGAAATTATAACCGAATTTTGGTAAAATCCCCTTATTACCGTAGAAGAGGGAAATAGTTTAATGGCGCTAAAAATCGCTATCAATGGATTTGGTCGAATTGGCCGTTGTGTTACGCGATTAATTGCTTCACGTAGTGATGTTGAACTCGTGGCGATTAATGACATGGCATCAATTGAAATGATGCAGTATCTGTTGCAAAATGATTCCGTGCATGGTCCTTTTGACGAAGATGTATCTATTATTGATGCTCATCATCTTAAAATTGGATCAGCAAAAGTTGCAATTTTTTCACAAAAAGATCCCAAACAACTTGATTTTGGAGTGTGCAGTGCGGACGTTGTTTTGGAATGCAGTGGTTTGTTTTTAACGGAAGATTCAACACGGCACCATTTGGACAAAGGGGTGAAGAAAGTCATTATTTCTGCCCCAAAGCAAGATGAAACGACTCCAACATTTGTATTAGGGGTCAATCATCATCTGTATGCAGGTCAAGATATCATCTCTAATGCATCCTGTACGACCAATTGTTTAGGCCCGATTGCGAAAATTATTGATGAAGCCTATGGGATTGAAAAGGGGTTAATGACCACGATTCATGCGTACACAAACGGACAAGCGATCATCGATTCGGCACACGGTACGGATATGCGTCGTTCACGTGCAGCTGCAGAGAATATGATTCCTACAACCACCGGTGCCGCCAAAGCAATTTCGCTTGTTTTGCCTTCGCTTGAGGGGAAGCTTCATGGGCAAAGTGTACGAGTACCTACTCCGGATGTGTCAATGGTAGATTTGAATGTTTTGGTACGTCAAAATGTCACCAAAGAAGAAATAGTGGCACGGTTCAAAGAATATGCACAAGGTGACATGAGCGGGATATTGGAAGTGGATGAGCGCTATCGGGTTTCTCAGGATTTCGTAGGATCAAGTTACAGTGCCATCGTTGCGGCTGATTTGGTACAAGTCGTAGATGGCAATTTGGTTAAAATTATGGCATGGTATGACAATGAGTGGGGTTATTCAAACCGCCTGATCGAAATGGCATTGTTTATTACAAATTATGAGGAGCAAAAATGAAATTATTAAGCATCAAAGAGTGTGATTTGCACGAGAAAAAAGTATTTATTCGATGTGATTTTAATGTTCCCATGGATGAATTTGGCAACATAACCGATGATCGCCGTATCCGTTCGGCACTTTCGAGTATCAAATACTGTCTTGATCAAGAGTGCGCGATTATTTTAGGATCGCATTTTGGCCGTCCAAAAGCGGGTGTGTTTAGTGAAGAAGACTCTCTTGCTCCAGTGGTACGTCGTCTACAACAGCTGTTGAAAATGGACGTTAAACTGGCGAAAGATGTCGTAGGTGAAGATGCCAAAAAATCAGCACAAGAGCTCAAGTCAGGTGAAATACTGGTGTTAGAAAACTTGCGTTTTGAAAAGGGTGAAACGAAAAACGATCCTGAGTTTAGCGCTGCATTGGCTTCATTAGCAGATATCTATATTAATGACGCGTTTGGGGTCAGTCACCGTGCACATGCTTCTGTTGAAGGGATTACACAGCATTTTGACCGTGAGCATAAAGCGGCAGGCTTTTTATTACTCAAAGAGATCGAATTTTTTGATACGCTGTTAGAAAATCCGGCACGACCGTTTGCAGCGATTGTTGGAGGTAGTAAAGTATCGGGTAAACTCGAAGCCTTGGTAAATCTATTGCCGCGCGTGGATAAAGTTCTGATCGGCGGTGGGATGGCGTTTACTTTTCTCAAAGCGATGGGTCACGATGTTGGAAATTCTTTAGTAGAAGATGATTTGATTCATGAAGCGGATAAAATTATGGAAGAGGCCAAGCGTTTGGGTGTGAAGTTTTACCTTCCCGTAGATGTTGTGGCTGCTGAGACGTTTAGTGCAGATGCAAACAGTCATACTGTGAGTGCTCAAGAAATTCCTGAGGGATGGATGGGATTGGATATCGGACTTGCGAGTGTTGAGCTGTACCGAGAGGTCCTTGAGGACGTAAAGACCATTTTGTGGAATGGCCCGATGGGTGTTTATGAGATGGAACGTTTTGCAAAAGGTTCCAATAAAATGGCTCATTTTTTAGCGGATTCAGATGCAACGACGGTTGTGGGTGGCGGCGATACGGCGGATTTGGTTCAGCGTATTGGACTGGATGAAGAAATGACGTTTATCTCAACCGGTGGCGGGGCATCTCTTGAACTGCTAGAGGGTAAAGTGCTTCCGGGTGTTAAACCTTTGTATAAATAAGGAAAAATCATGATTTTATGTGCCAACTTTAAAGCCAATAAAACGCGTCAAGAGACACGAGCTTATATGGCAGTCGTAGAATCATTTGTCTCTGTAAATGAGATAGATGAAACGGTGATCGTATTTCCCCCTTTTACGGCATTGGAACATATTTCACGCAACGTCCTCATCGGAGTTCAAAATGCGTATCCGGCACAAAACGGTGCGTATACGGGTGAGATTACTTTAGAACAACTCGAAGAGTTTGGAATTAAAACCATCTTGATCGGGCACAGTGAACGTCGCCATGTCTTGGGGGAAACGCAAGAACAGATTGCCGCTAAATTCCGCTTTTTCGCGGACAATGGGTTTGCGATTATTTATTGCGTCGGTGAGCCATTGGAAGTTCGAGAGCAGGGTGATGAAGCATTAATGCGCTACGTTGATGCTCAGTTTCAGGGTATCGACTGTGAATACAGTGATCTGATCATCGCGTATGAACCTGTATGGGCAATTGGTACGGGGCTTACTCCAACCAATGATCAGATTGTCGCGATGCATACGGCGTTACGTGCTAAAACTCACGCGCCTCTTCTATACGGAGGAAGCGTGAAGGTGGATAATGCACAGGCCATTATGGCACTTGAAAATGTAGATGGTGTACTGGTGGGTTCAGCGTCGCTAAGTGCCAATGATTTTTGCGAGATGATCGCTCAAGCTGCAGAATTAAAACAATAATAAAGGGAATATGAATGTTAATGAAGGGTAAAAAAGGGTTGATCGTTGGATTGGCCAATGATAAATCAATCGCATACGGTATCGCACAGGCTTTGCATGCACAGGGGGCGCAAATGGCGTTCACTTATCTCAATGATGCGTTACAAAAACGTGTAGAACCGATCGCGAAAGCATTTGATAACTCTCCGGTTTATAAACTCGATGTATCCGATGCATCAGATATGGAAGGAATCGCTGCCAAAGTAGCTGCTGATTTCGGTCAAATTGATTTCTTGGTACATTCGGTAGCGTTCGCGCCCAAAGAAGCATTAACCGAAGGGTTTATGAAAACATCAAAATCCGCATTTCAGATTGCGATGGACGTTTCGGTGTATTCGTTTATTGATTTAACCAATCGTTTAGAGAGTGTTTTAGCTCCGGGTGCTTCTATTTTGACTCTCAGTTATCTCGGTGGACCAAAATACATCCCGAATTACAATGTCATGGGTGTTGCCAAAGCAGCCTTGGAGTCGAGTGTTCGTTATATGGCAGTAGAACTTGGTGCTACTAAGGGTCAACGCGTTAATGCAATCAGTGCAGGTCCGATCAAAACACTCGCAGCCAGTGGAATCGGTGATTTTAAACAAATCCTGAACTGGAACGAAGCAAACGCTCCATTGCGTAAAAACGTAACAATCGAAGAAGTCGGAAATTCGGCAATGTATTTACTGAGTGATCTTTCAAGCGGTGTTTCGGGTGAAGTCCATTACGTAGATGCAGGTTACAGTATTATGGCTATGCCTGCAGTGGAAAAAAATGATGAGGGCAAAACGGTCTTTGTCTGGGAAAATAGAGAATAAATTCTCTTACTTCCCTATAACTGGTAAGGCATTTACCGCATCAATATGAGAGGCTTCTTTAGGCTTCCCCTCATTCATCTTCTCTTTATTCTCATGATACACTTTCCATTTATCGGCATAGCTTTGTAATGTAAACGGTTTTTCATCCGTTACAACCGTTGTATCTGTCGAGGCAGAGGCAGCTGAAGTACCCTCAAGCGTGGACGATGAGGTACTTGATTCCCTAGCTGTGCTATTGGGAATCCAATCCTCTTTTAACCATGATTCCAATGAATTTTGCATGGTACCGCCTTTGGATGTTGAGGCAGTGTTTGGTGATACCGTATTTAATGAGTTGTTTTGAGATGGTGAAACAGTAGCATTTGTAGCACATCCAACGAGTAAAAGAGAAGAGATTATAAGAGACAATTTGAGACGCATAGATAAACATCCTTTTTTCTAAAGTTTTAAGACTAATTTATACTATATCATAGATAAGTCAAAATAAATAGAAATAGGTGGATGAAATTTAATCACAAAAATATCAAATTCCGTGATATAGGGCTTTCTTAGAAAAGAATGATAAGTAAATAAGAATAGTATCATTACAGCATTCTTTAAGAAATGGAGCGTTACAATGGTTTTTGACGAAACAATATCGGGGTAAAATCCAAAGTCAAGCTTAGCTTAAGGAGAATAAATGAAATTAGTTAAAATGAGTCTTGCAGCAGCTGTGTTGCTAGGTGCGAGTGCGTTCGCGATCGATAATATTAAAGTTAGTGGTGACGCTAAACTTTTTTACAATACGTCTAATGCAGATTATACAGTAACAAATTCAGCTGTTTTAAATGAAAAAGCGAGTGGTTTGTTTGATCAAGGTGCAAGTGCAGCTGATACTGCTCTTCGTCTTGCTGTAACTGGTGATTTGACAAAAGGTGTTTCTTTTGGTGCAACTGCTTATGCTGTAAGTACTCTTGGTCTTGAAAATAACCTTGTTTCTAATACATGGACAGGTGCTCATAGTGCAAATAACGGTGTAAATGATGCTGCATGGATGGGTGAGCTATGGATCGCCGCTACTGCTGGTAAAACAACAGCTAAACTTGGTCGTATGGAACTTGATACACCATTAGCATTCTCTGAAAAATGGTCTATTGTTCCTAATACATTTGACGCTGCTGTAGTTATTAACCAAGATCTTCCGGACACTACATTAGTCGGTGCATTTGTTGGGAAGGGGAATGGTTTTAACGCAGGTAATAGGAGCCTTTTCGGATATGATAACAATGCATCTGTAGGTTTTGATGGCATGGGTAAAAATGCTGAATTCGGCACGTTTGCGGACAAGGGTGCTTATGCCGTAGCTGCTATAAACAACTCATTCAAGCCATTGGTTGCACAGGCCTGGTATTACAATGTTGTGAACGTTGCAGATGCGTATTGGTTACAAGCTGACTGGGATTGCCAATTAGTTAAAGACGTTAAAGTTGGCGTACAGTATGCTAATTTGGATCCAAAAGGTGCCATTAATACAGCGAAAGATTCATCTGGATACGCAGTTAAGCTTGCTTATACGGGTGTTGAAAACTTAAAGCTCTCTGCGGCGTATTCATCTACGGATAAAGATGGGACTTTGAAAATTGCTAACGTTGCTACGGATAATCTTGGACTATTGGTAGCTGCAGGGCATTATGCTGCTCAATCAAAACTTTATACAGAAGCGAACTGGAATTATGGCTACGTAGGTGCTGCAGGTGCTGATTCGTACATGGTTTTGGCTGAATATAATGCAGGAATTGCAAAATTTGCGGCACAATATACGGATGTTACAGCAAAAGCTAGAAATGTTGTAACAAGTACTGATATGACTGAGGTCGCTTTGACTGCTTCAAAATCATTTGGACCATTGGATGCAACATTGGCATACATTTCTACAGATGCTGATGATCAAAATATCAAGGCTGGTGAAACAACTGGTTCACGTTACGATACACTTCAAGCATACTTGACTCTTAACTTCTAAGAGTTTTTTTTCTCTTTCACCCCTTGGGGTGAATTCTTCTTCTTTTTTTTATTTCTCCCTTCCGATATAATCTTTTTATGAAATATTTACTCCGTTCACTTTCTTATACTTTTTTAATGTTACTATTGATTTCACTCCTGTCCTTTGGCGCAATCCATATGGCACCCAACAGCTTTATGAGCGGTGAACTTAATCCTAACATGACTCCCGAGGCGATTGCACAACTCAAAGCCATATATGGTTTGGATAAACCGTTGTGGAAGCAGTATTTAGATTGGGTTATCAACCTGTCACAGTTGAACTTTGGAATTTCCTTTGTCACTGGTCAACAAGTTAGCGAGGCGGTCGCTGATCGTCTTCCTGTGACGCTGTGGATGAATATCATCGCTTTGCTCGTTACTTTTATCCTTTCTCTTTGGATGGGGATTAAAGCGGCTATGGTGTATGAGAAAAAAATGGATCATTTTATCACTCAACTTTCATTGCTTAGTTTTGCGATGCCTTCGTATTATTTGGCATTGGTACTGATGATGGTGTTGAGCGTTACATTGGGATGGTTTCCTATTGCGGGATTGCATTCGCTTGAGCCACCGCAAGGGTTTGGCTATTATCTGGATATGGCGTGGCACCTTACATTGCCAATTGGGGTAATGGTGTTTGTAGGAGTGGGGAGTTTGGTATTGTACATCCGATCACTTACCCTCGAAATCCTAAAAAGCGATTATGTCTATTTTGCCCGTGCTCGCGGTGTTGACGAGAAAAAGCTTGTCCGTTATTTTATTTTTCCAAATCTTTTGCCACCAATTGTGACGATGTTGGGGCTTTCGCTTCCAGGTCTGATCGGAGGATCGGTGATACTCGAGTCTATTTTTGGGATTGAGGGGATGGGGCAGCTTTTTTATATGAGTGCGATGAGTCGGGATTATCCGGTGATTATGGGGATTTTGATGATGAGTGCATTTTTGACGCTGATCGGCAATCAAATTGCCGATGCGGTATTGTTAAAGCTTAATCCGTTTGTGAAGCGCTAGGTAATTAATTACCAAACAGTGCTTCGAGAGAGCCGATACCCTCTTTTTTATCTTCAGTGGCTGTGCCGGATTCACCTTGCTCTTTGAGCTCGATGATGTAGCCTGTCAGCATGGATGCGAGACGGATATTGATTCCGCTTTTTCCGATTGCTTTTGACTTTTGATCACTTGGAAGAGTGACAATCGCTTTTTTCTCTTCACCCTCTCCATCAACGATAACAACCGCGCTGATAATAGCTGGGCTCATTGCTCGTGAAATAAAGAGTTCAGGAGAGGCGCTGTACTCGATACAGTCGATGTTCTCACCACATAACTCTTCGCTCACGGCATTGATACGTACACCACGTACTCCAACCGTTGCTCCGATAGGATCAATTTGCGGTCGGATAGTGTAGAGGGCAATTTTAGCGCGCTCACCTGGGATACGGGCACATTTTTCGATGATTACAATACCGTCTTTGATCTCCGGTACTTCCAATGCGAGCAATTCTTCGAGGAACTTCGGAGATGTA
Organism: Sulfuricurvum sp.; assembly: GCA_030694265.1. Classification (GTDB taxonomy): domain Bacteria; phylum Campylobacterota; class Campylobacteria; order Campylobacterales; family Sulfurimonadaceae; genus Sulfuricurvum. The sequence continues at coordinate 100,820 of JAUXYP010000020.1, forward strand.
CGTGAAAGCTCCATCCCTATTCCGGTATTTTTATCGACTTGTACACGGCGAACGATGGCACTAACAACATCACCGACTTTGAATTTCTCACCTTTGATACGATTCTTCATCGGTAACACGGCACGAATTTCATCGATTTCGATAGTCGTGTTTTGGTCATTGTCTACACGCGTGACACGACCGGATACGATTTGGTTGATTTTACTTTTGTATTTGTCATAGAGATCATTTTCAACAAGACGTTGAATATGAAACTCGATTTCCCGGTGAAGGGTTGCAAATGCACTTCGGCCATAGGTCTCAATATCATGTTCCATTTGGAGTTGATCACCGATTTCTGCTTCATCATCGATCTCTTTGGCAGCAGTAATACTCATGTAGGCACCTGCTTGCTCACCTTCGAGTTCGGGCGCATCATCAGCAATAACCGTAATGACTTGACGTAACTTAACACCTTTTGTTTCATCATCAATATCGGCTTCAAATGCAAAAGTTGGATTGATAATACGTTTGGCTGTTTGGATAAAAGAGGTTTTTATTGCCTCTTTTACATTCTCTTGGCTTAGCCCTTTTTCGCTGGCTATTGAATCAATAATGTCTAAAATATTTTCCATGGAAATGTCCTCATTTGGGGTATATCATAAAAAAATAATGGGTAAATGGGAAGCTTTTTTATGAAGAAGTTGGATTATACAATAGATTCACTTAATGGGATATTTATTGAAACACGGATATAATCCCCTATTAATCAAGAACTCAAATAACCCAAGGGGTAGACACATGGAACTTAAACTAGCGCGCAACGATACTGATACTAAACCAAAAAAAATTGACCTTAAAAAAATGACAGAGATGCTTGAGAAAAGTAACTCTTTGATTTTCTATTTTGACCGTGAAAATTCACATAAAGATCTTTTGGCATTGCAAGATCATTTTGAGGGAATAGGAAAAAGCTTCTACATGCGTGAAGTTCGTTTTGGTCTTTCTGCAAATGAATACATGTATGAGGTTCATATTCTCTAATGTCTAAAAAGCTTTTTATTGAGACTCTCGGATGCGCGATGAATGTTCGCGATTCCGAGCATATGATTGCCGAACTCAATGCTCATGAAGGGTACGAACTCACAACTGATGCGCGTGAAGCTGATCTTATCATGATCAACACCTGTTCAGTTCGTGAGAAGCCGGTCCACAAACTTTTTTCAGAGTTGGGTGTTTTTAACCGACTTAAAAAAGAGGGTGCCAAAATTGGTGTTTGCGGTTGTACAGCATCGCATTTGGGTAAAGAGATCATAAAAAAAGCGCCCTTTGTTAATTTCGTATTGGGTGCTCGTAATGTCTCTAAAATCGCAGATATAATACATAGGGATAAAGCGGTAGAGATTGACATTGATTACGATGAATCTCAATTCGCCTTCAAAGATTTTCGCTCCAGTGGATACAAAGCTTACATCAATATCTCTATCGGATGTGATAAACAGTGTACCTTTTGTATTGTTCCAAAAACACGCGGTGACGAGATATCCATTCCTGCAGATCTGATTGTTGCAGAAGCTGTAAAAGCTGCTGAAAATGGTGTGAAAGAGATCTTTTTATTGGGTCAAAATGTAAACAATTATGGCCGCCGTTTTTCAGGTGAACATGACAAAGTTAATTTTACCGAACTGCTCCGTCGGGTAAGTGCAGTTGAAGGTGTTGAGCGAATACGATTTACGTCACCGCATCCGTTACACATGGACGATGAATTTATCGAAGAGTTTGCCAAAAATCCTAAAATTTGTAAATCGATGCACATGCCTCTGCAAAGCGGATCAACAGAAATACTCAAAGCAATGAAGCGCGGATATACCAAAGAGTGGTTTTTAAACCGTGTGGAAAAACTGCGAACAATGGTTCCGAATGTAAGTATTAGTACCGATATCATAGTCGCATTTCCGGGTGAGAGTGATGAAGATTTTGAACACACGATGGATGTGGTGCGAAAGGTACGTTTTGAGCAGGTATTTAGTTTTAAATATTCACCTCGACCACTAACCGAAGCGGAGGCATTTACGAATGTTGTTGATTCAGAAGTGGGATCTGAGCGTTTAAGCACCCTTCAAGCCTATCATGATTCTATTTTGGATGATCTCAAGGCAGTGAATCTTGGCAAAATCGTAGACGTTTATTTTGAAGAACTTCGAAGTGACGGTTATGTAGCAGGGCGCAGTGATAACAATATCATGATTAAAGCCAAAGGAAGCGAAGAGTGGCTTGGAAAAATAGCCAAAGTAAAAATAACGGAGGTTTCCCGTATGGTTCAGTACGGAGAAATTCTTGCGTAAACGTTTTTTACGTACGCTTGCCCTCACGTTAGTCCCGTTAGTCGGGGCACTTCTTATCCGTATTATCTATTTCACTTCCAAGAAATATTTCCATATGCCTCATGTTATTCCTCAAGAACCTGTCATCTTTGCATTTTGGCACGGTGATTTACTTCTTCAGCCGTATCTCTACTATCAATTTCGAAAAATTCCTAAAGCAAAAGTGTTAATAAGCGATCACTTTGACGGTCAGATTATTGCACGTGTTATAAAATTTTTTGGTATAGGAACCATTCATGGTTCCACAACACGTGGCGGAGCGAAAGTACTGATACAAGGGCTGAAATCGTTATCTCAAGGTTATGATATCGGTATTACACCCGATGGCCCAAAAGGGCCTCGTTATACAGTGAGTGACGGGGTCGTTGTGATGGCGCAAAAACGTCAGGCAAAAGTGATCGTATACAGTTGTGTCCCTTCATCCTTTTGGCAGCTTGGAAGCTGGGACCGTTTTGTGATTCCAAAGCCGTTTGGCGTTCTAAACTTTTATGCCTCTGAACCGATTGATTTGGAAGGACTAGAGATGAATGAAGCCAAAGAACGTTTGCATAAAGCGCTAATGCTTCATACCTTGTCATGATTGATTTACACCATCAAAAAGAAGAGTTTCTCAAATATTGTGAGGAGTTCAGAGGGTATTCTCCTCTGACTATTTTTAGTTATGAAGAGTCCATTAGGGAGATGATAAAGCACGCTGATATTGAATATTTAGGTCAAGAGATACAGATTAATTTAATACCGTTACGGATAAAGATTGCTTCGCTAAAAGCCAAAACAATCGCACGTAAACTAAGTGCGATTCGCAGTTTTGTTAAATACCTTCGCCGTGAGGGGATGGTCATTCATCTGAAGGCAGATGAGAGTATCAAAGTTCCTAAGACTCTTCCAAAGCCTGCATCTCATGAACATATTCTAGGGGCACTTTCTCATGCTCCTATAATGGAGCATTTAGCTATTTTGATGCTTTATACGATGGGATTGAGAATCAGTGAGCTGACAACGTTACGGACAGAAAATGTGGGAGCGCAGTGGTGCAGGGTGATGGGAAAAGGGTCTAAAGAACGTGATGTGCCAGTTTTAGAGCACGTTTATGAGGCAATAAACCACTATAAAGTTCAAATGGGAGAAGGGAAATTTCTCTTTGAGGCAAACGGAGAAAAATTAAGCGAAAATAGTCTAAGATACTCTATTATGAAGGTTTTTAAAGAGGTTGGATTACATGTTACACCTCACCAACTTCGACATGCATACGCAACGGAATTATTAAATAATAACGCCAGAATTGCCGATGTTAGCGAATTACTCGGTCATTCGAGTATGGCAACCACACAGATTTATACTAAGTTGGGAAATGCGTTGAAAATGGATCATTACCTCAAGTCGCACCCTTTATGTCACAAAACAGAGGATAAAGAGTGTTAGAACGACTATTTCAAAAAATATTTGTCTCCATTCTTCCTGTTGAAGATGGTCATGAAGTGCTGATCGTTGCTCTTAAAAATAAAAAAGTTTTGTATAAAGAGCAGCGCCATTTTGAGGGTAGTGAACCTTCACGTGCGATGAATCGTTACATCGAAGAAGCTGTTGATGCCTCTCCTATCTACTACATCAGTACTATAAATACTCAGGCTCATCAAGGCGCTCATGTAGGGTGCTCAAATAATGGAAAAACACAGCATAGCGATGATACTCGTGTGAGTGAAGTTTGCCGGAATAAGAAATGGACACTGTATGCTTCTTTGGACGATTTGCATTCATTAACCTATGAGTATCATACCGTAGGGCTTGATTTTATTTTTTCTCCATTTTCAGTTCTCGAATATTCTTTTGTAGATAAGATAAAGGATACCTTTGCTCTTTATGCCTTTTCGATGCCGGGTCTCTTTACTGTTGCTATTTTTGACAGTGGCAGACTTGAATATGCCCACCATTATTCGCATGACAATAGCCAGGTAGCAGAGGATACATCAGAGGCTTTGGCTATTGATTTTACCTCCACTATACCTGAAGAAGAGGATAAAGACGGGTTGATAAACCTGGATGATATTGAGGGACTTGAAGATCTTGATATTATTGATGATTTAGACTCCCTTAGCGATATTGACGACCTTAATGAACTTGAAGAGGTTCATGAGTTTAGTGAAGATATGCCTACGAGCGAAGAGAAGCGTTTGTCACGAGAACATTCGATGATTAAAGAGAACATAGATGACTCCGCTGAGGATTATCAGCATTTTAACTACATCCAAAAAACATTACATCAGTTTTACAGTATGGAAGAGTGTGGCAATCGTTTTGTGGAAACAGTGTGTATCGCAGATTCCAAAGGTGCGAGTGAAGAGTTAAAGCGCTATTTGGAAGAAGAACTTTTTTTGAATGTTCTGGTGCGTAAAGTAGATGTTATTGAAACCATTAATGCCCTTGCAATGCAAGAAGAGGAGGGGCTTTGAAATACAGTTTAATTACTCCTCGACGTAAAAAAATCATTAGTGGGGAACTTCAGCTTGCTCTTTTTTTCTTTATGGTGAGCATTACTATGGTTGTGGGGACGTATGTATTTTTGAGCTATAAAACCTATGAGTTCAAATCACAGCATGCAAATATAGGAAAAAGAATAGAGAATTTGAACGAGAAGACGCGTATTTTAGAAAAAAATATTGAAAATATTGACTTAGCGGTTCGGGCACATGAGGATATCACGACGAATAACATAGTGATGAAAGAGAGTATTCGTAACCTATTTGATCTTGTGCCGGATAAAATAACCCTGACCCGTGCAGAACTAGGGGCTACATCTTTAGTCCTTTCGGGTATTACTCCTAGCAAAGAGACGTATGAATTTTTATTGCAGGCACCCTTACGGTCTATCTTTCATCGAACGTATACGAGTTATTATCCCGCCCAAAACGGCTGGTATCGCTTTACGTCGACGAACTATTTGGATGATGAAACTGCTGCAGAGGTGATTGAATGAGTCAACGCACGAATCATCGGACTTTGTATTTAGTGCTGATATCGTTATTTTTATTTACAGGTATTGTGGTGTTTTCAGTTCTTTTCCTGATTCCAAAGGGTAAAGAATATCGTACATTACGACTAGAAAGTAAAAAAGAACAACAAATGATCGGCAGAGCACAAGCGGAATATGACCGAGTGAATGAAAAGCTAGAGAAGATAAAGAGTGAAAATGCCCATACCATCACAGCATTTCGAACAGCATTTGATCCGAAAAAATTTACGAAAAATAATGATCAGGACTTTGAAAATTTGTATTTAACAGAGATTGAAATGGCGGACCATAACGGTTCGTTTAAAGTCTATGAAGTGAATGCTACAACGAAGATTACATCACCGCAGGTCTTTTATCAGTTTCTTGAAAAAATAAATAAGAGTGACTGGATTATTGCGGTTAATTTTCCTATTTATTTTGAGCGTGACGAGGATAGAATTAAATCATCTTTTACGATGAAAGTTCATCGTAGCGCTATTTAAAACTTTTAGCCTTTTCATATGCTAAGTGGATAGCTTCCATGCATCCGTTGCGTACGCCAGATTTTTCTAATGCTCCGTAACCTGCTGCTGTTGTTCCTCCTGGACTCATTACGTTGTCTTTGAGTAAAGCTGGATGGGATGTTTGTATGAGTACCCCAAATCCTTCAAAAAGTCCTCGCATAAGAGTCATAGCATCGTCTCGTTTGAGTCCCTCGCGTACTGCGCCATCCGTCAGCGCTTCTGCTATAAGCGTGAGATAAGCAGGACCGCTTCCCGCGAGAGCTGTTGCAATATCAAGTTCTTTTTCACTTCCAAGCCACAATGTTTTACCGATCGAGCTAAATAATGCAACTGCCTCATTTTGTAGGGAGGTATCGCCTACCAGTGAGGTCATGGATAGACCCACTTCGGCGGCAAGATTTGGCATGGCACGTACATAGCTAACGGCACTAATGCAGTGGAGTGAAGATAACGGTGTTCCCGCCAATACCGAATAAAGAGCTTTTGCTTTACCTCGTAAACGGGTGGAAATTTCGGGAAGATTGTAAGGCTTGACACATACAATCAGCGTCTTTCCTTCACAAGTAGATTCTTCATAGAGTGTTTTTTGAACACTACTCCCCAGTGCGGTTTCAAATTGATCTAAAGCTTCTTGTGTGCGTCCTATAATTTCAAGTGAATAGCTCTCTTTTAACCCTTTCGCAATGGATAACGCCATTTTTCCATTGCCTATGAAGGTAATGGCAGGTTTACTCATTGGATTGGCCTTTGAGATAGTTTCGAATCGGTTCTGCAATCGCAAAATCAGGACGGTTGTCGATGATAATTTGTGCCATAGTTTGATTGTCTGTGTTAAAAATCAAGGGAGCTACAAAATTGATGGTTGAATCTTCAATGGTACTGTTTAAAATAACAATGTTATAAATGAGCAAATTTGTGGCCTGGGTAATTTGCATTGCAGCTTGGAGAGATGTCGGGATATCAAAAGAGTATTCGCGCAAAGCATACGGATTGATGAGGGTAAAAGAAGGGCCACCATCCACGCTTTCGACACGCATAAAAATGTCATCAATTTTTTGAAGTTCCATGTGAGTCACGGACTCGAAACCAAGCATAGGAAGTTGTAAAGTAAACTGCATAATAGCCTCACAAAGTTAAGGATTGTTCACGATTTTAACACATGATCTATAAAAAAGTCACATAGAGAGAATATTCACTCTACAACTAGGGTAAATATCTACTTTATATTAATTTCTTTTTGGTAAAATGGTTCTAACTTAACAGAAAATGGACACGATGAAATGATAATTCGAATCGTAATTATGGCAGCAATGACGGTACTCTTTTTAACTGGTTGCGGAAAAGATATTGAGGAATACAATAAGCCTGCTGACTATTGGTACGCAAAAATGATTACCTCCGTTTCAGATGGAAATTTGGAAAAAGCGGATGGGTATTTTAGTTCGTTACAAAGCGAGCATGTGGCTTCCCCGTTATTAAGCGAAGCAACATTGATTATGGCACAAGCGCACATGGCCTATGAAGAGTATTTACTCGCGGAACATTTTTTAGATGAGTACAATCGCCGTTATGCGACTTCTGCAGGGAAGGAATACGCTGAGTTTTTGAAAATAAAGTCGAAATTTTTAGCACTTCCTAATCCTGGACGAGATCAGGGGCTGATTGATGAAACGTTAAAAGGGGCGATAGCATTTAAGGCGAATTATCCTTATTCAATCTATACACCGTTAATCACTACGATGGAGACGCAGTTGCAATTGGCAAAGTCAACATTGAATGGGCAAATTGCAGGATTGTACGATCGATTGGGAAAACCAAAAGGGGCAGTTGCTTATCGTAATAATGCTCCTGTTACATGGATTGACCCTTCCGAAGTACAAGCAGCGCAAGTGCCATGGTATCGTGAGATGTTCGAAGGGGATGGAAGCAGCAGCTGGTATGCATTTATGATTCCAAAAACGCGCAGTGTTATTTCAATGGACGATAATGATACCTTTGTTCCCGTGGTAACACCCTATGAAAAATCACCGATCGATAACAATAATACGTTACTTGAAACTTCGAAAGTAACGTCGTGGTATGATTTTTTAATTCCTTCTTTCTAAAAATATTTATGTGTCTAGTAGACGAAAAAATAGATAAATTATTATAGGATTTTTATAATGCAACTTAGTAATTACAGCCCGTTTCCAACCGTTTTACCGGTTATTGCGGAGGATGATCTTTTTTTATATCCTTTTATGATTTCTCCGCTTTTTTTGAATGATGAGAAAAACATAGCCGCTGCAGCGGAAGCGATTGAAAACAATTCGTTGGTGATCGTTTGTCCGGTTAAGCCGGATCACGAAGGTGAACGTGACGGTTCATCGGTTTATGCTGCAGGGGTTATTGGCTCCATTATGCGTAAAGTAGTTCTCCCTGATGGACGGATCAAAATTTTATTTCAAGGTCTTGCACGCGGTCATATTATGGAATTTAGTAATGATAATCCGTTACGGGCGCATGTTGAGATTATCGCTTCTGAAAGTGTCAGTAATCTGAAGATGGATGCTATTCTCGAAGTATTACGTGAAAAAGTGCGTGCATTGTCACAGGTTAGCAACTATTTTCCAGCAGATTTACTACGTACCATCGAAGAAAATCATGAGTATAACCGTATCATCGATCTGATCTGCAGTTCAATCAAGCTTAAAAAAGAAAACGCCTATCAGCTTTTTATCGAACGTGATCCGGAAAAGCGTTTTTTAATGCTTATTGATGAACTCATTGAAGAGACAGAAGCAGCACGATTACAAAAAGAAATTCGCTCTAAAGTACATACGCGTATTGAGAAAGTGAACAAAGAATATTTTTTGAAAGAACAGCTCAAGCAGATTCAAAAAGAGCTTGGTACGGATACGCATCGTGATGAAGAGATAGAAGAGTTTCGTAAAAAGCTGGAGAGCAAGAAATCAAAGATGCATGAAGATGCCTACAAAGAGATCAATAAACAGTTAGAACGTTTTGCCCGTATGCATCCGGATAGTGCAGATGCTGGGATGATACAAACGTACTTGGAATGGGTCCTGGATATTCCTTATGGGGAAGAGGCCAAAAAATCGCTTCATGTACATGAGGTGGAAACACAGCTTAATAAGGATCACTTTTCTCTTCGTAAACCAAAAGAACGAATTTTGGAATATTTCTCTGTTAAAGAGCTTTTAGAGCTACGAGGAATGGGGGAAAAAGAGGGGCGTGGAGCTATTTTATGTTTTGTAGGCCCTCCGGGTGTGGGTAAAACATCGTTGGCAAACTCTATTGCCGTTGCATTGAAGCGCCCTTTGATTCGAATAGCTTTGGGTGGATTGGAAGATGTGAATGAGTTACGAGGACATCGTCGTACCTATGTTGGAGCAATGCCGGGTCGTGTTGTTCAAGGATTGATCGAAGCAAAAAAGATGAATCCAGTTATAGTTTTAGATGAAATTGATAAAGTAGCGAAATCAAACCGTGGTGATCCGACTGCAGTATTACTTGAAATTTTAGACCCGGAGCAAAACAGCCATTTTAGAGATTATTACCTCAACTTCAATCTCGATTTAAGTCGTGCAATTTTTATTGCAACGGCCAATGATGCAGGTCAGATTCCAGGACCTTTGCGTGATCGGATGGAATTTATACCGGTTAGTTCCTATACACCGCAAGAGAAATTTCAAATAGCTAAACAGTATTTGATCCCTCAAGAGCTCAAAAAGCACGGATTGAAATCTTCGGAGCTCTCTATTTCTAAAACGGCTTTAGCAGATGTGATTGAGAAGCATACGCGAGAAGCCGGGGTACGAAATCTTCGTCGCCGTATTGCGGACATTGTTCGTAAAAGTGCCAAGCGAATTTTAGAGAATTCGAATGCGGAGAAAATTAATGTAACTATTAAAAATCTCAAAGACTTTTTGGAGAAAACGGTTTTTGAGATTGAAAAAACGGATCATGTTGATCGTGTCGGGGTTGTAAACGGCCTTGCGTGGACGGCAGTAGGCGGAGATGTTCTCAAAATCGAGGCAATCCGTATTAATGGAAAAGGGACATTACAGCTTACCGGAAGTTTGGGAGATGTGATGAAAGAGTCTGCGCGCATCGCACTCTCTGTCGTCAAAACACTTATTGACAGCGGTAAGGTTACGGTGGATCATTCGGTTATTCCTCTAAGTACATCTGAACGCGAGAGTAATGTGACAGTGGATGCGAGTGAAGTGTACAAACGTTTTGATTTGCACATTCACGTTCCTGACGGCGCTACACCAAAAGATGGTCCAAGTGCTGGGATAGCTATGTGCACGGTAATCGCTTCTATTCTTAGCAATAAAAAAGTACGTGCGGATATCGCAATGACGGGAGAAGTATCCCTCAGTGGTAATGTTCTTCCAATCGGTGGGCTTAAAGAAAAATTGATTGCGGCCCATCGTGCAGGAATGGTGTTAGCGCTGATTCCGCAAAAAAACTATGAGCGTGATTTGAATGACATTCCGGATGAAGTGAAAAACGCCTTGGAAATTGTGGGTGTTAGTCGTATAGAAGAGGTTTTAGATCGTCTTTTAATCGACGTATAGCCTCATAGGCTTTGGGATGTGTGGCGAGATAGCCGCGCATTTTAGGCTCAATTTTTTGGATTCTGCACACTTCTTTAAACTCTTTTTGCATAGTGGTTTCTGTAATATACGGCGTTATATACGTATAGGTGTCTTCGATAGTGACCACATATGTGCGACCTACAATCAGCGATTTTTCCCGCTTTAAAAGTTCTTTTTCATTTCCTCGCATAACATGTCCTAGCGATTTCAAAATACTATCTACTGCAACGATGAGAGAATGACTGTTTTTAGGATTGCAAAAGTAATAAAGCTCGTCTATGCATTCAATGCGAACATCGTCAATAAGGGCTGCATTGTCTTCTTCCAGATAGCGAAAACTGCGCTTGATTGCTTCGCGGTATTCTTGCATTAACGGGGTGCTGAAACGACGACGAAAGATGTTACGGGTGTAGCGATCATCGGTATTGCTTTCATCGATAAAATGGTGTAAGTTGTGTTGGGCTAAATAGGCTTCGATACTTTCTCTATCGTGCTCAAGCAAGGGGCGGATAAGTGTCATTCCCTCTCTGTGATCGATTGAACGGATACCTAGCAGCTCCGGCAACCCAGAACCGCGGCAAAACTGCATCATAAGCCATTCTAGCCGGTCGTTAAGCTGATGTGCAGTGAGCACGTAGTTGTAACCGTGTTTTTCTACCAGATACTGTAAAAAGGTATAACGCTCTTCTCTGGCACGGTGTTCAAAATTTTTCCCCTCCAAACGACAGGAATGGGTATAACAGCGAAGATTATGGGTTAGGGCAAGTTCTTCCGCACTTTGGGCTTCTTGATCGCTTGAGGGTCTGGTATGGTAGTTGACATGGGCAATATCAAAGGTAATACTGTGGGAATGCAGAAGATGAAAAAGGGCAGAAGAATCAACACCTCCGGAGAAGGCAAGGAGAACTTTCCCTTTTTTAAGCAGGTCTAGGTGTAAAAGACTAAGCATCGCCTGTAATCGTAGCCAATGGGTGCTTGTCGGTGATCTCAGTGATACGGGCACGATAGATTTTCCCGTAAGTCAGCTCTTCGTCGATTTCACGGTCATTAACATAGATTTCACCGTCAACATCCGGTGCCCAAAGCAGTGCGCGTGCACTCAAAAGGAATTCGTGCTCATCACTTTCACCATCTATGATAAGAAGGATTTCTGTACCGATAAGTTTGTCTAAGCTTTCAACTTCCACTTTGGAAGCAATTTTTCCCAGTTTTTTAGCACGTTCATTGATCGTTTTAGCGGGAACTTTTTCTTCGATTTTGTAGGCACTTGTCCCTTCTTCATCTGAATAGCTAAACACGTTCATACGGTCAAATCCAAAAGAGGCAGCAAACTGAGCCATCTCATCAAACATTTCTTGCGTTTCTAGTGGGTGGCCCACGATGAAACTGGTACGGACAAAAGAGTTTGGCAACGCACGCATGGCATTAAGCAGCTCAATCGTTTTGTCTTTTCCAAAACCGCGCTTCATGATACGCAGCATCTCATCATTGATGTGTTGGATCGGCATGTCAAAATAGTTGTGAAATATTTTTGAATCGCCGATAGTTTTGATCAGTTTAAGTGTTGTAGTAGATGGATAGAGGTACAAGATACGCGCACTTGTCACACCCTCAATGAGTTCGATACGTTTGATGAGATGAATCAGCCCCTCAGGGACGTTTTGATCACGCAAGTACGAACTAGAATCTTGAGAGATAAAGGTGAAATCATAGTAGCCTTTTGCAACCAATCCTTCCACTTCTTTTGCGATGCTGTCCAAGTTACGGGAATTGAGTTTTCCTTTGAACGAGGGAATTGCACAGAAACTGCACTGTTGATTACACCCCTCGGAGAGTTTGATGTAGGCATGGTACGTCGAACCCGTCACAACACGCTCGGCACCGTCGATGAGATAGACTTCAGGGGTAAAACGGCTTTGCTTGAGAGCGAGAAGTTCATCGATTTTATCGTAATCACCAACACCTGTAAAGATATCGACTTCGGTAAGCTCTTTGGCCAAATCATCCTGATAGCGTTCACTCAAACATCCCGCCATAACTAAGACCGAATCTTTTTTACGCCCTGCATTGAGGTTGAATACCGTATTGAGAGACTCTTGCTTGGCGGCATCAATAAACCCACATGTATTGACGATGATAACGTCGGCTTCGGTGCTAGCGTCCGTCATTTCATACTCTTGGAGTCGTCCCAACATGACCTCGGTATCAACGAGATTTTTGGTGCACCCCAGTGAAACGATGTGAAGTTTTTTAGCCATTTACCAACCCTTGGATATTATTAGTGCAATTATAGCTAACTAGAGGTCTCTCATGCTTATACGTAAAAATTACAATCAGATAGGGTCGTCTGAAATCACAGAGGAATCGATCTATTACCAAAGACGTGATCTCATGAAGTTGGCTGCTTCGGCGGTAGCCTTAGCAGGGGCACCGTTATTTGCGGCACTGAGCTTTGAGCGAGAAAAAGCCAATCGGGGATTGGAACTCACCTCCTACGATCAAATTACGACTTATAATAACTTCTATGAGTTTTCAACCGACAAAGAAGCACCTGCAAGACTGGCAAAAAATTTTAAACCCAAAGCATGGACACTAAGCATCGGGGGAGAAGTGCAGAAAAAAGTGACGCTGGACATCGATCAACTGCTTAAACTCATCCCTGCGCAAGAGCGTATATATCGTTTCAGATGTGTAGAGGGGTGGTCGATGGTGGTGCCTTGGGTTGGCATACCTCTGGCTTCTGTTCTTAAACATGTGGGCTTGACGTCAAAATCCAAATTCGTGGAATTTCAAACGCTGTTTGATCCCAAACAATTTCCGGCGCAAGGGCAAACTTTTGGTACTATTTCGTTTCCCTATCGTGAAGGGTTGCGTATCGATGAAGCGATGAATCCATTGACACTTTTGGCAGTGGGCTTGTACGGCAAAGAGCTGTTGCCGCAAAACGGTGCTCCGATCCGACTTGTTGTCCCTTGGAAATACGGATTTAAAAGTATCAAGAGTATTGTGAGCATTACACTGCATGAGAGCCAAACGCGTTCAACATGGAATGAAATGGCACCCAAAGAGTACGGATTTTTTGCCAATGTAAATCCTAGTGTTGATCATCCACGATGGTCGCAGGCACGTGAACGTCCATTGGGCCGTTTTTTCAAGCAGGATACGTTGATGTTTAACGGGTATGGGAAAGAAGTCGCCCATATGTACAAGAATGTCGATTTACGTAAGTTTTTTTAAAAAGGGTAGACATTGAGAATTTTGATTTGGTTAGGGGCATTGTCGCCACTTGTGTATGCGGCATTGCGATTTAGCGTTGAGTTTCATCCTCAAGTCCTGCACGATATTTTGGTATCTATAGAATCTTATATTCATGTCACATTGACAAAAATACCTACCGATCCATTGAAGTTTTTGAGTGATCTAGTCGGAAACAGCGCTCTATGGCTGTTGGCTATAACGCTGTTACTCACACCGTTACGCAGTTATATCGGGATCAATTTTCTAAAATATCGACGTCTTTTAGGATTGTTTGCCTTTTTTTACGCGTTGCTTCATGCACTTATGTTTATCGGTATTGATCAGCAATTTGATCTCATAGGGGTCAATCATGAAGTAGTGAGTAAACCTTTTATCGCATTTGGGATGGGGGCTTTTTTGATCTTATTGATCATGGCCCTCACTTCGACTAAAAAACTCTTTGCCAAGTTTCGATCATGGCATAAGATGGTCTATATAGCAGTTGTCTTGATTGCAATTCATTATCTTATGAGTCATAAAACGATCACACTAACACATGTTACCGTTGTGGGGACTCTCTTCTTATTATTAGCATTACGGTTGGTAAAGCGATGAAGCATTTCGATGTGATTATTTTGGGAGCAGGGGCGAGTGGACTCATGTGTGCGGCACAGCTGCGTGAAAAGAGTTCATTAAAGGTCGCACTCATTGAGGGTAATATGAAGCCCGCACTAAAACTCAAGGCTTCGGGTGGGGGAAAGTGCAATCTGACCAATGTTGAGGTAGACGCAAGCCATTTTTTGGGAGAAGAGTCACTGGTTTCTAATGCACTTAGTGTTTTTTCCAAAGAGGCACTTCTACAATATTTTCATGATGGCGGATTGCGTCCCGTAATTCGTAAAGAGCGGTACTATTTTTGTCCCAAAAGTTCCGATGAGGTGATTTCTATCTTGATAGGAAAATCGCAAGGGTGCGAGATGCTGATGGGGTATAAGATTGTGTCGGTTGAGGGAAACTTACCATTTGTTGTCACTACGGACAAGGGAAAGTTTAGCGCGTCAAAAGTAGTGATGGCAACAGGCGGTGCAAGTTACAAAGAGCTGGGAGCCAGTGATATCGGTCTGAAAATCGCACAAGAGTACGGGCATACTGTTGTTCCGTTTGCTCCTGCATTGGTGGGATTAACACTGCAGCCCAAAGAATTTTGGATGAAAGAGCTCAGCGGTGTAAGCGTAAAAGCACGTATAGACGTAGCGGGCAAAACATTGGATGAAGATCTTTTGTTTGCGCACAAAGGGATCAGTGGTCCCGTAGTTCTCTCCGCATCTCTGTATTGGCATCGCGGTGAGATTGCCATCAATTTTTGTCCTGATTTTGATTTGAGCACTCTTGAAAGTGAGAAGAAACTCCTTAGTACGGCATTGCCTTTGCCTAAACGGTTTAGTAAAGCGTTTTTGGAAGCGATTGGATTAGAAGACAAACCATGCAACCGTTTGAATGGGGATGAACGCGATAAATTAGCTCTGATACAAACGTACAAAATGGCGCCTTCGGGGACATTTGGCTTGACCAAAGCCGAAGTGTGCCGTGGTGGCTTGGCATGCGAAGAGCTAGAGGTGGATACGATGCAAAGCACGAAGATAGATGGACTTTATTTCATCGGTGAAACCGTCGATGTCACGGGCGAGCTTGGCGGGTATAATTTTCAATGGGCGTTTAGTTCCGCGGTGGTGTGTGCTGCTTCAATTGTTAAAAATAATTTCAAAAAATGATATAATCTTTTTTAATAGTATTGTAACCAAGGGATTGGCATGGAGCGTAAGCGCGTCATTATCGTGGGTGGGGGTTATGCGGGTGTGCAGGCCCTAAAGATACTAGCCACGTCAGGTGAGTGTGATGTTGTATTAATTGATCAACACCCTTATCACTATTTGCAGACAGAAGCATATGAGCTTATTGCCAATGAGTGTTCGATGACGAGAGTGATGATCGATCTGGTTGCATTATGTCTAAGCTATGGTTCACACGTCACCTACATCAAAGATACCATACGAGAAATTAATTATGAGTCCAAGCGAATAATCGGTCAAACATCAGGGCACTCGTATGACTATATGTTGCTGTGTACAGGTAGTCGTACGGCGTACAATGGAGCGACAGAAGGATTGCGTCAATATTCTCATGGGGTGAAAACCTTGCAAAGTGCACTGTCGTTTAAGCAGCAATTTGAGCAGCGTTTGTATTCTCGTTTGGAGAGTGAAGGTGGATGGTGCTCTGAGCCTTTTAACATCGTCATCGGTGGTGGGGGATTGAGCGGTGTCGAAATAGCTGCAGAGATGGCGCATTATATTCGTGTTTTTCATAAAGATAATACCCTGACATGTGACAATATCCATATTTTCTTGATTATTCCTCATGAAACGGTGCTGGAGGGGATGGAAGAATATCTGATCAAGCAGGCAACAAGACGCTTGAATCAATTGGGGGTGAATATCATTAACCATTCACGCATAACTTCCGTGAAAGAACATCTCCTTACTCTCAATGAAAGTGAAGCTATCTGTTTTGATTTTATGATTTTTACAGGGGGAATTGTTGCTTCTACTCTGACCGCAGGGATGAAAGTAGCAAAAAATAAGAAGTCACAATTGATCGTAGATGAATATATGAGGGTTGTAGAATACGATAGTGTCTTTGCTGCAGGTGACATTGCGCAGCTCCATGATCCAGAAGGGAAAATGGTTCCTCCCACGGCGCAAGGAGCAGAAGCGAGTGGAATAAGTGCCGCTATAAATATTCTAGCGCTCATCCAAGGAAAGTCGATGACGCGTTCCAATATTAGGCTAAAAGGGATGATGATTGCCCTTGGGGGAAATTATGCGAGTATTTCATTGTTGGGATGGATACGCGTTAGTGGGGTGTTAGGGTATGGAATCAAAGCGATAATCATGCGCGGATACCGTTATCTTCTACATCGTCAATGCGCAAAGGGATTGGAACACATGCCACAAAACAAACGTAAATGTCGAATGGGATTTTAATCTAATCGCCAGTACAATACGTCCATAAACACATAGGAGCTTTTTATGATATTGATGGCGGGACCATGTGTAATTGAAAGTGAAGAAAATCTTTTTAGAATAGCAAAAGAGCTGGAGCATTATCACAATGATACACGTTTTGATTTTTATTTCAAATCGAGCTTTGATAAAGCAAACCGTACATCTCTTGACAGCTACCGCGGACCAGGACTCGAAGAGGGTTTGCGATTACTTCAAAAAGTAAAAGATGATTTTGGCTACAAGATCGTCACCGATGTTCATGAAAGCTATCAAGTACCGTTGGTAGCTGAGGTTGTTGATATGATTCAAATTCCCGCTTTTTTATGCCGTCAGACAGATTTACTCGTGGCTGCGGGGAAAACCGATAAAATTGTTAATATTAAAAAAGGGCAGTTTATGACGCCCAGCGATATGCAGTATTCCGTTATGAAAGTGCTCAAAACACGCGGATGTGATGAACTGAGCTACGAGGCCTCCAAGAAAAATGGGGTCTTTTTGTGTGAACGCGGATCGAGCTTCGGATACGGTAATTTGGTAGTGGATATGCGATCACTTCATATCATGCGCCAATTTGCTCCTGTTATTTTCGATGCGACCCACTCGGTACAGATGCCGGGAATCGGCGGCGGTAAAACAGGAGGGGACAGTTCAATGGTTCCTCATCTCGCGCGTGCTGCTGCGGCAGTCGGTGTTGATGGATTTTTCTTTGAAACTCATTTTGACCCAACGTGCGCTTTGAGTGATGGCCCAAATATGCTAACATTAGAGCAATTAAGTGCTCTCACGGAAACATTATTAAAACTTGATGCAGTAAAAGGATAAAAAACATGAAAGTAATCGAAGGAAATCTTAGAGTTCGTGCTGAGAAAAAAGTAGCTATTGTAAGTACAAGATGGAACCATTTTATAGTGGATAGATTGGTGGAGGGAGCAAAAGATGCTTACTCAAGACACGGTGGTAATGATGATGATTTAACACACGTATTGGCTCCGGGCGCATTTGAACTGCCGATGGTAATCGATCAGCTTTTAAACAGCGGAAAATACGATGCTGTTTGTGCTCTTGGTGCAGTAATCCGTGGTTCAACTCCTCACTTTGATTATGTTTCTGCGGAAGCTACCAAAGGGATCGCAACGGTCAGTTTAAAGCATAAAAAACCGGTATCTTTTGGTCTTTTAACGACAGATACGATTGAACAAGCCATCGAGCGTGCAGGTACAAAAGCAGGTAATAAAGGTTTTGAAGCGATGACGGTTGTTATCGAATTGCTTGATCTTTATGAAGCGATGGAGGCATAATGGCGACACGACATCAAGCCCGTATGGCCGTTGTAAGTTTGCTGTATGCCTATGATTTAGGAAACCAAAGTATCCTTGATTTCAGCGATGAAATTTTAGAAGAAAAAAAGATTCGTAATAAACAGCGTGATTTTGCCCTTGATTTGTTCAAAGGGGTTGTGGAACATTTGACGCCCGTTGATGAAGCGATTGAAAAGCATCTTAAAGATTGGGATTTTGACCGTTTAGGTTCAATCGAGCGCGCGACACTACGTTTGGGTGCCTACGAAATCATGTTTGGGGAACTCGATTCTGCCGTTATTATCAACGAAGCGATCGAAGTGACCAAAGCATTCGGCAGTGAACAATCGCCTAAATTTATCAATGGTGTTCTTGATGCCATTGCAAAAGACAAATAGGCAGCACGATGCGACTCACTAAAGAACAAGCTTTAGACCTTATCCGTAACGGCGATCTAAAAGAACTGGGGAAAATGGCAACCGCGCGTAAGCGTGAACTTCATCCCAAAGGGATCACAACGTTTGTGGTTGATCGTAACATCAACTATACCAATGTGTGTTGGGTGGATTGTAAGTTTTGTGCTTTTTACCGCAGTCCAAAAGCGGATGATGCCTATGTCTTGACGTTTGAAGAGATCGATCAAAAAATCGATGAGCTTTTGGAAATCGGTGGAACACAGATATTGTTCCAAGGCGGGGTTCATCCCAAGCTCAAAATAGAGTGGTATGAAGACCTCGTAGAGCATATTCATACCAAATATCCGACGATTACGATTCACGGGTTTTCCTCGATTGAGCTGGATTACATTGCAAAAGTTTCCAAGATTACGATACAAGAGTGTTTGTCACGCCTTCATGCAAAAGGGTTAGCATCGATTCCGGGTGCAGGTGCAGAGATACTCAGTGACCGTGTTCGCGATATTATCGCACCCAAAAAGATTGACAGTGCTGTATGGTTGGAAGTTCACCGTGAAGCACATAAGCTGGGGATCATGTCAACGGCTACGATGATGTACGGTACGGTAGAGACGGATGAAGAGATCATTGAGCATTGGAATCTTATACGTGATTTGCAAGATGAGACAGGCGGTTTCCGTGCGTTTATCATGTGGTCATTTCAGGGAATGAATACGCAATTAATCCAAGAACATCCTGAGATTGAAAAACAGTCATCAAACCGTTATTTGCGTCTTTTGGCAGTGTCCCGTTTGTTCTTGGATAACTTTAAAAACATACAAAGCTCATGGGTCACACAAGGACCGTATGTAGGTCAAATGGCACTTCTTTACGGCGCTAATGATTTGGGATCAACGATGATGGAAGAAAATGTAGTACGCAGTGCGGGTGCAGGTTTTCGTATGGCAAAAGAGGAGATGATTCGTTTGATCCATGACATAGGAGAAATTCCTGCGATTCGTAACACAGCTTATGAGACGCTAGAGAAATTTGCGTGAAATATATTAATGAAAAACGCCAAAGGAGCAAAGCCCCTTTAGGCTACGTTAACACTATGTTCTCTTCAGCAGAGGGCTCACGCGCATTTTATCGCGCTTTCTTTTTAACGATATTATTTTTAGGGCAGACACTAATGGCAAGTACTTTGGAATTTATAGAGGTTAAAGGGGTGAAAGTCCCGTTCATTCACGAAGAGGATAAGCGCCTTCCGATCGTATCAATGCAATTGGTTTTTACAGGAAGTGGCAGTATCGATGAGGGGAAAAGCGCAGGATTGGCCCGAATCAGTGCAAAAATGATGAATGAGGGAACACTCAAACGCGGAGCCGTCGGTTTTGCGGATGCACTGGATGCACGGGCTATACAGCTTAGTACCAATGCCGGAAATGAGTCGTTTGTTATAGAACTGGGTACGCTCAAAGAAGAGTTTGATACAGGACTTTCTCTAATGGCAGAACTGCTCAAAGAGCCTAACCTCACAGAAGAAACATTGGGAAAAGTTAAAACCAGAGCCCTTAGTGACATTGCACGTAAAGAAGCAGATTTTGATACGGTAGCCTCCGATGAGCTCAAAGCAATTTTGTTTGAGGGGACGCCGATGGCTACTCCTAATATCGGTACCAAAGAGTCGATTGGCGGGTTAAAACTTGATCAAATAAAAAGCTTTTTATTAGAGCATCGAGTTTTATCCAATGCTCTTATCGTTATAGGCGGTGATATTGATACGCAAACGGCCAAAGCCAAAGTGATACACTTACTCAGTGACTTTAGCGTAGGAACCAAGACAAAAGAGCGTTATTATGAACCGCGTAAAACACCTAAAGAGTCGATTTTAAAACGCCCTAGTACCGAGCAAGCCTATTTGTATTTCGGATCCCCTTTTGCAATGCGTGAAGGTGATGCAGAGTTTTACAAATCCCGTGTGGCCATGTTTATTTTAGGCTCGAGTGGATTTGGAAGCCGTATGATGGAAGAGATTCGTGTCAAACGCGGGTTGGCGTATTCTGCGTATTCACGTTTAGGTGTAGCAAAAACCAACACCTATTTCAGCGGGTACCTCCAGACTAAACTGGAGTCCCAAGCTGAAGCCAAAAAAACCGTTGCCGAAGTTATTGATACCTTTGTCACGAGCGGTGTAACTCAAGGAGAACTGGATCAAGCTAAAAAATTTATGCTAGGTTCTGAACCGCTTCGTGTGGAAACGCTTTCACAGCGCCTTGGACGTACTTTTAGTGAATACTATGGAGGAAAACCTTTAGGATATTCACTCACAGAGCTCAAACAGATTGGCGATTTGACACTTGCTGATCTCAATGACTTTATAAAACGCCATGGTGAAATTCGCGATCTTAGCTACGCAATTGTCACTAAGTAGCGAGGAAACAGCCAAGTTTCACACGTTAGGTGTGAGCAGTGTTACAGCTCTTTCTTTACTAGCCCCCTCCACCTTTGAAGATCGCCGTCTAAGCTGCGAACTAACCCATAATGCCTCTTGTGTTATTGACGCAACGGTTGAACATATTGTTCGAACTCCCAAAACCCTCAAAATCACTTTTTTTGCGCACAATTTGGACATAATACTCGAAGGGGTGATATTTGGGCCAAAGCCCTACATGATACATCAGTTTCCAAAAAGTACACGCGGCTTTTTTAGCGGTAAAGCAGTATTGGAACAGGGAAGATGGCAGATTATGCAACCATTGAAGATTGCAGGAGTGGGTACTGTAGTACCTATCTATAAAACTGCTTTACGCGCTGATGTAATGCGCCGTTTGGTGCAAAAGACACTTACCGTTGAGGCGTTATGCGCTGAGGGACTTCCACAAACAATTGCACAAACACTGTATGAAATCCATTTTCCAAAACAGCCTAAACCACTGAATGAACAGCAGCTTCACGCACTAAAATTTGCAGAGTTGTATGATTATATGGGACGTCTACGCCATAAACGCAGGTTCCACCCAACACAGTACCGCTCCAGCGCAAGTGCGGATAAGTGGATGAACAGCCTCCCGTTTGAGCTGACACACGATCAGCAAAATGCGATTACTGACATATCCAACGATCTTCGCGCACCCAATGCTGCACGACGTATGATTGTGGGGGATGTCGGGTCGGGAAAAACAATGGTGATCTTTGCCTCGGTCATTTTGATGCAGCCATATCGTTCACTGTTGATGGCACCAACGACGATTTTAGCCAATCAGTTGTATGAAGAGGCGCAGAAGTATTTGCCGCATCTCAAAACGGTACTGGTAACGAGTGCGATTAAAAAAGGCTCATTGGACGCGTATGATTTCATTATCGGTACGCATGCGGTTTTACATCGCCCCATACCCGAATGTGCATTGGTGATGGTAGATGAACAACACCGATTTGGTACCGCACAGCGCCATGCCCTCACAAAACTCACCGATAATGAAACACTACCCCATTTTTTGCAGTTTTCTGCCACACCGATACCGCGTACCCTTGCGATGATCGAATCAGCGCATATAGATGTAAGCCTAATCGTCCAAACACCGTTTGTTAAAAATATTGCAACCAAGATCCTCCATAAAAATGATTTTACAGCCTTGTTGGAACATATACACTCAGAGATTGTTCAAGATCACCAAGTATTGATTGTATATCCGCTTGTAGAGTCATCCGAGAGTATCAACTACCAAAGCATAGAAGAAGCACGAGGGTATTGGGAAAACAAGTTTGACAATGTCTATGTCACCCACGGAAAAGATAAGGAAAAAGAACAAGTCTTGATTGATTTTCGCCAATCAGGATCCATTCTACTTGCAACAACCGTTGTCGAGGTTGGTATTTCGCTTCCGCGTCTCTCTACCATTGTGATTGTCGGTGCTGAACGATTGGGATTATCGACACTGCATCAGTTGCGCGGACGTGTCAGTCGTACCGGATTACAGGGGTATTGCTATTTGTACACCAATACAACAGGAAAAAATGAGCGATTGGAATCATTTGGTACATGTGTCAGCGGATTTGAAATCGCGGCATTGGATTTGAAATTTCGAAAAAGCGGTGATCTGCTCGAGGGGAGACTCCAAAGCGGTAATAAATTTCGTTGGGTCGATATGGGAGAAGATGAAGAGGTGGTTCGAGAGGTCAAGGATTGTTTAGGTTACGTTCACCCTGAGCCTGTCGAAGGGTAAACGCTCATGGTTCGACAGGCTCACCACGAACGGGAATTTTAATAAAGTCCGAATTTTCCGTCATTGCGTTTGTACATAACGCGCATTTTGCCCTCATTGTCCATAAAGACTTCAAAAACTTTGGTACTCTCTTTGAGTTTTTCAACGATTTCGGCTACTTCTTGGGGTTTGTAAAGTACAAGTTCTGTCGGAACGATTTCATCTTCCATCCCTTCACTGATTGCATGCAGATCCACAGGAGTGGCAGCAGCGGCTTTGGCCTCATTGATACCGACATGGCGATGGTCGCTCTCTCTGTCATGAAGACGGCGAAGCGCTTTTTGCGCACGATCGATGGCGATGTCGATTGCCGCGTACAAATCATCGTCACGCTGTGAAATAACGATCGTATTTTTACCGGCGATGTTGATGGTAAATTCAACGCTCACCCCTTTTTTACGTTCATTCATGGAAGCTACAGCACTGACGCTGATAAGGTCGAGATGGTATTTTTCGAGTGTTTCAATAGAGCGCATTAAATGTTCTTTATTAGTATCGCTTAGTTCGATATGACGTCCGACGAGAGAAATATTCATGGATTCCACCTTGTGCTAATATTGTAAGAAATTTGATTATAACATACAAATAACAAACGTCAATATACAGGTGAAAATAAATGAGATACAATAAAAATAAATAGTAATCTTAATTTCTTTTTAATAATCTTAGGAATAAACTGATGTAAATTGTGCTCTTTCTCATTAGCATCGTGTGAGATAATTGGGATAGGGCTTGAAAATATGGGTTTTTTGGTCGATATGGTGTGATTCATACTGTTTATTTTATCACGTGTATGCTACCGAGCCCTGATTATGCAGCGCCCTAAAAATCCCTAGGAGGATGAAATGAAATCTTTTACGCTTTTACCGCGGTTATTTGCCGTTTTTGGACTGGTGGTGATTTTTGCTGTATCGTGTTTTGGCGATACATTACCTGATACAGATGATTTCAACACAAGTGCTAAAGATGGCTGGAGCGGAACAAATGTTACATGGGATAGTACAAATTTACGACTTTCCATCAATCGTGACAATACAGCTTCAAAAACCTATGATTATGGTGTGGCAAATGCCAATAAAAATGTTTTGTTTACTTTGAGCGCTATTGAAATTAGTAGTTGGGAATCGGATGATGATTTAGAGATATATGTCAATGGAGCAAAGGTTGTCGATAATACGGTGGATGGAACGAAACAATATTCTTTTTCGGCTATACTCGATGCAAATGGACAAGTGACTATAACAATAAAACCAAATACCGATGATAATGCTGAGGACGTTCAAATTGATAATATTACGGTTAATATCAGTTCTGTTTATCTAGGATATACGACAGGAGATTTTCTTTTACGTAAACAGATCTATGCCAAGGGGAACATGAAAACCATTGGAAATACTGTTTTAGTTGCTCCCAATGGGAGTGATAACAATAATTATTGTGCGACATACACTAATGGAGCATTTATTATAGATGCTACTGAAAGAAATAGTGCTTATTATTTATGTGGGTACAGTGTAGATGGGACCCAAACAAATGCTACGACTTCGGAACTTACAATGTCATCATCGTCTTCCAAAGTCTTATGGGCGGGATTGTATTGGCAGGCACTTGTAGCGGAAGGAAATTTTAATGCTTCGATGAGCATTGGGTTACGTCGGGAAGAAGACACTGGATCATCGTATGTGAATCTTCAGCCAGATGAATTGCATTATCAGCATGATTCACAGGAGACTGACTATACCAGTTATTCTGCGTTTAAAGATGTAACCTCCACATTTTTGTCCAATGATTGGCAAGAGGGAAATTATACGGTTTCCAATGTACTGGTCCATGAAGGAAAAGCTGGTGGTTTGGGTAGCTATGGTGCATGGTCTTTAGTGGTAATTTATGAGGATACGAGTGCAGCGGCCAAAGAAAAATTTCGTAGTTTTTCAATCTTTGACGGATGGAAGCAAGTTACCAGCGGTACGGATGCCATTATTCCGGTAAGCGGATTTTATACTCCCGATCGGGTTTTGACATCGAGTCAGGCAAAAGTATCGGTATTTACAGCAGAAGGGGATAAAAATATCCTTGGAGATAAATTTGAAACGACAAATTATAATACAACTTTACCCGTAGTGCTTCCCTCTGGATCTGGTAATACATTTCAATCATTAGTGACAGGAGGTGGAGCGCGTACCCCAGATGCGATCAACAATCAGGGTATTGACATTCAGACATTTGACATTGGGGATCTTCTCACAAAAAAACAAACGGACATGAGTTTCACGTTATCATCAACCGGAGATGTTTATTGGCCCTCTATGGTGGCATTTTCAACAGAGCTTATTGCCCCAAATTTGTGTTATGACTACTCGTTTAGACAGGACGGTGCATATCTTAAAACTGATAATAATGGTACACAGCCTCCGCTTATTACGGGGTACATCAGTAACTCTTTAATTGATACATCGATTTATATACGTAATAATGAAGCGGATATTTTGGCACAGGGAATGTCTTTTTCTAGTGATGTCAATGATTCAATGTTTCAGTATGTCCCTGGAAGTGCTGCTAGTTCGAATGTCAATGGATCAAGTTTAATCACCAGGGCAGATACGGTTGGAACGTGTGGCTATACGGATTCTGCAACAACACCGGTTGCCTGTACAAATGGATCAGATATTCGTATCGGTTTGGGGAGAAATGCAGCAGGTTACAGCCAAGGTTCTGCCGGAACGCTCGGTGACAAAGAATTTGTCTATGCTAAATTTACTATGAATCCCATAGGTATTGCAGGATTAGGGGATGTGAATCAATCCTTGGGCTTCAAATTGAGTTATTACATTATTCCAAAAACAGGGGCAGCAGCAATTCCGTATACCTATGAGCTTGGAGAAGACATTGGCATGTGTCCACCGACCTCTGGTTATGAACCTGCATGGGGTACTTTTAATACAGTCGAAACTGGAGCAACAACCGTTGGGGGAATACCGGTTAACAATATTCGGACAAAGGTCTCACGAGAACCCTTCAGGATAGATGTTGCCGGATATGGAAAAAATGCGGTAACACAGAAATATGATGTTAAACCAACTACGGATATTGCAACGACACTTTTGGTCGAAGCGATCGATAGCGGTGCTTATCATGATGCAAATGCGACGTGTGCTAATCCTGCTTCTTCTATATCTCCTGCAGTTTTCGTTCCATATACCTACTCGACTGCAGTTGGGGATACTACTGTTTCACTTCCGCTTCAAAATGTGGCTTTTCATAACTTTGCGGTTAAAAATGGAGCATTCCGTATTTGGTATTTTGACGATAGCAATGGGACGTTGATTCAAAACTGGACGGCTAGTACTTCGGACGCGACACGTTTGACTTTGACAGGTATTAGCGGTTTGTATAAGAGTGGAACTCATACGGTGTGTACGACGGAATGTTCTGTTTCGACATCGGTTAGCTGTTTTAACTGTATCAAAGCTAATTATGCCAAACCGTTATGTTCGAGAGATAATTTTTCAGTACGCCCTGAGTCGTATGACATACGATTATATGATGTGAATCAGACTCTTGCTCAAAATGATGCCATTAAAGATAATACGAAGGTTGCCATTTCTGAGCAATATCATTATCCGCCGGCGTATGCAACATCATTGGGAAGAATGCCTCTCGCAGCAGGTTATACCTATCGTTACGATTTAAATGCGACCGGTCATGATACGGATTTGTCGAGAGTTCCTGGTTATACACGTAATTTTAATAATGCGGATCCTGAATATACGGCAACGATGAAATGGGGTTCGGCTCTAACAACGGCTACATGTAATGATACATCCGACAAGCCAGTCAGTTTTTATGTTGCAAGTGGTCAGCTAAGCAATTTGGAACATGCAGTGGATGAGGTAGGTGAATATAGATTCAACATGTATGATGCCTCGTGGACAGAAGTGGATTGGAAAACATCGCTACTAGCACATCATACTATTCTAAATGGTTTCGAGCTTATTAGTGGCGATGCTTCCGATTGTAGAAAAGGAGTTACGTCGTCTGATGTTGATGCTTATAAAAGAGTAGGATGTGATATCTCGAGTGATCATAATAATACGGTAACAAGCCAATATTACAAGGATCCATTGGCACAATTTAAGCCTGCAAAATTTGATCTTACTGGAGTTGCGTATGGTCTTGGGATGAATTCAGCACTTATAGCAACTGGAGGTACAGGATTCGTTTACGATTCGAATCTAAGCATCCCTGGTGACATGCCAATGGCGGTGAGTTCTAGTGGAAGTATTAAGGCCTTGGGATATAATAATACTGTATTGAGTAACTTTGTGACGGAGTGTTACGCATCTGATATTAACGTTTCAGTCTCGCATGATGCCAATGATACGTACAGTTTTATGGGTCGTATTGATAGCAATGCCACCTATAATGCCACAACATCACCGATGCAGACAATAGCCCAAAACAGTTTTTTGAAGGCTAATAATGGTGCGACCAGTCCTACGATACGACTCAATGTTGATCGAGATGTGAAAGCACCTCAGTTACCGCTTACGGTTCACTACAATGATCAAAATGTTTCGTGTGCTAATACATCAGAGTGTGATATGAGTGCAATGTCGTTAAGTGTTCCCAATACGGCAACAGGTAGTAAAGCAATGAACTTTGATGTGACCCATGTATATGGACGAGTTATTCCTAGCAATGTACGGATTATGGGGCTAATAGCGTTTGAGACGATCGCACGATACGAAGTATACATGATGGATAATCTTGTGGGGACACCATTGATTGCTGATCCTTTTGATGCAGCATGGTATGTTAATACATTGCATACGGAAGCACAGTATGGAGATGCAATCGTAGGCTATGTAGATCCGGTTGCTGGGTCATCACTACCTGCTACATCAACGTATGCTACGGGGGTAGAAACGTATCGCTTCAATCCATATACAATACGTCAGGGATATAAAGGACATATAAACACTGAGGGATGGTTGTGGTACGGTACGAATGCTTTGTCTTATATTGATCCTGATGCGGGGCATTTAGATTGCTTAACGCATCCGTGTTTTGATATCACCTTTGGGAGATTGATCGGCAATACGGGAAGTGCAAAAACGGAATCTGAAGTGCATAAGTCGAACAAAAAAACATCTACAGGGACAGGCTGGAACACTACGAGTGAATATGCGCCTGCAATTCGATGAGTAGTATAATGAAATTTCGCCGAGCTATGGCTATGATTGAGCTTATATTTGCCATTGTTATTATCGCCATTACGGTCATCACTATTCCTGTTATGATAAATGTTGCAGGTGAGTTAAGCAAACGAATGTCGATAGATGATGATGTGATGACACGTTTGACCAGTCAGATGATTGATAAATTTCAGGCACGCTGGGGTGGTGAATACACAGGGGTTGATACCAATGAATCAACCCCTGTGTATATCTCAGAAATCAATACCTCGGCTGATTTGAGATGTTTACGCACGGATGGCCTTCATTTCTGGCGCCTTAATCCTGATTCAAGCGTTGAATGCAATGCGTCGCAAGCTCCGCAAGAAATTCCAGCTGCATCAACAGCAGATGGAGGAACAGCAAGTGGTGATGTTGCAGGTGGTTTAGAGATGCTTAATGCAGGTACGGAAACATTGGCAGTGACTTCATCGACGGGAGAATCGGTTGATATTAATGCAACCTATAATGTTCGTTATGTTGACTCTAATGTCACAATCATAGGCAATACTGCCACTGCTGTTTGGAGACTGGGTTCATCGGGTACGATTACTGAACATAATGGCGGATCACTGAATTCTCCAACGCACTTAAAACGTGTGGTTGTTCGTTTTTGGAATCCTAATATGCAAGTGGATACGACACTGAGCTTTTTTAAATCGAATATAGGGAGCAATTAATGAAACCATTACGACGCGCCTTTACGATGATCGAATTATTGTTTGTTATTGTCATCCTAGGAATTATTGGCGGAATTGCACTCGAAACAATACGACAATATTATGAGGGGATATATCGTACTCAGACATACACACAGCGTATTAGTGAAGCAGATCATATTTTGGATCAGTTGACGAAGTATTTTGAAAATGCAATTGATCTCTCAATTACAAATATGGATATGGATGCAGCTGATGGAGCGCTTGTAGGTAACTGTGTGGGTGATCCAACAATTGAGGCTGAAAATGCAGCACATGATTATACGACAACATTCGTAGGTGTTGATATTGATGGTCTGCGCTCTCCTGGAAAACCGGGATGGAGTGAAATGGCGCAAACAGGATTTATAGGAACTTCGATTACTTCAAATGATGCGAATTTTTCGGCTGCAAATTCGATTATAACGGCACTTTATCCTGCATCCAATATTCAAAACTCTGCAATTTATAATTATAATGGTGTCACATATGATTCGTGTGCTGATTTTTATGCACTTAATGGTGACGCTTATTACACAGTTACTGGTGCATTGGTTGGTAATACCTTGCCTTTGGCCAATAATGCAGGTACAGCTTCTCCCAAGTCTGATCGCAAATATCTTCTTCGAACAGGATATGCATTTAGGGTTTTAGATACAGGTGAGTTTGCAATGTTTTCAAATTTTAGACCATGGAAAGGCGAAGTTTACAGTGCTGGAAAAAGAAGTATTTTAGGCCAGAACGTTGCCAGTTTCTATGCTGATTTCAATAACACTAATAATTTTAACACAAGAGGAACATTGTGGCGTCTTAAAGTGTGTATGAGAGGGCTAGAATCCAATCTAAGCGATAGTGATACAGCAACACAGGAAATCTGTCGTGAAAGGAAAGTCCATGTACGTTACTAAGCGCAAGGGTTTTGCGATGATATTGGCAATATTTATTATTGTACTGGTAGCTTTGGGCGGCGTTTTATTGTTAGGTAATGCGTCGATAGGGACAAAAACCGCAGGTGATAACTATTTCCGAGCACAAGCAGAACTTTTGGTCGACAGTGCGACTGAATTTGCGGTGATGAGAGCGCAGGATGTTAACACTTCTGTAGTAGCACCCAATAATCATTGTTTGGAAAACTTGAATATTACGGTTCAAGATGCTGCTGGAGCAGCTGCATACGATGTCAATGTGACGATACGATACTCTTTTCAAGGTGCTGCACCATTAGCTTGCTTACCTGCTCTAGCGGATATTAATACTGTTTTAGCGCAAAATACGGGTAATCCAACCATGATGCTCATTGATACTACGGTGACAACAAATACAGCTGCAAATTTATCAACGGAACCGATACGGGTACATAAAAGATCTTGGCAGAAGCTGTAAATAAAGAGAAGTGATACTTTCGCGGGAGAATCCCGTGAATGATATGAAGGGTTAAATGGTAAGCTGAGCGATTTTAGAGATAACGTCTTTCTCGCGCACTGGCTTCATTAAAAAACCGTTTGCCCCACACTCTAGTGCTTCTGTTTTCTTCGTTTCATCGGTTGTTAGTATGATGACAGGAAGCTGACGAAGGGATTCGTCGGCTCGAATGACTTTGAGCATTTCAATACCCCCCATAACAGGCATAATGATATCCAGCAAGATAATATCAATATCATCTTGAGCCTTGAGAATTCCTATAGCGTCAGCACCATTCTTGGCTTCTACTACTTGGTAGACATTTGGGGCTTTCATAAGCATCGTTTTGAGTAATTTTAAATTGATCATATCATCATCAACTGCTAGTACTTTTAGTTTGTTATCGACCATTCATGATTCCTAATTTAGATAAATTTTTCAAATACAAGACGTAATAGGTCTTTGTTGACTATATTTTTGATAATCTCATGTACATACATGGCGTCGTTCTCGTCTTCTTTAACATTCGGATCAATCAACATGACCAACGAAATGTCGCTGTTCTTGGCACGAATGGCATTATACAGTTCTTTGAGGTCGAGTTCTTTCAATGTTTTGTCAAATAACGCAACCTTGTAGCGTTTATTGGCAATATTTTCCTGTAACTGTGCTACAGAATCAACACATTCGTAAGTGTATCCCAAATCATCGAGAATTCGACTAAACAGTTTCATCTCAAGGGAATTTTGTTTTGCTAGTAAGACGTCTGCATCATACGCTGAAACTTTTGGCTCAGGTAGAGATTCACTTATCTCTGGAATGGCTGTTTCAACTTCTGTGACTATTTCATCTTCGGTAATCTCACCCTCCACGCTAAATTCCAAGTCCGGTAAAATTTCATTATCATTTACGGTTGCAACACTCTCATCAACTGCTTCACTCGAGAGGTGATCTGCTGATTTTGGTACAACATTCAGCTCTACAATTTTATGCGAGAGAAAATTATTGAGCAATGAAATGATCTCGCTACGAACCAGTGGTTTCGTTGTATATTCATCCATACCTGCGGCCAAGAAACGCTCACGGTCACCCTTAAGAGCATTCGCGGTCAGGGCAATAATTGGTATGTGATGCTGATCGTAATCGGCTTCATAATCAAGAATCTCTTGAGTAGCTTCGATACCATCGAGTACAGGCATCTGAATGTCCATAAAGATAAGATCAAATTGATAGTTTTTGCGTTTCTCAAAGGCTTCTAAACCATTGTTAGCGACGGTAACATCCAGTCCAATATCTTCTAGGGTACGACGTATCAGTTTTTGATTGATGATGTTGTCTTCTGCTACAAGGACGGATGCTTCAAAACGTGAGTTCTTCTCATCGAATTTTTTACGACGTGAAGATTTTTGCTTTCGATTGTTAAATGCTTCAATATCATAGGTTTCAAGTATGGTACGAATTTTACTGCTGTTGACCGGCTCATAAAGAACTTTGAATAAATCGAGACCCATAGCATCAATTTTTTTCATATAGTACGACTTTGTAATAAGGACTAATTGTTCTTGAGTTGATGAAAACTGTATTAAATCAACATCATTTGTGTAGTCATTGTCGATAAATAAAAGGTCGTAATTGACTTGACGTTCGAGGAGTTTCAGCTCTTCAACATCATGAAAGGTCGTGTAACTGACCCCAAAGTAATCTAAATATTCTTTGAGATAGGTTGATTGTGTTTTTTTCTTGCTTCTGCTCTCATGAATAACGGCATTGATATTTGAGAAAGAACCTTTAATAGGGTCATTCAGCGTCTCAATTTCTTCGAAGGAGAGGGTAAAGAAGAACATGGTTCCATCACCTGGAGTACTCTCAAGATCCAGTTTACCTCCCATAAGTTCGACAAAACGGCTTGAAATAGTCAGTCCAAGACCTGTTCCGCCATATTTTCGGGTAATAGAGGTATCTGCTTGAGAAAATGCTTCAAAAATACGTGATTTTTGCTCACTTGTAACTCCAATACCACTGTCTTTTACCTGGAAGCGTACGTGTGCACGATTTGGCTCATCACTCTCAATTCGGCGTACATCAACATTGACACTGCCCCCTGCATTGGTGAATTTAACCGCATTACTGAGAAGATTAATAATAACTTCTTTAATTTTGGTTGGATCCCCTTTGAGAGGACGTTCAAGGCTTGGATCAATGAAACATCCAAGGTCAATGTGTTTTTCAGATGCACGTACGGCATAAACGTCAACGGCACTTTCAAACTCTTCAATAGGGTTAAAGGCAATGTCTTCGATTTCGAGTTTATTGCTCTCAATTTTTGAAAGGTCAAGAATGTTATTGATGATTTCGAGGAGGTTTTCAGAACTTTTTTCAATAATATCAATAAATTCACGTTGTTCATCATGGAGTTCTGTATCTTTGAGAAGCTCGGTAAATCCAACAATACCATTGAGCGGTGTACGAATTTCATGGGACATATTGGCCAAAAACATGGACTTGGCTTCACTGGCTTCTTGCGCAAATTGTTTATCACCCATTGTTTGCTCAATGATACGTTCTAGAAGCGCATAGGCTTGGGCGGTACCATCGGCAGTATCAAGGTTGATTGATTTACTGAGGGCATCTGCCTCGTTATCATGTGTATCTTCAGCAACACGTTTAAGAACGGACTCAAGATTTTTGATATTTTTTGCAATTTCATTGGAGAGCAAGATTCCCAAAATACCGATCAGTATAGAGACGATCCATACGGTAATAGCAGTGATGAGAAATTGGATTGCTTGTGCTTTTACAACGGAAGCTCTATTATCCATCGAATCCAAAATAATCTTTTCACCCTCATTGATTGCGTTGACTTTTTCAGAGATCATTGCAAACCAAATACCGGATTGGGTATCGTAGTCTCCTTTTGTACTGGAGCGTAAAATACTGCCTCTTTCAGTTGTAATATCCTGTAATAATTCTGTATTGTCCTCGGAAAGAAGAGAAGCTTTGAGAGCTGATTGAAGTCCCTTGTCTGTAACTCCTTCTAGGTTCAGAGCATCTGCATTACCGATGAGGGTGATCCACTTGTCAAGCTCTTCATCCTCTAAGGCATTTCCACGTGATAGCAAATAGGTTAAATAGTCACGCTCTAAGCTGGTGTATTCATTGGCACGTACCAAAGAGAGATAATTGTTAGCCATGGATGCAACTTTATCATCCAATAATACGGTTGAAAGAGAGGAAAGCTCTTTAATAAGGGCCTCTTGCGGTTTACCGTAAACGTCATTAAAAATTTCTTCAAAATCAGCCGTTTTATTGTCTACCGAAGGGCGCGACTGATGGCGTGATTTTTCCAATGCCGCAATGATGGCTACGATTTGAGGGGAATTATTATGAGCACTAAATTCCTTGATTGTAGTATTAACTATGGCACGTTGTGCATGCAGTGATTTTAGAGTGGCTGCAGAAGCATTTCCCAAATACATCACCGTCATACCACGCTCACGCGCAATGTCGTTGATCATGTTATTTAGTTGCTTATTACTCTCTAGTCTTGCTTGGAGGATTTGGGCAGATTGAAAGCTTATATAAGAAGTATAAACGTAATAAGTAGCGAGTGAAAATAGGATCAATATCGGAAAGAGACTGATCAGGCGAAGTCGATTTTTAAGTCCTAAGTGCATAGTGGATTCCTCTTAAAGTTGTTCAAGATAGCTAATAAGGCGTGAAGAAGCTTTTTTGGCTTCTTGGGCATCATTGGTAATGGATAAAATAGCGAGCTCATCAGAAATTTCGCTAAGACGTAAATTGTCGCTAATGCCTTTGAGCTTAGCGGCACTGCTCCTCCATGTATGGGTATCAAATGCTTTGATAGCTTGAATAATTGTTGTACTCATCGCTAATGCGTCGGCTTTATAGTCATTGAGTAATTCTTCCATGAAGCTGGGTTCCATACCAAGCGCCCCAGCAACTGCGTTTAGATCGTAATGCAGTGGTACTACTATAGTTTCTTCATCAAGAACAGTATCTAAAAGTTCTTCTTCTAATTCAAAAAATTCCTTTTTAAAAGGGACCTCTTCTTCTTTTACATCAGCGGATAGGTCATCTTCTAAATCAATGTCATCGAGATGCACCAAAAGTGATTCATCATCATTTTGCTTGAGAGAAAATGCGTAAATATCTTCTATGGGTTCAGGGGTGATTTCTATGGAAGGCTTGGTTTCTTCTTTTTGCACAGAAGGTGATTCTTGAACTTCTGTGACTTCTTTTCCCTCTAATTTTGCAATAATGCTGTAATAATACTTGAGATTGGCCTCGACCTCAATGGGATCAGAAGAGCTGTTAATAACACTGAGCGTTTCAAAAGCGTTTTCAACGCGAAGATTGGCAGCAACTCCTTTGAGTTTATGAGAGAGAATGTGCAATGTATTGATGTCATTTTTTGTGGCTGCTTCAAAGAGTTCATTTTTAAATTCATGCGATTGCTGGATAAAGTCACCGATAAATTCTTCAATTAAGTCAACAGGCAGACCAAGTTCATTGGCGGCAACACGCGGATCGTATATGTAAGAACTATCAACTTTATGATGGGAAAGATATCCTTTTTCTGCCGTAGAATATTGAGTACTTCCAAGCATTGGACGTTGTTCTGCTGCGGGAGAAACTTGAGCTGGTTTAGTTACAGGTGTTACAATTTCTTTTGCGTGCTCTTCTGGAAATACATCAAGCTCTTCAGCGCTTAATGGAGCCATTAGGGAGGCATAAATGTCATCCGTGTCATCAAGTGAAGTTGGCTGTGTTTTGGGAATATCAAAGATAGTAGGTTCACTTAACTGGGTGGCAGCAAGGTGTGTGTAATCAGGTAGCGGCGCCGTTTGGATATTTTGTACGATAGGTTCACTTGGCGGAGTTAACTCTTTGATTGGTGCTTTAGGAGTTATAACGTGTGGTTTGAATTCCTCACCGCTGATGCTTTTTATCTGGGACATTTCGATACTATAGCCATTTGCGGAAGGTTGATTGCACAGATGAAAAGGGCTAACGCTGAGGCGGCAGCTGAATGTGCGTCCGTTTCCATGTACGATTGCACTTGAGGCATCCGAATCGGCATGCAGCAGAAAATCTATCCATCCAAAATTTTTAAAATTATGAATATAGCCTGGTTCGTTGGCAAAAAGATCAGCAACATCGGAGCAAACGTTTAAAAGTTCTTCTAATGAATCATAATTGAGAAGATGCAAACCCTCATCGTCAATACCAATAAATTCTTGTTTATTATTATAAAGTAACACTTTTTCTCCCTTTTAGCTTTCTTTTGCAATCATTTGTTGGTAGAGAAGTGCAGTTTCTTCGATGTTTCTGCGTGAAGCCGGTTTGCGAGCAGCCATGTATCCTTTTGGTTTACCGTTATCATCAAATATAGGAGACACTTCGGTATCAACCCAATAATATTTTCCATCTTTACGAAGATTTTTTACCAATCCATGCCAAATCGTACCGGATAAAATAGTCTTCCATAATTGTTCAAAAGCCGCTTTTGGCATATCGGGATGGCGGATGATGTTATGTGCTTCTCCTACAAGTTCATTGACGCTATAGCCGGAAATTTCACAAAAACGTCGATTGGCAAAGGTAATAATCCCATTTAGATCGGTTTCACTAACAATGGCACGTCCGTCAAAAAAATATTCTTCATCGACAGGATTGGGTCTATCCATAAAAACTCCTTAATTACTAGCACTATAAACACAAGTATAGGAATATGGCATAAACAAGGTAAAAGATTACTGAGATTTTGGTAAATTATAATAATTATGAACATTTTTAGCCCCAGATGTTCCAATAAGCTCTTGCAGGGTTTTAAAATCCGCTTTTGCAATCGTTTCAAAGGTCCCGTAGTACGTGAGTAATTTTTGAACTTTGCCGGGGGTGATTCCTGGAATGGTTAGAAGATGAGAACTTTGATCCTCTTTTAGTTTGCTTTTTTTGTGAAAGATTATGGCACATCGATGGGCTTCATCTCTGAGTAATTGGATCAATTGGAGTCGTTTATCGCTGGTGTCAAGTCTAAAAATACCCTCATCGCTATGAAGAATATCTTTGGCAGAACCTTTTGCACGGTGAGCTTTTGCATCCACTTTTTCTTTACTAATACCGATGACATCAATGAGTGTGCCGTTGGAGTGCAATAATTCCACGGCAAGAGAACGCAGGGTTTCGCCTCCGTCGATGACCCATAAATCTGGAGGAGGATTGGTTTCGAATCCTTTAATTCTGCGTGTGAGCATTTCACGCATTTGAGAATATTCGTCTTTATGTTCCAAATGATAGGTACGGTACCCTTTTTTATCAAAACTACCATTGCTGTAGGCAACCATTGCCCCCACAGTAGCCTGCCCTGCAAAATGAGAGTTGTCGAAGGCTTCAATGCGATTGGGGATATTTTCAAGCCCAAACAGCTTGGTGATTTGTTCAAGGATAATGCTTTTATCGCTTCGCGGTGATTTGAGTAGCTCAAGCGCATTTATATAAGCTAACGCGGTGAGTTCTTTTTTTATTCCCTGCTTTGGAAGTATAATGGAAGCTTTTTTTTCAAATAATTGACTCAGATGCTGTGTGACCCAATCTTGGGATTCAAATGCTTCATGGAGTAGAATAGGGGCGATAATAGGAGGCTTTTCGTTTCCATAGTAGTTAACAAGTGCTCGTTCATAGGCTTCATCACGTGAATAAAGGTCATTGGCCACAAAAAAATCATGGCTACTGGAGGCGATTTTCCCTTCACGGATAAACAGGCGCACAATGCATCCGCGCAGTTCATCAGTCGCAATAGCAAAAATATCGTAGGCTTCGTTGGAGGCAAGGTCGATTTGAGAGTGTTCTGTACTGCGCCCAATTCGCTCAAGTCGGTCACGTAGGGCTTTAGCTTCTTCAAAGCGTAATTCTTCGGCATAAAATTCCATTTTATCACGAAGTTTTGGGATGAAGAGCTCTTTATTCGCTACGTATTTCGTTGCAGTGTCTATCATTGTTTTATAGTGGCCCTTATCAACGGGAAATTCACACGGTCCTAAACATTGATTCATTTGATAATAGAGGCATGCCTTTTTCCCTTTAAGGCAGCTTTTTTTCTGAACCAAAGGGAGCAGTTCATAAAGAGAATCGAGAATATCCCGTGCTCCCGTAGAAAAAGGGCCAAAATAGCGTATGGCTTTGCCTTTGATAATTTTTCGCGTAATGTCAAAGCGCGGATATTCTTCCTCGAGATTGACGTAGATATAGGGGTAGGTCTTATCATCTCGCAGGAGAATATTATACTTTGGTTTGAGCTGTTTGATAAGTGAGTTTTCCAAGATAAGGGCATCATGCTCGTTTTCAACGATGAGGTAATGCAATGAGGACGTTTCATTGAGCATTTTTTGGATGCGCAACGACAATGTGGCTTTTGGGGAGAGGTGTGGCGTGAGATTGAAATAGCTTTTGACCCGTTTTGATAGGTTTTTGGCTTTTCCAATATAGAGAATGCGCCCTTTGGCATCCAGATATTGGTAGATACCGGCGCAATGAGGCAGTGAGCGTATTTTTTCAATCATAACTTGGTCTTAATCAATAATTTATGGTAGCTATTATACCATCCCTATTGAAAACATGGCACAGGGAAGAAGATGACTAAATTATTGGTAATTGCGTTTACAGGTGCTGCTTTGATGCTGAGTCTAAGTGGATGCGGGTATAAAGCACCACCATATTATGAGAAACCAATTTCAGATAAAGGCTCAACCATTGCGCTATGATGTTGTCATTATCGGTTCAGGAATAGCAGGTCTCTATGCTGCTCTGAATCTTCCTAAATCGCTCAAAGTATTGTTGATTAACAAGTCACATCCGTGGGAATGCAATACCTATTATGCTCAAGGGGGTGTCACCACGGCATATGATGATGCGGATATTGATCTGCATATCCAAGATACCCTAGATGCGGGCTCAGGAATGTGTGATGCCAATGCGGTGCGCCTAATGAGTGAAAGTTCGCAAGGAATCATCAAAGATTTGATTCAACGGGGCTTTGTATTCGATACGGACGTTGCAGGAAATCTCCTTTACACTAAGGAAGCGGCCCACTCACGCAATCGAATTTTACATGCAGGCGGAGATGCGACGGGTCGTTATTTACACCTCTTTTTATTGCAGCAAAATCCTCATCCGATGCTCTCCGATGCAACCGTGGTTGATTTGTTGATACGTGAGGGTATTTGTTGCGGGGTAGAGGTTGTTACTGAGGGGAAACGGCGTTTAATAGAAGCCAAAAACGTGATCATCGCCAGCGGCGGTGTCGGATCACTGTATGAATACCATACTAACGCGCATACTATCAGTGCGGATATACATGGAATCTGTCTTGAAAAAGGAATTCCGCTAGAATCAATGGAAATGATGCAGTTTCATCCGACGGTTTTTGTTTCAGGTACGGGAGCGCGAAAGCTTTTGTTAACTGAAGCATTGCGGGGGGAGGGAGCGCATGTTGTGGATGACGCCGATTACCGCTTTTTGTTTGAATACGATGAGAGAGGTGAATTGGCACCGCGTGATATCGTTAGCCGTGCAATTTTTGATTACAAACTACGCACCGGAAAGCAAGTATATCTGGGGTGTGAAAATTTTGAAAAAGAGTATTTCCAAGAACGTTTTCCTAATATTTACAAAGCACTCTATGATTTGGGCTATCATTTGCCAAAAGACAGAGTCCCCATTTCTCCAGCATTTCATTACTCTGTGGGCGGTATCAAAAGCGATTTAGAGGGTAAAGTTCCGGGGGTACAAGGACTCTATGTCATTGGAGAAGCAGCGTGTACCGGCGTGCATGGTGCAAACCGTCTTGCAAGCAACTCACTGCTTGAGGGGCTTGTATTTGCGGTAAAAGTGGCCAATAGTATAGTGCAAACACCGATGAATGGATGTAGCGGAACGTTTCTTGTAGGCGATGCTCCACTAGAACTGCCCTCTGACAAAGAGAAAAAAGATCTGCTGCGCAAAATCATGTGGGAAAAGGTCTCCATTGTCCGTACAACTGAGGGTTTGCACAGTGCCTTGGATGCTGTTGAAAGTATGCTCAGTCAAAGCGTGGGGCGATTGCTTCTTTTACGTCTTTTGAGTGCAAAGTGCATTATTGAATCGGCCTTGAAGCGCACAGAATCGATAGGGGTGCATTACATTATTCACGAAGGAAATAAAAAATGACACAGGAAGCTGTTCAAACGGTTGCTATAAATTTTGTAGGGCACCCTTTTGGATGGCTTTTGTTGGCCGTATTTGTGATTGGATATTATTTTATAGCTACTGAAGAAAATTATCATATTGACAAAGCAAAACCTGCCCTTTTTGTGGGGACGTTTATGTTTGTCCTAATTGGGCTGTATTACGCGGTTGAAGGTTTGAATTTTACCCCTTTTGAGCATGCAATAGACCATTTAATATTGGAAATAGCGGAAATCTTCTTTTTCCTATTTGTCGCGATGACTTACATCGAAGCATTAATTGAACGGGGTGTTTTTAATGCCCTTAAAGCCAAGCTGATCGCCAAAGGGTACAGCTATCGAGAGCTTTTCTGGATTACAGGGACTTTGGCTTTTTTCATCTCTCCGGTTGCGGATAATCTTACGACGGCGTTGATCCTCTCAACGGTACTCTTAACGATAGAAACCAAAAATAAAGCGTTTTTAGTACCCAGTGCTATCAATGTAGTCGTTGCCGCAAATGCGGGAGGGGCGTGGAGCCCGTTTGGTGATATTACGACGTTGATGGTCTGGACGGCTGAAAAGGGGAGTTTTATTGAATTTTTGTATCTTTTCCCGGCAGCATTTTTGGGATGGCTCGTCACTGCATATTTATTAAGCCGGTATGTTCCCGATCTGGATCCTCTCAAAGAGGGTGATCCCGCTGCAGCCGAAAAAATAGAAATTCTAAAAGGCGGCAAGATGATTGTGGCGTTTGGGGCATTAACCATTGCGCTGGCCGTTATCGGAAAGCAGGTGATGCATTTGCCTCCGATGTGGGGGATGTTATTTGGGCTTTCTCTTCTACAGCTGTACATGTATTTTCTCAAAAAAAATCATCATCAAGATGTGAGTATTTTTTTAGCTATGAGTAAGATTGAGAACAATACGCTTCTCTTTTTCTTCGGTATATTAGCGGCAGTTGGTGCATTGCATTTTATTGGTTTCTTGGAATATGCAGCGAAACTGTATGAAATATTTAATCCGACGATTGTGAATATTGGAGTAGGATTTTTATCGGCGATTGTGGACAATGTTCCGGTAATGTCGGCGGTACTAAAAGCAAATCCTACCTTGGATCAAGCACAATGGATGTTAGTAACAATGACAGCAGGTATCGGCGGATCATTGATCAGTTTTGGGAGTGCCGCAGGGGTAGGAGTCATGGGTAAAATGGCCGGTATTTATACCTTTGCCTCCCACATACGACTTGCATGGACCGTGTTAGTGGGTTATATCGTCTCGTTGAGCGTATGGTATTTTCAATTTATTGTGTTGGGTATTTATTAAACCACATTACTAAAATCATCTCTTTAAGGACACCTATTGTTATTATTATCCACTAAACAAGAGTGGTTCGGCAACATTCGAGGCGATATTCTCGCCGGTATCGTTGTTGCCCTCGCGCTTATCCCTGAAGCGATAGCCTTTTCGATCATCGCAGGGGTTGATCCCAAAGTGGGACTCTATGCCTCGTTTTGTATCGCGACGGTAATTGCGTTTGTCGGAGGGCGTGCGGGGATGATCTCTGCAGCCACAGGAGCGATGGCATTGTTGATGGTGACACTGGTCAAAGAGCATGGACTGCAGTATCTGATGGCAGCGACATTGCTGACGGGTGTATTGCAAATCGCGGCAGGATATTTGAAGCTCGGAACATTGATGAGTTTTGTTTCCCGTACCGTTGTTATCGGTTTTGTGAATGCGTTGGCAATTTTGATCTTTATGGCGCAGTTACCTGAACTCACGAATGTCACATGGCACGTGTACGCGCTTACTGCCGCAGGATTAGGAATTATTTATCTCTTTCCCTATCTCCCTAAAATCGGGAAACTGATTCCCTCACCGTTGGTGACGATTGTGGTTTTGACCGTGGTTACCGTAGCTATGGGCATTGAGGTTCGTACGGTCGGAGATATGGGGGCATTACCCGATACACTGCCGATCTTTTTGTGGCCGCAGGTGCCTTTTAATTTTGAAACACTGGCGATTATCTTCCCATACGCTGCAGCATTGGCGGCAGTTGGATTGCTTGAATCGCTGATGACGGCGACGATTATTGATGATATGACCGATACCGACAGCGATAAAAATCGTGAGTGCAAAGGACAGGGGATCGCCAACATTGCTTCAGGTGCTATTGGCGGTATGGCGGGTTGTGCGATGATCGGTCAATCGGTTATCAATGTTAAATCAGGCGGTCGAGGTCGTCTTTCCACTCTCATAGCAGGAATATTGCTCCTCATCATGGTGGTATTTATGTCCGATTTGATCAAAATTATCCCGATGGCGGCATTGGTGGCCGTGATGATTATGGTCTCAATCGGAACGTTCAACTGGGCATCAATCAAGGGGCTTAAAACATTGCCCCTTTCGACAAACATCGTGATGCTCTCAACCGTTATTGTAGTTGTATGGACGCATAATCTGGCGCTTGGAGTCTTTACGGGGGTATTACTTGCCTCGTTATTCTTTGCCAACAAAATTAGCCATTTTATGTATTGGAAAAAATCATTTGAAGAGACGAGCAGTACGCGGGTCTATAAATTTATAGGGCAAGTGTTTTTTAACTCAGCGGATCGTTTTGCGAATGCATTCGATTACAAAGAGGATGTTAAAAATGTCATTATCGATGTAACCCGTGCCCATTTTTGGGATATATCGGCAGTGTATGCTCTGGATAAAGCAGTGATTAAACTGCGTAAAATGGGCAAAGAAGTTGAAGTGATCGGACACAATGAAGCGACGCAAACGATCATCGACCGTTTTGGTGTTCATGATAAACCCGCAGAAATTGAGAAGGTTATGGGAGGGCATTGAAACTAGCTTCTTTATAGGTGACTATTGCATTGGAGGCATACTTTTAATACTAATAATTATTACTAATATATCTCTCAAAATTCATTTACTTAACATTGCTATAGTTCGCTCATGAAATATTTAGCAATCATACTATTCGCATTTGTGTTGAATTTATCAGCTTTAAATGCCACTTTCTATGTGAATGAAGTTAAGACATTAACAACATCGAGTATTGAAATGGGCAGTGAGAAGATGGATGTGTCGGAATCAAGTGATTTGTATGATGACCCTTATTTTAATCTCATATCTTCTCCCTATATTCCCCTGGATGTATCCAATACTCATCTCAGTTTTTCGGATTTTTACCCTTATGAAAAAATCTTTATCCTTCTCGAACCCCCGGAATCAAACCTTTTCGTCTAATCCCCTTTAATTTTAAAAATACAATTTTACTAAGGTAGATAGAAAATGATTAAAAAAAGCAGTTTATTAAACGGCAATGAAATGTTCAAAAAAAGTTATTTCAAGAAAAATGAGAAAGAGCTATTGGATTTGGTGCATAACGGTCAGCATCCAAAAGCACTGTTTATCGGTTGTGCCGATTCGCGCGTTGTCCCGAATTTGATTACACAAACCAATCCGGGTGAGTTGTTTGTGTTGCGAAACGTTGGAAATCTTGTTGCTCCGTATAAACCGGATGAAGATTACCATTCGACGGCGGCAGGGATCGAATATGCGGTGACTGCGCTGGAGGTTTCGGAAATCATCATCTGCGGGCATACCCACTGTGGTGCTATCGCATCCCTTTTTCAAGAGATCGATGAAAAACCGTTTGTTCACACGAAAAAATGGCTGACTTTGGGAAATAAGGCCAAGTCATTGGCACTGCTTGCTCTGGGTAAAGACGCTGAAAAAGAAGTGTTGTTGCGATTAACCGAAAAACTTTCGGTTATTTCCCAAATTGAAAATCTGTTGACCTATCCTTATGTGAAAGAACAAGTCGATGCGGGACGCTTGCATTTACATGGGTGGATGTACGACATTGAAAACGGAGACATTGAATATTACGATCCTGATGAGTATGAGTTTAAATCGCTCAGTGATGTTAGTTAAGGATTTAAGATGATAAACACAACTGTTTTTAAAGAAATAAAAAGTGATTTGCCCGCGAGTATCGTTGTTTTTTTCGTGGCATTGCCCTTATGTTTAGGGATAGCTCTAGCTTCGGGTGCTCCTTTGTTCGCCGGAGTCATTGCCGGTGTTATCGGCGGGATTGTTGTAGGAATGGCGAGTGGATCGCGTTTTGGGGTTAGCGGTCCTGCTGCTGGATTAGCGGTGGTTGTTTTCGGTGCCATCACGACGTTGGGCTCATGGGAGGCATTTTTGGCGGCCTTGGTAGTTGCAGGTATCTTTCAAATTGCCATGGGATATGCGAAGGCCGGATTTATTGCTTTCTTTTTTCCTACATCGGTTATTACGGGGCTTTTAAGCGGCATCGGGTTACTTATTGTATTAAAGCAAATTCCTCATGCCCTTGGATACGATTTTGATTACGAAGGAGACGAATCTTTTTTTGGGAATAATGGGGAGAATACTTTTTCAGCAATCATCGATGCGTGGAACTACATAACTCCCGGTGCGATCGTCATTGCATCCGTTTCCATAGCGCTATTGATTTTATGGGACAAAGTTTTGCTGAGGAAACACTGTATTTTTCAGTTAATCCAAGGGCCGATCGTGGTGGTTTTTTTTGGTATTTTGATGAACTATTTGTATCAAAACGGTTTGTTTGCTTTTACCCTTAATTCAGATCAAGTTGTGAATCTGCCGCTGGTATCCAATCTATCCGAGCTGATGAATCAATTCACATCTCCTGACTTTTCGGTTCTCACCAATCCTGAAGTGTAT
Organism: Sulfuricurvum sp.; assembly: GCA_030694265.1. Classification (GTDB taxonomy): domain Bacteria; phylum Campylobacterota; class Campylobacteria; order Campylobacterales; family Sulfurimonadaceae; genus Sulfuricurvum. The sequence continues at coordinate 144,866 of JAUXYP010000020.1, forward strand.
AAAATCGCTGTCGTATTAGCCATTGTTGCGAGTTTGGAAACATTACTGTGCGTGGAAGCAACGGACAAGCTTGACCCGTACAAGAGGGTAACTCCTACCAATCGTGAGCTCAAAGCACAAGGGTTGGGAAATATGATTTCGGGCTTAGTCGGAGGTTTGCCTATAACGCAGGTTGTGGTTCGCAGTTCCGCTAATATTACTTTTGGGGCAAAATCAAAACTTTCAGCGATATTGCACGGTTTTTTCTTGCTAATCAGTGTTGTGACGATTGCAAATTTGCTCAACATGATCCCTTATGCCAGCTTGGCCGCCATCTTAATCTTTATTGGATACAAACTGGCGCAGCCATCACTTTTTAAGACTATGTATCATCTTGGATGGGAACAGTTTATTCCATTTAGTGTGACTGTTTTGGTGATGTTAGTAACTGATTTGCTAACGGGCGTTTTGTACGGTCTTGCAGCTAGTATCTTTTTTACCCTTCATCACAGTTATCGAAATTCTTATTCAATGAAAGACGTTATCGAAACAGCTGAGGGAAAAAGTGTTCATCATATTGTATTGGCAGAAGAGGTTTCATTTTTTAACAAAGCAAGCATCATTAAGACATTGGAAGCGATTCCAGAAAATTCGACGGTTATTATCGATTGTTCGAATTCCAAATCGATAGCCTATGATGTTGTAGAATTTATTCACAATTATCCGATGCATGCAAAATTAAAAAACATTACGGTTGAAATGATTAATTTCATTCCGCCAAAATTTTCTGTGCAAGGTCATTGATTTCATACTCTAGCGAGCAACCGCCTCGCTGAGGTATGATCGAAAATGATATTTCAAGCTATGAAGTAGCTAAAATAGTTTTATAAGGGTGAGTGAGAAAAATCTATATCCAAAATTAAACTACGATGAGGTATGATTTCATTACTATAAAGGGTTTTTATCCCTCTTCAAAATATCTTCATCCAAAGGCTCACCCGTGAAAGAAGTCAGCATTATCGTCCTTGATTTCGGCTCCCAATACACTCAGCTGATTGCACGCCGTTTACGCGAAGAAAAAATCTATTGTGAAGTATTGCCATACCATGCTAAACTAGCGGCAATAGCTGCAAAAAATCCAAAAGGGATTATTTTAAGCGGCGGTCCATCGTCGGTGTATAATAAAGACGCGTATGAAGTAGATCAGGGTGTCTATACGATGGGGATTCCTGTCTTGGGTATCTGCTACGGTATGCAGCGTATTGCTGCGGATTTCGGAGGATCGGTGATTCGCAGTGATCATCATGAGTATGGCAAAGCAGAACTTTTTATCGATCAAACGAAAAAATCTCCACTTTTTGACAATTGTGAAGATGAGCGTATTGTTTGGATGAGCCACTCAGATAAAGTTGATGTCTTGCCGGTTGGATTTAGTCCTATTGCCCACTCTGCAAATTCACCGTATGCGGCAATTGCGGATGAAACACGCCGTATTTATGCAATGCAGTACCATCCTGAGGTTAACCACTCAGAAGAAGGGTATTTGATGCTCCGCAATTTTGCCCGTAACATTTGCGGTATCACTGAAAAATGGGATATGGGTCATTTTCTCAAAGAGCAGATTGTCAAAATCCGTGCGCAAGTAGGTGATGGAAAAGTTCTTTGTGCCCTCAGCGGCGGGGTTGATTCATCGGTTGTTGCGGCATTGTTGTACGAAGCGATTGGAAATCAGCTGATCCCTGTCTTTGTCGATAATGGGCTGTTACGCAAAGATGAGCGTGAATCGGTAGAAAATATTTTTAAAGTTCATCTTAAAGTGCCTCTCGTGGTTGCCGATGCTGCGGAAAATTTCCTCGGTAAACTTTCGGGTGTGACGGATCCTGAGGAAAAGCGTAAAATCATCGGTCATACGTTCATCGAGGTATTTGAACAAGAAGCAAAAAAACATGACGGTATCAAATTTTTGGCGCAGGGAACACTCTATCCGGATGTCATTGAATCCGTATCGGTCAATGGTCCATCCGTGACGATCAAAAGTCATCATAATGTCGGTGGATTGCCAGATTGGATGGATTTTGAGCTGATTGAACCGCTACGTGATTTGTTTAAAGACGAAGTACGTAAATTGGGTCTTGAACTCGGACTTCCGGATTATCTGGTCAATCGCCACCCTTTCCCGGGACCGGGTTTAGGAATTCGTATCATGGGCGAAGTCAATAAGCCTGATTTGTACATTCTTCGAGAAGCCGATGCAATTTTACTTGATGAACTTAAAGTCAGCGGCTATTATGCAAAAACATGGCAAGCATTTGCTGTACTTCTAAATGTTAAATCCGTGGGAGTTATGGGCGATAACCGTACGTATGACAACACGGTGTGTGTTCGTGTCGTTGAAGCCGTCGATGGTATGACCGCAACATTTGCCCATTTGCCGCACACGCTGTTAGAGCGTATCAGCCGTCGTATTATCAACGAAGTAGACGGTATCAACCGCGTTGTGTATGATATCAGTTCCAAGCCTCCTGCTACCATTGAGTGGGAATAAGCGAAAGATTTTTCTTTTGCGCCCCATCTATCTTATCTCCAAAACTTCTCATGATAATGCTGTAGGCGTTATTCATATCCCTATTCTAGCTATCAAATTTTTACAGCCTGAAATTGATTTTTCCCTTTACGATGGCATTATTGTGACTTCAAAAGAGGGTGCAAGAGCATTGCAAAACTACGATATTGAGTGGAAGAAATTGGATGTTCTTTGTGTAGGTGAATCAACGGCGAGTGAAATCAGTGCGATGGGCGGATGTAATATTACCGTAGCATCGGGTTATGGAGATTCGATTTTAGACATATTGGAAAATCAATACGCCCGTTGGCTCTATATCAGACCACGTTCAATCGTATCATCATGGCCGCAAAAAGCGCGTGTCATGGGCAAAAAAATCGATGAAGTGATCATTTATGAAACAACCTGCAACGACGATATGGAAGAAATCCAAATAGTAAAAAATGGTGTACTCATTTTTACGTCACCATCGGGCATAGAATGTTTTTGTAAGAGAGCAGATATTTTGCCAACCCATGATGTCGTCGTCATTGGTACAACAACACAAAAAGCACTCCCTTTAGGGATAAAATCGACACTAAGCCTGGAAACCAGTGTCATTTCCTGTATTGAAAAGGCGCGTGAAATAGCCGTTTCTTGAAATTCTATTATCCATATTAAGCTTTTTGAGGTTATAATTATCTTCACCTGGGCGCAGCGAGTAATCGCATTTGAGGGTTCTACATATACACTTAGTGGTATCGGTAGTCACCTTGGTGTGTCGGTGGTCTCGTTTGAGTACGCAAGTGCGAGAGATTGCCGCCGGAGGGGTGCTCGATCTGCTTAATTACGCTTTGAGAACCAAAGCTACTGCGAAAACGCCCGCCTGGGCTTTTACCTTTTTAAAATGTCAATTTTTTGGTATTTTAAAAGTGTATTATTTTATTCAAACGGGGTGTGTATGCGTGTAATGATAATCGGCAGTGGTGGGCGTGAGTTTTCAATCGGAAGAGTATTGACACAAGACAGTGCAGTTGAAAAAGTCTATTTCGCCCCCGGTAACGGTGCTACCCCTATGTTGGGTGAGAATGTTGCGCTCAGCGATTTTCATGAACTTGCACAATTCGCTCTTGATAATGCGATTGATTTAACCATTGTCGGTCCTGAGGGTCCATTGAGCGAAGGAATTGTCGATGTTTTCAAAGCAAAAGGGTTGGTGATTTTTGGTCCTACCAAAGCTGCAGCGCAGCTGGAGGGTTCAAAAGTATATATGAAAAACTTTTTGGCCAAATACGCGATTCCTACAGCACGCTATATCGAAACAGACCGTATCGAAGACGCATTCAAGTTCATCGATAGTTTGCCGTTGCCGATTGTTGTCAAAGCGGATGGTTTGTGCGCAGGCAAAGGGGTTATTATTGCCCTAACCTACGATGAAGCAAAAATAGCGGTTTCTGAAATGCTTAGCGGCAAGTCGTTCGGTGATGCAGGCAGACACGTGGTTGTCGAAGAGTTCTTGGACGGGTATGAGCTTTCTATGTTTGCTTTGTGTGATGGAAAAGACTTTATCCTTCTCCCTGCAGCACAAGACCATAAGCGTTTATTGGATAACGATCAAGGACCAAATACGGGAGGGATGGGAGCGTATGCTCCAACACCGCTTGTAGATGATGTGATTTATGAGAAAGTAAAAGAGCGTGTTGTACGTCCTACGTTGCTAGGGATGCAAGAGGAGGGCGCTCCGTTTGAGGGTGTTCTCTTTATTGGAATTATGGTCGTGAATGGCGAGCCAATCACGCTGGAATTCAATGTCCGTTTTGGGGACCCTGAGTGTGAAATATTGATGCCGTTACTCAAAACACCGGCAAGCGAACTGTTTTACAAAGCCGCAACGAAACAGCTCGACACGCTGAATATCGAATTCCATGACAAATATGCTGTGGGCGTGGTGATGGCGAGTAAAAATTATCCGTATGACAACTCTGTTCCCGCTGAGATTGTAGTTGACGATATCCATCATGACGAAATTGCACAAAATACCCATATAGCGTATGCAGGTGTGAGTGCAGAAGATGGAAAACTCTATGCAAATGGCGGGCGTGTTCTCGTATGTGTTGGAGTGGGTGACAGTATTAAAAGCGCGCGTGATCGTGCCTATATGCTCTGTGGTCAAGTCCATTTTGCCGGTAAAAAACTGCGTACAGATATAGCCTATCAAGCGCTTCGCTAATGAATGAACAGCTCGATGACGTGTTAGATCGTGAACATCTAAAAATTGCCTCATCCAAAGCACGTTCAGCAGCTTTTGTAATAGATGAAGTGTTGATTTCGACACTGCTTTTTATTGTTCTTTGGGATAATATTTCACAAGCAAAATCAGTAGAGGCGATCATTGGACTTACAAATCACTTTTTACTGGAATTTATGGCAATTAAAATTGTCTATCAAACCTTTTTTACGATGCAGTACGGAGCTACATTGGGAAAAATTGTGATGAAAATTCGTGTTATTGAAGTGAAAACGTTGTCAAATCCAGCCTTTTTCTCGGCATTTAATCGAGCTGTTTTTCGTATTGTCAGTGAATCACTTTTGTATTTTGGATTTTTATGGGCCTTTTTAGACCCTTATCGACGTAGCTGGCATGATTTAACGGCTAAAACGGTGGTTATAGATGCGTAGGTCAATTTTTATAAGCATTGTCGCGTGCAGTGTTCTGTTGGCCGATGATCGTGTAGAGTTATTTGGGTCAAATGTTGAAACTAATGGATCGGTAGTTAATGCCTATGGCAATCCCATTATCACTTACCAGGGTAAAATTTTAACGGCCGAACGGCTCTCATATGACCGAAATACAAGTATTATTGAAGCTGAGGGAAATGTCACTGTTTTTCAAGATGGGAAGAATCACGCTATAAGTGATTATACGAAACTCAACATGGATACTGATACACGTCAATCACGTCCTTTGTACATGATTGATCATCAAACGGGATTATGGATAAGTACAAAACAATCTGATGCATGTGAAAGTCAAATCGATCTTGCTAGTGGCATGGTATCGGGATGTAATTCTGCGGATCCTTTGTGGAAAATACGCTTTAGCAGCGCGGATTATAATACCGAAAAAATGTGGATGAATCTTTATAATGCCCGTTTATACGTTGAGGATGTTCCCCTCTTTTATCTCCCTTATTTTGGCTATCCTACAGATAAAACACGTCGAAGCGGTTTATTGATCCCTACTTTGGGATATTCTGGTTCTGAAGGATTTTATTATCAGCAACCAATATACATTGCACCGCAGAACTGGTGGGATCTAGAATTACGCCCTCAGATTCGTACGTCACGGGGTTCTGGCCTTTATACAGATTTTCGTTTTATAGATACACCATCTTCTCAAGGGTCCATTAGAACCGGTTATTTTAAAGAGCAAGCAGAATATGCGCAAGAGCGTGATTTGGCACACATTAAACATTATGGATATGATATTCATTATAGGCATAATGCTTTTTTACAGGAGTGGTTTGATATGAAGCTTGATGGAGAATCAGGTTTGTATGTCAATGGAAGTTGGATGAATGATGTCGATTATCTGAACCTGCAAGGAACAGATGAAACTCAGAATATTACAACGAGTCAAGTTTTGTCACGTATTAATACGTACTATAGTAATGAAGATGACTATTTGGGAATGTATCTGAAACACTATCAATATTTAGATAGAGTGGATAACAGTAAAACGATTCAAATTTTACCCACTCTTCATTATCATCACTACTTAGAAAATTTACTGGGAGATCATTTTTTATTCAATGCAGATACATCCGTAAGCAACTTTTATAGACCAGATGGTAAGCGGGCGATTGAAGGAAATGTAAATATTCCTTTAACACTGCAAACAGGATTGTTTGATAACACGATAGATGTAAGCTATACGGCGAATGCCAGTGGACGAATGATTGGGTTTTATGGAAACGTTCAGTCTGGAGAAAGTCACAATGACTATGAGTCAGGAGAATATGCGCAAATTGATCATACGTTTAAAATAGGAAGCAGCTTAGTAAGGTCGTATGGTGAAACAACACACGTCATCGCACCTGAAGTTGCTTATACGCTAGCAGGAGCTCGTCGTTACGATGGCTATTATGATCGTTATCATGGAGCGTGTGGTGTAGGTAACACTAATTTGGCATGTGAGTTTTATACCTTGCAAGATCCAAGTGACACTCTTTCGTTAGGGTTAAATAACTACCTTTTTAAGAATGGCAAGCAAACATTGGCAGATCGTCTTTCTCAAAATTTTCGTTACGATAATATAGGGAATTATTACGGCGAATTAATGAATGAATTGGAATTACAGATCGCAGATGCGATCAGTTATTATAATATCACTGCATATGACCATGATCGTGCTCGTGTTACAAAAGAGATAAACTCTGTAGGATATAAAAATGGTGCCTTGTCGGGAGCACTCAATCATACCTACACGGATGCGTTACGTAATGGTTTGGCTGTGTATTCAAGCTATTGGTCAGGTGATATATCCTATCAATATAATCGATACTACCGTATTTTTGGACTTATAGCTTATGATTATCATGAAAAATTAATGAAAAGAAATGAGATCGGTATTATGTATTCGCAGCGATGTTTAGATCTTGGGATACGTTTTGTGCAAAATAATCGTCCTGTATTAACCAATACGAATGCAGGAAGTTCTGTAAATGATTCTTATATCTTTCTAACACTTATTTTGAAGCCGATAGGTGGCTCAGAATTTAATTACAAAATCACGAATCACCAATAGGGGTAGAGATGAAACTGGAAGCGAAGATAGGCCTTTTTGTTCTAATGGTACTGGGAGCGTTGCTCGTATTGTCAACTCAGGTAACGTCACTTGGCAAATGGGGTCAAAGCGGCTATCCCATTCAAGCCTATGTGGATGATGCTTCAGGGCTTGAAAAGCATACGCATGTATTGATGAACGGTGTTACGATCGGTGAAGTTGAAGAGATTACGATTGAGGGAAAGCATGTTCGTTTGAGCCTGCTGATTAACGACGGAGTTAAAATTCCAAATGATTCCTCAGTAATAGTAGTACAAGAGTCACTATTAGGATCAAAAGTTTTGAATATCGTTGTTGGAGATGCAACCAGTATGCTCAAAAAAGGCGACGTATTGGTACAGTCTAAACGATATGCATCATTCGATCAGACGAGTGACTCTGTCAATGCCGCTGCTAAAGAGATGGAACTTTTATTGCACGATTTTAGAGAAACCTTGGATGATGAACACCGTAAAGCGATTCAAGAAGCAATTATTGCCTTTCGTGATGTTGGGGTTAACCTCAATGGGGTTATCGGGGACAATCGTGATAATCTCCATTCTGCCATTGCTAATTTTAAAGATATGAGTGCTGGATTTAGCCAAACTGCTGATACGGTAAATAAAGATTTACCTGAGATAATGAAAAGGGTTAATTCACTGACGACGCGTTTGGATAATATCAGCGGTGCGTTGGAAACTAAACTTCCAGAAGCCGTGGATAAATTTACGAAGATTGAAGATAATGTGAGTGTTATGCTCGCTGAAAACCGTGCTGGGCTCAAAGAAACGATTTCCTCAGCCGGATCATTTTTCAAAAGCGGTGAAGAGGCATTTGGTAAGGTAGACACGATGCTCTCAAACTTCACAACCAGCGAACTGCAAGTGGCAATGCATACGGACTATATGATGCGGGATCAATATGCAAAGATATATTTGGGAATAACCTATCTTCCAAATCCTGAAACTTATTATATGCTTGATTTAATTAGTGCAGATGATTATTCTATCAATGCTACGCAGGCTCCAGGTACCCATGTAAAAGGAAGAACTACCTACTCAGCACAGTATGGAAAACGGTTTGATGACTTTTTATTACGCTTTGGAGCCATAGAGTCAACTGGGGGGGTTGGTGTAGATTATTATACGAAACATGATCGCTTGAAAATATCAGGTGAAGCATTTGACTTTAATGCACTCAATGATCATCGCAGCGATCGTGCTCACCTCAAAGCACAGCTTCGTTATCAAATGCTTAAGCATCTTGAAGTCTATGGCGGATGGGATAATTTTCTTAATTCAAAATCACAAAATCTTTTCTTAGGATTAGGATTACGCTTCATTGATAACGATATAAAATACACCTTTGGCGCCGCATCGATGGCACGATAAAATTTAACAGGGATTACAATGAAATACACTATAGAGTTAGCTTTAAAGAACAAACAAGAGTCGTATGCGCTCAATCAAGTAGCGGCGCAAGCCAATGGCGCCGTATGGCTAAAATCGGGTAATACTGTTATTTTGGCTACGGTTGTTATCGATGAAACCCATTTTGTAGATGAAGATTTTTTGCCATTAACAGTACAGTATCTTGAGAAAAGTTATGCGGCGGGGAAATTTCCGGGTGGTTTTATCAAGCGTGAGACAAAACCAAGTGATTTTGAGGCATTGACATCGCGTATTATTGATCGTTCATTGCGCCCCTTGTTTCCAAAAGGGTTTGCAAATCCGATACAAATTTCTGTCTTAGTGCTCAGTGCGGATGCGGATGCAGATTTGCAAGTCTTGGGCCTTAATGCTGCATCGGCTGCGTTGTATCTTTCAGATATTGATATCTTCAATTCGGTAACGGGTGTGCGTGTTGCAAAAATCGATGGGGAGATTGTTTTCAATCCAAAACACAGTGATCTGCAACGAAGTACGTTTGATCTGTATTTAGCAGGAAGCAAAGACGATATGCTTATGATTGAGATGCAAGCCCTTGGAAGTGACGAAGCTCAAATTATCGAAGTTGGAGGGTTGGTAGATCCTTTTATTGATCCAATGATGGCATCTCAAACGATTGCGATCCGTCAATCCAATGCGATGGGTGAAGATGAACTTATTGATGTACTCGCACAGGCACAAGCCGTTCTTTTAGAAGCCAATACGATGTATGAGAATGCCTTTAAACCGTATGCCAAAGCAGCGTTTGAATTGCAATGTGTGATAAAAGAGATTGATACCCAAATGTGTGACTATGTTGTCAAAAATCATACGGATGACTTAAAACGCGGAATCAGTCAAATGGCTAAAACAGAACGATCAACAGCTTTAAGAACCATTCGTAAAGCCGTTATGACAGAAATGCCACAATGGGATGAACATGAACTCAAGAAGGCGATTGAATCGGTTAAGCGCTCTATGGTACGTACCCAAATCTTGGATGAAAACGTACGCGCAGACGGTCGTGCTTTGAGAGAAGTACGTCCAATTTCTATTGAAACAAATGTATTGCCAAGTGCACATGCCTCGGCTCTGTTTACCCGTGGTCAAACACAGGCACTGGTTGTATTGACATTAGGGGGTCCAAAAGATGCTCAAATGTACGAAGGGTTAACGGATAACGGTACGCAAAATGAAGGCTTCATGGTTCATTATAATTTTCCAGGTTTTAGCGTAGGAGAGGCATCGCCAATCGGTGCTCCAAGACGTCGTGAATTGGGTCATGGAAACTTGGCGAAAAGAGCATTAGAAGGCGCTACGGTTCGCAATGGTCAGACGGTTCGGATCGTTTCTGAGATTTTGGAGTCAAACGGTTCATCGTCAATGGCAACCGTATGTGGCGGCTATATGGCATTGCGTGCCGGTGATATCGAAGTGTGCGATCCGATTGCGGGTGTTGCTATGGGGATGGTACAAGAAGGGAATCGTCACGCGATTTTGACTGATATTATGGGTCTTGAAGATCATGACGGGGATTTGGATTTCAAAGTAGCCGGATCAAAAGCGGGTATTACTGCGATGCAAATGGATATTAAACTTGGAGGAATCCACTTGGATGTCCTAAAAGAAGCACTGTACCAAGCTAAAGAAGCACGTGCACATATTATTGATATTATGATGTCATCCGAAGAAAATATTGAACTAAACGAAGGGACATTGCCGAGCACCGATTTATTTCATGTTGATCCTAGTTTTATAGGTGATATTATCGGTCAAGCGGGCAAAACAATACGTGAAATTATTGAACGTTTCGATGTTGCCATTGATATCGATAAGAAAAAAGGATCTGTAAAACTAACCGGCAAAAATCGTGAAGGCATCAAAGGGGCACGTGACCATATCGAAGGGATCACTAGCGGTTTGACACCGGTCGAAAAAGTTGACTATAAAGTGGGTGATATCGTACAGGGGAAAGTGAAAAAAATAGTTGATTTTGGAGCGTTTATCGAGCTTCCTGGCGGAATTGATGGTCTGATTCACATCTCAAAGCTCTCTGATGGTCACGTGGGCCGTGTGAGTGATGTTATCAAAGAGGGCGATGAATTGATGGTAGAGATCGTTGAATTCAAAGGTAATAAAATTGGCCTTGGCCGAGCTAAGTAATTTTTTAGCTCCTCCCCACTATAATTTCGCCTACAAAGTGATAAGTAGGGAAACTATCCGAACAGACTTTGATTTAAATACGGAGATTACTCATGAAAAAAGTTCTATTTCTTATGGCTGCATTCGCAGCTGCAGCATTCGGTGCTGATGAAGCAGCAGCGGTTGTAGAAACTGCTGTTGACGCTGCTCCTGCAGTAGCTGCTGCAGCCGGTGACGTTGCTAACCAAACACTTAAGGCGTACTCAATGATCGCTGCGGGTGTTGGTCTTGGTTTGGCTGCACTTGGTGGTGCTATCGGTATGGGTAACACTGCTGCTGCAACTATCGCTGGTACTGCACGTAACCCAGGTCTTGGCGGAAAATTGATGACTACTATGTTTATCGCTCTTGCTATGATCGAAGCGCAAGTTATCTATACATTGGTAATCGCTCTTATCGCTCTTTACGCTAACCCATATTTGGTAGCGTAAGTTTTATCAAACCTCACGGTCAGCTTCGGCTGATCGACTCTTTTATATGCGGTCGTGGTGGAATGGTAGACACGCTACCTTGAGGTGGTAGTGCCAACAGGTGTGGGGGTTCAAATCCCCCCGACCGCACCAACTTTTTTCTTCAGTAAATAATCTTAAAAACTTCTCTTTATATGCAAACAATTCCCTTTAAATAAAAATATTACTTTAAGTTCACTTCCGTTACCATCCAGCAATATTAGTGTGTAGAGGTAAATAAATGCAAAAAGTTTTTCTATTGTGTGTAATGGCAATGGTCAATGTATGGGGGTGGGATGCATTGCAAACCACGGCACAGGTTGCAAGTGCCCTTAATGATCCTAAGGTATTGATTATTGATGTGTCTGATCTTGAGAACTATCATAAAGAGGGACATATTCACGGGGCTGTTCGTACAGATATCAGTGCATGGAGAATAGCACAGGAAAAACATTTTTTACTTAAGACACCTGATGAAATACAAAATCATATGCGTTCTTTGGGGATTAATTCGGATTCAAATATTATTTTATACGGGCATTTAGGAGCTGCAAAAGACCTTTTGTTCAGTACCTATATTTATTGGGCTATGAAATCTAGCGGAGTTAAAAACGTAGCCATTATGGATGGCGGATTGCAACAATGGAAGGCAGAAAAACGTTTTGTACTCAGTGATGATCCAAAAGTACCTGAAGGGAACTTTACGGTTCAACGAATACCTGAAATGGTGGCTGATTTGTCCTATGTAAAACAAAACATCGGTAAAGTGGCGATGATTGATGCCCGTGCCAGCGAAAACTATTTTGGGGTATTGGCATCTAACGGTGTTGAAAGATTAGGGCATATATCAGGGGCAATGAGCTATTTTTGGACGTACAGTATTACGCCGGAATTAAAGGTTAAACCACATGAAGTACTGAAAAATATTTTTGCAGATGGTTTTGGTTTAGCACCGGCTCAACCTATTGTCGTTTACTGTACGGGCGGGCTTGAGACCTCTTTTAACTATTTTGTTCTTAGTGGTATCTTGGGGTATACAAATGTTAGGCTTTATGATGCATCCATGCGTGAATGGGGCAATCGGCAGGATACTCCTATGATTCAATATAAATGGGAAGAGTTTCATCCAATTTCAGAAGTTATCAAGTAGGTAATGAGATGTTGTTAAGTGATCTTATTACGGATAAGGAAGATCATTTCAAGGATGCGGATGCATTAGCAGAAGCGTATATCACCATTCATAATAACCGTCCGCTTGATATGGCAATAGAGATAATGGATGATCATAAAATTGATCGAATCACATTACTGGATGAAAATGAGCAGTATGCTGGAACGTTAGCAAAAGCGGATATTGGTCGGTATCGTGATACTTTAAATGATAAAGAGAAGCTTCAAATATTTTCTGGAGAAGCTTCTGAGTGCAGAGCGATAGAGGCTAAATTAAGGGATGCAAAAGCGACATATAACATGTTGGGTATTGCATTTTGTGAAATTATTTATGTTCAAGATATGCAAATTATACGGTGGCTTAATGCGGAAGCGATGATGACATTTGGGGTTAACATTGACGATCCGATAGCCAAGATGTTGACGCCAGAGAGATGGGATCATCTTATGACACTGTTCAATGCACATGGGGGTGTTGAACACGAGCGTATAGAAGTGCACGGCCGTATTTATGAAGTTACATTGATGGAAGTTGAACTGTTAGGTCAAAGGATATTAAAACTTTTTTTAAATGATGTCAGTGAGCTGGTTCGCTTGGGGGATGAATTACGTCGATCTTTAGAGCGGACAATCGAGCATATCGCCCATTATGATGCTTTGACCGATTTGCCAAACCGTTTGTTGTTATTGGCAAAATTGGATCATACCATTGCACATCTTAAGCGTCAAAATGAAAAAGTGGTTATCTTAGATTTAAATCTTGACCATTTCAAAGACATTAATGAATCCTATGGTTATGCAGTTGGAGACAGTGTTATAGTACAAGTGGCACAAAAACTGGTTTCCGTGCTTGGACGAGAGGATGTTTTGGCACGAGTGGGGGGTGATGAATTCATCATTGTACTTGAGGGATTAGAAGATGTAATGAAAAGTGAAGAGGTTGTTAAAAAAATACAAGCTCTTTTTGAGAATAGTATTACGGTTGATGGGATAGATTTCAAGCTATCAGCGAGTATTGGTATTGCCATATTCCCCGATGATGCAGAGAATGGGGAACTTCTTTTGAAAAATGCGGACATTGCATTGCGTCGAGCAAAAGATGATGGGCGTAATAATTATTGTTTCTTTTCTTCTGAAATGAGTGTTCAACTGTTTGAACGGATTTTGTTGGAACGTGAGCTGAGACGTGGAATTGATGCCTCAGAATTTTTGGTTTATTATCAACCGCAGGTGAGTTTAATAACCGGAAAGCTGATTGGAGCAGAAGCTTTAGTCCGGTGGAACCATCCTGTAATGGGGATTGTCTCTCCTGATGTTTTTATCCCTTTATGCGAGAGTAATAACTTGATCATACCAATTGGTGAACAGATATTGAGGGATGCGTGTTTTCAAGTGAAGGAATGGAAAGAAAAAGGGCTTTTTGAAGGGCGTATTTCGGTCAATGTATCAGGAAAGCAGTTTGAGCGCGTTGATGTTGTTGAAACGATCAAAGCCATCATTGATGAGATACAATTTGAACCTCATTATCTGGAATTAGAAATGACAGAAAGTGTCTTGATGGGAAATCCTCAAGTGTTTGGAGAAAAGTTAATTGAACTTAAAGCGCTTGGCATTGAAGTGGCTATTGATGATTTTGGGACAGGGTATTCGAGTTTGAGTTATCTTAAACAGTTCCCGATTGACAAACTCAAGATTGATCAATCGTTTGTTGGTGGGATTCCTCATAACGAGCAGGATATGGCGATTGTGAAAGCCGTAATTGCAATGTCACAGGCACTAGGGTTTCGAACGATTGCTGAGGGAATTGAAAAAGAAGAACAAGCAGAATTTTTAAAAAACTTTGGTTGTGAACAAGGGCAGGGATATCTTTATTCCCGTCCATTAAGTACGGAAAAGTTTGAGGAATTTTTAAAGGCTTTGGTATAATAAGGGACATAGAATACAAGGAGCAATTATGGCTTACATCGAACAATTAAAACATTTAATAGAAAATGAGCTTATTCCTGACGTTGAGGATCATGTTGACGAACTTTTTGAGGGGATCGCGTCTGCAAAAGATGCAACTACCGATGAGCGAACACAGCTAGAAGATATGCAGGCACTTCGTGACGAGTATAAAGAATTACTCAAAGAGCTTAAAAGCGGTGATATTGACGAAGAAGAAGCAGAACAGCTTTATACAGAACTAACGGCTATGCGCGAAGAGGGCGAAGAGGATGATGAAGGTCTGTATGACGAAGAAGAAGATGAGGATGAAGATGATTATGATATCTTCGACCACGATAATGACGATCAGTATTAAGGATGGCGAAATACATCATTCTTGATACGGAAACAACAGGAACCAGTGAGAACGATCGTGTTATACAGTTGGGATTTTTAGTCCTTAACGGTAAATCTGTTGATGTCTATAATGATTTATGTTCTTGTGATATTCCTATCGCTTATCCAGCAATGGAGGTGCATGGCATTACCCCTGAGATGATCGAAAATAAGCCGGTTTGTAGAGAGACAGAGGCGTTTAAAACGCTATGTGAACTCAATACTCCTGACAATGTTCTTATTATCCATAATGCACCGTTTGATTTGGGGATGCTGTCCAAAGAAAACTTTACGTCGAATATGCGATTGATCGATACGCTTCGATGTGCCAAACATCTTTTTGAAGAGGAAGATGCACATCGTCTGCAGTACTTTCGGTATCGTTTGGAATTGTATAAACAAGAAGAAGCCGAAGCTTCGGCATTGGGCATTGTGGTAAAAGCGCACGATGCAATTGGGGATGTATTGGTTCTGAAGCTTTTTTTGAGTGAACTGCGTAAAAAGCTGGAAGAGCGTTTTGGAAGTGTTAATCCGATCGATAAAATGGTAGAGCTTACCCAAACCCCTGTCTTTTATACCAAGGCATTGAAATTCGGAAAATACAAAGGAAAAACGCTTTCAGAGATCGTGACTGCAGATAAGGGATACTTGTCATGGATGTTGGGAAATATGGAAAGTTTGGATGATGATATGCGCTACAGTATAGAGAAAGTTTTGGCCTCTTAACGAAGAAGATAGGATAGGGGAACGCTTAAATTGATACTCTTGGTCGGCTTTGGAAATTGAGGTGCGGTATTTTTTATCAGCGCTTTAGCATCCTCATCCAGTAGTTCAAACCCTGAACTTTGAATAACTTCGATATTTTCGACACGCCCATCACTTTTAAGACGAAAACTCACACGAACCTCACCTTGCATTTTGAGACGCTGCGCATTTCTTGGATATCTGAGATTTTGGATGAGCAGGGTACGGATTTCTCCCAAATGGGCATCTAAAAACTCTTTTTCTACATTAACACTTTGTGCTTGCGGCTGAGGTACCGGGACACGAGCTACTTTTGGTGTTTCAATAGGTGCCATTGTTGGGACTGGCATAGCGGGTAGCGTCGGTTTTGTAACAATGGGTGGGGCTGGAACGATTGGTGTCGTTTTCTTGACCGGCAGTGTAGCAGGTGCGACGGGAGTTGGTTTTTGAATTGGGATGGGTTTTATCTGTGTTTTTGGTTGGGGAGAGGTGGGCTTAGAAAATAGGGCAGGGTTAGAGGATAGAGATATCATCTGAAGTTTCAAAGAGGTACGAGTCTCTCTTGTTGAATCATGTGAGATCGAGAAAATGAATACGGCTAGGAGAATAAGATGCATTGCCAAAGAGTATAAAAGCGGGCGAGGGATAATGATCATTTTATAGGTGCTACTCAATCGTTTTTGATAACTTGAGAGCTTTCTAGTACACTGTTGTCCATATTGTGGTTGAGGGCATACGAAATAAGATCAAAGAGGTCATGTACGATTTGAAATTCATTGTTATCAGAGTTGACAGTGACAACTGCCATATAGAGGTGCTTGGTAAAACAAATGTTTTGGACATGGGAGAGAAGATTTTCGGCTGCCTTTAACCCTTGCTCTTCATTGGCGTCATCAAAGATAATCGCGCATAGATTGGTTTGCAAAAAAATAATTTTATCACTTTCTCGAAGATGTTTTTCAAATGTATCAAGGTTGACACCCATTTCAGCAACATAGACTAATGCGATAGAATAGGGCATATGATGGCGTATAAAACGGTAATGATATCCGGCAGTGTCAATGACTAACTGCTCTTGAAAGCGTTTTCGATGCTCATTGAAAGTGTCAATCATCAGTTTTTCCTGCACAATTTTGTTTGATTATAACATAGTAATGAAAAGTTTAAAATATTGAGCCTATTATACACGTCCTGTATTCTTTTAGGCTGATGGATTATAATGACGCAATGAATTATGATGAACTGCATGGAAAATCGATATTGTTGTTAGGAAAACCGCGTGCCCTTAATATTGAGGAGTTTGAAACGCTTTTGAAATTGCATGACATCACCCTTTGTGCAAAATATGAAGAAGGGGTGGCACTTGTCATCGAGGGGAAGCTGATGAATCCTTTACAGCAAGATGAAAGCGCACGTCTTTATGAACAGGGTCTTGTCTCTATTGTTGCAATTGAGGGAGTTGAGCAGTGGTTGTGCGGTTCGATTGAACCTAACCGGCTCTTAATGAGTCTAAAGCTATCACGTGATCAGCAACGTTTAGTTGATTTCATCCAAAATCGCTATATCAGTGATGAGCTATTTTTTAAACTTTTGAAACTGTACGATTGGCAAGCAGAGGGATTGTTTGACAACGATACCAATCGCAATGTGACTGCTGCTCTTATTAGCCGTTTTTATCAAGATATCGAGCGCAATCACAATGTTCAATATGCGATGAGCGGTTTAGCACATTTGATACAAAAATACGGGACACCCCAACTCATTGATGCGATCAGCGAGCTCTCACCTATAGTCAAAGAGTTTAAACATCCTAGTGACCGTACACTAGCGGGAGTTTTGGATGCGATGGCATTACACCCGCGTACATCCGATAATCTTTTACGAACGTTGATGGGTGAGCGGTCGCAGTTATTGGCCCGTAGAATTCCATTGGTACTAGAAGAGGAGCTTTTGGCGCTTAAACATGAGACAATTAATCAATTGTTAGCATGCAATGAAAGTCTCTCTATTAAAGGTGCCGATGCACTTGAAGTGACGCATCCCGAATTGATTGCTCAATTTTTTCCTCTTACAGAAGAGCGATTCGAGAGGTTGTTAAAAAAGTGCCCTCAAGCGTTGGCATTCAATACAACTTTGAGTGTTGGGATGCAGCAGGCGTTAATAAATTTGGATGAGGTCAGTGTAAATCTAGGATTATCTTCTAATGCTTCAGTGGATACAGGTTTGTTAGCGCAGTTATATGAAAGTGGACGTTATAATACGCAGATAGCTGGAAACACTGCGGTAACGCCACAGCAGTGCGAAGAACTTTGGATGTCTAATAATCCTGCCATCTTGAATGCTTTAGCTGCCAATATCTCTACCCCTGTAAAGATACTCTATCAGCTGGCGCTGGATAGCCGTTATGATCGTAGTGTCAAAACAAATGCCGCATTTGGCAAACATATACAAATCCATAATATAGGATGGCAAGTGTGAGAGTTTCCGATACCGTTTCGACGATGAGTTCGATGATTACCTCGAAGATACCGACTTTTTTATGGGGGCCTCCGGGGATTGGAAAATCTTCCATCATTAAACAAATAGCGCAAGATGCTGGGATAGAATGCATCGATTTGCGTTTGTCTCTCATGGACCCGACCGATCTTAAAGGGATTCCGTTTTATGACAAAGAGGCGCATCAAGCGCTTTGGGCACCGCCGTCGTTTTTACCGCGTGAGGGGAATGGAATATTATTTCTCGATGAACTAAACTCAGCCGCTCCTGCGGTTCAAGCCTCAGCGTATCAGCTGATTTTGGATCGTAAAGTGGGTGAGTATACCCTCCCTGAGGGTTGGGCGATTGTTGCGGCAGGAAACCGTGAGGGGGATCGCGGTGTTGTGTACCGATTGCCCTCACCGTTGGCAAACCGTTTTGTCCACATCGAGATGGAAGTGAGTGTTGAAGATTGGCGTGAATGGGCGATAAAGCGCGGTGTCGATACACGGATTGTGGCGTACATCGGATTTAAAAATGAAGCTCTTTTTACCTTTGATCCCACTCTAAATGAGCGCAGTTTTGCGACACCGCGCAGTTGGGAAGCGGTTCACAATGTTTTACAAAGTAACCTCTCTCCTGCGTTGTTACTCGAAGCCATTGCAGGTGCAGTGGGACAAAATAATGCGGTAGACTTTCTTGGATTTTGCAAAGTGATGAGCCTCTTACCGAGTATTGATGCTATTTTAAGCGGTGAGTCGGATGAATATCCTACGGATATTTCAGCGCTCTATGCTCTTGCATCTGCCTTGGTATCGCGTATTTTACAAAATCCGCAGGAAGATCAAATCAACCACCTTCTCAGCTATACATTAAAACTGCAAAGTGAGTTTGCAGTGATGATCGTTCAAGATTTGCAGCGTCAGGATATTCGGATGGATCATCTCAAAAACTACGGGGATTGGGTCAACGCCTTCGCTTATTTACTATGTTAGATTTCTCACGCGTTAAAACAAAGCTGTTAGTAGATCATCCCTATTTTGGAACATTGGTGAGTGCTTTGGAGATTGTCGTAAACGATAATATTGAAAGCTTTACCTCGCACGGGAAACGGTTTGAATACCGAGAAGATTTTTTCAATACGCTTAGCGATGAGCAAGTGGCCTTTTCTCTCGCCAATGCCTCTATGCATAGAGTCCTTTCCCATCCCTCACGGTTGGCGAATCGCAGTCCATGGCTATGGTACACGGCATGTGATCATGCGATTAACAACATGCTTATCGATAACGAGTTTGTCCCTCCTAGCAAAATCACCTATGATCCGAGATTTCGTGGCAAGTATGCCGAAGAGATTTACGAGATGTTGCTTGATACGATCACCCGTGAAGATTTGAATGACAAAGATAACGATTCCAGACGTAGTGACGATACGCTTGAGGATAAATTGGAAGCAGCGCAGCAGGAAATTCTGTCTCAAAACGCGTTGAACAAAGCCCAAGATATGAAAAGTTTACCGCAAGGGTTAGAGAGGCTCATACCGATTATTGCTAGAGGGGTAATCGATTGGCGTACGCAACTGCGCGATACGATTGGCGGTTATTATGTCAGTGATTACACGATTATCCCTCCCTCTAAAAAGCTCCTTTATCAGGGAATTTATTTACCTGGCGCCTATTCACGTCATTTGGAGCTTGCCATCGCGATTGACAGCTCTGGTTCGGTGGATGAAGGTTTATTGGGACAGTTCATTGCTGAGATAGAATCGATTACGGAGCTTTTCGGGTCATACAGTATTGATTTGATAATATGCGATGACCGTGTACGCTCGCATCAAAAATTTATGAGCGGTGAATTGATCAGTTATGCTCTAGAAGGTGGCGGTGGTACTGATTTTACCCCTGTTTTTGAGGCAATTGAGACATGGATGGTTGCGCCCAAAGTGCTGTTGTATTTTACGGATTTGGATGGAAAATTCCCGCTAATCGAGCCATATTATGAGACGCTGTGGATTACGCCTAAAATGGCTGAAGTCCCGTTTGGAAGAGTGATAGTGATAAAGGGAAATAATGATTGAAAACGCATTAAAAATTCTAGAGACTTCGAATCTCTTTATCACGGGCGGGGCAGGTTCTGGTAAGACGACATTGACACGGGCACTCATCGAGCATGCGCAGACGCATGGAAAAAAAGTGGCTTCACTCGCTTCAACGGGAATGGCGGCGACGCTCATCGGCGGTCAGACGCTTCACAGTTTTTTTGATTTGGGGATTGCGAATTCTCAGGAAGAATTGGAGCGTAACGGCAAGCTGGAGTGTTCTAAAAAAATCCATAAACTGATCCATTCTATGAACCTAATCGTCATAGACGAGATCTCAATGGTGATTGCACCGGTGCTGGATATGATACGTCTTCGGCTCTTGCAGGCGGAGTTTAACGGAAAGCTGGTTGTAATAGGTGATTTTTTACAGCTTCCGCCGGTGGTCAGAGGAAATGAGACGATTTACTTTGCATTTGAATCACCTAGTTGGGAACGTTTTGGTTTTGAAACCATTCATTTAAGGGGGTCTTTTCGTACTCATGAAGAAGAATTTCTGAGTCTGTTGGAAAAAGTGCGGCATGCATCGATTTCTCAAGAAGAATCACTCTCTTTGGATGCGCTGGTACGTCCGCTGCCTGAAGATAAAAGTACGATTACGCTGCTTTACGGTAAAAATATTAGCGCCCAAAATCACAATCGCTCTCAGTTGGCCCATTTGCACGGAGATGAAATTGAGATTTCTACCTATGTGACAGTGCATGATAAAAAAATGCAAGATCGGGATATTGAGCGGTTTATGACAGAGAGTCGTATTGAACCTGTGATGATTCTCAAAGTAGGAGCACCCATTCTGTTCACCCGTAATGCATGGAACTATTACAACGGTGAGCGCGGACGGATAACGTCCATTGAAGACGACTGTGTCTGGATTAAAAAAGAAGACGGCAAAAGTGTAAAAGCGGAGCGGGTAGAAACGACGAAAATTCGATGGGTTGAAAAAGCAAAAGTGATGAACGAGGAGAAACTTATGACTCTTGGTCAATTTCCGATCACGTTGGCATTTGCTATCACGATTCATAAATCGCAAGGAATGAGTTTGAGCGATTACGTGATCGAGACCAACGAAATCTTCGCCCCATCACAATTTTACGTAGCCCTCTCACGCTCTATCTCTGCGCATAGGGTTACACTAACAAAGCCAAACCGTTCGTGGGAACGGCTTTGTTTTATTCACCCAAAAGCATTGGGCTTTATGGAGAGAATGGCTTAGAATTTATACGTTGCTTCAACCCATATTTTACTAACGTCTTTGGTATTGCCAGCTACATCGCCACCATCATAGAAAGCAGCTTTGATAAGACCGTTAAGCCCTTTTACCCCTGGGATAGCATTGGTATAGAGCATATCC
>JAUXYP010000022.1 GCA_030694265.1 Sulfuricurvum sp.
AGCTTACCAATGCTGACACCCATACCATCTGCAATAGCTTCGGCGAGGCGTGGTGCTTGTTCTAACACTGAGTTAAGTTCTTCCCCCCTCAATGTTCCCGATGCAAACCCTTGACCTAACTGTATGACTGCCGCTTTTGCACTCTCCGATGCGGCACCCGAAACAATAAATGATTTACTTATTGCCTCAGTAACATCGAGATTCTCGTACTGAGTTTTATTTAGATCTTGCGTAGCACGTGCGATACGAGCATAAAGATCAGCATTTTGTTCATATCCGGTACGGCTCTCTTGGGAGATATCAAAAAGACTCCCCTGCACCGATGCGAGTTGTCTACTGGAATCTGTTACAAGGCGTAAACGTCCCTCTAACAGGTTCCACGTATCCGCTTGATGAATAGCTGATTTCGCCATATCAGACATAAACGAAGACCCGGCAACGACAGCCTGAAACCCGACATAGGCGTGACCCATAAATCCAATGCGTTCAGACAGTGTATCGACAGATTGCGCCGCATCGTGATTAGTTTTAGAAATTGCACGTTGAGAAGCTGCCGTACGAAGCGACTCCCGCTCTAATTCAGCGAAGCTTCGCTTAATATTATCTATTCCTTTGGAATCAGCAGTGGTACTAAGTTTTATTCTAAGTTCTTTTTCCATATACTGCCTCCTATGAAATATTTATCTTCTCTTTTTAGAACCGCTATACTTGGTTTTTTACTTCCGGTAATTGCCGTTTTTATGGCATTTTGGGTTCTATTTATCCGCTAACTCTAAAACCATCATCTTCATCATTCGAAACAATTCGATTGAATCTGTTTTATGCTTTTTGGCAAAATCACTTACAACCGCATAATCAGAATATGGACCTTCCATTGATCTACTTAGTGATAAGTGAAAACAATCTGTGACAACACGCTCTTCCTCATCGATGGGGATAAAGATTGCATCTTCATCAAGTCGATCTAATTTATCGGCTAGATGCATGAAACTTTGCCCTTTTGAATATTCAGAGGCAAAACGCTTCAGCCGTTTTACTTTCCCTTTTTTGCCTCTTGTTCGATGTAATTCATAGCTTCATAATAATTGATGTTATGCTCATCGATATAGTCACGCAAACGCTCTTTATCAGTTCCCGTAACCATCATTAAAAAACGTGAACGATATACTTCACCCAACATATCTTCAATCTCTTTTTGGTCTTGTGTGCCTACTTCAGATTCAAGAGATTCAATCTCATCTAAAAGCGCTAATGCCTCTTTGACTTTACCGTCTGCTTTTAACAGCTGATAGCGTTCGATCTTGTTATTTAGCTTCTTTCCTGCAGCAGCTTTAGCTTTGGACTGTGATTCGAAATCACCGTTTTTTTCAATCAATGTAGCTTGCTGTTCTTTTGAAAGATTAGAAACGGTTACCTTGAAACTTTTATCATCGACTTGAATATCTACGTCTACTTTTGATTTTAGTGCCATCGTTTTGCCTTTTTTTGGATTTTCCCGAGGGAAATTTTTTGATCAAAAAATTCATTGCCTTTTTCATGGTGACGGGAAGGCTAACCCGTCAAATCACTTATAAGTGATCGTATAGTTATCATTGCCGGCAGATGCCTGAGCACGAAATGTACGTGTAATTTTGACGTTTCCGTTATCATCCGCTTCGCTCACATCTTTGAGCATTGCGTATGGTATTGACAACTCGATCATTGCCCCAGCCACTCCGACCTGTACGATGATTGCTCGAATCGTCCCCGCCGTAAAGTCTGCCCATGCGGCTTCGTCTGTCCCTTTGATCTTAACCGCACTTACGGTGATAGACGGGTCAAAATCGTCGACATAATACTCGGCGATATTCATCGCATAGAGCTCTTTGATCTGTATCCCCGAATCAAGATCAAAACTGTCGGCATTTAACTCGGTCCCGCCTACTGTCAATACAGTCACTTTAGTAACTACAGGAGCCGTGTTAGTATCGAGTGTTACCGTAGGGTTGGCTTCTGCGGTTGCTTCTGCTGATGCCAAGAACCCTTTGACGCTAAACGTAGCAGAGAGAGGCTCACCAACTTTACCGCTGATTTTGAAGCTCCCAGCAACACCGCTTAATGCCCGAACATATCCATCGGTATAAACTTTAATCTGACCTGTACCGGCAGTTCCACCAGGTGCGTATGCCACAGAAGTTGCAGCAACGATTGTCTCATCAAGTCCGCACATTTTGAACATCTCATCGATAGACGGAGCAGTCCCAAGTGCGGAGGATTTTTTCATCTGCACCGGTATATCAAACTCTGCATTAACCCAGTTAGGATCGATGAATGTTTTCGTAGCACCCATCATCCCGTTGCCCATGTCTTTGTAATCACCCGATTTGATCTTTGGATTGACAAAAACAAGTCCGTTCGTCGTGATGACATCACCTGCTACCGGAGCACCGCCATTTTTAGCGAGTACGGTATTTTTAAGCGTCAGTTGGTTCATCTTTTACCTTTCCTGTTTCTTTGAGCGCTTTGGCAGTGGCCGGATCGACCGTTACCGTTCCGCTATACTTGGCACCTTCGACAATGATCGTGGTGTGATCCTCGATCGTCAGTGTCACATTGTCATCTATTTTTTTTGTCATCTTAAACCCCCGACCAAAGTGTCGCTTTGACCATGAAATATTCGTGTTCCAACCCTTCATTAAAATCGAGCGTACTTTCGGCAAACTCGATCTTCTCTGGGAAGTTAATATCACCCACATTGCCTAGCGTCATCAAGGCATTAACCATCGATTCTCCGATATCTACATCGCGCTTGACCTTAACCGCGAACACAACCTCTTTTAGTGCTGATGCCATTGGTGTACGCCGGAATACGAAAACATCAGCGGTCTTAACGATAGGGCGAATCACATCATTGATACGTGTTTTTACTTCGCTTTCACTAATCATACAGGTGTACCTAAAATGACCGTTACCGATCCAAAACCATCATCATGTGGACCGCTTGCAACACCGTACGTTTTACCCTTTGCTATAATCACTGAATCAGTGGTGATAGCTGTATTTGAAGCAACTTTGAGCACATTGACTAGCTCTTCATACTCGCCGGAATGCTCCAGTAAGAACCCCGCTGTCGCTACCCCGTCGATCGTTACCGAGTCGGCAAGCTCATCAGGGTTCATAAACACGTTTTCCATGTCATCGGCGAGTTGGTCTTTGAATGACATCGTTTTACGCCGCGTTTATTTTGACCATAACGGTTCCTGCTACAGCTGCACCTTTAGCACTCATGGCACGACCGGCTCTGACATTATCTACTGACGTTTCAGTGATAGCGCGGGTGGTTGTATTGAAATAAACCAATTCCCCGATATCGATTGCATCTGCGGTTGTTGCATTGATTTCAAATACGTTTTCGATTTTCAATCCAATTACTTCACCTGTTTTACCAGCCGTAACGGCCACCCCGATCATAGAGGTACCCAACGGTACCACTTCTCCTACAACGACATCCGCCGTAAGGGTATAATCAATTACATCACCTTCTTGAACTTCAATTGCTTCTTTTGCCATTGGTTACTCCTTATTGACCGTTATTTTTGTAAAGACCGCGGAAATCTTCGGCAAATACACCGAAATCAAACACACATTCATACTCGACACCGCTTAGATCACGGCTTTTCTCTGCCACAATCGGACGACGATTTGTACCTTGTAGATATCCGACTTTCAATGTTCGGCGTACAGCGGCCATATACCATGCAGTTTCCGCAAGTTCAGATTCGATGATGACATCTACAGCATTGCGGAACGGATTTTTTACACCGGCATTTGCTTGCCCGAGTTGAGTTTCGCTGGTGATAAGTTGAAGAGCCAATGTCTCTTGTTCAGGAGCAACGATCAGGAATTTAGGTGCAATACTGAGTGCTGTCCCTGATTTATCTTTTTGACGGCGCATCAATGTACGTGCGACAGTAAGAGAATCAGTAGAAAGAGCCGTTCCGGCAGCGGTATAGTTCGCATGAGCAGCATCAAAAATCGCTTTATTATCTGCCATTTTATAGTTGGAAAATTCCCCTTTACCTTGAAGCAGATCATAAACAAGCCCGTTTGCAGTTCGCTTTGCCATTGCACCAAAATCAAGAATAATGTTGTTAAACGCTCCGAGGTCATCGTTGATCAACATCTCGCGATTGATTTTCAAAGATTCCCCATAGGAGTAGATGCGCCATGATTCTGCGCTCTCTGATGCCTCTTTATTTTTCTTCTCACCGCCCTCGGTAAGTTTACGCAGACGGCCACCCAGTCTGTCACGGCTAGCTTCAGTACGTGTTTTGAAATCAGCTACATCTTCAGCAATGGTCCACATATCGAATGTTCCTGCTTCCTCTTCATAAGCTACGGAGAGTACACGGTTTGCTACATTTCCGAGCAACGTAGGAAAATCGCTCGTACTCATCGCACGTTTGATCAGCTCATTTTTGTCATATCCGGTATATCCGGTAACCATACGGGCGATCTCTAGCATCGATGCACCTCGGAACTGATCGACGTCTTTATGCGCATCGGTAACATTCAATCCTGCTCGCATAATGAGAGAATCTCCGATCGCACGCATCATGTCACTGTGGTTTTGCTGACCAATCACATATACCTGCGGAGTGGCTTCACCGCGTTGAAACGGAACATCCGTTTGTTTTTCAGTCGCTTTGTCGAGCATTGCACGAGCTAGGTTATCAGCCGTTTTGGTATTGTCACTGATGAATCGATTTACTTCATCATCATCCATTACACCAGGCTTAGCGGCGATTAGCTCACGGATTCCGGCTACACGTTTGAGCTCTTTGTTCTCATCAGCAAGTGCAGTCATTGCCACTTGGATCTCTTGATTTTTACGCTCAATAGCAGACTGGTCCGCACCTTGATTTTTCAGTTCTTCGAGTTGGCGTTGTAACGCTTCCAATTTTTCGTTCACGATTTCCCCTTTGTTTTGATTTTCACTTCGACCGATTCCCGCACTGGGATCGGCACCGATATCCACGAGCGAAGCTTCGTGAAATGCCCAACGTGTTACCTCTACCAGAGCAATGCTCCCATCGCGCTCAGTAACACGGTTTTCCATTTTTGACCCACCGACCGAAATCTCGGTAAGTGTCCCCTCTTCGACCATACGCCAGAACATATCCGCGTCTGGGTTGGCCTGAGAGAACACCGCCTCAGCACGAAGCTGTCGGTTTGCCAATGTGACATTTTCGAGCTTCCCGATCGGGAGCTCTCCGTATTTTCCACTACCGTGCATCCACCGCAATTTCGCGGTAGCGGCGCGGGTGAGATCCACATTCTCATCCCCGTGCAATAGCACCTCTTCATAATACTGACCGCTCCAATAGTCATAACGACGAACTGGAGTTTCGGTCGATATTAAAATCGCTACACGACGCTCATCCGCATTGACGGAGCCGGGTTCGATCTGAGCACGCACAAAATCGCTATTTTCCAACAGCTTTTCTGGACTCAATTTTTTAGGCATTCGCTTCCTCCTTTGTTAAAATTCCCGCATCTTTGAGCATCTTGTTTTCTTTAACCCGCTCAGAGATAACATCTTCCAAATCCTTACCGCGTGCAGCGGCAACTTCCGAGATAGTAGTGATCCCCATGTCGATCTCTTTTTGGATTGCGTTGATATCTTTGAGCGGGTCAACCCACTCACGTGCGGGTGCTACCCAACGAGGCTGACAAAATTCAGTTTTGTTGAGAAAATATGCACTTACACCTAACCCTTTGATATTTCCTGCCATAACGTTTGCATCAAGAAAATCTTCAAATAATGGGTTAAGAACATACGTAACCAAGTGCCATTGCTCATTATTGAACCGCTTATGATCTTGGATAAACGAGGCACGGGCACTGGAAAAATTCACCTGAGAGTAATCACGAAATGCAAGTTCATAGCTGACTTTACGAGCTACTGCGATGAGACGAACGCATGAACGGACAAATTCACCGTATTCAGTCCCCTTGATCGTAGGGTCAAATTGGTGCATAACTTCACCCTTGTTCAGGTAGTGGACCATTACACCGTTGATATCGTAAATTGGATCGTTTTCTTCAGGTTTATTACCAGTTAGCGCACCGATATGCCCCCCGACGTTGGTTGTCTCGATAGCATACGCCACACTCGCACGAGCTCGAGCCGATTTAAGTGTAGAGGTTTGATACCCTGCAAAATTACGAAGGTCTACAATAGCCTGTTTGTATTCGGATAATCCGCGATACTGAGTTGCTCGGTTGTCCATACGAAAATAATGGATTACTTCGGATGCGGGGACTTTGACAGAACTCATTAACCCTTCACGGAATACATAGTTCTGCGGTGCTCCTAGTGTATTTAATTCGATACCGTCAACACTGCTAAGGACATTCGAGTTATCAACGCGTACTTTGTACGATACATCGAATCGATCCGCCTCGATAAGCTGAATTTGAAATGGGTTATTCTTTTTACCAGTAAGGTGCTTTTTAATAACAATCTCACCATCGCACATACGCTGTGATAAGATAAGAGACTGCATATCTCCGAAATGCTGACGGCGGGTTACGTCGCAATTAATAGGTTTAATAAATTCAGCCCACAACGCTTCGATCTGTTTATCAATATTTTCTTTTCCAGTTTTTGACTGAAACGTGAAACCATTACCGACACTGTTGCGGACGATAGTCGCATCGATATTTGCCATAATCGCATTATTCTCATGGAGCCAACGAGCACGAGCACGCATCGTGTCACGATCAGGGGAAGCGGTATTTTCAAAATCGGTGTTAGCGTTCCAAAAGTCTTGATTGGTTCCGGTGCGTTTCCCACCCTCATAGAAACCTCTATTAATATCCATTACGTCTCTAAAAAGGCTCATTTTCTTCCTCCTTTAAGATCAATGATGATAAATACAAAGACAATGAAACCTAAAAAAACAATCCCCAAAATAGTACGTGTAATTAAATGCCACATACTTGGATTCAAATGCATATGGATAAATGCCCCAAGCAGATATAGTAATGCCACAAACAACAAAATCTCAAAAATATAAAATTGTTTTATCGATTTTAAAAATACAGTAATAATTTTCCCGCGGGAAAATACTTTTTTAAGAAAACTGAACATGGGCTCTCGTTTTCAAAGGGGATGTATTTTGTCCGGGAGTGTAGTTGCGTCCGTGGATCTCGATTTTAGAAATTAGAGAATTTTCACGTCGATAAAGTGTTTCGAGATCGGCTCTAGTTAATTTGCGCCCTTCCATCTCATAGCTCTGAGAGGTTTGGACTGCAGTGATAGCAGTTTGAACAGCGTCAAGTTGTTGCCCGAGTGTTTGTGCCAAAACCAAACCTTTCTAAAAGTATGGTGGCAGTTTGTCAGAATACAGAAAATTAGTTTAGGCCAAAAAACTTAGACCTAAACTTTTTTTGTTTTTTTTGCTAGTAGCGTAAAAGTTCGCAAAACAGGAGGTTAAAAGTTTGTTTTTTAAACCTTGACAATAAAACAGCCGAAAAAACGGCTAAAAAAGTTTGTTAAATTTGTAAAAATTTAGTGATTTTTTTGATAAATTAGTGGTTTTTACGATTATGAAGCGGTTAAAATGTCGGGATAAATCTCTGAAAGTTCGCTCAAAAGTTCATCATAAAGCTTTTCTTTCATGATCTTTTCGATTGCTTGACCGATTCCGATGGAGTATTTTTCCATGCAATGGTGTATTACCCTCTCAGTTCGTCGCTCAACTGATGGTCGCTTATTAATATTCTCTCTTCCATCCCAAAAACTCATAACTTCCCCCTAATAGTTTGATTCATCGTCATCGTTATGACGTGGTACACGACGCTCACGGCGTCGAGTTACGGTTTCGATCGGTTCACTCGGTAAAAATCGAATACCGAGCAACTCCCCTAAAAATGTTATGTAGGTCCCGCAGTCCCAGAGGTGGTTATCCGCTTTTTCGAATACTTTACGCCATTCGCTTTTTTCTACCCCAGTTTTAGGGTTTACTTCGACATGTTTGTATTCACTAGTGTTTTGTTTAATATACAGAGCATCCACTCCGCTGTGAAAGCTAAGCATATTGTTTTTTGCCGTCTCACCGAGTGCTACCGCATCGATAGAGCGTTTGATCTTTGCGTCGAGAATGTCTTTGTAATAGCCTGTATCGAGTTTGTAGAGCTTCAACCCTGTTGCGACCGGACGTCCGTTAACGTCTTTGTCTACATTACTAACGACGTATGGGGTACTCATACTATGACTACCCCCCTTTGTAGGGATACAGATATCGGAGTTCATAGCGCAGAACTCATAAACCTCGTCCGTGAGATATCCTGAGTCAACAGCGCATATTCTAACCGCGTGTTTCTCGCCCATAACCCCCTCATACGGAGTTCTCATAACGAGTTCTACATCAGCCCACGTCTCTAATCGGCCATAACGCACAAGATGAGCACCGTTTCCATACATCAACGCCTTGATCTCGAACCAAAAGTGATCCTTTTGGACGTCAACTGCCATCACTACCGCAGCTGTTTTTAGTGGAATGATCCCCTCTTGTAAATCGATTTTAAGAGATAGAAGATCTTCGGGCTGATTCTTTTCAATATTTTCTTCCCAAGGTTTACCGAGTACCGTATTAGTAAACACTTTTAGTTTTAGCTCATCATCTTTACTATCAAGATATTCCTGAACAATGTGGTGCCATCGATAGTTCGGATCGTGCGCATACGCTGACCATATATGAAATGAAGCGTGACCGTTAAATGGACGCTCTGCTATCCACTTACCCTTTTCATCCATTTCCATCTTTTGATTCTCTTCTATGAGCCCTGAGCAGCTTATGCACTCAAGCACAACCGAATCTTTGATAAGCATTTCATTCTCATCGATCTGATATCGAATGTTCTCAAATTCAATCGTTTGCATATGACCGCAATGAGGACATGGCAAAAATCTACGTCGTCCATCACCGCTTTCAAACCTTTTATGAATTTTTGAAATCTTTAAAAGTGTTGGAGTCCCGCCCAAAATATTCTTTCTATTCCAAAACCCTTGTGATCTTTTTTGGAACAATGCTATCGGATCACCCTCTTTACCCGCTTCGAATTCCCATCCATCTATCTCATCACCCATAGTAACTCTATTTGTTCTACGTCTAAAATTACGAGGAGAGTGTGCTCCGATTCCTTCCCATATCCCTCCGGGATACATTTTTTTAACTGTTTTTTCTCTCTTATTACGACCTCTAGCGTTATGGGTATTCACTCTTTCGCGTATAACGTCATTGTCGCGTATCATAGGCTCAAATTCATCCTCAGCATACCCTATGATGTCTCCGTCGGTTGGTTGAGCGTGAAGTATTGAACACGGGTCTTGATGGATAAAATATCCTTGGGCAATATTGAGCATTTTCGTATACCCTACACGTGCCGATTTTTCAACCGACACGAAAGGGGTAGTGGTATTGGTCATCTCATCTAATATTTCTTTTTGCCATGGATCTGTTTTCCACTTTCCGGGGCGAGCACTTGACTCTGGAGAGAGATAAAAATATTCATCCGCCCACTCACTACCGCTCAAAATTGGCTTTGGTTTAAATAGCATTAGACCAAACGCTGCAAGTTCTAGCTGACGTGGGCTCATAATCATAGTCATAGAAGCTCTTTCCCGCTGTTATGAAGCTCTTGTTTGAGATGATTAATATGATCGATCAACCAACGGTATTGCTTATCAGGAAAATCACTAAAATTAGCCCTCATCTTATGAGGTATTTCATCAAGTTTCGTATTGATCGGCGAGATCATAAACTCGATAACTCCCGCAACCTCATTTTTAGGGATAAGTACCTTTTTCATCTGTTCGACTTCGGCTTTTGCTTTTTCCCCCAACCAATACTCTTTAGCTATTTTTACTTCGTTCAACTTCATTGATCCAAGGTTTTTTTCTTCATTATCGCCGGTATCTTTTGCTCCGGCTGCTAAAGCGGCCTCTCTAGCCTTACGAGCCTCATCAATCTCTCTCTTACATTCAAGGTCATAAGCCTCACGTTCATCATCATCCATATCAGCTACGCTCTCATACGTTCCTGCCGCCGCAAACAAATCGACAGGTTCTGCGCGCTTCTGCTCATTTGCCTCTCTTTGAGCGTCACGAGTCGGATCTTGAGTATTTTTTATTGCTTGTATGACCTCTTCATAAATATAGAATTTCTTAGGGCTATCAGATTTTGGGTGCCACGGTATCTTACCGTCGCTTGTCATTTGGGAAAAATACCCTTTTGTATATTTAATACCATCTGTCTCAAGCTTTTTCAAACATTGTGAAGCAGTAATTAAATTAACCATTGATCTACCCTATTGTTTGTTTAGTAAACATTCTGTTCGTGAGAAGTTTAGGAAGTTCAGCACTCATAAAATAGAGACTTTGCGGGGTGGCGAGTCCCCCCGCAGGGTATTTCTTGCCGGAGTACCTTTTCATCTCATACCTCTCAAAGCAACATCAATCCCATCACCGAGATACCGCTGTGCGTTACGTTCGTAAACCTTTCTTCCAATCTCATAGAAGTCATATTGCTTCTTGATCTTAGCTTGCTTCTGCAACCAGTATAAAATCACCAACCGTGATCTCTTGCCACGCCCTTTACGAACTGCTATCGCATCACCTTTTGCCGTATGGATTACGAAAGAGTCTTTGATGTTGCGAGGACGCTTTGCTCTGGTAATCATATCTCGCTTACTACGCTTGACCTCTGCTGTTGGTATAGCGATTCGACCGCGCCCTGTTTTGATTCCGCCCTCAGTATGAAGAACTAACCA
The DNA here is from genome assembly GCA_030694265.1 of Sulfuricurvum sp. GTDB lineage: Bacteria > Campylobacterota > Campylobacteria > Campylobacterales > Sulfurimonadaceae > Sulfuricurvum. Next base: position 10,819 of record JAUXYP010000022.1, read on the forward strand.
ATCAGCTCTGGTATAGACAGCAGCATTTAAATCGTTCTTCTTTGCATACCCGACATTAAACCCGAATCGTGATCGCGGCTCATACCATCTACCTCGAAGAGTAAGCGAATGCTTTGCCCCTGCAAGTTCTGACTCTCGAATATGTTCTGCAAGTTTGTTGATCCCTACCGATGATCCATAGTTGAGTTGCTTCGGCAATGACCCAATGAATGAGTTAATCTCTTTGAAGTTTGCAGTGATATTCATGCAACTCTCCCGACTGGTTTAATAAATTCCAGTGCTCCTGCTTTAAATAACTCAACCAACCGCTCAGGGGTTAAGACTATGACTCGGTCGCTTCCGTTCTCTATGATGCGCTGATTTACTCGATCATATTCACCGATGATATCT
>JAUXYP010000002.1 GCA_030694265.1 Sulfuricurvum sp.
AAGAACGTAGGTACTGATGTTTCCTTTATGTACGCTACAAGCCCTGATGTTAGTGTAAGTGCTGCATCAGTTGCTTTAGGAACATTGACAGTTAAAAATGATCAAATGGCTGTTGCCGCTAATCTTAACCTCGCGTTCTAAAGCTTTTAGCCTGCTTTCTGCGGGCACTCTCTTTTCACAATCCCTTCACATTTTTTCACTTTAATTTTACAGAGTAACTTTAGGATCAAGTATTTCATAAAGTAACACTCATTGGTTTACTGTTACTACTTTACAGATAAAATAGTTCAATTCGTTTCATACAAGGAAGAATTGATACTCTTGTGATAAAATAGCAACGAACACGTTCGCTTGTTGTAGGCGAAAGATGAAAGGGAGAATTAATGTTTAATCGATTATTGATGGGCGCTGCGGCGTTATCATTGGCGGCAACGGTCGCATTTGGTATTCAAGGGGTAAAGTTTTACGTCGGTGAAGGCGATAAATCCGAAGCGTATATGAGTATGGTCAATGAAAAAATTCAAGATGTTGGATTTGTATTATCTGATCCGCATGAGCATATTGATAATGCATATGAGACAAAATGGGGTACACCAACACAAACTGTAAAAGGGGTAACGGGGCCACACCCTGATTTTGATCCAACATTCAAACGCACATTGGACAACCTTGGATTCTTCTCGGTTACCAATGACAAAGTCGTTGGGCCATTGTTGATGAAAGAGCCATCATTGGGTGGTTTTTCCCCATTTAATTTTCACATCTATAAAAAACAAGGCGAAAACAAAACCTATGTTGGTCACGTTATGCCTGAGACGATGCTAGACATTGTTGGGATCAAAGACAAAGATGTACGCTCTAAATTTGTCGCTTCATTCGCAGGATTGGATAAATTGACAGAAAAAGAGATTGGTTCAACAGTCCAAATTATTGATTATAAAGCTTTGCCTGCAAAGCCGATGATGACATTTGAAGTTCCGTTTGACCGTGCTGGTGGAGTAGAGGCATTTGTTAGTGACTTCCAAGGGCGATTTGAAGAGAAATTTGAAGAGAAGAAATACATTATTGCGGGTTATAAGAGCATGACTGACGCGATGGCAAATGCTGAAGTTAAATTTGATCGTTTTGATGCGTATTGGGTTTATTCACTTTGTCACTTCCGATTCTCTGAGGGAATTTTTAATCATGGCCGTCCTGATGCCGGTACCTTTGCACCATGTTCAATGTACATGTATATTGACAAAGGTTCAAATAAAATGATGGTAGGTATGCCACGTCTTGAGAACTGGATTGCTGTAATGGGGATTAATGACCCAAAAATGGTTGATTCTATTTACACTTTGGATAAAGAGATCGTTAATATCATGAAAGAATTGGGAGCAACAGAATTATGAAAAAAATATTAGCACTTACTGCGGTAGCTTTTGCTATCGTATTTAGCGGATGTTCAGCAACTGCACCAAAAATCGAAGGTGGCGTTGCCGTTGATAAAGTGGTTTCTGCATACAGAACTGGAGCCTATGTTGATGTTGAGACGGCGAAATCTAAATTAGCAGCTGCTGGCTTTGAAATCGTTGGTACGTATAAACCAGCTGAAAATGGCACGACTATTTTATATACCAATGCAGCAATGAAAGCAGATGCCAATAAACCATCACGCGGTTTTGCAGCTGTAGGGCGTATGTTGGTAGATGATGAGCGTAAACAAGTGCATATTGCTAATCCTATTTATTTTAGTAAAGCATACTTGCAAGACGAGTACAATCATGCTACAGCATCTGCCACGTATACTTCTTTAGAGAAGGCCTTTGGACCATTGAAAAACTCTGAAGATCAATGGGAATTTGCTAAATTGGCTGATTATCACTTTATGATCGGTATGCCGTATTACAAGGATATGGGGGTTGTCGGTACAGGTACAACCGCTGCCTTGTTAGGAAAAGCAAAAGCGGCAAAAGGGATCATTGTTGAGCTTGGCGCTGATCGTTATCTTGCATTCATAGAGTTAGATAAGCGCACGAATGCATTTGTTAAAAAGATTGGAACCGATAAAGCTGAGCTCCTTCCATGGCCAGTATTGATTGAGAATGGAGAAGCAAAAGCATTGAAGGCTGAATACCATATTGCGATTAGCTATCCATTACTAGACCTTGGCGGATTCGCGAACATTATGACTGTTCCTGCTGGAGTTTTGAAAAGTTTAGAAAAAACATTTAAATAATTCTCGCACACCTATCTTCCCTTATCGGGGAGATTTTTCTCATTACTTCTTAGCTATTATTTTACATATATACGCATCAGGATACCTTTTGGAGAAAAAATGAAAACTAAGTTACAACACGAGTTAAATAACTATCTTGACTCCAAGGTCACATTCGCTCCATATTACAAATCAATGAAGCAAATCGTGAGCTCAACTCTATTTGAAGAACAATTTCAAGAGATCTTGGATGGATTAGAAAAAGAAGATGGCAACAGTGCAAAAAGCTTTAAATTATATCTTGATACGGTTATACTCAATATGCAAAGCAAAATTGCAAAATATAAGCCATCTATCTATTTTGAGGATGAAAAAGTCAAAGAGATAGAAAATCAGGGGTACGTGATACCATTTTACACTGATGAGGCAGATGAAACCTATGTGCTTCTTGGTGTATACAAGAAAAATGACCAATCATAACGATATTTAATCAAGAGTGGTATTTTTTTAGTGATTCAGTTTAGAAAATGAGTCACTTTGTAACACACGTGTTTAAATATACTATATGAGCAATGCCTATTAGTTTAAATTACTGTAGTATTATATTCGGGATAAGTTGGTGATAAAAAAATATACATTTCTAAGGTATAAACTAGTATTGTATTAATCGCTTTATTAAGTGGTGCCAACAAATGGAAGCCACTCCATTCAATCAGAAAAGGAAGAAAAGATGAATAACAAAGATTCTTTATCTAATGAGAAAAAATTAGATAGAAGAGATTTTTTTAGAAAAACAGCTGCTTTGTCCGCAACTGCATTAGCTGGAACCAGTATTTTTGCAGATGATGATGCAATTATGAAAACTCCAGAGTGGGCGACAAAATGGGGTGACCCGGTTACAACTAACTTGTACGGTGTGCCTTCAGCGTATGAGCATAATGTCACACGAAGAAGTACAGAGCTATTGTCTTCAGGTAACTTTAGAGCAAGTATTGCGGTAACTCCGATACATGAGTCTAAGGGTATTATTACGCCAAATGGTCTTTTCTTTAGCCGTTCACATGGCGGAACTGCTCATATTGATCCAGAAGAGTATCGCTTGATGATTCACGGATTGGTTGAAAAGCCTATCGTTCTTACATTAGCAGAACTTAAGCGTTACCCAAGTGTTACGCGTATTCACTTTATTGAATGTCCGGCTAATGGCGGACAAGAGTGGAGAGCAACACAGTTTAACTCTGTTCAGTTCGCTAAAGGGTTTATGGCTTCTGCTGAATGGACAGGTGTTTACGTTAAAACTATTTTAGAAGATCTTGGAATCAAGCCAGATGCACAGTGGATGCTTGCTGAGGGTGGAGACAGTTCTAAAATGGGCCGAACAGTACCTATGGATAAAGTTCTTGATGATGCAATGATCGTATGGGGACAAAATGGTGAAGCACTTCGCCCAGAGCAAGGTTATCCTGTGCGTTTACTTCTCCCAGGCTGGGAAGGTAACTTATGTGTTAAGTGGCTTCGACGTTTAGAGTTTGCTGCTGAGCCATGGTATTGTAAAGAAGAGACATCTAAATATACTGCACTCAAGCCTACGGGTAAAGCAATACAGCATTTTTATGCAAATGAAGTAAATTCAACTGTAGTTTCTCCATCTCCTGAAATTCCATGGACTGACCTCAAAGATGGTGCAGTGGTAGAGATCGAAGGTCTTGCATGGTCAGGAATGGGTACGATTACGGGGGTAGATTTCTCGCTAGACGGAGGAAGAACGTATGTTCAAGCGGAACTAAAAGGTTTGGTACTACCTAAATCGTGGACGCGTTGGAGCTACATGCATACGTATAAAAAAGGTGAAAAACTCCTACTTACATCTCGTGCTATGGATGATGCAGGATATATTCAGCCAACAATCGATGAAGAAACGTCTGTCATGGGTGTTGAATCTGTATATCATAGAAATGCAGTTGAAACATGGGAAGTAACAGAAAATGGAGAGGTAAATCATGTTCAAATTAGATCGTAAATTAATCCTATCTGCTTCGGTATTTACGGCAGCAGCACTATTTGTAGCGGGCTGTGCAGGCGGCGGTCTTGGGTTTTCAAACTCAAACAGTACGCATGCACAACCTAGTATTGACGGCGGTGTCTTTTACCCTGTAGCAAACGGTAAAACAGGCCCATATCTTATTGATCGCGTAGCTGCGCCTATGAAGATCAATAACGGTCGCATTCCAACTGCTAATGAGCTAAAAGCTTGGGACACTGACGTCATGGCAGATGGCACAGGCTTACCTGAGGGTCATGGAACCGCATCTGAGGGTTCAGATGTCTATGATTCGAAATGTGTTTCGTGTCATGGTGATTTTGGTGCTGGCGGAGCTGGATACCCATCATTGGCAAAAGGAAATGCATACAGCATGATGGAGACTTTGAAGAGTCAAAGAAGTGTTGATGGTGCAGATGGCCCAAATCGTGTATTTGGAGTTTATTGGCCAAAAGCAAGTACACTTTGGTGGTACATCAAAGACGGTATGCCTCATCAAGCGACTGGGACTTTGACTGAGGATGAAGTCTATGCGCTTACAGCGTACATTCTTAAGTTGAATGAAATTAAGATTGATGGCGTTTTGGTCGATGATGATTATGAACTGAATCGTGAAAAGTTTTTAAAGATTGTTATGCCAAACAATGATGGATTTGAGCCAAATATTGCGGGTCCGAAATCTCTTCCGGGAATTCGTGCGTATTATGCAAATCCAGCAAACTTTGGTGCAAAAAAGGTTCAACCGTCTGCACGTTGTATGAAGGATTGTCAAAAACCTACCGTTAAAAACGTTTATGTAACCAATGGCGGTATCAAAGATTTCGTTCCTCCAATGGCCACTGCTAGAGATTTACCAAAAGTAGAGTCTAAAGAATTTAATGTTGCAAAAGCGTATGAAGAAAACTGTGCGGCATGTCATGCTAACAAGAGCATGGGAGCTCCTGCTATTGGAGACGCGAAAGCATGGGCAGCTGTCAATAAAAAAGGGATGGATGCTGTTTACAAAAACGGTATTAACGGGATCAATGGTATGCCTGCAAAAGGCGGAAGTAACTTGTCAGAAGCAGAATTTAAATCGGTTGTTGATTACATCATCAGCTTAAGTAAATAAAACAAAAGGAATCACCATGGAAAGAAGAAAATTTTTAGGTTTTGGAATCTTTGCAGCAGCAGCTGCATTAGTTCCAGGAACTCTTAGTGCAGAAGATTATAGAAAGACTAAGCCAGCCGTTTGGGCAGCTCATACTATAGAAGATGCAATAGCAAAAATGTACGGTACCAGTACAACTATCGAGCAAGGTGTTACGTTGACTGCTCCGGATGTTGCGGCGAATGGCGGTGCGGTTCCTGTTGATTTCTCATCAGATATCGCTGCAAAATCAGTTGCAGTATTTCAGAGTTCAAACCCTGAAGCTGCGGTATGTGCAATGACTCTGAATGAAAACAGCGTTATTGATTTCTCAATCAAAATGAAACTTAAGCAAAGCGGTACAATTGTCGTTGTTGTAGAAGGTAAAGACGGTAAACTGTATTCAGCGAAAAAGACGTTGAGCGTTGCACTTGGTGGTTGTGAGGGCTGATTGCCCTTTTCACGCGTATAAAAAATAATCGTATTAAAGGAAAATTCATGGAAATTAAAGCAAAATTAAAAGACGGTATCACAACTGTTAAAGCTATGGCAAAACATCCTATGCTTACTTATGATACAGCAAAAAAACAAGGTGTAGAAGCTAATTTTATTACTCATATCACTGCAACTGTAAACGATAAGGTTGTACTTGATATGTCAACAAGCCAGTTTCTATCAAAAAATCCTATCTTTAAATTTTCATTTAAAGGTGCTGCTGCAGGTGATAAAATCGTTATGACTTGGGTAGATTTACTGGGCGCAACTGAAACTTCAGAGTCAGTTATCAAATAATTCCTATTATTTCCCTATGAGAAAATGGTGCAGACCATTTTCTCTCTTATAAGATGGATACTCATATGCATAAACTAATCATAAACCTTTTTTCTGTTATTCTTGTGTTAAATATTTCTCTTTTTGCAAGAAGTATAGATATTAATACGATTGTAAAAAATTCTATTGGGACAAATAAATATGTATTTATTTTTCTTCACAGGACAGACTGTGGGTATTGTGAGAGTATGCAAATGTTTACGCTTGATGATGATCCTATAAAAGAACTTATAAAAAAAGATTTCGTTTTTCTTCACATTAATATTAGTGAAGATGATGTCGTTAAGTATAAGGATTTTACTGGAAATGGGCGTGCTTTTGCAAAATATGTAGGTTATAATATTTATCCATCCTCTCTATTTTTAAACAGTGCGAATGAGATAATTTATGCTATTCCTGGATATCAAGACAAAGATCAGTTTATGGTAACATTGAAATATGTTGACAGTGGCGTATATAAAACAATGGGTTATCAAACTTTCAAAAAAAAGATGGGTACAATAAAAAAACCATAGCTTATTTAGACTAGGATCAGGGGTGTTATATGTCAGTAGAACCTCGAGTTTTAGCACTCTTTGTCTCTGTTAACAATGAAAAAAAAAGAGTACAAAAGGAGAAGCTTGAATTGGACGAAAACGGTGTCTTAGAGGATAAATTTTATGCTAAGAATAACAATCGTTTAATCTTGATCACTTCTGTAAACGCATATGCATTGGCAAAAAGCAATGGTGTTGATTTAGAATATGGCAGCCTAGGTGAAAATATATTGATAGATCAAAATATCAATACATTAGCTACAGGCGAACAGTTTAAAATCGGTGAAATAGTTTTAGAAGTTACCCAAAATTGTACTCTCTGCAATGGTTTATCGATTCTCGATCCAAAGCTGCCTGAGGTATTAAAAAATGATAGAGGGTTATTTGCAAAAGCTATTACAAGTGGAATAATAAAGAAAGATGATATTATAATTATCTGATTTCTTGAGTTAGTTTGTTGTTTAAATGTGCCGAAAATCACATTCATATTATATAAAGGGCGAAAATGAAAAACATATTCAAGGCTATGCTTGTTGCTATACTCGCAATAGGAACAATGGGCAATGCGGCAGGAAAGACAAAGTCTGTAGAAGTTAACAAAGGTCAAAGTGTTCAAGTTTATAGCGCTCCTAATACAGCTGGTGCTATTACAACCAAAACTATCGATGAAGCTTTTGAAAAAAGTGGTCTTACTATGGGCGGAGACAACAATATGAATTCCCCTTTTGAGAAAAGATTTGGTAAGGTTCATTACAAAACATACAATTTAGCAATGTTTTCTAATACGGACCTCACAGTTAAATTGATCAAAAAATACCCTAAATTCGGTTCTTTGACGCCATTAACGATGTCAATTTGGTCTGACGATACGAAAAATACGATGAATATTGCTACGCTTACCCTAACTGGTATGTCAAAAGCAGTAGGAATCCCTGAAAATGATCCTGATTTGATGGCTTATGCAGCTATGGTCAAAACGGCATTGAATGCAGCACTGCCAAAGGGTGGATTCCAAAAAACGAACTTTCCTATCGTAGATAAAAAATCATCATTTAAGCAAGAATTTACTGTGGATATTTCAGAAACTGATCCTGCTAAGATTCAAGAAATCAAGGGAAATATTGAGGCTGCATTTGAGGGTGAAATGGAGCCATTGGGCTTTTTGTTACCAAACTATATGAATCTGCAAACGGACGTTTTTGATGGTCTTGGATTCAATGAGTATGATATCTATGTAACGTATTCTATCTGTAAATTTGATGTTATTTATCCAGTTTCAAAAGATTCCCCTGCTGCTGGCGCGTGGGCTCCTTGTTCAATGTATATTTATCATAGAAAAGGTGAAGACAAAATCCATATCGGATACTTGGGTGTTGACAGCTGGATCACTAGCTTAGGCATGACAGATAAAGAGGGAATTGCTAAACTTTATGAAGCTCAAGGGATGATCACTAAAATCCTTGAAGGTTTGAACTAATTTACGGAATAAATTTGCTTGCCCAATGATGGGCAAGTTTAAATACTAAAGCAAATAATACGATTTGTTTTATCTTTAAACTTTAGAGGATGCAGCATGAAATTATTGAAACAAATTATTCCGACACTATTCCTTAGCGTGACGATTATGACATCATTGAGCGCAAATGATGAATACATTCCAAGCAATAACAAAAATCTTGCGGTTGAATATACTTTGGATAACAAGGATATTGTATTTGATAAAGCTTTTTTTGATTTTACTGTAAAACCTTTGGAAAAGATAGGTTTTTTTCTGAGTGATCCGCATCATAACGTGAATCTTGTCTATGAAGAATTAAAGGGTGAAACTTCTTTGAGTCAGTTATCATTCTCCTCTCTTGTCAGTGATGATAAGGCAAGACCTCTTTTTAACAAAGACCCTAGAATAGGTGGTTTTACCCCATTTAACTTGGTTATTTATAGAAAAAAATCAGATATGAAAACGGTTATAACCCATATTACGCCAGAGGCTGCGCTGGATATACTTCATATAACTGATAAAGATGTCCGAGATCAATACATTGCTATGTATAAGCCGCTTGATGAATTGATAGAAAAAGAGTATGGTGGCAATGCTAAAAAAAGCTATACAAAAATTCAAGGCTATGCTAAAAAGAATATGATGAACTTTGAGATACCTTTTGAGCAACCGGAGGATATTGATGACTTTTTTGAGAAATTTCAAGAAAAATTTGAAACAACATTTCAAACCAAGGGCTATATCATTGCCGGTTTTTACAATATGAAGTCCAGTTTAAATTCCGACAAAGATGTACTTCCTATTTACTCCAATTTTGTAGTTTGGTCCCTTTGCCATATCCCATTTTCTTATACCATTTTTGATGGTAAAGATCCATTACCTGAAGCGGCGGTTTTTGCACCATGCTCTATGTACGCGTACATAAAAGAAGGTGAAAATAAGATAGTCATTGGTATGCCGACACTAACTGCCTGGGCAGCAGCTTTAGGGATTACAGACAAAGAGAAGCTTCAAAAAATAGACGAGCTTGATGCGGAAATCCCAGCAATCATCAGAGGGCTGGGAGGCGTTGATGTATCTAACGCGAATCCTTTAACGAAGTAATTACTTTTTATCCATGACCTCTTTTGCACTTCTGAGGGCTGCTTTGGCAACGCTCCACGCTCGTGCTCCCATCGCTTTTGCTTCTTGCGCTGAGGCAGAGTTAATCAACTGATTTCTGCGATCATTCATCTCCTGTTTCAATCGACCAAGCTTAGTTCTTAACAGCTCAACTGTTTCGTGAGACAAGATGGCAAGCTCTTCCGTATCAAAGCGAATGTCCTGCCCAATGATTTTGAGTTTATCAATCATGTCAGGGGAATTGTTTTTTGACAATGAGTGAACGATTTGCTCAAAGAGTGTATGGATCTGCCCTAGCTCATCTTCTATTAGCTTATACTCTTCACGGTAAAGCGCTTTTACTTCTTCAGGAACATAGAGAAGGTACTGTCGGAACTTCTCTATCGATTTATGCAGCGCTGATCGAATACCCAGCATTGAACCGCGTAAAATGGCATTGGCTTGGTTAGGCGTAGCTTCGGCAACATTGAGAGCACTTTGAAGAATACTTGAGAGTATACGGCGGATACGCACTGCATTAAGAACATTGGCATTGAGCGTTTCAAAGGTAATTTCTTTGATAATTTCATGCAGTGTTTCTTGTACATCACTCCCTTTTTCAAGAGTAGTAATAATGGCAGATTCTATCATCTCTTCAAGTAAATCAAGAAGATCAATGGATTGGAGTTTGATGTGATGGAGCTTTTCTAGCTGAGCGCTATCGTCTCCCATGTGTTTTTCAAGGGCATTGAATAACGTATATTTAAGATGCTGCAGATCGTCGCGTTTGCGAGTAATTTGACGTTCAATACGTTCTTTTTGCGCCATTAAGTCTTCGAGAGAGTCTTGGAGTTCTGCTGTTTCTTCTTCAAGCAGTGCATTACTTAAAACTTTGAGTTCAGCGAGGCTTAACGCACTTGGCTGAAGGGACCACTCGTCATTGACAGCGGTGATAATTGTGTTCAGTTTGTCATCCATAGTGGAGGAAGGGAGAGATTTGTAGCGTGTTTTAATGTCACGCTTAAAGGTTTCTAGATCCATGTTGTCTCCTTAGAAAGGTTTGAAAAAGTTATAAAACCATTTTTATATGGACATGCGCTTTGAGTGTTTCATAAAAATAGGTTCTCTCATCTTCATTATGGACTAAGAGTTCTAAGTTCATGCTGATGTACTTTCCGTTTTTACTGCTTTTTGAGGGAACAAGGGTATAAGGACGCTCACTAAAAATTTCTATGGCGGCTACTTCCAACCCTGCCCGTTCATATCCAACTACTTTATAGCACCATGTGCAAGGGTATTCGAGTTGTAGTTTTTGCTCAAATTCGTTGATAATCTCCACTTTTGCCTCCTGATTTTGTTTCAAGCTGAATAGGTCCGATAATCATCCCTTTGTCAATAGCTTTAAGCATGTCGTAGATGGTCAATAAGCCGATACTCGTGCCTGTCAATGCTTCCATCTCTACGCCTGTTTGACCACTGAGTTTTGCGGTAACTGTGAGTTTAAATCCTGGAAGATCCGGGAGTTCATCTATGTCACAATTGACACCGCTTAAATTAAGAGGATGACACATCGGGATGAGATCGGATGTTTTTTTGGTTCCCATGATGGCTGCGATGACGGCGGTTTGAAGGACAGGCCCTTTTTTAGCCGTTTGATTGACAACCGCATTAAATGCATCTTGGCTCATGGTGATCAGTCCGCTCGCAATTGCGACACGGGATGTCGTTGTTTTGTCAGATACATCGACCATTTTTGGCCGATCGCGCTCATCTAAATGGGTTAATTTCATAAGAGTTCACTTTAAATTATTTTTATTATTATAACGTGAAACTGCTTCTTCGTATTCATTGGGGAGATTCAAATTTAAAAATGGATCTTCATCTGAAAATTCTACATAGTGAGTTTTAGCGGAGGAGAGGAGTTTTCCTAAGCGGTGGTCCTCTTCGCTTAGCATACGTTTTAGTTCGCTTAAGAGAGACCGATGATAAATGCCTGCCATGGGATGGGTGCCTGAGGATGTTTTTGAAATAACGGCATCATAATGGGGCGTATCAGCATCAATGAGTCTCTTTATAATCTCTTTTTCCACAAAAGGGGTATCAACGCTAAGCACGAAAATACGCTCGGTTTGTATGGCCTCAAAAGCCGCTACAAATCCTGCCGTCGGCGCAAAATCAGCATCTTTGGGATCGAGAATAAAGTTGGCGGTAAAGTCGAATTTATCGGCTTCTTTGGTTGAGATAGAAACGTGGGTGAAAAGTTTAGAGAGGCGTACATATTGAAATTGCGTGAGTGATGAATATCCGCCAAATGGGAGCAGTGATTTATCTTGCCCCATTCGGGAACTTTTTCCGCCCGCAAAGAGGATGCAGGGGAGATCGAACATTATTGTGCCAATGCTGCTTGGACGAGATTCATCATTCCAGGAGTCGTTCCGCTTTTAACATATTCCAGTAGAAAAGGGGTGAACTTACCGATCATCTCAGGTTTCATTCCCAAGGTAGAAAATTGTGATTGAACACTTCCCGTTGCGGCAGGAGCAGCGGCGAGCAACGTTCCCACTTGAGGCATCTTGGTAGTGAGGGCTTGAAAGTCTGCAGGTTTCATGTCTTTTTTCGCATCATTGAGCAGTGCAGCACTTCCTTCGATGGCTTGGGTTGGCGTTACCCCAAGATTGGTAGTGAGGTTTTTAACCAATGGGTTTGTGGAAAGTCCGGCATCGGCCATGGGCGATACGGCCTGCATGACGGAACCAAAGTCAAATGCTACTGCATTGTGGGTTAAAAGAGTACTTAAAGCAAGTCCGATGATATGTGTGCGTTTCATGGAAGAATCCTTTAGTGTTTTATTGAATTGTATCAGGATCGGTTATGTATCCTGTGATGGCAGAAGCGGCTGCTACGGCTGAGTTGGCAAGATACACTTTGGAAGAGCGTGAACCCATGCGTCCTACGAAGTTACGATTAGTGGTAGCGATGGCTACTTCGTCATCACCCAATATACCCATATACCCACCCAAACATGCACCGCACGTTGGATTAGAGACAACGCCGCCCGCATCAATGATGATGTCCATGTAACCCGCTTTCGTTGCTTCTCGTGCGATACGCTGCGTTGCAGGAGTCACGATGAGACGGACATCGGCGTGAACACGTTTGCCTTTTAGAATTTCTGCTGCGATTTTGAGATCACCCAATCGACCGTTGGTACAACTGCCGATGAATGCTTGATCAATTTTGATTTTGTCGGAAACTGCTTGACTGAGGCTATGTCCGTTAGACGGCAAAAATGGATAAGCAATAACCGGCTCTAGATTTGCGACGTCAATTTCAAGAATTTGAACATAGGTGGCGTCTTCATCTGAATAATGGAGTTTCGCTTCACGTGCGAGGGTTTTATCGGCTAAGAACTCAGCGGTGATATCATCATAGGCTACGATACCACTTTTTGCACCTGCCTCGATGGCCATATTACACATACTGAAACGGTCGTCCATATTGAGGTGCGCAATAGTGCTTCCTGTAAATTCAAGCGTACGATAAAGGGCACCATCAACACCGATAAGGCGGATGATTTCTAGGATAATGTCTTTACCTGTGGTGTATTTACCCGGTTTTCCGCTTAAGACGACTTTGATGCTCTCCGGAACTTTGAACCAGTTCCCTCCTGTAATCATGGCAAATGCCAAATCGGTTGATCCCATTCCTGTGGAAAAGGCCCCCAATGCGCCATGCGTACATGTATGGGAGTCTGCACCGATGATGACATCACCTGGGACAATAAGCCCTTTTTCCGGAAGAAGAGCATGCTCAATCCCCATGTCTTTTTCATCAAAAAAGTTTTTGAGCGCATATTTTTTAGCAAAATCTCGGCTGATACGGGCTTGATTGGCAGAGGCGATGTCTTTGGCCGGAATGAAATGATCCAAAACAAGAGAAAAACCATCCGGATTAGCGAGTGCTTTAGCGCCGGATTCCTCGAATGCTTTGATAGAGATAGGAGTTGTAATATCGTTACCGATAACCATGTCTATGGGACAACGGATGATTTCGCCTGCAAAAACAGGACGACCTACGTGCTGGGAGAAGATTTTTTCTGTAATGGTTTGTTTCATAAGAGTTGCCTTGTTTCGGGTCAAAGTAATAGTAAGATTATAGCATAGCGCGTCTTAGTAGGTATCAAGAAGTTATAATGTCAGTAAAAAAAAGGGATTTATATGACTACTATTTGGCACAATCCGAAATGTTCGAAATCGCGTGAAGCGTTGGCGCTGTTAAGCGAAACAAATTCAGAGATTGAAGTCGTAAAATATTTGGAAGCTACCCCTTCTCGTGAGGAGATTCAATCATTATTGAAAAACCTTGGTATTGGTGCTCGAGAACTTATGCGGACAAAAGAGGACCTGTATAAAGAGCTTGGATTGGCGAAAGTGGAAGATGAAGCGGTATTGATTGATGCTCTTGTTAAGTATCCAAAGCTAATCGAACGTCCTATCCTTATACAGGGGGACAAAGCAATTATTGGACGTCCAGTGGAAAAGGTTATTGAGTTTTTGAAACACACTTAGGGGCTAAAAGCTCGGGGCGGTACTCGAAATGCATGGTGTCGTAGTGATACCAGCGTCCCCCCCATATAAATCCATGTTTTTCAAAAATACGGACAATGGAGAGGGGCATGGTGTTTTTGTATCCGATTTTAGCAGTTTCGCTCGTGGCTTCCCCTTTCCAATATTGGGTTTTTGAGGGCGCTAAATCAACGGCAATTCCGAAGCTGTGCATGGAAAGACGGTCTGTGTCTTTGATAACACGGTATTCATAGGTAGCAGCTCCCTCGGCCCAGATACGGTCACTATGGGGAAGTTTCGCTATTTCCTGACCAATGGCAAAGAGTTTTTTGTCCACTCCCTCAGAGCGATTCACGCGCAGTTTTCTATTCCCTTTGAGGGTTGGCCACTCGATTGTGACCAGATTTTTTTCGATAGACGGTTTATCTTTACCATAGAGTGATTGGAATAAAGGTTGATAACGTAAGCGTCCCGGATCGAAGAGATAAGAGGGGGGTGTATCAATCCCACCCGAATCATAGCTTTGGGAAAGTTGTGTTTCTAAATCAGCATTGTTGATTTTTTCATCCCAGGTTGTTTTGGACGATGAGGTACGATAAGGGAATACGGTGCCATTCTTTAAAGTAACGCTTTGATCATTGGCGGATACAACCAAATCGGGATAAGCATCTAAAAGACATTGAGGATGGGCACCTAGAAGCGTTGTGAGCCCCAGTATGCCAACAAATTTAAATTTCATGTAGTTCCCCCACTTTCTTTTGTTTTTTTGCTCTATACATTGATTCATCTGCGGCTTTTAGCAAGGACTCCGGGTCTGTGGCATCTTGGGGATATCTTGCTAATCCAATACTTGCTTTGGCCGTAATGACGAGAGCTGAATGGATGATGATTGGCTCATTGATGGCTGCTTGTATCGCTTTTGATACCGTTTCTGCATGTTCTTGGTTTTTGATATTTTCAATAATAATGACAAATTCATCCCCACCAAATCGTGTAATGGTGTCGCTGTTGCGCAGACATGCGCGCAAATTGGTGGCAACTCCTGCGAGAAGTTTATCCCCCGCCTCGTGCCCATGTATATCATTGACTTGCTTAAAGTCGTTAAGATCGATGAAGAAGAGGGCAATGGTTGTGTTAGTGCTTTGAGCATTCTTAATTGCTTGTAGTAGGCGTTCGTCCATCGCAGAGCGGTTGGTTGCTCCGGTGAGCGGATCATGATTGGCCTGATGGGTGAGGCTATGAACGTGCTCGCTGAGCTGGGTGATGTCATGGAGGTTGGCGATATAGCTAATGAGGCGGTTGCGGTTGTAAATGGCGGTTATCACGACACTAAATACTTTCTCTGCTCCTGAGCAGTTTTTGCGGACCGTCCCTTTCCACGTATTATTGGTGTCGAATTGAGGCAATATCGCATTCATGGCTTGGATGCCCCCAAAGAGGTAGTCACCGATATGAGATTGAAGAATCTTAGTTTGATCAGAGGGGCACAGAGTAAAAAAACTGCGGTTGGCAAATTCAATGAGCCCTTTGTGATTGGTGTAGATGATTGCTTCGCCTGAGGATTCGAGGGCGGTGGAACGCTTGCTCAAATCATCGAGGACTTTTTTAGAGGAGGTAATGTCTTGTACCGTACAGATAATAGTGTTATTGTACTGCGTATTGCGCCATTCGCAAAATAGCTCCTCTTTTTCTTTCGTTGTGTTGAAATTTTTGGAAATACTGATCCCTTCTCTGGACGCTTTTGCTAAAATCCCTAACACATGGGAACGATCCGAGAGAGGTACGATGAGATCAAGAATGTCTTTTCCGAGTACTTCAGCTCTGGCGTAACCGAACATTTCCTGTGCTGCATTGTTCCATTCAAGAATACGATTGCCTGAGTTTACAACGATTAGGGCTGCTGGAGAATGATGAAAAAGGGCAGCCCTCTCTTGAATTACGGACATGGCACGTTGAAGTCTGCGAATGTAGAGAAAAGAGGCGCTTGCCAAAATGAATAAAAGGAGTATGAGTAATAAATTTAATACCATGAGATGTAGAAAGAACCCTTAAAACGATTTATTAGGATTATATAATGTTAATGGTAATAGCATCATTAAAAATACAGAAAATATTATTACGCGATAGAATCAGGGTACAGTGGAAGTTCCAGTGAGATCGGGGTTTTCTTGCGAATAGTTGCTTTAGCCCGCGGCTTTTTGTTTTTTGTTTTTTTCCGGAGGTACATAGCAACATCGGCAGCTTTTATAAGAGAATCGGCATCGGTGGCATCATCTGGGTAGATCGCCATCCCGATACTTGCATTGGCTACCAACGAAGACTCATTGTCCAGAATGATCGGTTCTGAAATGGCAAATTCAATCGCGGTGAGGACGGACTGAATATGTTCTTCCCCTTCTATGTCTTCGACAATAATGATGAATTCATCCCCTCCAAAACGGCTAATTGTATCACTGTTGCGTAAGCAAGCACGTAGGGCAGATGCGATTCCAATGAGTATTTTATCACCAGCTTCATGTCCATACTGATCATTTATAATTTTGAAATCGTTAAGATCAATAAAATAAAGGACGATTTTTGAACCGGCACGTTGCGCACGATCAATGGCATGATGGAGTCGATCGTCCATAACCGCACGGTTTGTTACCCCGGTGAGCGGATCATGACATGCTTGATGTGTCAGAGTAGATACATGAGAGGTTATTTCGGTAATGTCACGTGCAGTGCAGAGTATGCCTGGATATTCATGATCGATTCGGCTGTTATGCCATTCACAAAAGATTTCTTTTTTCCCTTTGGTAAGATTGAAATTTTTGGAGTCACTTTTTCCCTCTTGTTTTGCCTTTAGCAAGGAGGTATGGACATGTCCTCGATCTTTCATAGGGACGAGTAAATCGATAATGTGTCGACCGATTACTTCGGATTCCTTCCACCCAAAGGTCATTTGCGCGTTGGTATTCCATCCTACTATGTTCCATTGCTCGTCGAGCTCAATGAGGGCTGAAGGAGAAGATTGAAAAAGAGTATGGTACCGATCCTTGGTGTTAGGAGTGGCGCGTTTGATTAAATAAATGATCCACCCTGCCATTGCGATACAAATAAGAGAAGCAGCTAGTGTTATCAAGGGATTATTTTAAAGCACGAACTAATGGTTCGCGAAGCAGTAATCCTGATAAAAAAAGAGATAAATATGCAGGAACTCATGGGAACGGGCAATATCCTATAAATGATTTTGCCTTATTGTATAACGTTAAAAATAATTTCTTTATTAATCTTAGGCGTTAGTTATTGTTTAATTATTTTATATATTATTTAAACCATTCCATTATGCCCATAACGATTTCGACGCCGATGAGAACAATGATGATCCATTCCAAAAATTCGCTTCGTTTATGATTGATGAGGTCCATCACCAGCATGACATCCTCTTTGATCTGAGAGAGTTTTGAGAGGGCGATTTCATGGCGATCATAGAGTTCCAGTACAAAGGCTAAACGGTTGTAGAGAGCTTCTGCTTGGGCATCATCCCATAAAATATTAGGTTTATCAAGCAGTAAGAGGTTGCTGACCATATCATGTCGGGTGAGGGCTAGCTGTTTGGTAAATTTGAGCAAATGAGAACGCCTGGTCATTGAAAAAGTATGAATAGATTCAACAATACGGCGGCTACGTGAGAAGAGCATATCAAGACGGTGCTCGTAGGTTTCCAATCCGACGCTTTGAGAAACAGCAAGGGCACTTATGTTGAGGCTGGTAATGGAAGTCTCTTTGAGGATAATTGCTTCATTGGTAACGCTAAAAGACGTTGAAAGGGAAGGATCGATGAGAAGGGGATAGTCTTGGTAGGGATGCGCACTCTCATCTTCAGTATGCAATGTTATCCCCAGTTTGTCTAGAGCATCTAATATCTCTCTTTTTTCTTCGCTGATGAGCGTCAGCACTCTAAATGGGGAGAGGACAATATGGAGCTTTTGATTCAGACCATAGTAACCATTTTCAAAGCCTTTGAGCAAAACAATGTCCAAAGCATATTCTATTTTGGCATGAGTAAGAGGCTGGTCAAGATACAAGGATAGAAGATTCATGAAAGACCTTCAGTTGTGTTTTACCGATTATAGCATGTTGATGATTACAAAAAAAGCGGTTATTTTCGCCCGATAATATCGAAAATATTGATCCCATCGGGGAGTTTGGTGGCACCGTCACGGAAGCTGCGTGTATGAGAGATGAGACGCTTGAAGTGTTTACGCAGATGAAAGGCATCCGGAACATTTGGGCGGAACCAGTCACCTTTGGCACTAAAAAGCCAGTCGATTCCTGATTTGATATCCAGCAGTGTGTAGTTGTCGGTTTGAATCAGATACTGAATCTGACGTGCCCAGCTCATAACATCAAAAGGTTCATCAAATTGTGGATCCACGGAAGCTAAACGGCGGATGAAGTACTGCGCCATTTCGAATTGTTCACTGGATGGTTTACTTTCTTCTATTTGGGATGCACTGGCCAATGCCGGAGCATTGGAAGCGAGAGATCGGCGCATCCAGCGTTCAAACTCAGCATACCAATCAAAAGAGCGGCGATTCTCACTACGATGGTAAAGATTAAAGTCATCAAAAAGTTCACGTCGCAACCCTTCGCGGTCGCAGGCTTGGAGCGCGTAAACGTGCAGCTCCTGAAAGGCTTCGTTGGAGAGATTGAGATAATGGTTACTGTCACTGTATTGTGTTGCTATGGCGACTGAAACAGCGCTGTCTTGCAGTGTTTGGATCGGTTCTAGGACGTATAGGATCATGACCCCATCGGAGGTTTTTTCGCGAATCGTTTTAAGTATTTTTTTGGCTACCAGGGCATCGAGTGCATGGACAACTTCTTTGGGGCTATGACGTAAATTCTCTGCCAAAAGGGATGCGCTCAACGGCTTGAATTTTTCTCCCCACGCAAAGCTGTGACGAACGATGAGAGGAAGAAGTGCCCGTTCTAAGAGCGTTAAGTCCTCCCGATCAATTAGTGCAATAGGGAGGGTGATCATAACCGTTTTGCGCCAAGGATTGCTTGGGTTTTATGGGCGATATTTTGGGTATTTTTGGCGCGTTCTCTCTCTATCAGCAACTCGGAGTATTCGCGTTCGATACGGGCTTCAAATAATCCTCTGTCTAATGTGACGTAGTCATAAATCCATTGTTTGGTGACATTACGAATGACATCAATATCGAGTGAGTCCAGTAACAGTTCTTGAGAATCAGCACGTTTGATTGACGTAAATTTTACATTTTCAAATCGCGTGAGGGCACTGTGCTGTGCATTGCGTTCTTCGGTGATGCTTCGGCGCAAATCGTACATAAGATTATAGAGCTTTTGGGTACGTTCCTGTGCCTCTTTTGCCAGAGGCGAGAGCTGCTCCTCGAGCAATTCTTGAGCAATAAGGGCAATTTTTTCGATTCCGGTTTTAAATGGCATCGTCCTAGTGGAGAGACGATGAAGGAAATCGCTGTAGCAAGTAACGCTGATGGGACGGATCAGTTCATCGATATGGGAACGTAAAAATACATCTTCGTCGATTTTGAAATAGTTCATAAGTGAACTGACGAATTGGCTACGAATTTGGTCATCGGTAGGGGTAAAATGTTGCATGAAAAAGTGTAACATGTTCCGGCAAAAGATGAGATTAAAAAGAGGCACTTTAAAGTAATAAGAAAAAAATGTTAGTTTTTTAAGATTTATTTCGATTAATTATAATACTATATATTCAAGTAGAAATAAAAAAGGGTTTTCATGTCAAAACAGGAGCCTGAACTGATCACGGTAGAAGCGATTAAGCAGCGCTTGAGTGACAAGGATCTTCAGTGCCATTATTATGAAGCGATTGTTAATACGACAAAAGATTTGATTGCTTTGACCGATGGGGAACGTTTTATTGATGCGAATGCATCGATGATCTCGGTTTGTGATTCGATGGGCAAAACGATTTTTGCCGACGATTTTAGTTTTACTGATTTTTTTGAACCCATTGATAGGTTCGGCTATATTTATGAGGGGCATAACAACAAGCGATGGTACGAGCTTGCGTTGGCGTGTAGTGACGAGGGTTGTCGCGTTGGAATCATGAAGGGTGATGCAGTGCATTCGTTCAATCTTACGTTGACGCGGCTAGAGCCTTTTGACGCAATATATGTCATGACATTAACCGATGTAACAAGCCTAATGGGGTATAAGTCGACGCTGGAAGAAGGGATTAAAAGCAGTATGAAAGACCGGGATAGAACGCAGTTTCTACTTCGTCAATACGATAAAGCAATCGATTCGGCAACGCTTGTGTACAAATGTGATTTGAATGGTATTATCAGTTATGCCAACAAGGCGTTGAGTAAAGTGCTTTTATATGGATATGGTGAATTGCTCGGTAAACATGTTTCTATTTTTCGTGGACCGACGATAAGTGATGCAGAGTACAGTGCAACATGGAATAAGCTAAAGCAAGGAAAAATACATAGAGCAATTACAGAAAATGTGGACAAACTCGGAGAAATACACTATTTTGATGTTACGATGGTGCCGATTCATGACGAGGAGGGTGCTATCGTTGAGTTCCTCTCTCTTCGGCATGAGATTACCGAGGTGCTGGAAGCAAAAGAATCGGCCATCAGAACACTTCAGGAAAAAAATAAATTTTTTGATCAGGTTTCTCATGAACTGCGTACTCCTCTCAATGCTATTATTAACTTCACCGATCAAGCACTTGAAAGTTTTGATGAGATTTTTTTAGATGATGAAAGCCGTGATCTTGTTAAAATGTACATTGATCGCTCTCATAAAAATTCGCAACAACTGCTCCATCTGATTAACTCTCTCTTGGATATGGCAAAACTGCGATCAGGGAAAGAAAAATACGAGATGGTGCGTACGGATATTGTCGCATTGGTTGGCGATGTGTATGAAGCAACGGGTGCTTTGAATAGTAAAATATCTTTAGAATACCTTCTTGAACTTCCGGAGCATTCAATTTTTATTCAGTGCGATGTACTGCGGTTGCGTCAAATACTGACAAACCTCATTTCAAACGCGATCAAGTTTACACAAAATGGGTACGTAAAAGTAAGTATCAAAGAGGTAGGTGCTGATGAGTGCTGGATTGAAATCAAAGATACGGGTGTCGGTATTCCAGAAGATAAAATGGATCGTATCTTTGAACCGTTTGAGCAAGTAAGTACTCATGATCAGGGGACGGGTCTGGGGCTTGGAATTGTGAATGAGTACGTTAAGGGAATGGGAATGCGATTGGATGTTGTCTCCTCTCTTGGAGAGGGGAGCTGTTTTACTCTCAAGGTAATCACAACAAAACAAACAGATGGGGATGAAACATGGAAAATATAAAATTGCTTATTGTTGATGATGTGGAAGACAATCGGCTTGTCCTACGCGCTATTTGTCGTAAATTAGACGGATTTGAGATTTTTGAGGCCGTAGATGGGCAGGATGCGGTTGAGAAGTGCGAAGCATTACGACCGCACATAGTGCTTATGGATATTATGATGCCACGATTGGACGGTTTTCAAGCCTCAAAGCTCATTAAGGAGCGCTACCCTGATACGATTATTATGGCGGTAACGGCAGTCATTGATCCGAAAATGGAGGAGAATATGGCTGCTATTGGGGTAGCCGCCTATCTCCGTAAGCCTATTGATAAAGATCTTATTCGTTTAAAACTGCAAAGTTATGCCGGTGCCCTTTTGATAGGGGGACGAGAAAATAAGCCGTTGAATAACACGACTGCAATCAATCCGTTTAGTAATGAGATTCGTAATTTTAAAACCGTATTTGATATCCGAAGTATTGAAGGCATTATGGATTTTGGTGTGTGGTTATTGGTTCGTTTTGAGTGTACAAATACGACGGTATGTACTAATGTCGATATGATTATCGAGCTTCTCTATGAGTTGTTATATATCGAAATAAAGAACAATGCAATCGTGACAATTACCATAGAAGAGAGTTTTGATGAGGTATTTATACATGCTACCTTGCCAAAAAAAGCACAGATAGATCAAAAAATAGATCATCTGATTCGCGGATTAGGAGACAGCTGTATTATCAATGAAAATATGGTTGCTTTTCGTGTCGGTATTATTACGGCTAAAAGCAGCGAGAGCAAGGGATGTACTCCTCCTCCGGAAGTACGTGCAATCACTAAAAAACAGGAACAAAGTGTTCCCCAAAGCAAACCGGTCGAAAAAGTCAACGATACACGCTCGATCGGGGCAGAAGAGCAACAAGTATTACGTGAAAGCTTTGTGCATAAAATTACGGCCAAAGAATATGTTGAAAGCATTGACGATGATGCATTTGGAGAGGTGAGCGATTTACGCGAAGCAGCACGTGAATGGACATCGTGGTTACATACGCTCAAAGAGGAAGGGACTGAAGAAAACTTTCGACATTTTACCAATGAGGTACTAGAGGTATATTATAATGCTATCAGTGCTTTGTATGAATTTTCAGGGCTTGCGTATGCGCTTATTGCTCTCTCTTCTTTGATTAAAGCAAATGCAGAGGTCCTGGTACAAGATGATGCAAAACGGGCGAGCACACTACAGTTTTTAGAGTATTTTAAAAATGATCTTTCTTCATGGGTCGAGCATGTATTTGAACTGCAAGACACGCAAGATATTCACTATCTTGACGGTTCTTTTTTCAGTTCGTGCATGCAAATCGAGTCGATTATGACCGGGATAGAAGTGGATTTAGGGGAGGAAGGTGAAATAGAGTTTTTTTAATTCAAAATTTCGCTAAAATACTGTGGGCGTTATGGATGATGCCTAGAAATGCTCATAAAGAGGCTCCCCTTGTTAACCATTAATTCTACAGTAATCCCTCACGGAGACGAAGATCTCGGGGATAACCTTTTATATTATGACTATAATATTGACCATTTGCTCTCGCTTGGAGCGAAGGGCCTTACAATGGAAGACGAGGCCTATGTGAGTGCTTTTCGTTCGTTTGAGGGAGAAGTGTATGAGAACTACATTTATGAAAAATTGCTCCGTTATGCTGCCGATGAACCTCAAATTAAACAGTTTATTATCAAAGGTCCCCACAAGCACCGTACTCATGCGCAAAGTGATGCGTTATCGGTGAGCTGGAAGGGGCAGATTATCTATCGTGCCCGCCATAAAGAGATCGGGGAATTTGACGGATTGCTGTTTACCGATAAAGAGCTTTATTTTGTGGAAATGACTCTCGTGAAATCGGTGAGTAATCTCAAAAAACGGCTTCGTAAAAAACGGGCATTGCTCGAAGTGCTTTTTCCTCGCTACAACGTCAAAGCGTTATTGGTTCTGAATGAAGGCGCCACAGGGACATCTGAATTGCCTGAGTACGCGAGCGTATGGATGACACAGCCTTACAGTGCACGCCACATCTTGGAGAGCTTGCGCACAAGAGCACCTAGGGCTGAGATGATGCGAGTCCAAAGTGATAAAATCGCGCATGCGGATGATCTTAAAGTTGCGGCGTTTAAATATTACAGTACCCTCACATGGATGATGCGATCGTTGCGCAACGGAGGCACTCCTGTAAATTGGGATTTTTTCCGTAGAAGTGCGACGCAACGGTATCATGATATTTACACCAAAGTGTATGTCGGGTATATGAGTATTGAAGATTTTAAAATCCTTGCACCCAACATCTCTTTTGAGGGAAGCAATGCAAAGCGGGCAATTGTTGCGATTGAAAAAGATCATTCGGGCGGTTATTTTCTCACCTATTTTTTACGTCATGCCGGAAAAAAGTTGGACAATGTGACGATCACGGATGGAAATGCAAGAGCCATTAAAAAAGACCCATTAGGGATCACTCTTACAGAAATGAATCATCTCGATAAAGCAATGGATGAAAGTTTTTATCTCAGTTTAGACCAATTACGAGAAGTTCAAAAAACGCTCAGTACTATTACCCATAAATAACAAATCACTAACGTATCCATTATCCAGAATTACTCTTTTTAACGGTAAGAGATCAGGGGGATGTGTCCGTTGATAGAGTACTCAAATGATAAACTTCTCCGACTTTTAACAGTTGCACAGTGAGCCAAGAGGTATCTTGTGCCACACACTCTTTGAACCATTCAAGCGGTTCCTCGAGCGGCTCATCGGAGAGATCAAATGTTCCATAATGAATAGGGATAAGCGTTTGTGCTCCCAAATCGAGCGCTGCTTGAATCGCTTCGGGGGGATTAAGATGATTTTGATGCATGATCCACTCGGGCTTGTATGCGCCAATGGGTAAAAAAGCCTCGTCAATCTCAAAACGTTCCCCTATACGTTTAAAATGTTCTCCAGTCGCACTGTCTCCGCTGTGATAGAGCGTATGCTTTTCATTTTGTATAACATACCCTCCCCATAGTACTTTATTCGTATCAAAGAATGTTCTACGGCTCCAGTGTTTTGCAGGAACGAGCGTAATAAATAACCCCCCAACCATGAGCGATTCCCACCATTCCATCTCGAAACACTGTTCTCGATCAATTATTTTTTTCATGTAGCGCCAAAACCCTGCGGGAGCGACGATAATCAGATCAGGATTTTGCGCCAGAAGATATAGGATGGTGGCTTTATCATAATGGTCATAGTGGGCATGGGTAATGAGGACAACATCTGCATACAATTGCTCTTTTGGCAAGGGGAGGGGTGTTAATCGATCGTGCATGGGGATGTTGCCAAACACTGGATCAATGGCGACAGTCGTCTCTCCAAGTCGCAACCATACAGAAGCATGCCCAAGCCACATAGCGTATTCCCCTTGGGGTAGATGTGAATGCGTGACAATGGGAACAGAACTATTGGAATGTTTCTTTTTGGAAAAAAATTTCCCTAATTGCCAGCGAAGAATTTTGACAAATGAGACTCGTGGAGAGGTGAAATTTTCGGTCATAAAAAGCCAATAAGGTAAAATTATTATGTAAGAGGATTATATCTTGATTCTTGAATAATTGAAGGGGATTTTTGTATGATGGCGGGCCACCAAGGATTTGAACCTTGGGAGGTTTAACCCTCGCCGGTTTTCAAGACCGGTGCATTCGACCACTCTGCCAGTGACCCGCATAAAAATGAGCATATTTTACATTGTGGAGGTGGCACCCGGATTCGAACCGGGGGTCAAGGTTTTGCAAACCAGCGCCTTACCACTTGGCCATGCCACCACCGATGTAATGGTGCCCGGAGCCGGACTTGAACCGGCACAGTGTTACCACCGAGGGATTTTAAGTCCCTTGCGTCTACCGATTTCGCCATCCGGGCAACGATAACGAAAAAAATACCTCAGTTAAGACATCGAATATCGATATTTCAACTGAGGTATATGGAGCGGGAAACGAGGTTCGAACTCGCGACCCCGACCTTGGCAAGGTCGTGCTCTACCACTGAGCTATTCCCGCATCTTTTTCGTGGAGTGGAAGTATAGCAATTTTTTGGTAGTCTGTAAAGAGTTTTACTTAATTTTGTAGTTTTGTACTTTTTTGAAAGTTTTTGAGAGTTCCCCTGCGGTATAATCGTGTTAATTTAATGTATCAATTTATTCAAAGGAATTTCATGCGCAGTGATACCATCAAAAAAGGGTTTGATAAGACTCCCCACCGAAGTTTACTACGTGCAACAGGCTTGAAAGATGAAGATTTCAACAAACCTTTTATCGGAGTTGCCAACTCTCACATCGATATTATTCCAGGACACTTTTTTCTCCAAGAATACGGTCGTATTGTCAAAGAAGCGATACGTGAAGCAGGCGGCGTTCCGTTTGAGTTCAATACGATCGGTGTTGACGACGGTATAGCAATGGGGCACGATGGAATGCTGTATAGCCTTCCAAGCCGTGAATTGATTGCAGACAGCATTGAAACGGTGATGAATGCACATAAGCTTGATGGTTTGATCTGTATCCCTAACTGTGACAAGATTGTTCCGGGGATGCTCATGGGTGCGCTTCGCGTCAATGTTCCGACGATATTTGTTTCGGGCGGACCAATGAAGGCAGGGCATAAAAAAGACGGCACCCCGATCGATTTAGCAACGGCATTTGAGGCAGTAGGGCAACATGCCAATGGCAAAATGTCGGATGAAGAACTGTATGAGATTGAGTGTGAAGCATGTCCAAGCGGTGGATCATGTTCGGGTATGTTTACGGCAAACTCGATGAATACGCTATGTGAAGCGATGGGGGTTGCACTGCCAGGCAACGGTACGGTTTTGGCAATGACACCGGAACGCATCGCGATGGTAAAAGTCGCGGCGAAACGTATCGTAGAGATGACGCTGGATAAAAACAGTGAAAAATGGAATATGCGTAATATCCTCAATGAAAAAGCGATTCATAATGCGTTTGTTATTGATATGGCGATGGGCGGATCTTCTAATACAGTACTGCATCTTTTGAGTATTGCCAAAGAAGCAGAAGTTGATTTTGATATTACACAAATCAATGTGATTAGTGAAAAAGTAGCTCATATCGCCAAAATCTCCCCATCCCTTTCAACAGTACACATGGATGATATTAACCGTGCAGGTGGCGTAAATGCCGTTATGAAAGAGGTGAGTCGTCGCGGTGGTGTATTGCATCTTGATGCGATGATGGTTACGGGTGAAACATTGGGTGAGCGGATCAAAGATGCCGTGATCAAAGATACCAGTATCATCCACACCAATGAAAATGCATTTTCTCCTGTAGGAGGATTGTCGATTTTATTTGGAAATCTTGCAGAAGAGGGTGCGGTAGTTAAGACAGCAGGAATTACCCCTAATATGCGCCAGTTCAAAGGGACGGCACTATGTTTTAACTCTCAACAAGAGGCGATTGATGGCATTATGGGGCATAAAGTAAAAGCGGGCAATGTCGTCGTTATCCGTTATGAGGGGCCAAAAGGGGGGCCAGGGATGCAAGAGATGCTTGCTCCTACGGCTCTTATTATGGGGATGGGATTGGGTGAGAGCGTTGCGTTAATTACGGATGGCCGATTCAGCGGTGCTACACGCGGAGCCTCTATCGGACATGTCAGCCCTGAAGCTGCAGAGGGAGGGGTGATCGGATTAATTGAAGACGGCGATGAGATCGAGATTGATGTTGACAGTCATCTTTTACAATTAAATGTAAACTATGAAGTGCTAGAAAAACGCCGATTGCATTTCGTTCCTGTAAAAAAAGAGATCAAGTCTAAATGGCTCAAGCGTTACAGCCTCCTCGTGTCCAATGCTTCCAACGGTGCCGCACTTAAAACAGAACTCTAAATATTTTGCTCCATAAGGGGCAATTTATGCTATTATAAAACACAATATTTTGTTAATAATTGGGAGAATAGATTTGCTCGGATTTACTTATCATCCTCCAGAACCTGGAGTCGTAAAATTTAATCGATTAATCCTAGGAATCATTATAATCCTCGGCGTTTTTTTTCAGAGGATAGAGCTTTTTTATGTCTACTTTGGCATTAATCTTTTAACGTTAGTAACAACACTCAAATTTTCCCCAACAAGCTGGATATTTTATGTCTTAAGTTATTTTACAAAAGCTACGAGCTGGACGATCTCTCCTGCCTATGAACGCTCTTATTATATGAATCAAGAGAGTGAGTGGTTTGAGCTTTTTGCAAGAATTTTTGTCTCATTGATTGCTATTGCTCTTTATCACTATAACCCGCTAGTAACATGGATTATTGGTACGTTTATGGGTGTATTTATGATGATTAGTACTTTTTTTGGATTTTGTCTTTCAGCATTGGGATATATCGGCTTTAAAAGTTTTCAAAAATCATCGTGTCTCACTCCTGTAAATGGGACTGTAACGAATCATAATTGTATTCTTGCTCGTAATGGTTTTAAACCTTATGCACGATGTGATTATTGTGAGCTTACAGCACCTAATTGTGCAGGTATGCAATTTAACGGATTTGTATTTGCGATTGGATTTTTAGTGGCGACTTTTATGTTCATTCATGATCCTGTATGGGAAAAAGTCAATATTGTCATGATAATCGGGCTGCTATTTTGGCTTGCACATAAGGTTACGATTAATACAGATGAACTGGCGAGCGCCGATTACAAAAATCGTAAACTCAATACAGAGCTTCAAAATCACAGTCAATCATTGGAGATTGAGGTATTACGGCGCACTGAAGAACTTGAAAAAATGGTGAAGATAGATTCGATTACAGGGCTGGTTAATCGTTATGAATTTGAACGGAGACTAAAAGCTGTTATTGAGAGTGCGCAAAAAGATCAAATCGAGCATGTTTTGTGTTACATCGATCTAGATCAATTTAAGATTGTTAATGATAAATGCGGTCACATTGCTGGAGATGAGTTATTACGTCAGATTGCATTAGTCTTGAAACGTTCGGCGCGCGATAGTGATATTGTTGCCCGTCTTGGTGGAGACGAATTTGGAATTATCTATATTGATTCCTCTATTGAGAGTGCACAAGAGCAAGCACAGCGGCTTCTTAATGCGATTGGTGAGTATCGCTTCAGCTGGCAGGGTAATACGTTTGGCATAGGTGCTAGTATCGGAATGGTCGGGATTACTCATGAGTGCTGTACGTTGACGAATCTTCTCTCTCAAGCGGATGCAGCATGTTATGCGGCAAAGGACAACGGACGCAATAGGATTCATGTTGCATTGCCAGATGATGCTACCATACAAGATCGTCGTAACCAGATGCAGTGGATTGGAAGGCTTGAAGAGGCGCTGATTACGAATTCTTTCGTTTTGTACGTTCAGCCTATTGTCCCTGTATTGGATCCTTTGCAGAGACATCATTACGAAGTTTTGGTTCGTCTCAAAGAAGAAAACAGTGATATTATTTTACCAATGGCATTTATACCGGCGGCGGAGCGGTATGGATTTATGCCAAAACTGGATCGTTGGGTTATTGAAAATACATTTATTGCCTTTGCTAAAATACGGGATGAAGCGTCTAAGGAGGTCCATTTTAGTATCAATGTATCCGGTGCTTCCATGGGAGATGAGAAAACAAAAGAATTCTTGAGAGGACTCTTCGGGTATTACGGAGTTCCGTATCATGTAATTACGTTTGAAATAACTGAAACGGAAGCCATCAGTAATATGGTAAATGCCCTCTTATTTATCAACGAATTTAGAGCTCTTGGATGCCTATTTGCTCTTGATGATTTTGGATGCGGGCTTTCATCGTTTTCGTATTTGCAAAATATGCCGATCGATTATTTGAAGATAGACGGTTCTTTTGTGCATGATATTCATCTCAATACGGTTAATCGAGCAATGGTAGCTGCTATTAATGATATTGGACACGTTATGGGAATTGAAACCATCTGCGAGTTTGTTGAGAATATGGCCGTAATGCATGTGCTTAATGACATGGAAGTAGATTATGCGCAAGGATACCACATCGGAAAACCCTCCCCGATAGAAATATTATACGCTTAAGGCGTCGGGAGTAAATTCAGGAACGATATTTTTAAGAACTGCTATGGGATTGGTGGCTTCCAGCAGGGATTGAATATCACGATTGAGCTGCTCAATAGGATAGTGGGTTGATCCAGCAATCATGATCGAGGCATACGATGTCTTTTGCTCACTCTCATCGATCAGTAACTCTTCATAGAGCTTCTCTCCAGGGCGCAAACCGCTCATCACGATCTCAACTTCTCTCTGTGCATAAAGCTTGATCATAGTACGCGCTAAATCGATGATTTTAACTGGTTCCCCCATGTCCAGAATAAACAGTTCCTTACCCTTCGCAATCGCGGCCGCCTGAAGTACGAGCTGACACGCTTCGCTGATCAGCATGAAGTAGCGGGTAATATCAGGATGGGTCAATGTTATCGGACCACCCGCTTCAATTTGAGCTTTAAACTTCGGAATCACACTGCCGCTTGATCCTAGAACATTGCCAAAACGAACCGCCGCAATTTCACTGTTTTTTGAGGCAACATTTTGGGCATAAAGTTCAACGATCCGCTTGGTGGTTCCCATAACATTAGTAGGGCGTACGGCTTTATCGGTGGAGATGATAACAATCTTTGGGACGTTGTGGTCAATGGCGCTGTCGATCACGTTACAGCTGCCCTGCACGTTGTTCATGATGGCGGACTGGATATTGGCTTCACACAGAGGAACGTGCTTGTAAGCAGCCGCATGGATCACTATGTCAGGCTTCTCATCTTTTATAATGGCATCTAGTGCCGTTCGATTTAAAATATTGCATAGGCGAAGTGTCGCTTGTGGAAGTTTTTCCCCGATTTGATAGAGATTGTATTCGCTATGATCGATTAAGATGAGCTTCTTCGCACCAAAATGGTCACATTGCAGCGATATTTCACTCCCGATGCTTCCTCCAGCCCCTGTGATCAAAACCGTTTTTCCTTGAATAAACTCTTCTATAACCTGGGTATTAAGATCTTGCGGATGACGGGCCAAGAGGTCTTCAATGGAAAATTGTTTTAGAGATGTGGTATTGTTCTCAAGTATCACTGAACGCTGTATATCGTGTATGTTGTATGAAGTCAGTTGATTAAGGAGGCTTTTGAGGGCATCTTGGGAAAGATCAATCGTAATGGCAACACTTTGTATATCATACGTTTTACACAACCGTTCGAGTTGCTGGGGAGGGTAGATTTTTACCGTATCCATATAAGATCCACATAAATTAAAAGTGGACGGTTCCCACGCAATGATGGCTTGTATGGAATAGGGGATATCCCCATTTTTCGCACTTTTAATCAAGGCTACGGTTTTGTGATTGCTTCCGATGATAATCATGGGTTTGGTGGACATTTTGGATTGCTGTTCTGATACGAAACGCTTGGAGAGACGCAATGCTCCAACCAGTAAGAGAGACAGAACAAAATCAATTGCAATGATACTTCTCGGAAGAGGTAAAAAAGTTTCTTTGAAAGATACGAAAATAAGTAAAAAAAGTCCTGTTGCAAGGATATGTGCCAATATTATCTGTTTTGCATTATGAAGACTAAAATAGCGCCAAGTAAGATGGTATACGCCGACAAGATAAAGACTTCCCCATTTTAAAAGGGTTAATGTAAAAAAAGTGAGATAAAAATGATTCATAAATTCGGTAGGAACTGAAAAATCAAATCGCAGAGCGTAAGCAAAATGAAGCGATACAAAAAATAAAACAAAATCGGCACCCATAAAGAAGATTAATCTCTTGGCAAAACTGGGCGCGAATAAACCTTTTTTTTCTTGCATACGTTAAATTTTTAGTTTGAATATTTTTGTCATAGGACTCATAACTACAGGTTCAAAGAGATTTTTGTCGTAGTTTTCAAAGACAAACATCTGTATGTATTGAGATGTTAAATAATAATCGTCAAGAACAAGAAACTGGCCGTAACTCGCCATATAAATAACGCTTAAGCCCTCAGATGCAAAATTTTGTTGGTTAACGTGAACTTTTTGATTTTTATCGTAGCCTACTTGATAAAAAGATTTGATTGGTAAACTTTGTGCACCTACTTTAAGAGTACTTGTAGCTTTTATAATAGAGAATCCCTGTCCGAGTTCAAGCGTTTTACCTGTGTCCTGAACCGATCGCGTAGTATAAAAGAACGGCTGCTGAGTCTGATTTTTACCTGTAAGATCAAGATTACTAAAGAGTGCTACGGTAGGGAATATTTCCATCATCCGTAGAGGTAAATAGAGATAGACATCACGTGTTTTTTTAGGCATTTTGTAATCAGGAAGCGCCAGTGCTGTGACAAAATCACTTGAGTCTTTAAAGCCTTCTTTGCCCATCATATATTCAAAATCTGTATTATATTTTGTTGTTTTAGTTTTGCTAGGGTATTTAGTAGATTGATCCGCATTATTAAATTGAATCTCTGTGTATTCTGTATAGAGACGCATCATATGCGCTGCGGAAGCAGAATTTTTAGCAGTTAAGACAAATGAGGCTGGATAGTTTACATCACCTGAATGTTTCCCTCCATCTATCCATGTTTTAACATCGCCGTAGTAACGGATAGGAAAACCATAGTCCCACCATGCTACAACATAATCTTCACCTGAAGTAATTTTATTTAATTGATCTAGAGCTTTAACTTCATTAGTTGCCATAACGGTTGGCATTATGTATTCTTTTATGTGGGTATAGTTAGGATATAGCACCCCGATGGTTAAAAGTGTTATTGTTGCGTAGCGTAAAGTTGTGATTTGGATGAATCTGGATAGGTAAATAATTAGATATGCAAGTCCAAGCGCCATAGCTGGAACAGCATAAATTGTAAAACGTAAACCTGAAGACATCGCGATGAATCCAAGTCCAGCGAGCGGAAGGGTAATTAAAAGAGGGCGATATGCAATAATAGCCATAATATAGCCAACACATGCAAGAACAAAAGTAATAACATCTCCGCTAATTCGTTCAGCAAAAAGCGTGAAAGGAATATGCCCCGCTTCCCTTACCGTTGACATAACATTATAAAAACTGAGTGATGAACTAGTAGTATTCTCAGTTGCTCCATGAAAAACATACATGCTTAGCAGTGATAATATTGGATCGATCCCTCCGGTTGCAGCGTAAATTCCAATGATTACTATAAAAATTGGCCAAAATAATTTTTGTGAAAGTTCACGTTTGAAGTGAAAAAAAGTAAAAAGCGCAATTGCTAAAGCAATTTTAGCCATAAAAGGCAGAGCTAAAATACCTATAAGAATAAAAAGTGAAATTTTATAAAGATACGTATTTTTACGATCAAATATTAGAGTGTAGCCTATAATCATGATAAAAAGAGCTGTATCGAGTGCATATGCTTGAGGATACCACCATTGGTACACAGCGATAGAGATTGTAATGGGGATGAGGTATCGATTACGTTGATGGGTTAATGCGAGAATTAAGGAGTAAGTTTCCATGACGGGTAATACGATATTTAGCATATCGGAATCATAGTATCCTGTCATTGTTCGATTGTAATAGCTGTGAGCGATGGAACCAATTAGTGCTGCAATAAAGCCCATAGTTGTTTGGTTGAGTGCCCTTCCGATTAGAATCAGCGGTATGACAATAAGCGAACCGATGAAAGAGGGCATGTACAGCATCAGAGTTTCGAAACTTATTGGAATGATTTTTGACAGTAGCGCTGTTATTATTGACATAGGATTATCAATAGGAGATAAATCATGTTTTTCGTGATTTCCCTGTAAGATGTCACGGGCTCCTTCAGCGAAAAAATAACCATCATTGGTACTGATCATTAGTTCGTTATTCCAGTGAAACTGCGGAACAGAACTTACTTCATTAACCCAAATAAATCGCATTGTGACAGAGAAAAGATAGGCAACAGCTATAAGAATGAATAAGGTGCGTAAAGAGGTATACTCTTCTTGTAGTTTTAGCATAGGATTTGTTGCTCCGTGTTTTAGTAGGTGTATTTTAGCCAAAAGAAATGGGTTTATCAATGGAAAGGAGATTAGTGTGTCACCCCATCTTTACGCAATACCTTTAAAAATGTCAAAAGAATAATTTTAAGATCAAAAGCGAAAGATTGCCGCTGCATATATTCGGCATCAAGCGCCACTTTTTGTGGTATTGGTAATTCATCCCGTCCATTGATTTGTGCCCATCCGGTTAGTCCTGGAGTTAGGATATGAACATCTTTAGCAGTACGCTGCGCGATTAGATCGGCTTGGTTAAACAATGCAGGGCGGGGTCCCACAAAACTCATATCCCCCTTTAAAATATTCCACAACTGCGGCAATTCATCCAAGCTACTTTTGCGTAAAAATGAGCCAATAGGAGTTAGCAAGCGCTCTGGATTCTTTA
Organism: Sulfuricurvum sp.; assembly: GCA_030694265.1. GTDB lineage: Bacteria > Campylobacterota > Campylobacteria > Campylobacterales > Sulfurimonadaceae > Sulfuricurvum. The sequence continues at coordinate 33,706 of JAUXYP010000002.1, forward strand.
ATAAATGAGTCGCAACAGCGGGGGTATCAAACCACATACTGCGGAATTTTGGCATTAAAAAGAGTTGGTTGTTTTTTCCTACTCGTTGAGACCAATATAAAATAGGCCCTTTAGAGGTGAAGCGAACCATAAGTGCTACGATTACGAATGGAATTGTAAGCAGTATTGCAGCAACAAATGCTAACATGATGTCAAAGAGTCGTTTGAGTGTCATAGATTATTACCTGTAATCATAGCTTTGATTCCTTCTGCGGTACTGTAAGGATTCCTGAACCCAAGTTTTTTCTTAGTTTCTGTATTGTCAACAATAAGATTCCCAAATAGACGCTGATGAAATGTCGGCTTGAAATATTTGAGTAGATTTTCAAAAAAGGGTATATCAATAAGGTAGCATTTTTTCCCTAAAGAGGTTGCAATTTCACGGATAAATTCGGTTGTCGAGAGAGAGGTGTCATCGCACGCTAAAAAAATTCCAGCTTCACGGCGCGCTAATACTTGCGCTATCAACGCGCATAGATTTCCGACATAGACCATGCTTCGTCGATTTTTGGTATTTGCGAATGGTAAAATTGGGACTTTACTAATCAGCTTGATGAGGTTCTTTATATTCGCTTTGACCCCTGTACCGTATACGATTGGAGTCCGGATAATGGATACTGTAAAATGTTCATCTGAGAGTTTTTGGAGTTCTAGCTCGGCGTGCCATTTACTTTGACCGTAATCATCTTGTGGATGGCAGGGTGTTTTTTCTGTATACGCAGTGTCACTTTCATCTCCGTAAACTTTGACCGTACTCATAAAAATAAAATGCCTTACACCAGAATCTTTGGCTTTTTTAGCCAACTCTAAAGTTTGTATTACATTAACCTTTTCATATTCATTAGAGTTTGCCCCACCCATCTGATGCACCAATGCTGACAGGTGAACAATTGTATTTAGACCACTTAAATCTAAGCTATCAAAATTATTTTTTAAAAACGAAAAAGTTTTTATTTGATATTCTAAGCGATATTTATCTAGAAAATAACTTCCTATAAAACCATTTGCACCGGTGAGTAAGATTTTCATGATCTAATGCCCCTTTAATAATTCAAGTAAAGAGTCAACTATATGCTCTTTATTAAAAGTAGTATTTGTAAGATACTCACAATTTGTTGTAAACTCTTGTATTTTTTTAGTATCTGCATCTATACATTTTATAAACGTTTCTTGTATTTCAGAAAGATCATTTGGTTTTGCACAATAACCTAAATTATTATCCCTTACAATATCTGCTGCATCTCCATTGATAATTGCCATAATGGGTTTGCTTGCAGCAATATATGTTTGAACCTTCGCGGGAACAGTTAGTGAAAATATCGGCTCGTCAACTAGTGATACTATCAAAAAATCACTAGAAGCAAAATACTTATACATTTCTCCTCTAGGTTTTTTACCCCAAAATACAATGTTTATAAAATTATTCTCATTCACTAAATCCTGCAAGGCTGTACAATAAGAGCCATCTCCTATTATATTTAATTGAGCTTTTTGAATATATTCATGTGGTAATGAGCCAAACGCTTTGATGATGTTATCAAGATTTTGTACTTTGCCTACATTCCCAGCAAAAGTAAAATGCACCTTTACGTCTTTGCTAAACTCAAAAGGAGATAAGCTTTTATCTAACTCATCTGCCCAATTTGGCAAATATTTTATCTCTTGAGTATCATCGATGTAATTCTTGACTTTATCTGTAAAGCCTTTTCCTGAAACAGCGAAATTGCTACTATTTTTGTACACAAACCGTACAAAATTATCCAGTATGAAACTTAAAAATTTTGTTTTTTTAAATCCATAGGCATAAACACTATCTGGCCATACATCTTGAATCCACAAAGTTACTTTTTTACGATAAAACTTTTTCAGTAAAATAGCTGGTACCATTCCCGTTAAAGCAGCGATATCAAATCCAAAAATATAGTCATATTTTTTTCCAATTTTTAAGCTTATGATACTTCCTAGAAACATAAAAACAAAATACTTTAGTAATTTTTTAAATAAACTATCTCTGTATCCAGTAACAGCTTTCACTCTATAGACATTCATACCCGCATAGGTATCTTTATAGTACCATTTATTTTCATAGCCTGGAAATGTTTCACCTAATGGGTAAGTAGGAGTTTGAGTTAAAATATCTACCTCGTAACCTTTTTGTTTCCAAGCAAGAGCGATTTCATTGATTTTGAACTCTTCAGGGTAAAAGTATTCAGTAACAATTAGTATTTTATTATTTTTCAATTAATTCACGCTCTTTGTAATTTAATAAAGCCATCATAGATACTTTATATTTAGGTGGCAACATAGTCCAGGAAAACAGTATATACAAGAACGAGGCAGCTGTAAAAAAAGCCGACTTTAGTAAAAGTGAGTCAATAAAATTAGTAACAATAAAAGCGACTAAAACATTTGGAATTAGAACTAAGAGAAAATGTTTTTTTTGTATTTTAAAATTTAAAGTAATTTTTCCTTTAGCCGTATTTTCTATGCATTTTGGCAAATAGCGCGTTGAAATCAAAAATATAGCCAGAAACATCCCCAGCGCTAGACCACTTAAGCCTATTGTATAGATTGAAATCGAAGATACAACAATATTTACCATAACCTCTTTCCATTGAATTTCTATAATACTTTTTATTTCTCCGATACTATACAGAAGAGTTATATAAGAGTTTACATAGCCAGTAAAATAAAAAAAAGAACCCATTAATAAAACAAATAAAGAACCTATATAAAACTCTTGAGAACCTGTCCAAAGAGCTATGATGTCAGACATAAAGTATAGTGTTCCAATCCAAATAAATCCACCTAGAAAGGGTAGTAATAAAAGCATCAGATTAAAAATCCTTTCAATGTCTTTCCATGAATTATCAGCAAAATATCTTCCATATAATGGTGCGATAACAGTATTTACAATGATATAAGCATAAAGTATATATATATAAATTTTCATATTTAAACTATAAATGGTAACATATTCCAAAGATAGTATATGACTAACTAAGAATATGCCTACTCCCCATATAAGGGTTTGAGTTAGTGATAATTGAAAAAATAGCATCCCACTCTTCAGTAGGTCAATAGAATCTATTTTTTGTGTTGTATCCCTTACTTTTATCAGGTCATATCGTATGTAAATATGGATAAAAGATACCAAGCTGACTAATAAATCTAAAAAACCAGCCCAAAATGCAAAAAACACGATATTCTTATCAGCATAAACAACAAAAACTACTAGTGTAAAATTAACCAAAGGGTTGATTATTTTATAGAATTTTTCTAAATAAACTTCGTGAAATCCTATAAAAGTTACTAAGGAAATATCAAAAGGAATCTTAATAAGTGCAAAAATAATAAAAATGTAAAATACATTGAGTACATCTTCTTTATTCAGCGTGTAAACATCGCCTAATACAATACGCCAATCATGAATAATCATCCCTGCAACAGATAAAAGAATCAAAGTAAATACTACAATCAGACATAAAATAAAAAAGTTCTTCTTAACCATATAGGCATTAAAAACAGCATCTTTACTTTTGGCCAACAAAACAGCTAACGACTCAGGCAAACCAAAACGAATATTATTTAAGTAAGTAATAACCCCATATATGAGCATTAGTAAAGCAAAATAATCTGCTTGAAAATGATTCAAGAGCATGGGCGTAGTTAAAAGCCCTGTGACAAGATAGACAGATATATAAAGATAACTGAAAGAGAGACTTTTAAAAAAAGTATTTTTATACTTTAGCATCTTCTATTTTTTTTATACCATAAAGACAATATTTTGTTAGCCCCATAAATTATAAAAAGATTTAAAAATATAGTTCCAAACAACAGATAGCTTTGTGAGGGCACATATCCAAAGTGAATAAATCTATACGCGATTACTTGACCTATCAAAGCCGCAAGTATTTGATTATTTTGGCCTAATTTATAGGCTAGTAATTCTATTAAAGCCGAACAAATCCCTAAAATGAATAAAGCTAAAAAGAGGAACAGCGTAGACCCTGGATAATAAAAAAAAGCGATAAATCCTGGAAACGATACCGTGTGCTGATATATTTCATCTGAATTCTTATACCTTGATTTTATGAATGTATCATAAAAACTTGACTCGTGCTCTACATAACGCTCCTTTAAAGCGCTACTCAATAGATCCCAACTTTTCCCAGAGCTACTTGATATGGCCAGTAACCCTTCCATTCCAACAGAACGATTAACAAGCAAATAAACTGTTGTTTGTATGCTATTTATTAAATTAAAGTTCTTAATTGCATGAATGCTCGAATCTACAATTTTTGTTTGATATTGCGACTGTGATTGCGATGTTGCTTGAGCTTGATCTCTTAGCTTATCAACTAAAGGCAGTGATATTAAAAATAGCATAATTAGTATAGAAATTAATAAAAATAGGTATTTTACATTTATTCTTATAGTATGAGTTTTTGTAAAGTGTATAAAACCTAAGCCCAATGCACTTGTGTTTAACAGTACTCCCCTGCTTAATAAAGACATATTGGTTATTGCTGCTTCAACTAATGTTAAAATTGGTACAAAATAGACAATCTTCTTCTTTAAGCTGAATTCATATTTTAAAATTAGTGCTGCAAAAGATGATAATCCAAATAGGAGTAGCCAGGTGTAAACACCTGTTATGATTACAGGAATACCAACTGGTTTTTCTCCACCCCTCTGATAAATCGAAAAGTATAAATTTGTTATTGCAATTGTTATAAACACTAAGATGTATGCAATAAGTACTTTTTTTCTATGCATACTGTAAAAAATAAATAAACTGCTATTTTCAGTTTCTTTTTCTGGGTATATAAAAATAAACTTTTCTCTTATTAGGCTAGCTATGAGTAGAGCAGTAAAGGCTAAACTAGCAATTAAGAGCGCATGATCAAATTCCAATCCCGATCCAGTAAACGAACCTACACTTTCACTAAAGTGACCATCAAAAAATATTACATTTACGGTAGTTTTAAACCAAAACCCTAACCACAGAAAAATACCTATAAACGTATCGAAATAAATTGCGTTTTTTCTAAAACCAAAATACAAGAGGAGATTAGAAGTTATTGAAAAAAGTAAAAATACAGAAGAATCCCCTGTATATTCATTAATAGCAAAAGCAGTACTTATTCCCACAAGAGAAATGAAAATAATTAAAAAACGAAAGTCCATAATCTTAAAAACCTTTAATAGTTAAATTAGCGATTTTATCGCTTTCATGTCAATAAAAAGCTCATTCATGCCGTTTTCGATTAGATGATTCTAAATAGTACCAATAAATTGATGATGCAAACATGAAGGTAAATGGCGAAAAATACCCCATCCCTCTAACAAACATATAGGAACTGAATAGAATAAAAAATGAACTAAAGAAAATATCCTTAGATTTTTTGAGCTTTGAACTTTTAAATGTAACTAACGTTTTTATTAAATAATATACATATATCAATGTAAGTATTATACCTATAATTCCTAATTCACCTAAAACTTTACCAAATAAAAATGATCCATCATTAAAACATAAAAGAAAACCATGCATAGCCTGCATTGCCATAGCCGTATATTCTCCAGTTGGACCCATGTAGCCAAAATTATTAAATCCTATTCCTAAACCATACGAATGAATAAAATCTAAATACCCTCTTTCTAATCCTGATAAATAAACAAGTACAGATAAATTGTCATCATGTGAAGTTGCAGTAAAAAAATTTATCCTAGTTGATATGTAATAAAGGATATCGCTTGGAAATAATGTTAAAATCGTTATCCCTGTGAATACTGCTGTAATCAAATATTTCACTTCAAGAATACAAAACATAATTATAAAAGTGCCCACTAGCAACGATAAGTTAGGTAATAAAATACCTAAAATTAGAAGTAACAAAATATATAGTAATTTATATTTTACATCTAAAAAGTACAGATAAGCTAAAGCTATTGGGGTAAATACCATAGAAAAATGTGAAGGTTCACTATAAAAAAGCATTGACTTTGTATAAACAGGAGCCAAATTATATTTTATTAAAATTACACTAAGATACCCCACTGTCAACATTAAATAAAATAATATTTTTACTGTTTCAAAAACGTGAGCATCTTTTGTATTTGCAACAAATTTAACAAACATAAACGATGTTGAAATTAGAATGCCAAATAATCCAATAGATGGGAGTATGCGCAAGAAGTTTGGCTCATTTCCGAATAACATATAAACGAATAAGGTGTGTATTAATAAAAAGATTATTGGAAGACTGGCATTTTTTAAATATTCTTTTTTAAACGAATAAACAGTTGTATTTGAATAGTAAATTGTAATCCATGATACTATCATTATAATTGTAAGTCCGATTGAGATAGATAATTCAAAATACAAGTATAGCGCTGTTGGCAGTATTAGCAAAAGACTTATTATAAACAAAAGCCTATTCTCTTTAATGAAGTTTTGTGAGGACAACTTCATATTATGTATCTAATCCATTAATCATATCTCTAACCATGCAATCATAATCAGGAATGGTATAATTAATTTCTTTTCTAGTATCTATAAAGCTTTTATCTATCCTCTTTCCATCAATTGCTATTATCTCAATGTTTTTTTCAGTGTATTTTTTAAATAAATGTAAAAGTTCATTTTTATTTATCGATTTATTATTCGTGAGGTGATACAAACCAGTGACATTATTATCAATGGCCCATTTTATACCCTTAGCAAGTTCAAGTGTTGTTACTCCTGACCAAATTGCCTTTGTAAAGCCATGAATTGTTCCACTTTGTTTCATAAACCATTGAAAAAGGCCTTCACCGTTGTCTTTTAGCTCGGGTCCTATGAGAGAAGTTCTTATTGTTAGATTAGTGTCATCAAGAACCTCGCCTAAGATTTTTGTTTTTGCATACATATCTTCGCCATCTTTATAATCATCTTCAATATAGTTACCTTTTTTCCCAGAGAATACACAGTCAGTAGATATATGGACTAATTTTGCATTGATACTTTCTGCGATATCTTTGAGCCTATGTGGGAGATAGCTATTGATAAAAATAGCACCCGTGAGATTCATATTCACGCTATTTATTAATAGACCAATGCAGTTGACAATAAAGTCTGGGTTAATATCGATAATAGTTTCAGAAAGTAAATGCTCATTTCTAACATCTAATATAATGGTTTCTTCTCTGAGCTTATTTTTATATGAAATATCTACAATTTCATATTCATTAAATTGCAAAAAATATTTTACAACTTGATGACCCAACATACCTGTTGAGCCTAATATGAGAACTTTTCGCTTCATCTTACTATTTACTCCAAACTACTCTATTAATATAATCTGTATACGATACGATAATACGCAATACTTTTTCAGCAACATTAGGCATCGAGTAATCTGCGACTAACCGTAATGTTCTTTCATCATCACGTTGCTGTGTTTCCAAAATCTTCAGCCCTTGTAAGATACGGTCTTTTTTTAAACCCACCATCATTACGCTCGCTTCTTCTATAGCTTCTGGGCGCTCATGTGCTTGACGAATATTTAGTGCTGGAAAATTAAGAATCGAGGACTCTTCTGAAATCGTACCGCTATCAGAAATGACTGCCTTGGCCTGCATTTGTAATGCTACATAATCGTTAAAACCCAAGGGCTTCATTAGTTGAACATGTTTGTCAAATATGACGCCTGTTTGTTCAATACGGTTACGTGTTCTTGGATGTGCAGAAACAATAATTGGCATTTTATAAATATCTGCTATCGTGTTTAAGGTATCAACTAAATCAAAAAAGTTCTGATCGGAAGCAATATTTTCTTCTCGATGAGTCGAAACCACAAAATAGTTTTTCGATTCTAAACTCAATTCTTTTAGAATATTGGATTCTTTAATTTTTTGCATTTGACTGTGTAAAACTTCATACATTGGACTACCGGTTTTTATTACCTGATCAGGTGATTTTCCTTCACGTAATAGGTATTCACGGGCAATATCACTATAGGTGAGATTGATATCACTGACATGATCAACAATTTTTCGATTTGTTTCTTCTGGTACTCGTTGATCAAAACAACGATTCCCAGCTTCCATATGAAAAATGGGAATTTGTCTTTTTTTAGCAGGAATTGCACATAAGCAACTATTGGTATCGCCTAAGATAAGAAAAGAATCCGGGTTTTCTTTTTCTAAAATTGGATCGATAGCAATAAGAATATTTCCGATTGTCTCTGTGGAGTTTTTGCCCGAAGCATTGAGAAAATAATCTGGTTTTCGTAAATTAAAATCTTTGAAGAATACTTCATTAAGTTCATAATCGTAGTTTTGTCCTGTATGAACTAAAATGTGTTCGATCGCGGCAGAGGATTCCAGCACTTTGATAACACATGAAAGACGAATAATCTCAGGTCGCGTTCCAACAACAGTCATTACTTTTAATTTTTTCAATTTTATACCTTTAAAAAGTGGGTACCAGAGTGTTCCCGGTTCTCCGGTGCGTCTAAAAAGCTCAAATACGTTGTGTATAAGGCACGTTCAAATTCATTTCCTGCGGGGGGGATTTCTAAGCTGTTTCGATTCTTTTTGAAAGCATGTAAAAGAGATACTATCTCCTCCAAATTTTTATGATATATTCTATCTATGTTGCAATATGCTGATGTCTTGGAATGATGCTGTAGGTGTTCTACAAAGGAATTAATGACATCATCTATATAAACTAAACTCAGTAGTGCTTTTGGATTATCGACGTTTATAGGTAAATCATGTGTCATGTTATAACACCAGGTTGCGATAACAGTATTGTAGTTTGGTTTGGACCACTTTCCAAAAATATTGGGGAGCCGATAAATGAAAATCTCTGCTCCGGTTTGTTTTGAATAGGCTAGTACTGCTTCTTCAGCTCGTAATTTACTTTTTCCATAATCATTATCTGCTTCTGCCTGAGTGGAAGAGCTCAAAAGAATAGGTGTGTTTTTCTGATGTTTTTTTAACAGCGTAACTAATCTTTCGGTTAAGCCGCTGTTTCCCATATAAAATTCATGAGCTTCTTTTGGGCGATTGACCCCAGCTAAATGATAAATAAAGTCTGCTTGCTGTACAAAAGAGTCTAACTCATCTTCATTTCTTCGAGTCAATAAAAGTAGGTTTAAATCATTTTTCTTACGTAACACCGAGATAAGATTTTTGGCAATAAACCCATCTGCTCCGGTGATTAGAATGTTCATCAAATAGCACCAAACTCTTTTAAATCATGTTGAATCTCATGTAAATCCAATAGCATGTTTATTAATGATACTTCATCCAGTTGCTGGGTGTTATGCGAATGGTATTCATGTGCTTGCGTTACGACTTCAGTTCCATCTTCAACAAATTGATTGTAGTTAAGGTCTCTGGTATCTGCCGGAATTCGATAGTATTCCCCCATATCTTGCGCATGTACCATCTCTTCGCGCGTCAAAAGTGTTTCGTAAAGCTTTTCCCCGTGGCGCGTGCCAATGACTCTTATTTCATGCTCAGGGTTTTTAAGCAACTTTTTTATACTTTTACCAAGTAATTCTATTGTAGCAGCAGGTGCTTTTTGTACAAATATATCGCCATTCGTAGCATTCTCGAAAGCAAAAAGAACAAGTTCAACTGCTTGATCAAGGCTCATCATAAAGCGTGTCATACTTGGATCTGTTATAGTGATAGGCTTACCTGACCGGATCTGTTCTATAAAAAGAGGAATAACTGATCCTCTTGAAGCCATCACATTGCCGTATCTGGTACACGATATGATGGTTTCATCATCCCTAAGATTCCGTGACTTGGCAACAGCAACTTTTTCCATCATCGCTTTGCTTACACCCATAGCGTTGATTGGATAGACTGCTTTGTCTGTACTGAGTACTACGACTTTTTTCACCCCTTCGCGTATGGCTGCATTCAGTACATTTTCAGTACCTATAACATTTGTTTGCACGGCCTGCATTGGATAAAACTCACATGAGGGAACTTGCTTGAGTGCTGCAGCATGAAAGATATAATCAACACCTCGTACCGCATCCTCTATCGAGTTAATATCACGAACATCACCTAAATAGAATTTAAGTTTATTATTGGAATATTGTTTACGCATATCTTCTTGTTTTTTTTCATCACGAGAAAAGATACGTATTTCTTTTATATCAGTATTTAAAAAACGACGTAAAACGGCATTGCCGAAAGAACCTGTTCCACCGGTAATTAGTAGTATTTTATTTTTAAACATAATTTATATCTCCCGCATATTTATCATTTTTTTTGAAGTACCAAAAATAAACTACTTCCGAAAGGTTTTTTTACAAGAAATTTATTCTCAAATGACACCACTTTATACAGAATATTATTTATAACATCGGAAGGTAAGTCGATATCTGATTTAATCTTACTATTTTTAAGAAAGATTAATTTGAATCTTTGCAGCATTCTTATAAAGAAAATAATTGGAGATAGTGAAAATGGCCAATATGTTTGTTTGATTACTTTATATTTGCTATTCTTAATCATTGCGTGTACCATTTTTTTATTAAATCTTTTTTTTATCCCAACAGCTTCATCATGCATGCCTCTAAAAGTATCAAAAGATGGTAAATTAAGTATAACGATTCCATTTAAATTAAGACTTTTATAGAATTCATTTAAAATCTTTTTTTGTTCATCCAGAGTAAGAAAATACATCGTATCATTTGATATGATTATGTCATAAGCTTGATCGGTATATTTATATTGCTTTAAATCACTAATCGAGACTTTTAAATTCTTGGATTTAGCTATATCTATAGCTTCTTTTGAAATATCAAATCCATGGAGAAAATTATATCCATTTGCAGTTAATGATGATAACAATCCACCTGTTCCACATCCTGCATCCAATATAGAAATATTTGAGCTATTAAATTCATTTTTTATTATATTTAAAACCATATGGTGTAAGGATTTATACCACCAATGGCTATTTTCGACGCTATCCATCTTTATGTATTCGCTTTTATTATTGATCATATTTAATACCTTGAAATATATAAAACTGATAAAATAAAAAAGAGCTAATAGAAATCACAATTAAAGCAAATAGTTGAGATAAATATTCATTATATTTTAAAATATTTATTAATAAAAACAAGATACTTAAATTTAATACAAAAATAAAAATATTTGCAATAATTGCTTTTCTGGCTGTTTTTAAGTTTATTCTATCTTTTATCTTAAAAGTGTATTTTTTGTTCAATACCAATCCCAATGCTGTACCGAGAACATAGTCAACCACCAATGCTATAATATAATGACTGCCAAAAAATATAACTATTGAGTAGGCGACATATGCTATAAAAGTATTGATAATACCTACAATATTAAAAGATAAAAACTTTTTTATAGATATTCCTTCTTAATTACCCACTGAGGGGTTCCATTTTGATCTAAATATTGCTTGCCTAGGTATTCTCCAATTATTCCTAAAAATATAAGTTGTATTCCTGATAAAAATAGGATAGATACCATTAACGATGTCCAACCTAAAGAAGCATCAGGTAAAAGTAATTTTTCAACAATAAAATATATTCCTAAAATAAAACTACATACTGAAATAGCAACACCAACCACTGTTGCTATTCTAAGCGGTTTTATAGAAAAGTTTACAAACATGTTGAGCCATAATGAAATCAATTTTGATAAGGTATAGTTTGATTCACCCTCAACACGTTTTGTATGTTCTACTGTTTTGGTTCCGATATTATCAGTAACTCTTAAAATTAATCCATCTATATAGGGGAATGGGCCTTTATATTTTACAATTTCTTCAACAACTTCTTTTCTAATTAATTTAAAGCTAGATAAATATAGGCCATTGGGTTTATCCAATAGCCAGGTTGCAACTAAATCATTGAATTTACTACCTAAATTTCTAAACCAATGATGTTTTTTTTCTTCATATCTTGAATAAACTACATCATAGCCTTTATTTGCTTCATCAATTAATGCCAAAATTTCAGATGGAGGATTTTGAAAATCGTCATCTATAATAACTGTATAATCCCCAGTAGCATAATTTAATCCACATATCACAGCATTATGCTCACCAAAGTTTTTTCTCAATGCGATAAACTTAACAAAATCATATTGTTTTGTAATATTTACACAAACTTCTTCACTATTGTCTTTGCTTCCATCATTTATTAAAATTATTTCAAACTCATATTTATGAAGTGTTTTTTTAACTTCTTCTACTAGTGCAGTAATGGTCATTGCGCCATTATATACAGGGATACAAATGGAAATTTTCATTTTATTTATCATAATTATTTATTATATTATTCATGAAATTTGTTAAGGTTCTCATATTCAATATCTTTCATCTATGTAATCATTTATATCGTAATATTCAGAAGCCATTACAAGTAAAATACAGTCATCTGTGAAGTCTTGCATTGTATGCCAATCTTCTGCTTCAAGATAAAGAGATAGCTCAGGAGAATTCAAATGATAGGTATGGGTCTCTTTTTTTTGGTTTTCACAATAGATACTGCATTCCCCGCTTATGCAAACTAGAAGTTGTTTTGTATTTTTATGTCTATGTCCACCGCGAATATTATTGTCAGCAGAGTAGATATAATAAACCCTCTTAATGTCAAAATCGATAAGCTTTTCTATAACTGTTAGATTGCCTCTTTCATCCTTAAATGTGGGTAGATTAATTGTTTTTGCCATATAAAATTCCTTAATTTATAATAGAAGCATATCCGAATTATCGGTTATACTCTCTTAACTTTATGCTTGTATATCAATAAATATTCAATTATATTAATAAAAGCAACTACGAGAAGAATATAGCTTCCATACATGTATGCAGCTATTGGAGGATAATAAGGAGTAAAACTACTAGATAAAAGTCCTATGGCCAAAAATAAGATATATTGCTTGGAGTAAAGAAGTAATACAATCATTAGAAAACCTAGAAAAGCGCTCGCGTAAGCGATAACTTCATTGCCCACTTTATATCCAATGGAATAAGATTGGAATATATTTAAAAGTGCGTTTTTTATAGCAAGTTTTGGATTTTCTGAAAGTATTCTAAAATATTCTTTTTTGAGGATTTGATAATATTCATCAATCAGTTGAGGATCATTGATATTGGTGCTATTCATTTTTTTTCCAGTTTGATTGTAAAAAAACTTATATCCTTCTTCGTCCGCCAATTGGATGTTATAAGGGTTTTTGTAAGCGCCTATTCCTACATACATTGTATGCCATGGGGCTTGTGAATGGGATGGGAAGATGAGTATTAGCATTAAGAAGCTTATGCATGCCAAGATGGAACTTCTCCAACTTTCTCTATATCCGTATAATAGAAAAATAAACAATACCAGAAAAAGAACCGTGGCGCGTACAAAATACATATAAGCCAATATGCCTACTAAAGCAAAAATCCAATATCCCAATTTTTTATTACTGAGAAAATACCAAAGAAATACAAATGCAGGGATAACTTGCCAAAAATAATAAAAAGGGTAATTCACGAAATAAAGTACGATAGGATTTAAACCATATAGAAGGTAGAATAAAATCTTTAGATAATCTTTTTTGAAAAACTGCATGGTTGTGTAAACTATGATGATGTGTGTAGTATACTGCAGCCATTGAACTGCTGTCAAATCTCCCAAAAAAAAGAAAATCTTTTTAGCAATAAGTAAAATGTACATAAACCCAATCGGTAGGTAATCATAGTTAATAAGAATTGTATTTGAGGGAAATTTATAATTAAACTGTTGCTCTGTAGAGAGCATGCTAAATTGCTTTATTTGATCATAATTTACATTCATGATAAAAGGATTGTTTAGATCGAAGTTTGCAGCAGCAGAGAGGTATGGAGCAATCCAATAAGGACTCATTCCCTGATTAAAATCCATTAGCATTAAAGCAAGTAATAATCCAGCCAATGAAATTATCCAATAGATCACTTTTAAGTTATTCTGTATCAATTTCACCTACTTTTGTTAAAAGTTTATTATAGCGTGCTATTGCATAATGAGTATCTAAAAAATCGCTTATATCACTCTGTATCTCATAAAAAGACTCACTGAAAAAGTCAATCATTTCTTTGAATTGTTTGCTATTTTCACACCTGGCTATGACATTTTTTGGTGCTTCAAGTAAATGTGGCAGGGATGAATAAATAAGAGGAATACCATATGATAGCAGTTGAAACGCTCGATTACTTATAGTGATGGCATCGACTCCTGGAACGGTAACATCATAAGGTAAGAGACTGCAGCAAATATCGTCGAGAACGATTTTTTCAATGGGCATAGAATCAATAAATTCTACATTTTTGTAAGTTTGCAATTGTTTTACGTTTGCTTTTGCGCCAGATTCTATGTTTCCTATAAAGCGTATAGAGACATTATTGTTCAATAAATAGGTAATCAAATGCCAGTTGATTCTGTGATCAATATACCCCCAAAATAAAACAACATTTCTTTTTTTATTAAGCTTTTTCGGTTCTTTATATTCGGTCTCAGCCCAAGGCAAAAAAAGATTGGTATTTTTATTGAATAGTGATAGATGCTTTACTAGCGGGTACGAAACAGCAAGCACAATATCTGAGTTATTGCATGTACTTTGTAATTGCATAGAGATGGAGTTTTTCATCCAAGATTTACCTTGAGCAACAAAATCATCATTGATAATAGTGATTATTGGAGTAGATGGAAAAAGATTTTTTAAGAAATCATAGTCGTAATTAAAATTAATGATAAGGTCTTTTTTTAAAGATTTTGTCAAAAATCTTATAATAGTGCTAGCAATCAAGTTATTGAATAAGATCAAAGTATTACAAAATCTCAATTGATGGTGAAGCAATTCAAAATGACGAAAAAATGTGACACCTTCTTCATTTCTCATGATAGTGGCTATCTGCTTGAAGCTAGACTTTTCAAAAAAGGTCACCTTGTGTCCTTGGGATACCATCAAGCGAGTAAGTTGATGCCTGAGGCGTGGAGGTTCTTCCCATAACGTTTTAGAAAAAATAAGGACGTTTTCGTATTTCATGATAGTTGTATTTTCTTTATAATTTCTATACCTGTTAATGATTTTACATTATTTTGGTGAAGTTCTTTTAGTGTCGGTTCATAAACTTTGCTAAGCCAAGTGGACCATTCATCAGAACAATTTCCAGGATGCCAAAGGAAAGAAAAAATACCATTATATTTTTTAATTTCACTGATCATCTTTTGCAGTAATTTGTAAGATGTATCTTCAGATATCCTCATGTATTGCTTCAGTGTTACATCCATAGCATTTAAAGGTATTTCATACAGCTCTAAAATAGCTTCTTGATCAAGATCATATACCTGGAAGGGTAAGCAGGTACCTCTTCGAAAACCTATCATATCAACAAAGCCAAGTGTTGAATCATATTGAAAAAGTTTATTCTGATATTGTGCTGTTTCGCAGATATTGTTCATTAGATAATGCTGCCTAACTCCATCAATATTGAAATTAAATAAATCTTTTTCTTCCTTTAAAAATAAGCTGTTTTTGTACGATGCAATCGTTGCGTGAAGCCCAACCTCAAATTTATTAAATTTAATCTTCTTCATTATGTCAACTATCACTTGATCCGTAATATTATAAAAGTTATCTAATTTTTCTCGAATTTTGGATATAAAGAAAAAGGTTGATTTAAATCCATATTTTTTGGATTCTTCGATAAGGTAGTCAAAGCCTAAAAAATAAGGATCGTTTGTTTGATTGTATTTACTTTTTAAAAATTCAATAAAACTAAACTTTGATGGTTTTAAAAATATTTTTGCGAGTGATTTAATACTGCTCCTATATTTATAGATACCATCCACGTCATGGCTTAGAAATAGTGCATATTCTTTATCCGACCAAATATTTTTTCTTACGCACAAAATTCCAATTTGATTTAATAACGTAATCATATAATCTCTATATTTTTCAACCATAGGTTCAGTATAAATTCGATCATTTTTGTAAAGAGAAAACTCAAAAAGAAATCTTTGATATTTGTCTCGTTTTAAATTAAGGTACTCTTCATATCCACTTAATAAAAAGAATGTACTTGCGATAATATCTTGATCGTAAGGATATACGATGTCATTAATTTTTTTTAGCGGCGATTGCGGTAGTGAGTTTTGTTTTTTATAGTTTTCCCAAAACTTCATGTCAGCTTTTAAGTAAATCTTGGATTTTAGTATGAATTCATCATTCACGCCGTAAATAATGTCAGCGTTATTTTGATTGGTTATAAATTCAAATTTAGTATCAATATATCTGAATATTTCCGTAAAGGTATATGCGGCAATTTTGTGATCAATTTTGTGATCAAGAAATATTCTTACAATTAATTTATCCATTTATGCTTCTATATACTTTTCGTAAACCTTGTCCAAAAAAGTATAGTGGTTTAGCAAGCCAAGAAGGTATTGATACAATTGCTATTGCGTAAGCGTATTCATGCTTCGATCCATGAAAAACAAACTGTATGTCATTCAAATTTTTTAGCGTGATGTTAAGCCCTTTGGATTTTGATGCTAATATATTCAAAAAAGCGGACTTGAGATAAAGCTTTTTGATATAGTTAAAAACACTTTGATCGATTTTGGCATGATTTAAAGCAGTTCTATATACCCTTAGCTTCCCAATTTCAGTTTCATAGAGCATTTGGCCATCTTTGTATTTCCAAGATTCAGCGGGAACTCTGCATAATACATAATTTGGGTCTGCAACAACAAAAACATCAGCATTTTTTGAGTGCTCAAGCCATACACCTACTTGTACATAATATGTATCAAAATAATCTTCATATACAGGATTGTCCCAAAAGTGTTTCTTCATGATTGTTGCAGGTAAAAAAGTTGGGGCAAGTTTTATCTTTTGAAAGTAGTTGATATGATCTTCAAAATACATATCATTCTGTATGCTTAACTTAGGAGGCATTACTTCATACTGCAGGGTATCATCTACAAATTTGTAATTAAAATAAATAAAATTTACTTCATCATGCTCTTTGATGATTTCAATGGCTTTATCTATTGCACCTCTTTGGAGAATATCATCTTGACCACATAACCAAACATACTTTCCTTGGGCTTTTACTGCTGTGGCCGTAAAGTTTCTATCCATTCTTAAATTTTCTTTATTTTGATATATAGAAATAAATGGAAATTTTTCAGCATATTCTTTAGCAATAATGAATGTTTCGTCTGTTGATTTGTCATCATTTATTATAATTTCAACTTGATGATCTTTTCTCTCGACAATTAGGCTATCTAGAGTTTCCCTTAACGTTTCTTGACCGTTATATGTTGGAATGCATATACTCATTAAATACATATTTAGCGCCATTTTAAATTATTGTTATCTAGCTCAGTATTAATTTTTATCATATATAAGATATTTTTAAGTAAATTAAATAGAATGATAAACAGTAATATAAAAAACATATAGATAACAATTTTTTCTATAAATATAAAACCTAGGTAAATCATAAAGTTGCCCTGCATTAAAAAAAGGTTATTATATAAATATTTTTTTATTAATCTATAGGATATGTTATTTATAGAAGAAAAGAATGTTTGATCATTTTCTTTTTTTATGTGTATTGATAAAATATTTGATCTATATTTGATCATGTATCGTAAGAATGAATAGAGTAGAAATAAGGTCGATGTCAAAAAAGTTAAAATCCAAATGTTCGATTCATTATAATATATCCCTGCTAATAAAAATATAGTTATTATTTTTACTTGATCTGTAAAATGGTCATAAAAGCTACCCTGAGCACTTTGTTGTTTTGTTTCTCTTGCAACCATTCCATCACTAATGTCTAATAATAGTGCGAAGGTCCAAAAAGAAAAGAAGGTCCAAAAATTATTTTCAAATATAATAAAATAAAAACTAAGCAAGGCTGTGATGTTTGATAATGTTGTTATTGTATTAGGTTTTAATTTAAGCTTTATGCATAAAATTGACAAGGGAATAGAGGCCATATATAGTAAATTAAGGAATGGAATATCTGTTCCAGCCCCATTGAAAAATTTTTTATAATAGGTTATTTTACTGTTCATATTAGATAATCTTTGTATGCAATCAAGTCTTCAGTACTGTCAATTTCAATCCATCCACCATTGATTAATACAGGTTTGACGTTCATTAAGTTGTCTATAATCAATTGTACTAGGCTTGTCATATACATATTGTCATAATCTTTTGCATCGTATAATTGTTTTTTATCCAAAGAATCGTAATAAGCAATTACCTTATTAATTGTATTTTTTGATATTTTGATCAGACCAATGTATTGCCCTTCTATCTCATCATAACTGTTCGCTTTTTTACCTAATTCTATAATATTGCCATCTTTTATTTTTAATGTTTCCGCATCATCTAGTGGGTTGTCCATCCTTAAAGACCATAACTCTCTCCAGCCCTTATCCACAACAACACTGAACTCTTCTTCTGAACTTATGAGCTTTTGCAATATCTCTTTTTTATAAATTATGTCGGCATAGGAGATAATCAAGTCGTCATCCATAAACTCTTTTGCACAAAAGAGAGTTGAAACCATATTCGTTTTGTCAAAATTAGTATTCGTGAAAAAAGTACATCCTTGGTCTTTTAAGTATTCTTCCAATACTTCTTGCTTGTATCCGTTGACAATAGCTATGTTTTTTATATTACATACTTTCGCTGTTTCTAAAATATAATCAATGATTGGTTTGTTGTTATACTCAACCATACATTTCGGTTTGTCATTGGTCAACGGTCTTAATCTAGTGCCCTGTCCGGCGGCTAAAATTATCATTTTCATAGTTAAAACTCCAAATTATTTCTGCTCGCGATAAAGTAACTGTTTTTAATATTTTTTTTATTATATAGAAGTTCTGCTTTACTCCTTATATCTATCAATTTGCATCCCGCCTCATTAGCAATGATATGCCCAGCAGCAGTATCCCACTCTTTGGTTCCGTTAAAACGAGGGTATACATCGATTTCTCCTTCTGCTAATTTACAAAGTTTAATGGAGGATCCGAAACGCAGTATATTGGTTATATTGTTATTTTTTAAGAAAGTTAACGTCTCTTCTGTAGAATGAAAAATACTGTCCGTAGCTATTAAATCTTTTCGTGTGGATCGGTTGTAGATTTTCATATTATCTTTATAGGCACCTGATCTTTTTTGAGCAAAATAGGTTGTTGCTGAAACCGGTACATACACTACTCCCATTACGGGATAATTATTTTCTATTAAAGCGATATTGACCGTGAATTGCCCATTCTTGGCAATAAAGTCTTTTGTCCCGTCAAGGGGATCAACTATCCAAAAACGATTCCAAGTTTTTCTAATTTCATAAGGTACGGGAGTCTCTTCGGAAAGAATGGGGTAGGAGCTTTTACTCTGTAATAAATCTTTAATAATAGCATCTGCAACGTAGTCTGCTTTTGTTACAGGAGAACCGTCTGATTTTTCGACTATTTCCATACTTGCAGAACTATTGTAGATGCTTAAGATGGCTTTGCCTGCTTTTTGAGCAATTTCATTCAGGACTTCTTGTGTGATCAATGATAATTCTCGTTAAAAATTTTTTGTATTAAGCTCACTTCATTTTCTTTGAAAGGGGTTTCTCTTTCTGAATGCCACATTTGTCCAAAAATACGGTATTTTTTATGTTCAACTGCTTTAATTGTTCCGTCAGGCGAAGTGGCGGAGGGTATTAAATCTTTACCTAAAGTATCGATCGCAAAATTATGAAAGGAGTTCACTTCACCAAGTTCTATAAGATCTTTTGAATAACGAGAATTTTTATTGATATTGAGATTATGGTAAACGGCCACATGTCCGGCCACTTTTCTAAAATTTGACCCAAAATATTCTGCAATCACCTGAAGTCCGCGACAAATCCCAAATAAAGGAATACTGTTTTCAATAGCAAATTTGATTAATCCTTTCTCATACACATCTCTTTGTTTTGAAAGGGAGTTCTCATTAACACTGTTGAGATCATTTCCACCGGTTAAAAGTATTCCGTCAATTTTGAATTCTGTAAAGTAGTCGTTAAAATCTATTTCATATGGAAGTATTATTGGTAAAAAACCAGCGGTACGGATTAGTTTGGAATATTGTATATCAAGGGCTTCTCTTGTTTCATTATAGGACAAATTAGCAATTAGGCGTTGAGTAATAGCAATCTTTTTCATAATACTATTCTCACTTGTTTGTTGAGTGCGTCTATCTCTAGAACAGAAGCTTTACAATAGAGATCAAAATTACTCTCTCCACAGCCTATAACTGCCGGAATTCCCATTTCTGCACAACGAATAGCCATATGGGAGTTCGCGCCTCCATAGCAGGTTAGAAGACCGCTTATATTTTTGGAGAATAGATAATCATATCCAGGATCAGCTGAACGAATACAGACTATTTTTCCCTCAACCTGGGTACAGTGAATATTTTCTTCTAAAACTATATCTGATTCAATTTGTTTATGCGTAATGAAATTGGCTTCGCCGGGTTCAAGATAAAAACTGTATATCTCTTCCGGTTCAACTATAACACTGGGTAGTTTAATAGCTTTGGTAAATTCATAGTATTGACGATTTTTTGAAATATCTGATTCTAAAATATCTTTGACATCTCTATGATCCAGTGTTGAATATAAAGTAAGGATTTTTTGTATATCCAAATAAGCAAGCTCTTCTCGAGTAAAACCAAATTTTTCACCCAGTTCTTCGATATATTTTAATATTTGGCTTAAATGTTTGGTGAAAACAAATTTTGAGTACTCTCTTCCCTCAATCGAGTCTTTTATAAACGTTATTAAATGGTCGAAATTTGAGTTTAGTCCATTTTCGATAAGTAAGGTGTTTATCGTCGATACTTGATCATTAGAAAATGAAAATTGGTGTTCTTCATTATGATCAATTGTATGTTTGGAGCTAAAATAAGCGTCATATGCCTCATCATATCGCTGTGACAAAATATCATATGTACCGGGACGTAAGTGTCCATATTTTTGCAAAAATAGATTTTTATCTAGGGTTTGAGTATCCAGAGATAAATTTTTGGATACCGTATTAAGAGACTTCAAAAATGCGTCATATTCATGTTGCGTAATGATTTTTTGTTCTACAAAAGATTGTAAAAGCTGCACTGCTATAAAAGCCGCCCTTGCGATTCCGGCGAATGGAAGTGTCCCGTAGCGTTTTACATCTTGGATCAGCCAATATATTTTATCAATTAAAGAAAGCTCTGATTTGACGATATCATCGTATTTTTTGTTTAAACTCTCAATTTTTAGAAGATCTTTTTTATAAAGTCCATGTTCTTCATCCATGATATTGTTGGTTAACGATAAAAGAGCCTTTTCAATCGATACCAATTCTTCTTGGCTGAAACCATATTTTTTTAAAGTTTCTAATTTGTTTGAAATTCCCAAAAAATAGCATGAGAAGACAATTTTAAACTCTATTTTATCGTGATGATCCGTGTTTTGTGTCAGCATGGATAAATAGTAGTTAACCAGTTTTGAAGCAATTTCATCATCTAATGTTTTGGGTACGAACGAGTTGAAAGAAACTCTCACATCGATGAACGGAACACCTAAGAAAGAGATTAAAAGTGGATGTGAACGGAGATTTCTGTATCCGTAGTTGTCTCTTTGATATGCCCATGTTTCATCGGTGATCAGTTCTTTATATAAAGACAACGCGAGTCTTTTCGGACGAAGGCCAATGATTTCTGCAGGATTCCAATCGGGCATTACGCCGAAAATAGTTTTGTCGCCCAGTAAGTTTGGATGAGGTGCATTGAGTTTTTGGATTTTCTTGTATATTTTTTTCAAACTGGATGAGAGATCAATATGAGATAGAGACTCTTTATTCTCAGAAACGATGGCCCTGACCTGTAGAATATACAGTTCATCATTGCTAAAAGCAAATTCGATATCTAAAAACGTATGATTAAAAATACCTTCACACTCTTTTGCTGCTTCAATCAGTCGTTGGAGTTTATTATCGGAAAAGTTTTTACTCTCTTTGAAAGAAACAAATGTCTTTAGATTATTGCCTAAGCCGCCTGTAACACTACTGGTAGAACCGCTTTCATCATAATTTACAATATAGTATGGGCTCAGAGTATCTATGTCAGCAGTAAAAATTACTCCTGACATAGTCACTTCTTTAATCATCGGTTGCACGAAAACTTCATCATTACTATCAGATTTGTCTTGATACGAGTCTATGACTTGTTGTATTGCCAAATTAAGGTCATGAGAGGATGATGATTCGACATCCATAATTGAATCAAATCCGCCGGCATTGGAAGTTTGTTCGTTATCCTCATTTTGAGAAGATGACCGAACAATCACTTGCTGTTTGAAAGTTTGACGTATCTGATTAAGATAAAAGTTTTTGTCACTTTTGTATTCGTTAACTGTAAAACGGATAAGAGGGAGAATTTTAGCTCTTGTTAAATGCGGAGCTAAAATTTCTAATGTTTTAGCTTTTGAAGAGAGAGAAAGAGTTAACATTTGCTTTCATACCTTCTTCTAAGAGCTAATAAAATAAAAAAATGTGGGAAAGAGCGATTGAAACTCTTTTCATACAATATACTGGGCATATGTTTAAGCCACTTTTTTGGCAATAACAATTATGATATTTGAAAATTGGGAAGGAAAAAATTTATTCAAAAATTTATCAAGCGCTTTCCCTACAATATTCAATTGAAAGCCTTTACTTCTAGCTTGTTGTTCGTTAAAACTATTTTTCTTTAGAGCTTTACTTCTTAATAAGTCAAATTTGAAGAGAAATGAAACGTTTCTAGCGTAAAAAGCATCTTCAATTTCCAAGGAATTTTTACCAAATAATGCTTTGATATCGTCAAGTGAAAATTGCAGTTTGTGAAATTTATCAAATACTTTATTCGGATTTTGTTTTTGAACTATGTATTCTGTGAGTCGGTTTTCAATATTGTCTGCTCTTACGGATGCTAAGATTCTTCCACCTGTTTTTAATACTCTGGCGCTTTCTTTTACCGAATCTTCTAGCATTTGTTCATCTTCAAAATTATGATAGAGCCCTAAAGCCAAGAGTGTATCAAATTCGCCGTCTTTGTAGGGCATATTACAGACGCTTCCCTCAATTACATCTGCTTCCGTGTCTTGTTTTTTTATATTTTCTACTGCTATTGGACTGTATTCTAAACCACTTATTTTGTATCCAAGATGTTTATAATGAAAAAAAACTCTTCCTGCCCCACAACCGGCTTCTAATATCTTATGCTCTTTATCCCCTATAACCATTTGCGTATATTTGATCGGATAAATATCCATATTTTCAAACTTTGCGCTGTCAACTCCAGAATCTGACCATCTTTGATTCCAATAGTCACTGTTTTCCAGTGCTCTGTAAACTTTTCTCATGCATTTTTCCTTGTTTTGATTTTTTCTTGAATGCTTTCACTCTGCATCGTTCTTCTTCTTTAGTAACTTTTCATATAAGATATTGGAAATAAGTTCATTCCCTTTATTGCTATAATGACCACCATATTCACTTTTTTCAGAGTAGAGAGAATCTAGTTCATCTGAAGAATATTCTTTAAGATTTTCAAATATATCAATACATATAATATCGTCCGGAATATGGTCTATAAGAGTCTTGTAAAAATGCTCTTTTTTAGTTTGTATATATTTTACATCATCTTTTTGTGGCATCACTAATATACATGGTTTGAAATTATACTCTTTTGCTAAGGATTTAAACAATTTCAATTCTTCAATTAATAGGTCTGTGTTGTTTTTATCTTTATATAAATTTACTCTATATTCTAAATTTTTATTCATAATGTAGTCAGTAGGTTCGTCGATCTGGCCTTTTTTAAGTGTTTCAACTGATAAAGAGAAGTTTCTTCTCAAGTTTTTAAAGAAGTGTAGTGAGTAGGGAAATGTGATTATCTCTTTTAAAAATTTATTTTTGTAAAAATAATCGTATTGTTGTATCAGCTTAATATATTTTTCATAGGTAGTAAATTTATCTTTGCTATTAATGATATTATCGATGAGTTTTATTTTTCCGTCGGCTAAAACGTACCTTGGTTTGAAACCGAAAATATTTCCATACTCGTAGTAATGCTTCCAGACACTTAGAATTCGTGATATCGTATCTGGTACGACTCCGATGATGACAATTTCAGGTCGGAAATTTTCTGATTTTAATTTTGTATTTAACTTGATGAGAGCTTGATCAAATCCGTAATTTCCGACGCCAAAATTCTGGACATTTGATTGGGTAAGTAATGAGAGCTTATAGCCCCATGTTTCATTGTCGTTGACTTCACGAGCGAATGTAAATGAGTCTCCAAAAAGGGATATGAAGCTTTTTTGATGGTTGTATTCTAAATTATCACGTGCTCCTACTGCATTAATATTCCAATAAACTGTGCCGTATTTCCCTTTTTCATTGCCTGAAGTATTTGGTTGTCTATCCCATCCTAGGAGCCGATCATAGCTTTTTGAAAGTACTTTTTCCAGAATTTCTTTAGTAAATTTCGGTTTTTTATCTTTGTTTATGATATACCATTGGTTCTTTTTTCTTACATATAGTGAAAATATAAAAAATACAATTTCTATCAAAACGAGAGATAAAATTATTTCATTGAACATTAAGAGCTTTTTTAAAAATACGAGAGGCTATCTCTTCGGGGAACAAGCCATCTTCTATATTGTTTTCAATAGTTAAATCTGATTTATAGGGAGTTGGGAAATCTATATCTACCCCAACTATATCCTTTTTATTATCGTAAATACCTCTGCCATCTCTCTGTTTCAACGTCTCATCTGAGGCTTTTAAATAAACTTGGAAATAGTTTTCTACCCTATCTCTTATTGATTTTTGCACATCTGGAAAAATAGAGAGTAAAGCAAATACGACATTAATCTTTTGGCTATCCATATATACACAAAATTCTTCAATTCTTTTTGCATTTTTGTATCGATCTTCTATGGTATGCCCCAAATCATTCCCCATCATCTCTCTGAAGATATCACCGTCCATAAAAACTGTATTAGAATGTAATAGTTTAATTTGTTCTGCTAAATATTTACCGACGGTACTTTTTCCCACACTGGATTTTCCGATAAGCCAAATAACCAAGCTATAACTCCTTTTTTAATTTCATAAAAAGATAAATACTGACTGGAAGTATATAAAAAAACAGCAATAAAACAGCTTGATAAATAAAATTCGTACAAACGTAAGTCAATACTGTGTAAAAGCAAAAAGTCACTATAAAACATACTGCTAAAATTTGTAGTTTTTTATAAATATACATAGGAATTTCTAAATCTTTGGAGATAAAATATCCTAAAATCATAGATGATAATATACTATCTAATAACATTTTTAATGCGATTCCAGACTCATCAAGAGCTAACCCCATATCACTCAAAAAGAAAAATCCAAGCGGTATACCAAATAACATAAAAATCAAAGAGACTTTTGTGAAAAAATGCATTTTTGATGTTGCCAAGTAATATGTTGAATATAGCTGACCTAATGATTGTGGAATTGTATATAGCATAATGAGTTGAAATACTAGGAGAGAGTCCTTGTAGGCATCACCATATACAAAATGGATTATTTCAGAACTAAAATAAAAAAGTGAAATAGAAATGACAGAGGTGAAAATAAAAATATCATTAGAGATCAAGGTGAAATATTTTCTTATTTTTTCAATATTGTCTTCCTTAAAGGCTTCTGCAACTTCTTTCCAAAATATTTTTAAAATAGAGGAACTTATCAATATACTTAACGTTGAGAATTGAACAGATATTGAGAAAAAAGCTTGTCCGTGTGGACCGACATATTTTTGAATTAGCCATCTATCGAAAAGTACATAGAAAAATGACACAATCATTAGTGCGATAAGAGGTTTACTATAATTGTAATAGGCAATACAATTTTTTTTAAATTCAAATGCATTGTTATTAGTTACTAAGAAAAGGCTTTCTTTTATTTTTAGCATTAAAAATAATGCTAATACAACATAAACACAATACTCGGCAATAATTACATAGAAAATTAACTCTATAGTTAGTATATGTTCTTTTATAAAAAATAATATTATAATCAAATGTATGCAAGCGATCAATAAGCTGATGCTTTGTGCATAATATGTTTTACGTACTGATTCAAATAGATACGTAATCATGGTTTGAATAGAGCTTGAAAGAAAGAGTGCTACAATAGCAACAATCATTAATCTTTTGTCAATATGTTGAAGAATTAGGTGGTATATATTCTCATTTAGTAAGGATACAAGACTTAATATTGCAAAAATTTGTAGGAACTGCCATAATAAATAGATTAAATGAAATTGAATTGTTTGTTTGTGTTGGGAAATAAAAGTAAAATATGCTTTATCAGTTCCAATATTGGCATATACTAATAGAGCTGTAACGACAGAGACGATATATTGATAATTACCATACACTTCAGGCATCAAATAACGGGCTATATAGATGGAAACAATAAAATTGAATCCTGCACGTAAAATAGTAAAAATAAGTGTTATAAAATACCTATTATGTATATTCATTTAGATGTTTCCTAAAAAAAAAACTATCTCGTTAACTTTAAAATTATATTTTCTAAAATGCACTTGTCTCCTATCGCCTTATTGATAAAAGACTTTCTTGCTTTTTGTGTATTCTCGGACATCCACCAATCCAAAGGATCATGTTCTATTTCCATTAGAAAAAGTGCAGCTTTGATAGGATCAGCATGAAGAATATTTGCCTCTATTAATTCACTAAAAAATTCGGCACCAGATTTTGAAAAATAGGCATTCTGGTTTAAAAAAACAAGAGTAGGAATATTATTCATAAGTGCTTCCAGATAACCACTCCCAATATAGTCAATTATTACAAGTTTAGAACTCGACATTGCGTCAAGGCCACTATATACGCCTGTATCATCGTGCATTAAATCAGTATATGGTTTTAATATAGCTTTTTGATTATAAGTAGCGATGTCTTTTACTTTCATTATTGGTGCCATTCTGTAAATCATTCTAGAAAAAATATTTTTGTCTAATGAAGAAAAAAAACTTTTTTGAAATTCAAAGGTATATTTTGAGTCTTCACCCATGAAAAAATTATCATGAAAATAATTAGTTCTTTTTGCGTAGATTGGCGCTGTCATATAAAGTATCTTATCCTTATATTCTTTTAGATCTTTTGGATTGTTTGTTGTGTCATTTAAAAGCCCTGCTGGAGTTAGTTTGAAATTTTGGTCAAGTTGTTTATCATACCACCCAATTGTCAGATATTCATCACATAAATCTAATGTTTCTTTAAACTCACTATTTTCAAAAATATGAGTCATTCCCCTATGCTCTGAATTGATAAACTTTACATTATTTTCTTTTTGTAAATGAGCGATTAAAAAAGACATCGCATTATTACTAATCCAGAGTTCACTTATGACATATTTTGCTGATGAATATTGTTTCGCTTGCTTCTCATAATATGTGGCTGCTTGAAGATAATTTTCAATAAAGATATTAGGGAAGAAACTTTCAGTTGTTTTAAAAAAGAATTTATCAAATTTGTCAAAGTCATTTTGCCATGACGATAGAAGCTGTCTTTTTTCTGTTGAGAGATTTGAATTGATAAGATCTAATGGTTGCATGTTATGAAGAAAAATTTTAAATTTACTTTTAAATATCAAGCTATGAATTCTAGAAGATGCATAGCCCACTCCTAGCAATATTACATTTGGTTTAAGGATTGACATCTTGCTATAAACATAATAGATTATTTGTTTCACTAAAGATGGATGGGGCTCATTTATAGATGATCGGTACTTTTTTAGATCAATCAATTTTTTTTTGTCATCAACTGAACTTGGGTAATAGAAGTTTACGTATATCGCGAATAATTGCTCATTAGCAATATCGCTATAAGATAAATAAGTCCGCAAATCTTCTAAGTCCATTGGTGTATAAAAATCCGAATTATCTAAAAGATAAAAATCGTGATTGTCGTGATCAAATCTCTCCTCAACTTGATTGTAAAATTCATAGACTAAAGAAATATATCTTTTTAATCCACGATAAAATGTTTGCTTCCAATACTTGTCACTATTTGAAATATTATGTATTTGATTTAACCGCTCAGATAATATTTTTACATACCTTTTGTGCCGAGTTATAATGTTTTGTTCATATTCTACCCAATCAGTTAATGAGTTTCTTGGGCAATTATGTAATTTATCCACTTGTAATTCAGGATTATTAAGAGCTATAAAGTTATCTAAAACTGCCGTCTTCCTATTAATATCACTTGGCTTAGATAGAGAAGACACTACGAAGTGCTTTTTAAGCATTATTTAACTTCTCATTCAGATTTTGATAATCTTTTACTTGCCCAATATCTATCCAGTCTTCAATGATTTCATAACTCTTTATTATTTTATTCTCACGCTTCAAAGCGTCAAAAAGACTTGGCAAATCGAAAAATTCATTTTTAGGAATATAGCTTAGTACCTGAGGATCAAGTATATAAATTCCAGTATTAATAAAAAAATCTCTAATTGGTTTTTCTTGCATATTTACTATATTGTTTTCCTTGTCTACTTCTATCACACCATAAGGTATTTGGTGACTATGTTTCACTATACACATTGTTGCTAGTGATTTACTTGTATCATGAAAATTCAGTAATGATAGGTAATTCATTGAGGATAGTACATCACCATTTACGACAAAAAATGATTCTTGTAAATCGCTATTTATTAAGCTTAACGCTCCTCCTGTTCCAAGCCTTTTCGTTTCTTCAGTATATTCTATCTCTATTCCAAAGTCACGGCCATCTTTAAAATAGCTTTTAATAACTTCAGATTTATAATTCACACTTAATATAAATTTGTGAAATCCGTGATGTGTAAACATATTTATTATATGCTCTAACATAGGTTTATTGCCAACTTTAAGCATTGGTTTAGGAATGTCTTTTGTAAGATCACCGAGTCTTGTCCCAAGGCCACCTGCCATAATAACAACCCTATTCGGCCTACTTGAAATATCTTCTAAACATATAAAGTCAACAAGTTTATTATTTTCATCAACTAGCGGGGCATGTCTTCTATGATTATTTTGTAGAGCTTTTAAAGCAGTTGCCTTACTCATTGAACTATTTAATATAAAAGGTGTTCTGTTTATAATTGAATCCAGGTTTAGTGTTTTATTAAGTACCGCTTTTCTTATATCATAATCAGTGATTAGTCCTATAAAGTTGTTGTATGTGTCGACAACTGGCAAACCAAAAATATTATTTTTATCCAATAGTTCTATTGCCTCTTCCAAGGTGGTTTTCTCACTAAGGATTAATTGATTATATTTCATAGTTTTTACTTAGTTCCCTTTAATTTTATTAATATAGCCCTTATCAAATAAGAGAAATTTATCTTCATTTAAACTTGCACGAGAATTGATTGTATATTCTTTTTGACTGAGAATAGATGAAATATTCTTTACATCTTCTTTTAAAGGCATTTTTAGAGTAGGTTCATTCAAGTTTAATCTTGCTAGTTTATTAAATGGCTTTAGTTTATCCAAAAACTCTTTCTCTGAAAGACCACTCCAATCTAAAAACTTGTTTAAATATTTAGGGGGAACAAGCTGATAACTGTCAATCAAGTTTAACCCATCTTGTCTGCTTAAATGATTTAATCTTATTTCTCTAGTAACATGATCAGTCACTTTCCCAAATCCATGTTTTATAAATTTAATATAATCATGTAAATCTGAGTACATAAAGCAATCTACATTGTCATATGGATTGAATGTTCTTGTTTGCAACATAGTTTCATAATTATATTTTGCTATCATCTCTTCATGCTGTAGTTTAGAATCCCATCTTATATAATTGCCAAGATAAATACCTCTAACTCCAATAGTTTCGATCTCTTTGTCTGATGGATAAAAATGCTTGGCCATATCCCGCTCACATATTTCATCTTTTTCTGAAATTATATCTTCAGCTTCATAGCCCATCAAATCATGTTCTTTACGATACTTTCTGGTCATCTCCACTTCATCTGTATGGGAAAACATTCCGACTTGATCTATGCCTTGATGAACACCCCAAATAATTAGTGGAATTTTAAGCTTGACTGCAATTTGAACAGGAAATGTGGTACTTCCTAGGTGATTATGCCAATATATACTTCCCATTTTTTCTAATGTATGCCTAACCAATTTTTTCGAAAAAGTAGGACTTATCGTATTTTCAATACAATCACACTCAAAAATGGTTTTTAAATACTGTAAATTTCTTATCCCAGTTTTGGTATTATATTGTTTATTGTAAGATACCAAGAGGGGTCGCATTTTATATTTATTTTTTACTAAGTCAACTATGAAATAACTATCTTTTCCACCACTTACGGGGATTATGCAATCATAATTTTTCTTACTTTTACCTCTATAGTATTGAAGAATTTTTAATAGTTTAGCTTCTCTTTCACCCCAATCAAGAGAGTCTTTTTCTTCATGTATTCTGCACCCACTACATACTCCATCTTTATCAAAAGTAATATTTAACGGGTGATTTTCTGAATATAAACATCTTTTGCAAACTCTCATATTGCATCCACGAATTTATATGGTGTTACTCGGCAAAATTCATCAAAAATATGACCCGTATAATCGAGTATATGACTTTTCCTGATCGGTATATCCGAGTTTTTGAGGTATGCTTTAGCAATGGCTGTACTATGTTCAACAAAATGGAATATATTTCCTGCTGCGACCGCGCTGATGCCTGTTTCTTTAAATACTTGAGACATATGCTCAAAGCTTCCAGCCCCTCCCATAGCGATTACGGGTACAGTAGCAATATTTTGGATTAACTTAACAAGCTCAATGTCATAGCCTTTTTTACTTCCATCCTGATCAATCGAATTAATTAAGATTTCTCCAATTCCATAATTTTGATTTTTTTCTATAAATTCTATTGCTGAAATATTGGTATCTATAGTTCCACTATGTGTAAAACATCTATATTCGCCATTGTCCATTTTTTTAATATCCAAACATACAACTATGCTCTGATCTCCAAATATTTCGGAGCATTCAGAAATAAAGCTAGGCTTTGTAAAAGCAGCACTACTAATAATAATTTTGTCAGCACCACTAGCCAAAATATTTCTGGCAGTATCGATATTATCAATCCCCCCGCCTGCACTAATGGGCAAAAAACATTTTTTTGAAGCTTTCTTTATGCTATTAAAATCTATATTATTTCCGTTATTTGTAGCACCAATATCAATAATAGCTATTTCATCCACGTCCCAGTGTTCTAAAAATTCTATTGCGATATCAATTTTTCCCACAGGAAGATATCTTTCAAAACCAATCGATTGAACCACTAAGCCATCTTTAACCATTATCGCTGCAATAACTCTTTTTTTAAGCACTTTGAGCCTTTTTGAGAAAATTGTCTATTATCTTGAGACCAAGAAACTGACTTTTTTCAGGATGAAATTGCACTCCAAAAATATTATCTTTTTCTACACTTGCTACAACTTTTTTGCCACTATAATCTACAAAAGATGAAACTATGGATGAATCACAAACTGCACTATAACTATGATCAAAATAAAAATCACTACTTTCCTCTATATTATAAAATAAAGTAGAGTTGCTAGATACATCAATATTATTCCATCCCACATGAGGAAGAGTTTCTGCGAAATCCATCTTCATTATACTTCCCTCTAATAAAGCAAGGCCCTGATGTGTTCCATGCTCGTAAGATTTTTCAAATAATAACTGCATCCCAAGACATATACCAAGGAAATATATATCTTTATCTAAGAGTTTTGTTATTAGATATTCAAATATACCAAGATTTTTTAATAACTTTACAGCTTCGCCGAATGCACCGACTCCAGGAAAAATAATTACTTTTGCGGCGTCTATGTCAATTTTACTACTACCTGTGACACAGCTACGACCTGTATGATTTATTGCATTTACAACAGACTGGATGTTGCCAATTCCAATATTTAAAACTAGTATATCTTTATTGATAAAATTCACTATCTAACTCCCAATGACCGTCTAGATTCTTTTTCCAAATTGTATGATTTCTATATTGTTCGACAATCTTCCAAAACTCTTTTTCATCGATGCCAATATAATCACAGAACATTAGAATATATTTTAGATCACATTTACCATCTAGCATTTTAGCTAATTCAATAGCAGTTTCTCTAGTCATAATCCCTAGTTTGATTAATTCTGACAAATCTTCTGATGCCTTTCCAAAACCAAATTTATAAAATTTTATAAGCTGATTCATAGGCATAAAATCAGTATCTGTTTGTCCAAAATTATATATTGTTCCTAATTTATTTAAGGGCTCATGTATATAATCAAGACCATGTGCCATCGCATATACAGCATTAGTAATTTGGGAAAAGTCTTTTATATAGTATCCAAGGTATACAACTTTTAAATCATCATCCTTATAATACGGAATTTCGAATGCATAAAGGTCAGATTCTTTTATCTCTAGTTTATTATCAATATAAATTGACATATCACCTCCGCCAATTGTATTTAAATTTCTAATATTTTTAGCAATCCCACCGTCTTCAGCGGATGCTTTGTCCCCATAAACTAAGGAGCCATTTTCTCCTAATAAAATTAAAGGTATTTTAAATAATATTGCTATTTTATGTGCACTTGCATAAAGAATGCTTTCACTTGCCTTGTATATATTTCCGTATTCATAAAAACATTTCTTCATTAATTTTTTATATATTTCTGGATTTGGTGTAATCGTAATTATGTCAAATCCTAAGTTCACAAGATTGTTTAAATTTCTTGCTCCTACCTCTGTGACTTTTTCTGGAGGGTATCTAGTTGAAACCAATAATACATTTAAGCCAAGTTTATCTCTCGCATATAAAGCTTGTCTTAGACTGTCCTTGCCACCACTAACAGATATAATTGCATCATACTCGGTCGAA
This sequence comes from Sulfuricurvum sp., assembly GCA_030694265.1. GTDB lineage: Bacteria > Campylobacterota > Campylobacteria > Campylobacterales > Sulfurimonadaceae > Sulfuricurvum. The sequence continues at coordinate 66,822 of JAUXYP010000002.1, forward strand.
GTTGCTTTTTCTTTAGCCCAATTAATAATAGAATGCAATTCAGCAGTGCGTTTGTCCCAATTAATATCACCATGAGTTTCAAAATATCTACAGCCTTGGCAAATCCCTTCTTGATCCAATGTTAACCCAGGTCTTGTGGTCGGAGTAATGCACTTTTTGCAATAAGTCATCATTTTCAAAGCTCCTTTTGAATATTCTTAGACATATAATACGCGACTAATTCAAAATCGTCTATAGTATCTACATCGATAGATCTAGATCTTGGCATGATATAAGCGTAAGAGTTCTTACTATAATATTTATTTTGTTTAATTAAATCGTAATTAAATACAAATACCGCACCATTTGGAAAGTAACTTTTTTTAATATCTTGCCTATTGAGTAACTTTTCTTCAAATATATTTTCAAATTTGCCATCATCTGCAATATATCTATGCCACTCTATTGGATGATACTCCTCTGTATAACTAACCACGCTGTCTGCATTTTTTTCCTTAAACAACTTAACGGCTCCATCTATATCTTCTATGGTTCTAAGCGGTGAAGTTGGCTGAAGTACAACAAAATTTGTTATCTTATATCCAAACTCGCTATTTAGTCTATCAATAGTGTAGATATAATTATCAATTACTTTTGCAGTGTCAGATGCTAAATACTCAGGTCTTAAAAATAAACTTTTTGCACCATACTTAATAGCAACTTCCTCTATTTCTTTACAGTCTGTTGAAATTATTATATCCGTAATATATTTAGACTTTAAAGCTTCTTCTATAGTATAAGCTATCATGGGCTTACCCAGTAAATCTTTTATATTTTTGCCAGGTAGTCCTTTTGAACCGCCTCTGGCCGGTATTATAGCTACCATAAATTACTTTCTAGCAATAAAGGTCATATTGCCAGATAATTTATGTTTTGATAACAAATCCTGAAATTGACTTAAAAAATCTTGATATTTATTGTCCTCATAAATCATTGTCCAAAACTCAGACAACTTAATTTTCTTTGATTTATTATAATTTTCAACTAAATTTACATCAAGAATACCGTCAGTAAAAATCTCAACTTCTTTAAATCCACTTTGTTTAAGTAATATTTCCAATGATTTTGGATTAAAATAATTTAAATGTGTAGGTGCAAATAGATTTCGATAAATTTGACCTATTTCAAGGAAATCGTAACCGTGATAGTTAGGTAACGTTCCGTAAAAGATTCCATTTTTATTTAATGTATCAAAAATATTTTTTATAGATTCTTGTGGATCAGGCAAATGTTCTAAGACTTCGAATGCCATTATGACATCATATTTTTCATTTATTTTCTCTGACATATTGTTAATATCGAGAATATCGCAATCAATTCCCTTGTCGTGGCAAGCCTTAACAGCTTGTGGATTTAAATCGATTCCTTTGACATATGAATCTTTTATTTTTTTTTGTATTATTTCAAGTAATTGTCCGTTACCTGTTCCTATCTCTAAAAAGGTCTTAACATCAGCATCAATCCTTTTTAAAAATAGATCTACTCTTCTTTCATACATACCACTTCGAGCATTTTGTGTAGAGTTTAAAATTTCCACTGAATGAAGTTGTGATTTTGAATGAGTATACCACCATGATAACTGGGTGTCAGTTGGTCTAGATGAAACATATACAGTGTCACAATCACTACATTTACTGAAATCGAAACCATCCTTCTTAAAAATAACATGATTTTGCATACTGCTACAGGCAATACAACTTTTTGTTATATTCAAATCATTGTTAAATTTACTATGAAATAACTCTATGTCTTCATAATATAAAACTTCTCTATTGTAGTTTGATATGACAATAGGTCGAATTTCTTCTTCTTTAATATTCATGCATTATCCTATACTAAATCTTGGTTTGTTAGAATGTGATCATATGGTAGATCTTTATTAACCGTTCTTCCAATGAGAAAATTACTCATTTCTGGATCAAATCCTCCGCCAGGTCTTTTATAGTCTATGTCATCTGTTTGAATGATGTCTCCTGCGTTCAGATTTTTTGTTAGGACAATACTTCTTCTAAATTCTCTTTTTTTCTCATTACTTTCTGTTGCACTGACTCTAAAGGACCCCATCGCTTCCGAAATTCTTTTTGAACCCTCTACAATCTGTTGCATTTCATCTTTGGTAGCAGACACTTTGTGATCCCACCCTTCCATATTTTTGTCCAAGGTAAAATGCTTTTCGATTAAACATGCGCCCAATGCCACTGAGGCTAATGGGATAGTGGTACCAAGCGTATGATCGGAAAATCCTACCGGGTATTCAGGATACGCTCTCATGAGGGTTTTTATGTTGTTAAGGTTGACATCTTTGTCTTCTGGAGGATAGGTTGAAACACAATGGAGGATGACAATATTTGTATTTCCTGTATTTTCAATCGTTTTAATTGCTTTGTCGATTTCATACAATTCACTTAATCCCGTGGCAATCACCATCGGCTTCCCTTTTTTAGCTAGGTATTCTAAAAAGGGATAGTTATTTAAATCCATAGAAGCGACTTTGATAAATGGCGTATGGAGTCTGTTGACAAGAAAATCGGCTTCTTTTTTGCTAAATGGTGTCGAAGTACAGTCAATGCCAACTCCATCAGCAAATTCTTTCATTTCCAGAAGCTCTTCTTCGGAAATAGAATAAGCTTCTACAATTTCTTCTAGTGTATAATCACTGCGATCACGATAGTCATCGGCAATAAAATAGTTGTCATCGTATTTTTTTCGTGCAAAAATAGTATCTTTGGACCAGCTTTGAAATTTTACGCAATCGGCTCCCGCATCTTTTGCTTCTAAAATCATTTTTTTTGCGAGTTCCATATCACCATTATGATTGGAACCTAATTCCGCAATGATGTAAGGAGTACAAAAATTGAAAACTTTTTTTGTAGCTGTTAATTGCATTGCCATGAACAAGCCTTTATATTTATGTATTTAATTCCCACCAAAATGGGTAGTTGATCGTAAAAGTACTCAAATTAGAGAAATTTTTCGTGTTATCTAATTTTATAACCTTGTTATATAGTTCTTCATAATAATAATGATGTTTTTGCATTAAACCATAGTGTATTTTTTTAACTTTTAGCATATTATATATGCTTTTTAGTGTTATTTCACCTATTCCAATGGTATTGTCTGAATATTGTCGATAAAAAGTTTGTGTTTCATTGGTGAAAATGGCATCTTTTGCTTTTAATAAAAGAAGAGAAAAAAAATACCAATCAACAGCAATGAGGCTAGGATCAAAGTCAACAGAATCTATCAGGTCTAACTTAATGGCGGTATTTGATAACCCAAAAATATTTTTTTCAAGAATAAAAGCAAAATCAATGATTGTATGATTGCTGATCCTATTGGATAAATATTGGCGATTGTAAATGCCATGAGTATTAAATAAAGAGAGATCATTTACAACAATATCATGGGCCTTTAACAGCTCAATTGACTTTTCAATTCTATTTTTTTCAAAATAATCATCAGTATCACCAAATATAACAATGTCATAGCCCATTGTTTTGACATAATTAATGCCATATTCCCTATTCTTGGAAGGCGTGTTCTTGTAGGGCAATTCAATAATGTTTAGGTTTATGTATTTTTTCTTAATCGTATCGAATTTTTGATATCCATCATTAACGACGATAATGTCAAATTTTTTAAATGTTTGTTGTTCTAGGGAGTCAAAACAGTCTGTAAGAAATTCGTCATTAATAGGAAAAATAGTTGTTAAAAATGCAATTTTTTTGCTCATTTGACAAGACTACCAGCTTTAATAAATGATCTTGGTCCAATAGTAATGGACTCTTTCGCAACAGCGTTACTTCCAAAAAAAGTTCCTTCGCATACAATTGTTCCACCATTGACGATAGCTCCTGTTGAAATATGGCAGTGATCAGCGATTTGAGCGTCGTGTTCAATAAGAGATTTAGAATTGATAATACAGTTGTCCCCAATTATTGTGTTTGCATTAACAAGTGCATCATGCATTATTACAGTGGCGATCCCAATTTTTGCGTGCTTTGAGACATATGCTCTTGGTGAAATAATTGAAGGTGTCTCAAAGCCGATTATTTTTAACCGTTCCCAAAGTCTTATTCGTATATTGGGAGATTTTATTTGTCCAACAGCTATTATGGCGTATTTAATGTCATTGAATATCTTTTCGAGATCTTCATCACATCCGATAATTTCGTAGCCAAGTATTTTTTCTCCAATCCGTTCTTTTTGATCGATGATACCGGCAATGGTAAATGAACCCTCCATTTCTATGACGTCAATAAGGGATTTACAATGTCCACCGCCGCCAATAAGGAGGATGTCTGTTTTCATAGCCGCACACTGCTTGGAATATTGACGATGCGATCTTCGAGTAATAGGGCATTACTTAGATTGGTATGTTGACATTCTTTAAACATTTCAAGTTTCGTCATAAGTGTCCAAATCGGTCGTGTCATTACACCGTTTTCATTGGTATAGGTGAGGAATTCATCTCTTTGCTCTCGGTTTTCTAGAAGAATAGATTGCAACCAGTAATTAGAGTAAGCATTCTGCGGTTCTTTGATAAATGCGATGGAAGTATCTGCAAAAAAGCGTTCATAGATAGAAGCCAATTCTTGTTTGTTTTTTAAAAATTTTCCTAAATTTTCCAATTGAGCACAAAGAAGTGCCGCATTGAGGTTGGGGAGACGATAGTTGTACCCGATTTCATCATGTACATATTCCCATTTATGAGGGATTTTTGCTGTAGTCGTGATATGTTTGGCTCGTTTTGCCAAAATTTCATCATCAGTAACGATGACACCGCCGCCACCACTGGTGATGATCTTGTTTCCGTTGAAACTAAATGCCCCAACACATCCAAATGTCCCAGTATGTTTTTTCTTGTAATAACTTCCAAGAGATTCTGCTGCATCTTCAACTAAAGCAATATGCCATTCATCACAAATAGATTTGATTTCATCAATACGGCATGGGTGACCGAATGTGTGCATAGGGACACATGCTTTAATGATTTTTCCATTTATGCGGTTGATACATCTGTCTTCTACAATTTCACAGTACTGCTTCAAAAAGCATTTTAGTGACAGTGGGCTAAGACCCATGGTATCAAGATCGACATCCACAAAAACAGGTGTTGCTCCGATATAGCTGATGGCATTGGCAGTAGCTATAAAAGTAAGTGGTTGGGTGATTACTTCGTCATCTTTTTGTACTCCGGCTAAGAGCAACGCGATATGCAAAGCGGCTGTTCCATTGACAGTAGCAATCGCGTATTTGGCTCCAACTGTATGAGCAAATTCTCTTTCAAACTGATCTACAAATTTTCCTACGCTTGAAACGAATGTAGAGTCGATACATTCGTTTAAATAGTCTTTTTCATTACCGATAAAACGGGGTTCATGAAGCGGTATAAATTGATCTGTATTAAAAGTTTGCTTGATGAATTGTGTAACAAATTCATAATTCATTACATTTTCCCATCGAGGTATTTCCCGGTTTCCTTATGGCCAAAATTGGGGATCATTTCAAAAAAAAGTCCAACTATTTGATCTTTAGTCCATGTTTGCATATTTTTCATTTGATTAATTTCATTTGTGAAATTATTTAGTTTTGACTCATCATAATCAGGTTCATTTTTTATGACACCAAGATTTTGAAATTTTTCCATGTCCAATATCTCATTATCGGTAAAAAATTCTTCAAAATCTTTTTCTCCTGTTGTGTCGCTGGTTGTGAAAAGACATGGCCATTTACCTTGATTCGGTAAGGTTTTTACAAGTTCCCTTGCTTCACCCTCTGTTTGGCAAATGTATGGTTCATATCCTAAATTTTTAAGATATTTTACTGCAATATCGGCAAAGCTGATGAGGTGAAGTGCTTCGCTAAGTTTTGGGAAAAATATGTCGCGATTTTCACCGAAAATACACGACATAAGGCACAATTCACCGGATTCCTGTGGTGTAACAAAATAGCGTTTAATATCATTTGGCGCGACGATAGGTTGGCGTTTTTGTATCCGTTGATTGAATCCATGTAGAAGTGAACCGTCACTAAATGCAACATTAGCAAAACGTGCAGTGGAAATAGTAATCTCCCGACTTCTGCGCATTAAATACATCTCCATGATCCGCTTACTCGCACCCATCATATTGACAGGATTGGCTGCTTTGTCAGTGGAAACGCAAAAATATTTTTTTGTCCCTTTGTGGATTGATTGTTGCAGTGTTTTATCGGTATTAAAAATATTAACGTTTATCATCCGCATAAGAGTAAAAGGGTCTTTTTCACTTCGTACATGTTTGAGAGCAGAAAGATTTAAGACGTAATCAAATTGTCCATCTGCCTGGATAAACGCATCGTATTCAGTGGAACCTATATCAAGGGCAAAAGTTTGAAAATCTCCGTCGATATATCCATATGAACTACGGATATCTCGGACTAATTCGACCATATTATTTTCGCTGATATCAACCACATGTAGTTTCATTGGGTTACGTTTGAATATCTCTTTGGTAACTGCTTGCCCAATAGATCCAGCAGCGCCGATGACCAAAAATGTGGAAGAAGACACAATTTCAGATAATTCCTTTGCAAAATACTTCATATCTGAGGCGAAAAGCTCTTGATCTCTACTCAGCAGGGCTAAAGTATTATCCATTTTAATACTTAATTTTTTTCATGATTGTAACGATATTATTTAAATCATCTTCACTCAAATGCTCGCCAATTGGTAAACTCAATAGTTCATCATCGCTACTATTAGCAAAAAATTCTTCACTACCTTGATCAGCATAATTGTATGCTTTCAGTTTGGGTAAAGATATAGGATAATGGACTCCAGTAGAGATATCATTATCTTTTAAATACCGCTGTAATTCATCTCTTTTTTTAGTCCGTATTACAAATAGATGATAAACTTGCTTTGCCCAATCTTCTTTTATTGGTAAGACAATATCATTAATATCTTTTAAATTTTCAAGATAAAAATTTGCGATTTTAATCCTAGCATCTGTCCAACTATCTAGATGCTTTAGTTTAACAGATAATATTGCAGCCTGAAGGCCATCTAATCTGGAATTTCGACCTTCAAATTCGTGGTTGTATTTATCTATGCGACCATGGTTCGCAATCATTCTGGATCTTTTAGCTAAATTATCATCATTTGTTACAATAGCTCCACCGTCTCCATAGGCACCGAGATTTTTCCCAGGGTAAAAACTGAAAGTTCCAATGTTGCCAATTGCACCCACTTTTTTGCCTTTATACTCTGCTCCATGAGCTTGTGCACAGTCCTCTATGATTTTGAGATCGTGCTTTTTTGCAATTTCAAGAAGTGGATCCATATCGCATGGATGGCCATAAAGATGGACGGCAATAATGGCTTTTGTATTAGGGGTAATCTTGGATTTTAGGCTTGATATTGAGATGGTGTAATTATTTGGATCGCAATCACAAAACACAACTTTATGGCCACTTCTAGATACAGATTCGCTAGAGGCAATAAAGCTATTTGCTGGAACAATAATTTCACCTCCCATAGGTAACTTAAGTGCTTCTATAGCAATCTCAAGCGCGTCTGTTCCATTTCCTACACCTATGCAAAACTTTGCTTCCTGATAAGTTGCAAATTCTTCTTCAAATTTTTCAACATATTTCCCCCCTATAAAAGCTGACTCAGAGATTACATTTTTAATAGCTAGGTCTATTTCATTTTTTATACTGTCATATTGACTTTTTAAGTCCAAGAATTGAATCATACTGACAAGCTCCGAATCTTTTTAGCTGGATTTCCTACATAAATGCCAGCTTCATTAATGTTCTTTGTTACCACTGAACCAGCACCTATTACTACATTGTCACAAATAGATACTGGTAAAATTGTTGAATTTGAACCTATGGATACATTATTCCCAATTTGTGTACTTTTCCATAATTTCTTATCCCCATTTGCTGGTTTTCCTGTTGCAAATAAATCATTGATGAACATCACTCCATGTGCTACAACGGTATTGTCACCTATGGTAACGAGTTCACAAATAAATGTGTGGGATTGTATTTTACAGTTTTCGCCAATTTTTACATTTTTTTGTATTTCAGTGAATGGACCTATAAATGTGTCGTTGCCAACTTGACATCCGTAGATATTTGTTGGTTCAATAATAGTAACGTTTTCCCCAAAATCGACATCAATGATTTTTGACTGATACAGTGTTGGCATGTTCACTTATTTTTGTCCTAATTTGCATTTTTTTGGTTGAAATCTTAAAAAAACTTCTCGACCTGTTTCGATAGATTCATAAATTGCAGAGATCAGCTCAATACTTTTGCGACCAGCCAAACCATCTACAAGATGTTTTTTTGAGTTTAAAATGCTATCAACAACATGCTCATAATATGCATGATGTCCAAATCCGTATACATTAGGTGGATTCACAGAATATTTTTCCATAATATTTTCATCGTCAGGTAAAGTATTTTGGAAGTTCCAGTGTAACATTTTATTAACGGCAAAACCGCCTATCTCAACGGTTCCATTTTCTCCCATTATTGTCATGGAGCCTTCTAAATCTTTTGGTCTAACTGCTGTAGTGGCTTCTATCATACCTAAAGCACCATTTTTGAACTTAAGTATGACGACAGCAGTGTCTTCGGCTTCAATATTTACTAATGCAGTCATGCTCTTGGCAAATACTGATTCAACATCACCCATCATCCACTCTAAAAGATCAACATGATGACTTGCTTGATTTGTCAAGACACCGCCATCTAACGCCCATGTTCCTCTCCAGTTGGCCTGATCATAATAATGCTGATCTCTACACCATCTGACGCGTATTGTACCCATTACGAGTTTACCAAAACGTTTTGCTTCAACTGCCTTTCTAAGCTTCATAATAGGAACATTAAAACGATTTTGTTTAACTACAAACAGTTTGCATCCATATGCGTCACAAGCAGCAATCATTGCATCGGCATCATCTAATGTCAAAGCCATTGGCTTTTCTACAATTATGTGCTTGCCGTATTTTGCCAAGTTTATAACATGTTGGGCATGATAACCACTTTCAGTCAAAACGGAAATAACGTCTATATCCATAGAAGTCATCATCAGATCCATATCTGTAAAATATGGAACATTATATTGATTTGCAATTTCTTTTGCTTTTTCTTCAACAATATCACAAACAGCTACCAAGGAAGCATTAGTGATCTGACTTAAGCCAAGTAATTCACCATGACGTTTAGCAATTCTTCCGCATCCTACTAAAGCAAACTTCAACATATTATTTGACTCCTATCTGGATGTATGAAAATCCTAAATCTTCCATCTGTGTCTTGCTGTACTGGTTTCGTCCGTCAAATATCATAGGTTTTTTCAATCGTAGTTTAATTTCATCAAAATTTGGGCTGCGGAACTCTTTCCATTCAGTAATGATAATAAGGCTATTCGCATCATTTAAAGCATCATACTTGTTATCAGTATAGCTAACATGTTTGTTACTTTTGAAGTAATATTTTTTAGCTTCATTCATGGCTTTTGGGTCGTATACTTGAACTTTTGCGCCGCGTCTGGTTAATTCTGAAATAATTGTTATTGAGCTTGCTTCACGCATATCATCAGTTTCAGGCTTGAAAGCAAGCCCCCAGATGGCAAATGTACACTCTGATAGATCTTCACCAAAGCATTTGACGATTTTTTCGGCTATAACATGTTTTTGGGCGTAATTTACGGCTTCTACAGAATTGAGTATTAGTGGGGTATACCCATTGTCTTTAGCAGTACGGGCTAATGCCTGAACATCCTTTGGAAAACAGCTTCCGCCATAACCGCATCCTGGATAAATAAAGCTATATCCGATTCGGCTATCGCTTCCAATTCCATGACGAACCTGATTAATATCTGCGCCAACCCGTTCACAGATATTTGCCATTTCGTTCATAAAACTTATTTTTGTTGCAAGCATTGCATTTGCAACATATTTTGTCATCTCTGCGCTACGGGTGTCCATAGTAATGAATCGGTCATTTTTAGCCATAAAAGGTTGATATAACCTATGCATTGTATCAAAAGACTTTTGATTTTCAGCACCGATAATAACACGATCTGGATGCATAAAATCTTTGATAGCTGCCCCTTCCTTGAGGAATTCCGGATTAGAAACCACATCAAAAAGAAAAGATTTTTTTCGCTGATCAAGCTCAGCTTGTATTGTTGATCGTACTTTCTCAGCCGTACCTACGGGTACAGTTGATTTGTCAACAATGGTCATAGAATGAATCATGTGTTTTCCAATGCTTTTTGCAACAGCTAAAACATATTGTAAATCAGCACTGCCATCTTCATCTTGCGGCGTACCAACTGCAATGAAGCAGATATCACTTTGTTCAAGAGCCTCGGCAATATCAGTTGTAAATCGTAGTGTTCCATTGGTATGATTTTCTAACACCATCGCTTCTAAACCAGGTTCATAAATTGGGATGATCCCGGATTGAAGGTTATTGATTTTTTCTTGGTCAATGTCTACGCATATAACAGTATTACCTAGTTCTGCAAAGCATACACCGCTAACCAACCCTACATAGCCTGTCCCAATAATAGAAATTTTCATTTAACGAAGAACCTCAAACTTATCTATTTCATCCAGTTTTTCCCATGGGTAATCACTTTGACCTACTTGCCCACGACTGGCAACATCAGCGTATAAGAATGTCTCTTCGCTAGGGTGGTCAAGATTAAATTTACGAGTGATCCAATTAGGAGTTAGAGAAAAATTATCCATTACAAACTGTGAGAGAATATCATCATTCAAACCCTCGATTGAAGTACCATAAGTGTCTACAGCGACAGAGGTGGGTTTTGCAACACCGATGGCATATGAGATTTGTACGACACATTTTTTGGCTAGTCCTGCAGCTACGATATGTTTAGCGATCCAACGTGCTGCATAGAGACCTGATCGGTCGACTTTTGTATAGTCTTTTGAGCTTTGAGCACCGCCACCGATAGGGGCATAGCCACCAAAGCTGTCCACGATGAGTTTACGTCCTGTTAGACCGCTATCGTGAAGGCTGGAGTGCGAAACATATTTTCCGGTTGGATTGATGTGAATGATGCATGTTTTTGGATCAAACAGTTGGGTTGGAAGACCAGTATCGAGAATAAGTTCCATGATTAGTTCACGTACCTGTTCAATATTCATCGTATGAACACATGGAGCAGAGACAACTATCGTATGGATATGTTGTGGATTGCAGTTTTCAAAATTATCTTTGACCCCATAATCCATAGTAACTTGTGTTTTTATATCCACACCAAGCTTGTGTGGATGAGCAAGAGCGTAATGATAGACTTTTTCCATAAGCATACGAGCATAGGTGATCGCGCTTGGCATATAGTTGGCTGTTTCACTATCGGCATAACCGAACATGATCCCTTGATCACCCGCACCCGTTTCACCGTCATCTTGATCGACACCCTGATTAATGTCAGGGCTTTGGCGGTTAAGAAGAACTTGTACCTCTACATCATCTGGGTGAAGACATTCTTCTCTCGTAAAGTTGGGATTGCCATCATAGCCGATTTTTTTGAGGGCATCGATGACGATTTGCTTGTATCCGTCAATACTAAGCTCAGTAGCCGAGGTTACTTCTCCACCGATGATGACATGTTTCCCAGCAACAAATACTTCACTTGCCACACGGCTTTTAGAATCACCGATTATAAGGCGATCTACGATACTGTCCGCAATGATATCGGCACATTTATCGGGATGGCCTGGGCTGACTACTTCACTGGTAAAGAGATACATTAATGAATTCCTTGTTAAGGTTTTTTAGTGATTAAATCATATGAAGGTTATACTTGAATGCATCAAAAAATAAACTTTCTTTAGTTGTAAACGGTATGATTTTGTATGAAATATTAGCATAATATAGTAGAAATCATCTAATAAAGTATAATTAGACTAAAAAAAGAGTCCGTAAATGAGCCGTGTTGATAATACTACTTTTTATCATGCTTCAATCACAGAATATGGCTTGAATGCGCGGGGGGTTCATTGGCATTCGCGCCAAGCGCAGGAAATACGTTTTAAGCAACTATTGGCGCTTTTGCCATCCGATGCGAAAGAGATTGTGGATGCCGGATGTGGGTTTGGGGATTTGTATTGGTACATGAGTGAAGAACAAAGAGCGTCCATAGAGTATATTGGATTGGATGCACTTGAGGTGATGGTATACGAAGCGCAGATACGCACAGGAAAGAGCATTTATCAATGTGACATACTCAATGACACCTTGGTGGAGGGGGACTTTTACCTCTGTAGCGGTGCGCTGAATATTTTGACCCGTTACGAGGCACATCGATTTATACGTCGCTGTTACGATGCATCTTCCGGAGGGATTATTTTTAATTTTTTAGAAGGCGAAGATACCTCGAAGACCTATAATTATTTGCAAAGAAATCAGATTGAGGCATTGGGGAATCATTTGGGTGCACGTATGAAATTTCGAACTGGGTATTACAAAGAGGATTGCACGGTAGCATTTTATAAGGATGTTTGCTGATGTGCGGTGTTTTTGGAATCATCGGGGAATATTCACCGCAAAAAGCACGTGCGGCTCTCGCCACATTGGGTCATCGTGGACGTGATAATTGTGGAATAGTGGAGAAAGAAGGGCTTTTTTTGGCTCATCAGCGCCTTTCCATCACTGATACCCATGAGCGTTCTCATCAGCCCATGCGTCGCAAAGGACTAATGCTTAGTTTTAATGGAGAGATTTACAATCATATGCAGTTACGTGCTGAGCTTGAAGGGTTTCATTGGCGAACACACAGTGATGCTGAGGTGATTTTGGCGGCGTATGAGCGATGGGGGATTGATTGTATACAGCGATTTGAGGGTATGTTTGCTTTTGCCCTCTTTGATGGTGAGAAGCTTTATTTGGTGAGGGATCGGTTTGGGAAGAAGCCGATGTTTTATCATCGGACAAATGAAGCATTTATCTTTGGTTCAGAGATTAAAGCGATTAAGCCTTTTCTGCAAACAGTGACCATGAATGAAGATGCAATGCGTTCATACCTCAGTTTTTTAGCTCCTGCGCCACCTCATACGTTTTATCAGGGAATTGAAAAACTCGAATCGGGGGAGTGGCTTTGTTTTGAAAAAGGGATGGTACGCAAGCATCGTTATTATGATTTATTAGATACCCCATCGTCTAAAATTACCAATTATGATGAAGCATTTGAGATTATTGAACGAGAGCTTCACCGATCGATTGCGATGCGATTGGACTCTCACCAATCTACGGCGGCATTGCTCTCAGGCGGTATTGACAGTGCATTGATTTGCGCCATCGCTGCAAGTCAGGGAAAAAAGCTGCCGACTTATACACTGGGATACGATGAATACAGTGGCTACGACGAGCGTGCGAATGCGAGAGAGAGCGTAAAAGAGTTAGGGCTGGAACATACCGAAGTCGTTATCAGCAAAAATGATTTTATTGGCAGTTTGGACACGGTGCTTGATCATATGGATGAGCCTCTGAATGATCCTGCTGCAGTGCCACTGTATCTGTTGTTTGAAGCAATAGCCAAAGAGGGGCACAAAGTTGTTTTAAGCGGCGAGGGATCTGATGAACTTTTTTTAGGGTATCGGCAATATTTTGAATACCTAGACATTGAAAAAGCGGCATCGCTGCAGCATAAGAATTGGCTCAAAAAGTACTTTCACAGCAATTTTTCGATGAACCGAGAGTGGGAGTGGTATAAACGTGTTTTTGACGATACGCTTTTGTTTCGCACATCGGGAGAAAAGTTTACCGACTTACAACAAAATCTTTTACTGCGACGCAATGTCCGCGATAACGAATCGCTGCGTTTTTTGGAACCGTATCGAAAAAACTTTGAAAAAAGTGTTCACACACATCCGGCGCAGTGGTACAGTGCGATTGATCTAAAACTGTTTGTAGGGGAGCATTTTTTGACAAAACTCGATCGGGTATCAATGGCCCATACGCTCGAAGCACGCACTCCGTTTTTGGATCACAAATTAGCGGAGAATGTTTTTTCGATTTCACCCGAACTACGAATAGGTGAGGGTGGGACGAAATACTTGCTTAAACAGGTTGGACAAAAGTATCTCAGCAATACGATTTTGAATCGAAAGAAAAAAGGATTTGCTAATCCGTACATGGAGTGGCTGATTGCCTCGGGAAAAATTGATTTGATTAGTGAAGTAAATGCTAAAACGGGACTTTTTCAACCCGATGAGATCGAAAAGTATCTTCAACTAGCACGCAGAGGAAAATTTAAACAGCATGTGTGGGGATTATACGTGTTAAGCCACTGGATAAATCGGGAGCTACTCTAGAAAGTGGATTACTACTTTTTATTATTCTCAATCAAAAGTGCTAATTCTAGCGTTCCGCTGATGTAGTTGGCAAAAAAGCCCATAACTCCCTCATCTTTTTCATCAAAATCTCCATTGTACTTATTTAACAGTTGAATCACACCTACGACATTTTGTTTGGAATTGAAGATAGGAACAGTCAATATATTACGGGTCACAAAACCGCTTTTTTCATCAATTTTGGATAAAAACCGCTCATCTTCATATGGGTTATTGGCAATAACCGACTGCTCAGTAGTCGCAGTAACTCCTACAATTCCGGAATTAATATCTATGGCTATACGCCCTATGCCGTCACTGAGTTTGGTCCAGAGCATATTAGTGGTGTGATCAACGATAAAAATAGAACATCGTTCAGTGTTAATAATGGCCTTTGCCTCTTCTGAGATGGCAGGTAGGGTATCGTCGATATTATCAAATTGCGCTAATTTTTTGCCAAATACGGCTATGCGTTGGTAGGTTTCAATTCCCATAAGTTTCCTTTTTCAGCAAAGAACCTTGATTGTCAAAAGAGGTGGCCAACTCAAGATAGGTACTGATATAGTGCGCGAAAAAAATCATAAATTTTGAATCTTCAGGGCTAAAGCCATCAGGTTTATTGAGCAATTGAAAAACACCGATAATACGCCGTTGAGAGTCAAAAATGGGGATTGAAGCTATGTTATGGGTCACAAATCCGGTTTTGTCATCAATCGCATGGTGAAAATGTTCATCGTTGTAAGGGTCATTGATCAGAAGAGGTTTGCTCTCTTTAATCGTTTGGCCGGCAATACCGTCATTTTCATGGATAGTAATAGTGTCCGTTCCATCAGCAAGCGTTGTCCAAAGGGTTTTGGAGACAGGATTACGGATGAAAATCGAGCAGCGTTCAGCACCGCTGACTTGTTTCGCGTATTGGGAAATTAATGGAAGTCCCTCTACTAAAGTGGGACGAGATAAAAGCGCACGCCCAAAATCGGCTAATTTACTAAACGTCGGATTAGAATCCATGGGTTCTCCTGCAATTAAAGTTAATATATAACAACTAAGAATAATACTAACATTGGAAACCTAAAAGTTGACTCAAATACAGAGGGATGAAGAAAAGGGAAGCTTTAGTGCCTGAGCGGCAAGTGAAGACAAAGGGATGAGTTCCTTTGTCGTTCAATTAGATATTGTGTGTCTTCTTGTAGTCAATGATTAAAGCATATGCTTCATCTTTGAGCAATAATTTTTCTTTTTTAAGCCCTTCTAGCTCTGCGTCTGTCATTGGAGTTTCACCATTTTCAGCTTTGGTGATTTGATCATCAAGTGCGTTGTGCTTGTCGAAAATTTTCAAAAAGTGTGCATTTGCTGCGTTGTTTTCTTTCATATGGGTAATAACATCACGGTATTCGTGTAACATGGCTGTTCCTTAAGAGATGGATTTTCGGAATTTTACCATTTATTGTTTTAAAATACGTGGAAGGGTGATTCCCTCTTGCCCTTGGTATTTGCCGCTTTTATCTTTATAGCTGGTTTCACACACTTCATCGCCTTGTAAAAAGAGGACTTGTGCAATCCCCTCATTGGCGTAAATTTTAGCGGGAAGAGGGGTTGTATTGGAAATTTCTATGGTGATATGCCCTTCGAACTCTGGCTCAAAAGGGGTGACATTAACAATGATCCCACAGCGTGCATAGGTTGATTTGCCCAAACAGATAGCGAGAACATCCCGCGGAATTTTAAAATACTCTACGGTACGTGCCAGTGCAAATGAGTTGGGGGGGACAATACAAACATCACCGACGAAGTCAACAACATTGGCGTCATCAAAATGTTTTGGATCAACAACAGTAGAATTAAGATTCGTGAAAATTTTAAATTCATTGGTGACACGAATGTCGTATCCGTATGAGCTAAGCCCGTAACTCACGACACCAAGACCTACTTGATCTTCGCAAAAAGGGCTAATCATTCCCTCGTTTAACGCCATTTTTCGTATCCATCCGTCGCTTTTGAGACCCATTGACTTATCCATTGTTAAAATATTTTGTGGTAGTATAACACAATCTATTACCCTACTTTTAGGAGCCATACCATTATGGATATGAAACAAATTAAAAGCCTTTTGTCAGATTTTGATGCAAGTGGTTTATCAAAATTGAAAATTACGCAAGAAGCGTTTTCGATTGAACTAGAAAAGAATACAGGTGTTGTTATGGCACCTATGGTAGCAGCTCAAGTTGCTGCTCCTGTTGCTGTATCAGCTGCTTCTGCTGTTGTTAGTGAGGCTCCGGTGCTTACTGGTGATGCAATTTTATCACCAATGGTGGGAACATTTTATTCAGCTCCTTCTCCGGACTCAGCCCCGTTTGTGAAGGTAGGCGACCGTGTAAAAAAAGGGCAAGTTATCGCCGTATTAGAAGCGATGAAAATCATGAACGAACTTGAAGCAGAATTTGATTGTAAAATTATCAGTGTTTTGATTTCTGATGGACAAGCGGTTGAATACGATATGCCACTTTTCGCGGTTGAGAAACTTTAATCATGGCAGAAATTAAACGTATTCTCGTTGCAAATCGGGGTGAAATTGCTCTTCGGGCGATTCGCACGATCAAAGAGATGGGCAAAGAGGCAGTTGCTGTTTATTCAACGGCCGATAAAGATGCTTCATATTTGAAACTTGCGGATGCAGCTATTTGTATCGGTGCCGCGCCAAGTTCACAAAGTTATTTGAATATCCCAGCCATTATTTCTGCTGCAGAAATCAGTGGATGTGATGCAGTGTTTCCAGGATACGGATTTTTGAGTGAGAATCAGCATTTTGTTGAAATATGTACCCACCATGGGATTAAATTTATCGGACCAACGCCGGAAGTTATGGTGATGATGTCGGATAAATCAAAAGCAAAAGATGTGATGATCGCGGCAGGTGTTCCTGTTGTCCCTGGCTCTGATGGTTCTATTAAGGATATTGCGGATGCTGCGGAACGTGCAAAAGTAGTCGGTTATCCGGTTATTCTCAAAGCGGCAGCCGGTGGTGGTGGACGCGGTATGCGTGTGGTTGAGGATGAAAGCTATCTTGAAAATGCTTTTTTAGCAGCAGAAGCAGAAGCGATTACAGCATTTGGTGATGGTACTATTTACATGGAGAAATTCATCAAAAATCCGCGCCATATTGAAGTACAGATTATTGCCGACAGTCATGGTAATGTTCTACACATTGGTGAACGTGACTGTTCGATGCAGCGTCGACACCAAAAATTGATTGAGGAATCTCCGGCAGTTGCATTGACTCCTGAAATTCGTGCTGCACTTCATGCTTCGGCAGTCCGCGCAACAAAATTCATCAAATATGAAGGAGCAGGTACGTTTGAGTATCTTTTGGATGCCGATAAAAACTTCTACTTCATGGAGATGAATACGCGGCTTCAAGTAGAACATACAGTCTCTGAAATGGTAAGCGGTTTGGATCTCATCGAGATGATGATTCAAGTAGCCGAGGGTGCTGTTCTCCCTGCACAAGAGAGTGTTGTTCTTACGGGTCACTCCATTGAGTGTCGTATTACGGCAGAAGATCCGATCAAGTTTTTACCTTGCCCTGGCAAGATCACACAGTGGATCGCTCCAGGCGGACGTAATGTACGCATCGATACGCATGTACATGGAGGCTATATTGTCCCTCCGACGTATGATTCTATGATCGGAAAGCTGATCGTTTATGGAAGAGATCGCAATGATGCGATTGCGCGTATGCACCGTGCATTGAGTGAGTTTACGGTTACAGGGATCAAAACAACGATCCCTTTTCATGCAAAAATGATGAAGAATCCTGACTTTATTAACAATAACTTCGATACAAAATACCTCGAAAACTATAACGGCTAATAGCCGTTATCCCTTCGCTTCTTTTTTTTACACAATTTTTACATCTCTTAGCTATACTTTAATGCTATTTATTTCAAAAATATTTTTAATGTAAGGAAAATCCATGAATAAAAGTAATATGAGTATTGCTCAAAAAGTGCACATACCGTTAATCGCATCAATCATCATTGGATTTATAGTGGTAATGGTCAATTATTTTCTATCGGTTAAAGAAATACGTGAGAATATTTTTAAGACGCAATCGGCAGAAATGACCACTGTATTTGAAGAGGCAATTGAATCGAAAAAAAGTGTTGGTCTTACCAATGCGATTAGTATTTCCAAAAATGCTACTGTTATAAATGGTTTGGCAAGCGGTGATCGCGAACAGACATTGAACAGTTTAAAATCATTGTCAAAAGAATTTAAAGAAAATACAAAATTTGGTAACGTGAAAATTCATGTTCATGACCGGAATGTACACAGTTTTATACGTGTTTGGAAGCCAGAAAAGTTTGGTGATGATTTGTCTGGTTTTCGAAAAACTATTGTAGAGGTCAAAAACACACAAAAGCCTCTTGTCGCGATTGAAGCAGGTGTAGCTGGTATGGAGCTTAGAGGGATTGCCCCTGTCATGTCGGGAAGTGAATATGTTGGTTCTATAGAGTTTATGCAGGGGTTAAACTCAATTGTAAAAGATTTACATGAAAATTTTGGAACCGAGATGATTGTGGCTATCGATAACCGTTATCTTGATACGGCTAAGGATCTAGTAGGTAAGCCAGCAGTCGGTGGTTCTTTTACGCTTGCACTTAAAGAAGATGCAATTGATAAAGCCTTTATGGATGAATTGAGCAAAAGTAAATTCAATCCTAAAGAAGGATCTTTCACGACAGATGACTATTATGTGACACCAATTCCAATAAAGGACTTTTCAGGGGAAGTGATTGGCTATTCATTTTCAGGAAAAAAACTTGAAAAAATTGAGGGGCTGGTTAATGATGCTGAAAACTCTCTCGTACGGCAAGTAGTTATTATGTCGGTGATGGATGCACTGATGTTATTGTTGTTGATTTTGATTATACGTAATGTGGTCACTGCGCCAATCACTAATCTTGATGTAATTGCAAAAGAATTGGCTTCGGGTGATGCTGATATGAGTAAGCGATTGACTATATCTTCCAATGATGAGATTGGTCAAGCAGCTCATAGTTTTAATGTCTTTATTGATAAAGTTCAAAAAATAGCTCTGGAAGCACAAGAGCATGCACGAGAAGCTATGGATGCCAAAGCGCAATCAGAAAAGCAGTTGCAAAAAAATGAAGTATCAATTGCCCTTGCTCACGAAATGATTGGGGGAACGATTGACAATGCTGGAAGTCTACGCAGCAGCTTGGAAAAAAGTATTCAAGACTTAAATGGGGTCAATACACTGAATGCCCAAACAGGTGAAGTAGTTGATAAAGTAAATACGCAAACCGATGAAATTATGACGAGTATAGCTCATATTACAGTAATGATTAATGATTCACGTTCTAATTCAGAGCAATTGAATCATAATGTTAGTGAAATTTCTAATGTTATAACACTCATTAAAGACATATCGGATCAAACTAATCTTTTGGCACTTAATGCTGCTATTGAAGCTGCACGAGCGGGTGAACATGGACGCGGATTTGCCGTTGTTGCAGACGAGGTGCGAAAACTTGCAGAACGAACACAAAAAGCGACGAGTGAAGTAGAAGCGAATATCAGCGTACTAAAACAAAACTCGATTGGTATGTTAGAAAATAGTGAACGGGTTGAAGTCTATGCAACTGATTCGACACGACGTTTGGATGAGTTTAAACAAGTTATGTCTCACATGATAGGTAATATTGAGAAAATTAAAGATGATAATCAAACGGTTAGTTATGGCATATTTACCAATATGGCGAAACTAGATCACATGATCTTTAAAGCAAATGCCTATGAAGTCGGATTCGAAGGCAAGTCGAACAGTGAGTTTAGCGATCATCATTCGTGCGCTCTTGGTAAATGGTATGAACAGGGTGATGGTAAAACTATCTTTGGAAAATCCACTGCATATGGTCGCTTAGCCCAGCCGCATAAAAAAGTGCATGATGACATTCATAAAGCAATAGGATTGTTGAAAAAAGATTCGACTGTGACAAGTGATAAAGAAATTATTGATTGTTTTAAAGGGGCTGAAAAAGCGAGTAAAGAACTGTTTACTATTTTAAATGAAATAGTAGAAAGCTGAAGTAAGAAATACTTCCCTACTTAGGGAAGTCGGAGGATTTTGATATCTGCACTGAGCCGTAGTCGAGTGAAATAATCATTAAGTACTTGGTTACGTTTTTCCCCCATAATCATATTGGCAATTTGCGGACGGACAGAATCGAGATTTTCGGTGACTAGATTTTGTTTGTCTTTCATGTAAAAACTCATAAAACTATTCTTTCCATTGGGTAAGATCGGTCCAAATTTCCCCACCTCTATTTTATTGAGTATTTGCGCCAGCTGTGGATTCATATTTTTAGCCGGGATATTTTCATCTTTGGTTATGATGTTGGGAACATCGCGCATAGGATCGTCTATTTTGGCTTGAAGTGTTTCCGCTGAATTGGCAACGTAGGTAGTGACATCGTAACGATCAGGATGAGAGAATTCATCGAGATGAAGTTGATAATAATCGGCTTCTTCAGCAGGGGTTGGTTGCGCCATTTTTGAAAAAGCGATACTACTGTAAAGTTTTTGACCGCGAACGCTCTCTTCGATTTTCGCTTTCAAATCATTTTCACTGATACCGCGTGCTGTTTTCATGGCATCAAGAAATTGTTCAATGGTTAGATTATTTTGTTTGGCCATCCGTTCCATTTCTTCTTTTACTTCCGAAGAGGTAACAACAATCTTTTTTTCTTGTGCTTCAAGTTGTTCAAGTTTTTTGCGGATAAGGGCATCGGCACTCTTGGTGGCATCCATTCCGCTTTGTTTCATTTCTTGAGTGATTTCATAAAGAGTGATCGGACTGTTTTTGACCAGTACAGCGACGCCGCCAACGGGAGCGCTTAGAGCAAAAGTAAATAACAACGACGAGAGTATGAGTGAACGCATCAAAGCTCCTTGAGATAATGGCCTATTTTACCCGCATTTAACCTAGTCTTAACTAAAATTCAACAATTGTAAAAAAGGATTTTCTCATGGTAGTCACACGCTTCGCCCCTAGTCCGACAGGATATTTGCATATCGGAGGCCTTCGTACGGCTTTGTTGAGTTATCTGTGGGCGCGTAAAAATAATGGGACCTTTTTGTTGCGTATTGAAGATACTGATTTTAGTAGAAATGATGAAGCGGCGGCATTAGCAATCGTGGAAGCTTTTAAATGGGTGGGATTGCAACACGATGGGAAAATTGAGTATCAATCAAGCCGTTTGGAAATTTACAAACAACATATTCAACAGCTTCTTAATGAGGGCAAGGCCTATAAGTGCTACATGTCAAAAGAAGAACTTGAGGCTCTTCGCGAGGAACAAACACAGCGTAAAGAGCGTCCAAAATATGATAACCGCTATCGTGAATTTACGGGGACACCACCTGAGGGAAGGGAAGCCGTTGTCCGTATTAAAGCTCCTTTAGAGGGGAGCATTACGGTTCATGATGGAGTCAAAGGGGATGTAGTCTTTAATGTTCATGACATTCTGGATGACTTTATTATCGCACGCTCTGATGGGACTCCTACCTATAATTTTGTTGTAGCGGTTGATGATGCCCTCATGGGAGTAACGGATGTGATACGTGGTGATGACCACCTTTCAAATACACCAAAGCAGATTGTCGTGTACCAAGCGTTAGGTTTCCCTATTCCTAAATTTTTTCATGTACCAATGATTCATAATCATGATGGCAAAAAACTCTCTAAGCGTGACGGCGCAACGGATGTTATAGCATATAAAACGATGGGATATACACCTGAAGCATTGTTAAACTTTCTCGTTCGCTTGGGTTGGAGTCATGGTGATCAGGAAATTTTCTCGATGGTGGAAATGTTGGAGCTTTTTGATCCAAGTGATATTAACCGTTCAGCATCAGTTTATAATGTTGAAAAGCTCGATTGGCTTAACAGTCATTATCTTAAAAATATGACGAATGAAAAGCTGTGTGAATTGTTAGAATTTCACGGGGTTATGTTGATCAGTCATGATAAGCGTGAAATTTTACTCGATGCGGTAAAAGAGCGTGCGAAAACGCTCTCTGAAATGGCAATGCTTATAAGTGAGATTTTGGTTAAACCTGCAGGATTTGAAGAAGCGGTTTTGAAAAAAGGGTATAAAGAAGACAGCAAAGAAGTGTTAGAAAAATTTAGCACAGCGTTAAGAGCTGCCAAGGAACTTCATTTACCAAGTGATTATCATCATGTTATGGAGAGTGTGGTTACTGAAATGGGGATTGGTTTTGGAAAAATCGGTCAGCCGCTACGCATCGCGTTGCTAGGGAAACTTTCAGGACCTGGACTTGACAGTGTTATGGCGATTATCGGTGTTGAAGAAACATTGGAACGGATTAACACCCTAATTTCATACTGATTGGTATCGAATGGTTCCCAAGGTCGGAACCAGCCCTTTCTCTTTTGCTTTCCTCATAAACTTTTTAAGACCACGTTTTTCTTTTTCATTGATACGGTAGGTTATGTGGCGTAAATAGTGCTGTATTTGTGCAGGCGTTAAATCACTTTTGAGAGAATTAT
Source organism: Sulfuricurvum sp. (assembly GCA_030694265.1). Lineage (GTDB taxonomy): Bacteria > Campylobacterota > Campylobacteria > Campylobacterales > Sulfurimonadaceae > Sulfuricurvum. The sequence goes on from JAUXYP010000002.1 coordinate 89,829, forward strand.
CTTTTAAAATATAATAGGGAATTTTAATCGGGTGCCGGATGAAAGCACGGCTAAGACGTTTGAGCTCATCATTGTGATGATGGGTACAAAGCAGGGCAAAGACAAAGGGAAGCGTGGTTTTTCCATACCAAACGTGTGCTAAGTCTATCGATTCACCACCGTTATAATAATAACGCAATGCTTTGTCACCGATAAGTACTTCTCCTTCAATATTTAATACTTGTGCCAGTAGATTAGACGTTGCGGAATCGGTATCGTTTTTATGAACGTTTCCTGGCAAGGAGAGGACACTGAGAACACTTTTTTTAGCGACGATTCCAATATTGAAGTGATGGCAGTTTCGTGCGGTGATACTGGAAATAAAAGCGGCATCGATACGTCGTGCAGCGAATGAACGATTGAGGGTTGAGGGAACCCCTTTGTGATAATTAAGACCTTGTTGAGTCTTGAGTGTTTTGGCATAACGTTTCATAAAAACGTGAAACGGCAAGAGGTTTAAAAAATCAATTTTTCCAAAAATCACACTAAAGACCTTTTCATAGAAGAGGTGCTATTATACTAAAATAAGAATGGAATTTAGAGGAATTTTTTATGATAACTGTAGAGTTTTTAGGACCTATTAAAAAGCCTGTTTTGAGTATGGAAGCATCTACGCTGCATGATGTTGCACGTGTTTTAAAAGAAGACTCCGAGATGGGGCAGTGGATTGACAGCTGTGCGGTTGCCGTTAATGATGCATTGGTTTCATCGTTGGACACCCTACTCAAAGACGGGGACAAAGTCTCTCTTTTACCGCCGGTATGCGGAGGATGAGTATGGTAGAACTCTATGACGGTCCATTAAATGTTCCTGAGATTTTGACACGTTGGTATTCCCAAGAATCAACCAGTAATTACGGGGCATATATTCCGTTTGTGGGAACTGTGCGCGAAGAAGGCGGCATTGAAGGTTTGAGTTTTGATGTGTATGAGCCAATTTTAAAAAGCTGGTTTGATACATGGGTGGCTAAAGTAGCTCCTTTTGGAGCGACACTCAAAATGGCTCACAGTTGTGGGGATGTGCTGGTACATCAATCATCCTACATTGCAGCGGTGTTTTCTCCTAAACGACGAGTGGCGCTTGAAACGATTGAACAATTTGTGGAAGACTTCAAAGCATCTGCTCCTATATGGAAATATGATCTTATAAACGGTGAACGTATCTATGCCCGTGAACGGTCAACGGCGATTGTCGGCGCAGGTCTTTTGGGAGCAAAGTCGTGATCTCTTACGAAACTTCCCAAAATATGATCACCCTTTTGCCGCTAGGGGCACTGAAAAGCGAGCGTGTTTTTTTGAGTGCGGCACTGGGACGGGTATTGGCGCAAGACATTGTAGCGCAGGAAGATTATCCGACACATCCCACATCTGCGATGGATGGGTATGCGATGATTCATACTGATTTTGTAGAGCATAAGGCGCTTGCAATTTTGGGTGACAATCCTGCGGGCGCAGATGAAGTGGCCCAAGTAGAAAGCGGTATTTGCATCAAAACGTTTACGGGCTCATTGATGCCGGAGGGTTCAGATACGCTTATTCCGATTGAAAATGTGACGGTTAAAGATGGTTTGATGAGGATTGATAAAGCGGTCCCGCTTGGATTTGCTGTTCGTCCAGTCGGTGAGAGCTATCGAAAAGATGATATTTTGATTTCACGCGGAACCACGTTAGGCTTTGCTGAGATTGGAGTACTGGCAGGGATTAATCATGTAATGGTGTCTGTTTCTCAGCGTCCAAGGGTAAGTGTCATTGCGACAGGAAGCGAAATTTTGGATATCGGCGAGACTGCACGCAATGTTGGACAGATACGCAGTTCTAATAGCTATACCATTCAAGCACTTGTTACCCAATTGGGCGGTGAATGTCTCCAAATGGGGATTGTAGGTGACGATAAGGGTGCTATTATGGAGCGCTTTGATGAAGCGCTGCGTTCAAGTGATATTGTCGTAAGCACAGGCGGCGTGAGTGTCGGAGATTATGATTTTGTTAAACATATTGTCCCTAAACTTGGGGCTGATGTGATTTTTAAGGGTGTCAATATTAAACCCGGACAGCATGTGATGGTGGCTCAGCGCGGATCGAAATTTATCATCTCATTGCCTGGATTTGCCTACTCCTCTACAGTGACATTTATCCTTTATGTTGCACCGCTAATGGCACGGATGATGGGATGTGCGAATCCCTATGAGCCGATTGAAGCAACCCTGAAAGTGCCGTTTGCAAAACGTTCCAATAAAAGTGAATTTACAGCGTGTAACCTCGATTTTGAAGATGGACGTTACTGGGTTGATTTTGAAGGTAAAAAAACGGGAAGTTCAGCGATATTGACCAATCTGCTTGGAAATGCTGCATTGATGATTTGCGGTGAAGAAGATGCTGATTTGGAAGCGGGAACGCTGGTTAGAGTGATTAAACTCTAACCTTTTATTTTATTATTTTTGCTTTGATAGACTCTTCGTCCATCATCTCTTTGAGATATTTAACAACGACCAAATTTTCGGTTTCATTGATATACCATTCCGCTATATGCTCATGTTCCAATCCTAATAATTTGTCTTGATCTACATGCTCTCTAGGAATGTATAAATGAGAAAAACGTTGAGGATTGCTCAGCTTCATAGTCCATAAAAGCCATAAAGTAGAGACTATGATCAGTCCGATTGCTAAAACTTCTTTGGTTGAGTACTCAAGTGCAAGACCTGCCACAATACCGCCAATAAAGGTCATGAAATAGGCGAAGCCATTGGCGATTCCAAGTGCTGCCCCTTTTTGATGAACCCGTGCAAACTTACTGATCATCGATTGCACTAACGGCTCCATCATATTAAAGGCCATGAAAAAGCTGATAACTCCAACGACGAATTCCCAGCTTTTTGTTGCGAATCCCATAAGCGTGAAAGCGACAATAAACAAGACGATAGAGATAAGAAAAATTTGTTTTGGTTTATTGTATTTTTCTCCAAATACGGCTGCAGGTCCCATAGCAATAAGCCCTGCGATAAGGGCAGGTACGTAAACTTTCCAAAGCTCTGCTTTTTCCCAGGTGAATCCATACTCTCCTTGTGTGAGTAAAATCGGTATTAGGACAAAAGCAACCGTCATAAGCCCTTTTTGCATCCCGTTGATGATAATCATATTGAGAAGATTAGGGTCTTTGATAATATCACGTGTGGTGGTGGTTGAGTGATAGATGTGATGAATACGCGGTGGGGTTGGCACTTTTGTAAACAAAACGATCATTGAGAGGACAGACAAGGCTGCTGCAATCCAAAAAAGTGAACTGATACCAAAGTGAGCTGCGATAACAGGCCCTAATCCCATAGCAAATGCAAAACTTATAGCGATAGTTCCGCCCATGAGGGCCATCGCGTGACCCCGTTTTTCTTCGCTGACCAAATCACTGATCATCGCAGGGATAACGGCACCGATAGCACCTGAACCTTGTAAAAAACGCCCAAACATGAGTGTGTAGATATCAGTACTGACAGCACAGATAATAGACCCGACCAAAAAGATCACCAATCCAATAAGAAGGGTGGGTTTACGACCGATTTTGTCACTCATGATTCCAAAAGGAACTTGAAAGATAGTTTGAGTGAGGGCATACCCCCCGACGATAACACCGATTAAAAGAGGCGTTGCCCCTTGTAATGTTAATGCATACGCCGAAAGTACGGGTAAAACTAAAAAAAGACCGAAGAAGCGAAGCGATAAAATCGCAGAGAGAGGCATGACTGTTTTAAACACGCTGTGACCTTTGATGAGATAAAATTGTCGTTATTATAATCTATTGTAACCAATGGAAAGTTATTCGAACACAATGACTAAGACTATACTAAGGATATGAACCAATGCGCATCGTTTTAGCCACCTCTAATAAGGGAAAAGTACGAGAAATCAAAGACCTCCTGCACGATCGTGAGATATTCCCGTATACCGATTTAATGGAAGGGTTTGAGATTATCGAAGACGGTGATACTTTCAAAGAAAATGCACTGATCAAAGCACGGGCTGTTTTTCGTGCACTGAGGGATGATAAGGCAGTAGTGATCGCGGATGACAGCGGTATCAGTGTGGATGTTTTGGATGGTGCCCCTGGCATTTACAGCGCACGATATGCGGGCGAGGGATGCAGTGACAAAGATAATTTTGATAAACTTATCAATGCGGTGAAAAGTGCAGGATATGAAACATCGCCGGCTCACTATACTGCGGCGATTGCTATTGTTTCTAAAGAGGGGGAGAGCTGTGTGCACGGCTGGATGCATGGCGATGTCTCGATCTATCCTCGAGGTGAAAATGGTTTTGGATACGATCCGATTTTCACACCCACAGGACATGCTCTTACATTAGGGGAGCTGGATAGCGATGTAAAAGTGGGGATTTCACACCGATCAAAGGCTCTGAATCTAGCGAAGATTTTGATCGATCAGATTAAAAAACAGCGGGCTTAGACAGGAAGATTTCCGATAATATAAAGAAAAATAAGTCCCATAATAATCCGATAAATGGCGAATGGTACAAACGTATGACGGCTGACGAATCCGACAAACAGTTTGACCGTGAAAAAAGCAAAGACGAAGGCCGTGATAAAAGCAACGATGAGCATCGACCAGTCATTGACGATCATCTCATGGCGATGTTTGAGTAAATCATAGCCGGTTGCCACGATCATTGTAGGGACGGCGAGTAAAAATGAAAACTCTGCGGCGCTTTTGCGTTTGAGTCCCAAAAAAAGACCTCCAATGATCGTGGCGCCTGAGCGACTTGTCCCTGGAATCATGGAGATACTTTGAAATAACCCAATCATAAAAGCTTCTTTATAAGAGAGTTCGTCAAGCTCTTTGCCCGCATCGATCGCTTTATCGCGTCGAAAATACTCTACCGCCAAAAAGACAATACCGCCAGCGATGAGCATAAAGCTCACCGTCTCAACTCCAAAAAGGGCTTTGATGTGTTTGTAGAATAATAATCCGAGAACGCCAGTCGGGACAAAAGCGACGGCAAGTTTAATCCAAAGTGTTTTATCGGTCATGAGATGTTTAGCATACAAGAATAAAACAGCGAGGATACTCCCCAATTGTATAGCCACTTCAAAAGCCTTATGGGCATCGGTTTGTTCAATTCCAAGCAATTGAGAAGCCAAGATGAGATGACCTGTGGAAGATACAGGCAAAAATTCGGTTACACCCTCGAGGGCACCGAGAAGAATGGAATCAAATAAGGTCATTAATATCTCTTTTTTTGGTGCAATTCTAACATACTAATGGCAATCTTAAAGGAGTACTAACCTGTCATTTGTTATAATCCGCACAATTTCTGATAAATTTTTACTCCTAAATCACAAGGAAAACAATGCTCCTCTTTACCCCAGGACCTACCCCAGTACCTGAATCAGTACGTATAGCGATGGCGGGAGAAACCCTGCATCATCGTACTCCTGAGTTCGAAGCGATTTTTGAGCGTACTCGTGCTTTATTATTTGAACTTCTTGAAATGCCGGAGGTGCTTATGTTGGCATCTTCAGGTACGGGTGCAATGGAAGCTGCAGTGATTAATCTGGCACACTCGAAACTTCTTTCGATCAACTCTGGAAAATTCGGTGAACGTTTTGGCAAAATCGCCGTTGCACATGGGATTGCTAATGTTGAGATTAAACATGAATGGGATACTGCTGCTTCTGTAGCGGAAGTGCAGGCAGCATTGAATGCGAATCCTGATGTTGATGCTATCGCAATTCAGATTTGTGAATCGGCAGGCGGACTTCGTCACAATGCTGAAGCCATCGCTGCTGCAGTAAAAGCTCATAATCCTGCAATTATAGTTATTGCAGATGGGATTACCGCCGTTGGTGTTGAGAAAATTGATGTTAGCAATATCGATTGTCTAATCTCGGGAAGCCAAAAGGCCTTGATGCTCCCTCCAGGACTCGCAATCATGGGTCTTTCGCACGCAGCTATCGCAAAAATAGGCAAAGGAAAAGGGTATTACTTTAATCTTGCCACTGAGATTAAAAATCAGCAAAAAAATACGACGGCATGGACGGCGGCAACAACTCTAATCATCGGGTTAGAGAGTGTACTGAACCGTATTAAAGCTGAGGGCGGATTAGAGAAACTGTACGATGAAACAGCACGCCGTGCCCGTGCAACGCGTGAGGCATTGGTGGCGATCGGCTTGCATATTTATCCTACTACCCCTGCGGATTCTATGACGACCATTGATGATGAGCAAGCACCTAAAATACGCTCATTGCTTAAAAAAGAGTTTGACATTAACATGGCAGGAGGTCAGGATCATATCAAAGACTTGATCTTTCGTATTAATCACATGGGACTGATCCCTGCATATGAAGCGGCATGGGTTGTGAACAGTATTGAGCTGGCACTCGCAAAATTAGGACGCAGAGCATTCGACGGTACAGCTAATAAAATTTTTAGCACCGTTTATTTTGGGCAGTAACGCATGATTTTTGAACACGAAATTCCTGAGGGTTCACGCCTTTATTTTGCAGGAACGGCGAAAACAAAACGTCTTATTGAATCAAAAGCCAGTGAGTTACTGTGTGCAGCAGGGTTTGAGGAGATCGTGACTCCTTTATTTTCGTATCATCAGCACCAAAGTGTGTGTGAAGAGCGTGAGTTGATCCGTATCGGTGATATTGAAAACCATGCGATGAGTTTACGCGCGGATTCGACGATTGATGTTGTTCGGATCCTCAAAAAGCGGCTAGGGACGAATACAACGCACAAGAAATGGTTTTACATACAACCTGTTTACCGTTTCCCTTCTGTTGAGCAGTATCAAGTGGGTGCCGAGATCATTGATGAAGGTAATCTAGCGGTCGTACTTAATGAAGCAACTGCTATTTTAGGTGCGTTAGAGATAGAGCCTTTATTGCAAATCTCTAACATTAATATTCCTCGAATTCTTTCAGAAATGTTGGATTTGGATTTGGATGATTTTAGACACGTCAATATCGAGAAATTTTTGGCACTTAAAATAGAGTGGCTGACACAGTTGGTGTACCTTGAAAAAGTAGAGGAGATAGAGCCTCTTTTAATCTTGGTTCCTGATGTAATACGGGATGAATTAGTCAAAATTAAAAAGCTGTGCATGGGTCTTGAATATCCAAATCTTGTCATTGCCCCTTTATATTACGCTAAAATGCTGTATTACGATGAGCTCTTTTTTCGTGTTATTGAGAAAAATGAAGTGTACGCCATGGGCGGACGCTACAAAGACGAAGAGACCGTTTCGGTCGGATTCGCAATATATACAGATGCTTTGGTAGAAGCATTACACCATTAAATAGGAAATACATGAAAGCAGATTTAATTGTCGGTATCCAGTGGGGTGACGAAGGAAAAGGTAAAATAGTCGATTTACTTGCGCAAAAGTACGATGTTGTTGCCCGTTACCAAGGTGGACATAATGCAGGGCATACGATTGTAGTGGATGGTAAAACCCATGCACTTCATCTTATTCCATCGGGTATTTTGAATCCAAATGCTGTCAATATTATCGGCAATGGTGTGGTTGTTTCCCCGGAAGCATTGATCAAAGAGATGAAGCAGTTTGATAACTTACTAGGCCGTCTTTTCTTGAGTGAATCAGCTCATATGATTTTGACGTTTCATACGCTTATCGATCAGGCAAAAGAAATATTACGCGGTGAAAAAGCAATCGGCACCACAGGTCGCGGTATCGGACCTGCGTACAGTGAAAAAATTGCTCGTGCCGGTTTTCGTTTGGGCGAACTGCGAAATGTTCCTCTTCTAACGGATCGTATTTTAGAGTATTTTGTACAAAACAAAGCAATTTTTGATGCATTAGCAATTACGTTGCCAAACGCGCAAGAATTGACGGCAGAGCTAACCGGTTTCGCTGAAAAATTAGTTCCCTTTTTAGCCAACACTACGCAGATGGCGTGGAAAATGATGGATGAAGACAAAAAGATTTTACTAGAGGGCGCACAGGGAACGATGCTGGACATCGACCACGGTACCTATCCGTACGTAACGAGCTCGTCTACGATCTCTGCAGGTGCATGTACGGGTCTTGGGATCAATCCAAAAGACATCGGCAAAGTAACAGGTATCGTAAAAGCATATTGTACACGTGTCGGTAATGGTCCATTCCCGACTGAGGATCACGGAGAAATCGGTGAGCGCCTACGTGCGCAAGGGCGTGAATTTGGAACAACTACAGGTCGTCCGCGTCGTTGCGGTTGGTTTGATGCAATTGCCTGCCGCTATGCTAGTAGACTTAACGGATGTGATGACCTTTCAATTATGAAACTTGATGTTCTCGATGGATTTGATGAAATCAAAGTATGCGTAGCGTATGAGTTAAACGGTGAAACGATCGATTATATGCCGCTAGATCTTGATGCCGTTACCCCTGTCTATAAAACATTTGCCGGATGGGATAAGACTGAGGGAGTACGCCGTTTTGAAGACCTTCCTAAAACCGCTCAAGAGTATCTCAAAGCGATTGAAGAGCTAACGCAAACGAAAATTGGTATGATCTCAACGTCACCGGATCGAAACGATACGATTTTACTCTAAAATAAAGATTCCAATCCAAAGGGGAGCAACGCTATGAAATCACGTTATGAACCTTTGGTTAAGCTCAAAAAAAAAGCATTGGATAAAGCCGAACAACAGCTAATGAATGCAAATACTGAGGTTACCCTCAGTGACGCTGTATTACTCAACGCATACGCGGAACTTTCCTCTTTAGAATCTCCTCTTAATGGTCCCATCGGTGAACTTTTACAAGCACAAATGATGCTTCAGGCACAACACCGTGAGATTGAAGCGTGTCGTTTGAGAGTTGAACGCGCACGTATCAATCAGAATACTGCACGAGAGGCTTTCCGATTTTCCCGTATAGAATTTGAAAAATTTAATTATCTTGAACTGCAAGAATTAGAGGCAATGATGGCAACAGTAAAATATCAAGAGGCAAAAATGTTAGATGAAATCGGGACAATGACGTATAAAAAGGGGTGGCTTTGAGATACTTTTTAATAGTGGCATTTTGTGTAACAAATGTATTGATGGGTGCTCAAAACACCAAGTCGTATGAGTGTACTAAGATTTTTGAATCTCGAAAAAATGAGCTTTTAGTTGAATTGGGCCGTATTGATGAAGAACGGCAATCCCTCGATGCGTTGAAACGGGCAACGGAGGATTTACTAAAGAAAAAAGAGTCTGTTGTTAAGGGAAAAGACAGCCGTGTAGATCAAAAACTACAAGAAATTGCTGCAAAAGAAGCTTCTACTAAAAAAATGCTTGAAGAGAATAAAAAAGTGCTCGAAGAAATCAAACAGCTAAAATCAGACAAAGTCTCCCAAACCTTTGCAAAAATGAAACCCTCAGCATCAGCAGGGATTCTTGCTCAAATGTCTATAGAGGAAGCATCCTCTATTATGAGTACTTTGAATTCAAAAGTAGTAGGGCAAATATTGGCAAAAATGGATCCAAAAAAAGGGTCAGAAATAACAGCTGCTTTACGAAGAATTCCTACTGAAGCACAAAAATAATACTAAAGCGTCCTCTAAGCGATTTCAGAGGACATCTAAAGTACAATTACAAAAAAGAAATAGGGCCCAATTATGAAAGTTTCACTCTCACATATACCCCACATATCGAGTCGAATAGCCGTAGATCTGAGTCGTAGTGGTCTTGTAACCATGACTCAAGGTTTGGAAGCAGCGGCAAAAGAGGCCGAGAAGATATTGGTTGAGAATGTTAAACGTGAAATGGCGCTTGAAGAAAAAGTCAATGAAATTGTGAATGCGAATGAAGAGCAAATTGATTATTATCTCGCGGATGAGCGTCAACTCTTTTTTATGATTAAGAAAAAATTAGCACCTGAATTTGATGTGATTCTATCGTATGAAGACAGATACTCAGACATTGCACACAAAATTTTGGATGCCCTGTATGAAGAAGATTTGATCAAATATGACGTAAGTGAAAACCGCGTTAAAAATATCATTTACGATTCGATGACCAAATTCATAGCCGATGCAGGCGAAATTGAATCTGCAGTGTATGAAAAAATTAAAAGCTATAAGCGTCGTGTGATTCCGGGTACGGATGAGTATGAAATTTTGTATGAAAAATTTTATAAAGATGAATTGGCGCGAAGAGGACTTGCGTAATGCGTGATGTATGGATTTATCTAGAAAACGGGACCTACCTACAGGCTAAAAGCTTTGGAGCTGATACAACGAATGTTGGAGAAATTGTTTTCAACACGTCATTGACCGGATATCAAGAAATTATCTCTGATCCATCCTATGCGGGTCAGTTTATTACCTTTACCATGCCGGAAATCGGAAACGTTGGGGTGAACGATGAAGACATGGAGAGTGCTGCTGCCCACTGTAAAGGTGTTATTGTACGTCAATACCAAAGCGAGTATTCAAACTTTCGTGCTACTGAAGCACTCCATACATTTTTAGAAAAACACGGAGTAATCGGCATCTGCGATATCGATACTCGTTATTTGACAAAAATGTTGCGGACTGAGGGAGCAATGATGATGATTGCTTCTACGAAAGTCAGCGATAAATCTCAGCTCAAAGCACTCCTCGAAGCAGCTCCTCGTATTGAAGAAGTTAATTATATAGAAGAGGTAAGTACAAAAACTGCTTACCTCCATGAATCTGGAGTCTATGATCCGGTGACCTTTAAATACAATGAAGCGCCTAAAATAAAAGCGAAAATTGCGGCCATTGATTTTGGAGTTAAACGTAATATTCTAAATGAACTCACTCAAGTGGGGCTGGAAGTGAACGTTTATCCGAATACTTTTAGTGCTGATGATCTGATAGCACAATATGACGCACGTACTATTGATGGCGTTTTTCTCTCCAATGGCCCGGGTGATCCTTTGGTTCTTAAAAAAGAGCAAGATGAGATCAAAAAGCTTATCGCGCGTAAAATTCCTTTATTCGGTATCTGTTTAGGACATCAGCTATTGAGTATTGCACATGGGTACGATACACATAAGTTAAAGTTTGGTCATCATGGCGGTAATCATCCGGTTAAAAACGTAAAAACGGGGATGGTAGAGATAACAGCCCAAAATCATAATTACAATGTTCCTGAATCCGTTCGTGAAATTGCAGAGGTAACGCATGTTAATCTTTTCGATAATACAATCGAAGGGCTCAGCTATAAAACAGGTCCTGTTTTTTCGGTTCAACACCATCCGGAAGCAAGCCCTGGCCCAAAAGAGAGCCGTTACATCTTTGAAGATTTTTTAACACTTATTCAACGATAAAACTTTTTCTTTCTCCGCCGATTATTTTTAATCGGCTTCACAATTCTTTCACAATTCTTAAAAATATCACTAAGTTATCAAAGCAAGCAAAAAGATTAATAATTTAAGATTTATTAAATATTTGTATCGCTATCATTAGAGTGTCTAATAGCCTAGAACTGTTACATTTGTGTTAAGAAACACAAAGAGGCTTTTATGCTTTGAATTTTAAGGGGGTTATATATGGAAAATCGTCCATTAGAGTACGACTATACAGTTGCCAAACTGTTTATGTACAATACTATATTTGTTGGTATCGTTGGTATGCTAGTTGGTGTTATTCTGGCTTGGCAGATGGCATTTCCAGGTGTAAATACTTTTCTTGGTGTTAATTTAGCTGAATACACCAATTTTGGTCGTTTACGCCCACTACATACAGACAGTGTTATTTATGGATTTGTATTGAGTGGGGTCTGGTCTTCATGGTATTACATAGGTCAGCGTGTCTTAAAAGTATCGATGGCGGAATCAAAATTTTTGATGTTCGTAGGTAAGGCACACTTTTGGATATATATGGCAGCATCGATAGTGATTGTTATATCATTATTATTTGGTATCACAAGTTCAAAAGAGTATTCAGAATTTGAATGGCCTCTTGATGCGGGTATCGTTATTATTTGGGTTTTATGGGGTATTAGTATTTTTGGTTTGATCGGTATTCGCCGTGAAAAATCTCTGTACATCTCTATTTGGTACTTTATCGCTACTTTTTTAGCGGTTGCTATGCTTCATATATTTAATAATGCAGAAGTACCAACTTGGTTAATAGCGCCTGGCGTTGGTTCGTGGTATCACTCGGTTTCGATGTATGCAGGGACAAACGATGCTTTAGTTCAGTGGTGGTTCGGTCACAATGCGGTTGCCTTTGTACTTACTACACCGATTATTGCAATGATTTATTACTTTTTACCAAAAGAGTCTGGTCAAGCTGTTTATTCGTATAAATTGTCTTTGCTTGCGTTTTGGGGATTGATGTTTGTATACCTTTGGGCAGGCGGACACCACTTGTTGTTCTCAACGGTCCCTGATTGGATGCAAACAATGGGTTCTGTATTTTCAGTTGTTTTGATCCTTCCATCATGGGGTTCTGCAATCAATATGCTCCTTACAATGAAGGGTGAATGGCAGCAGGTTGCGGCAAGTCCACTAATCAAATTTATGATTATGGCTTCCACATTCTATATGTTCTCTACATTGGAAGGTCCAATCCAAGCGATTAAATCCGTTAATGCTTTGGCGCACTTTACGGATTGGATTGTCGGTCACGTTCATGATGGTGCATTAGGTTGGGTTGGATTTATGGTTATTGCAGCAATGTTTCACATGGCTCCGCGTATTTTTAAACGTGAGATTTATTCTAAATCGTTGATGGGTACGCAATTTTGGATTCAAACTCTTGGAGTTATCTTGTATTTCACATCAATGTGGATTGCGGGTATTACTCAAGGTATGATGTGGCGTGCTCATGATGAGTTTGGTAACCTCGCTTATTCATTCATTGATACCGTTGCTGTATTACACCCATACTTTACAATCCGTGCGGTTGGTGGCACATTGTATTTAGTCGGTATGTTTATGTTTGCGTACAATATGTACAAAACTATGACAAGCTCACGCGTAGTTGAAGAGAGTGAACTTCAAAACGCAACGCCTATGGGCGCATAATTAAGGAGGGGAAAATGTTTCACTGGTTAGAAAAAAACCCGTTCTTTTTTGCGGTTGCTGTTTTCGTTGTTATCGCCTTTGCAGGTCTCGTTGAGATCCTGCCAAACTTTGCGCAAGCGTCTCGCCCGATTGTTGGTGCGAAGCCGTATTCAACACTTGAGCTTACGGGTCGTCTTGTGTATATCAAAAACAGTTGTAATGCATGTCATTCACAGCTTATTCGTCCGTTTAAATCAGAGACAGACCGTTATGGTCATTATTCTACGAGTGGTGAATATGCATATGATCGTCCATTTCTTTGGGGTTCAAAACGTACAGGTCCAGATTTGATGCGTGTAGGTAACTACCGTACAACAGACTGGCATGAAAATCACATGAGAAATCCTGCAGAGGTTGTGCCTGGTTCTATCATGCCAGCGTATACTTGGATGTTTACCAATGTCGCGGATGTTGATACAGCCTATGCAGAGCAATTGACAATACAAAAACTATTTGGGGTTCCTTATAATGCGGAGCTTCCTATGGCGGATGGTTCAAAAGCAACCGTTGCTTTAGCGGATACACTTGATGGTGCTCGTGCATCGGCTCTTGAAGAAGCAAAGCTTATTGCAGCCGATATGAAAGATCAAGGTGTTAAAGATGCAGTAGCAGCAGGTCAGGTTCCTGAAATTGTTGCGCTTATTGCGTATCTTAACCGATTGAAATAAAGGATTAGCGTGGACATTGCAACACTTCAGGCATATGGCTTTTTTTTCTTTACAGCCTTTATGGTGGTGATATTGTATTCGTACGTTTATCATCTTTACAGCTCACAGAAAAAGGGGACACGTGATTATGAGAAGTATGGCAATTTAGCGTTAAATGATGATATCACCGATCAACCGATCGAGATGATCTCAAAAGATGATGAGACAAAAAAGTAGGAGGCATAGATGAATAAGACAGTATTAGCTGCTATTGCAGTGATCGTCGCAATGCTAGGCGCTACCTATCTGGCAGTTGGAACTGCTGGAGGTATTGGTGGCGATGGTGGTTTGGTTAACAAACTCGCTGTATTAGGCGCAGTTGTTCTCGTTATTGTAACGACATTTGTTGTTACTAAATATGTAAGACAAATGCAAAATGATACTGCAAGCGGCAAGCTTGCGGATGAGAATTGGGATGGTATTGGAGAATACAAAAACGAACTTCCTTTTGGATGGGCGGTTATTTTTCTCGGTTCAATTGTTTGGGCAATATGGTATTTTCTTGCAGGATATCCGGTCAATTCATATTCACAAATCGGTGAGTACAATAAAGAAGTTACTGTACATGATGTGAAATTCAATGAGCAATATAAAAATATGGATGACGAAACACTTAAAGAGATGGGTGGATCGATTTTCATTGTACAATGTGCACCATGTCACGGGCTACAAGCAGATGGTCTGGGTGGTAAAGCGGCTGATTTGCATGAACGTATTTCTGCGGAATCCGTTAAGCATGTTCTGATGAACGGATCCAGTAATAATTTATTGGGAACAAGTATGCCAATGCCTGATCGCAACGGTTTATTGAACACCAATACAAATGCACTTATCACTGATGCAGAGATCGATGCAGTATCTAAATACGTTGCTGGCGGATTGAAAGCTACTGAAGGTGCTGATGTTTTCGCTGGAGCGTGTGCGGCATGTCATGGTGCTGATGGTAAAGGTATGGAAATGGTTGCTCCAAACATTGCAGAGATGTCCCCAGCTATGATTGATATGGTTCTTAATCATGGTAAAAAAGGCGCTATGGGTACAATGCCGGCATTTACTAACCTAACTGAAGTTCAGCATAAAGCAGTGGATGCTTATGTTTCAAGCTTGAGTAAGAAATAAGGGGCAGATAATGGAAAATCGTAGTATATTTTCACTAGATGGCATCACGGGTATGTTGATCGCAGTTGTTTTATTGCTTTCTATCGTCGGGGTACTCACGTATCTCTCGATCGCGACCCAGAAAGCTAATGCAAGCAATTTTTATAAAATTGAAAATGAAAAAGAGATCAAGATGTTTAGCACTGAAAATGCTAAGCATGTTGTCGATGTAAAGTAAGGAGTTTAGTATGGCAAAGTACATGGATAAACTCATTGCACTTGGATTAATAATCAGTGCTGTAGTAACATTATGGTCGGTTTTAACACCGAATCACCTTTTTGTCGGATAAGGGTCTTTATTGAACCTTTCACGAGGGCTAGCGGCCCTCGCACTACTAGGAACATTTTTTTCTTCCGTACATGCAGAATTTTTGTATAAAGACGAAGTTGTTAACAATCCGGAATTTACCAAGCAAATAGAAACAATAGGCGCGGAGCTTAAAGCAAAAACGGGTGTTTCTCTTTATTTGGTGATGGTTCGTGATTTGGAAAACAATCAATCAATCAGTGATTTTGAAAAACGTATTAGTGCGGAGACCAATAACTCCGGTGTGATAATGACGTTTGTTGAATTGCAAAAACAAGTTGATATCTTGGCGCGACCCGCGTCTTTATACAAAGATTTTAACAAAGCACAGATTCTTAGTCCTAATGCGACTTTTATCGGTGCAGTCGTGAGCAGCGTTATGTTTGCTCGCAGCATTGATGAAGCAAAAGAGTTACTGTCAAACAGCGGTGGAACGATACTGCCAATATTGGCAGAGCGGGCTAAGGGGGAGGATATTGTTAAAAAATATTCGGTTGGAATGTACAATGGGTATGCAGATACGGCGGAACAAATCGCAGCTTCTAGAGGTCAAACGTTGAGTACCTCTGCCGGGACAGAGAGTCAGACGTTTATTGATATTTTGCGAGTAATATTTTATGGTACGATCTTGATTGCGTTGGGCAAATATGTATGGGGTCGTTTTTTAAAAAAAAAGAGAGAGTAGAGTGAAGCATGATAAATAAAAATGCAGGCAAAAAATGGCCATGGATAATTGCTATATCAACGATCATTATTATCGGATTTGCAATTGCAACGATTAAAGTAGCGATTAATAATCCTGTTGAAATGTCGGAATATGGGATGCAAAGTTACCATGAATATGATAATAACGTTAATGATATTATTAATGCTAAAATTGAATTTGATAAAAAATACAGCATAACTTTTTTGACTCCTCAAATTAGTGATAAGACATCTGTTATTACCTATGCGATCAAAGACAAATCAGGCAAGGCAATTGAGGATGCAAATATAAGTGTCGTGTTGACACGACCCGATACGACCAAACTCGATATTGCACTGGATAAGCCAACAATTGAAAATGGAATTTATACTTTTAAAGCTATTGACTTGCCTAAAGCAGGGCGATGGGATATTATGGCAAAAATTACGATTGGTAAAAACCAGCGCTATTATAACCTCAAGACTGATACCCGATATCCTAATACTATAGAGTTTTAATGCAACGTACCTGTGTCGTATTTCCGACATCGCGTGCGATTCGAAATGCCTTAGACGGGTGTAGTGAAGGTTTTTTACCTACTTTTATAGGAATGAGCGATTTTTTAGATCGTGTGATTCTCTCAAGCAATGTCATCGTTCCGGATGATGATTTACGACTTCTAGGTCTTCATGAGGCTTCTGACTTTTCTTCTTTTGCAAGTTTACACATTGAGCGTAACTTCTTTACTTTTATTCAAAACTCTCAGTACATATTTCGTTTTTTCGAAGAGCTTAGCGGTGAAATGGTGGACATCAGTGCTTTGGAACATGCGGATATTTACGGAGAATACGAAGAGCATATTGCGATACTAAAACATCTTCTTCATCGTTACCGTGAGGTAGCAGTGGCGAATAGTTGGAGTGATCCGATTTTTGCCAAATCAACAGTGAATATTAATGAGGGTTACTTAAAAGAGTTTGATTTAATCACAGTACACGTTGAGGGGTATTTGAGCCGTTACGAACTCAGGGTTTTAGAAGCGTGTGCGGCAGTCGTTTCGCTTCAGTGTGTGTATCACGCGACAGCTTATAATGAAAAGATGTCGCAACGGTTGAGAGAATTATCACTGGAAATAGAAGAGGGATATCGATCTGTATTTTCGTTAAGTACGTTGCAGATAATTGAATCTACTCCTCTTCATAAATTGAATCATGTTATGTGTGAGGTATTTCGTAATCGTTTAATACAAGTAGGCTTTGTAAAAGCGAAAATTGTACAGATGGTTGAAAGTGGTATTGATCCTCATAATATTGTGGTGGTGGTTCCTGATGAGCAGTTTGCGCAGTATTTGAGATTGTTTGATGAAGAGAACAATTTAAATTTTGCGATGGGGACTTCCATGAAGGATGACTCTACAATACGGACCATAGAAGCGATTGAACTTTATATGGATGAACACAGTGTTGAGAACAAAGCCCGTGTGTCAAAAGTATCCTCTGATTTGATTGATTGGGTTAAATCGCATTATTATCTTCCATTTAATTATGCCCATTTAGAATATCTGTGTGCGACTATGAGTGAGGGGACACAAAGTACCGATGTTAAAGAGATCCTATCGGAGGAATTAAATCGTTTTAAGCCTCTTTCTGGGGCATTAGGCGGTGTGGAGTTCAAATCAGCGATGCGAATTTTCTTTAACCGTGTCAAAAGCCGCTCAATTGATGATGTCGGCGGGGGCAAGATTACGGTTATGGGATTGTTGGAAACACGCGGCATGAGTTTCGATGGGGTGATTGTTGTTGATTTCAATGAGGGGTATGTTCCTCATCGAAGCCAAAAAGATCTTTTTTTGAATACACAAATACGCAAAATAGCCGACCTTCCGACAACTGCTGAGCGTGAATCCTTGCAAAAACATTATTATTGGATGTTGTTTAACCGTGCGAAAAAAGTGGCGATTTCCTGTATTCAAAATACGGAGTCGGTACCCTCACGCTTTTTATTGCAATTAGGGATTGAGAAGCGTGAAGCGCAAGTGGATTATGGAAGTGCTATTTTGCCTAAGCCTGTTTTTCAAGAGCGTAAAAAACGTCATATAGAAAGTCAATACGATTTTACTGCCTATCCTCTCTCAGCCAGTGGATTAAAAAGTTTTTTAACCTGCAAACGCCAATTTTATTACAAATACATTGAAAAAATAAAAGAACATGAAAAAGCGCAGGATCTCTCTCGAGAGCGTGAAATCGGAAATCGGCTGCATGGGGCACTGGAAAAAGTGTACGCGTCACGAGACCATTATGAAAGTCCCTTGGAAATCAAGGAGGCTTTAGGAAGTGCATTGCGCGAGTATGAGTTGCAAGATGTAATGCAGCGTTACGTGCAAGATTTATGGCTCGAAAAATTGACCCCTTTTTACAATCAGGAGAGTCAGCGTTTTATTCACGGGTCGCGAGTGGCCTATCGTGAAAAAGAGGGAGATGCTCTCGTTTGCGGTATACGTTTAACAGGACGAATTGATCGTATTGATCGAACGGTTGATGGGTTGGAAGTGCTTGATTATAAAACGGGTAAATACGCATCGACTTCCAGTGATGTGCGTGAGGATGATGTGGATTATCAATTGAGTATGTATGCACTTCTTGCGGCACCGTTGGGAACGGTGGTACGATGCGGGGTGTATGATCTGAATACGGGAAAAATCGAGTTCGAGCAATTTTTAGAGTCAAAAATACAAAAGCTCAAAGAGATCTTGCAAATGTTGGCCGAAAATACTCAATGGGTGTGGGATATGTGTGAGGATCTCAGTCGCTGTCGATATTGCCCTTATGCGACACTGTGCGAGAGGGAGCTGTAAAATGAGCCAGTTTGAGCCTTTTTTAGCGTATGAAGCGAGTGCTGGAAGCGGTAAAACGTTTAACCTTGTTGTCCGATATTTAAGCCTTCTCTTTATGGGAGAAGACCCCTCATCCATTACGGCATTGACGTTTACGAATAAAGCGGCCAATGAGATGATGCAACGGGTGCTTGAAACACTTAAAGCTCTGGAAACGCGTGCAGAGCTTGCCGAGATTTCACGCTTGAGCGGATTAAGCTGTGAAGCCATATTGGAACAGCGAGAACAAATACTGATCCGTTTTTTGCGCAGTGATATTCATATCTCGACGATTGATAAGTTTTTTGGGACCATATTGCGTAAATTTGCCCTCAACGCCGGAATTATGCCAACATACACTGCGGCGACGTCCCATCATGAGCAAAAATTCCTAGAGCGTTTTTTACATGAAATAGAAGTATCAGGTGAGATGGAATCTCTGGTCGGATTGGCACAATTGAGCGCTAAACGTTTGGACGATATTTTTATACTCCTCGCACAGCTGTACGCGAAACATAAAGAATTTGAGGCCATTGAAATGCCCAGTGTGAGTCTTTCCTTTAATCCGTATGAGCACGCAATGAGTCTGGCATCTGAACTGTCGGCGCTCGTATTGAGTAAGCCTCTGAGTGATCGCGCACGTAGAACGATGGAGATTGAGGATTACGATTCGCTTATGGCCAAAACGTGGCTTTTCAAGCCCAGCATGGAGTATTGGGATTTTAAAAAAATCTATGAACCTAAAATGGATGAGATATTACGAAGTCTACAAGAGACAGTGCGAATGCAAATGCAATCTCGCGAAGCTGATTTTTTTGCAGGGTTATTTCGTCTTTTAAAAATTTACATTAAAAGCCGTAGCTCTATCATGCGGCAAAATCAAGAGCTTACCTTTGATGATATTACGCTGATGGTTCACTCTTTATTACGGGGGAAAGTGGAGAGCGAATTTCTCTATTTTCGGCTGGACTCGAGAATGAAACATCTCTTATTGGATGAATTTCAAGATACCAGTGTAATGCAGTTTGATATTTTGCGTCCTTTGATCGAAGAGATCAGTGCGGGGAAAGGGATCAATGAGGGGGGAAGTTTTTTCTTTGTGGGAGATGTTAAGCAATCCATTTACCGTTTTCGGGGCGGAGTAAGCGCTTTATTTTATGATGTGGCAAATCATTTTGAGGTACAAGTACGTCCTCTTGAGGTGAACTACCGTTCGAAAAGCGAAGTAGTAGAATTTGTAAACCGAGTCTTCGGCTCCAAAATGAAACGCTATATTCCGCAAGGCTCGCCCCAATCAAAAAAAGGGGGATACGTCGAGATTGCCTACAGTGATGAACCCCTTAAAACACTGCATGAACATATAGAGGAACTGCACAAAATCGGAGTTGTATCAGATGAAATAGCTGTTTTATGCGTGACGAATTCCGATGCCAGAAAGCTTCAGGAATATCTTGAAGAACACCATTTGGATGTGGTGAGTGAAGCGACGTCAAAACTGATCCATCAGCGAAGTGTTAAAGCGGTGATTGAGTATTTACGCTATTGTTATTTTAGAGCAGATATTTATCGGCACAATTGCGCGGCGCTTTTGGGGATTGAAGTCGAAAAGATACAGTCTGTTGCCATTACCAACTTACAAGAACAAGCCATCCGTTTTATACGTGATCAAAGCATTGGGGATAAGAGCGCCATGATGTTTATTGAGCATCTCAATAATTACCGTGACATTGAAGAAGTGGCTTTTGAGATAGAACGCCTGGATGCGAATGCTCCTCAGAGTGATCTTCACGGAATACGGATTATGACAGTACATAAATCCAAGGGGTTGGAGTTTGAACACGTACTGGTTTTGGATCGTTTAGGGATACCTAGAAGCCGTGGAGAGAGTATCGTCTATGAGTATGAGGGTCTGACACTCTCGCGCCTTTTTTACCGTATCAAAGGGCGTGAAGAATTGGACATCGCATATAAAGCGGCGCTGGAAAAGGAAAGAGCATTGGAGGGTGAAGATCAGCTCAACGGTTTATATGTGGCCTTGACCCGTGCGGTTCAATCGCTTAGTGTGATTAGCAAGCCTAAATCGTCTTGGTTCGCTCCTTTGGATCTTGTTGAGGGGAGATGGGGAGAAAAGGTATTTGAATCTTCGTGTGCCCAAGTCCCACAGCCTCTTGAACCTCTTGTATATAAAGCAGTATCGTATGGAAGACAAGATGAGGTGGTGACGCTGGGTCAAAATGAGACCTTTGACTATGACGCGGTACAGTACGGTTTGGCGCTTCACTACGCATTGGAAATGATGGGTGATTTCAAACAGGATTCTATCTATGCGGCAATCGAATCGGCGCGTAAGCGATACGGTGCACGTATCGGGGTCGAAAAGATTAATACGATGCGCACTGCATTGGAGATATTACTACGTGATGAAACTTTTTGCGCATTGACGCGAGGTAAACATTACAAAGAAAAACGCTTTTTTTATCAGGGAGAGATGCGTATTATAGACTTGCTCATTGAAAGTGATGCAGGGGATTGGACGGTCATTGATTATAAAACAGGGCAAGAAGAGAGTTTTTCTCATAAAGTTCAAGTTAAAATGTACATGGATGCTGTACGAGCACTCGCTGGAGGGTCTGTTAAAGGGTACCTTTGTTACCTCAATAGCGAGAGCGTGAAATTCGTAGAGTGCTTATAGAAAACTTAATTTAAGTAAGTTATAAGTTTAAATGGGTAAAATTTCGCCACTATTTATAGAGACTAATTAAGGAGACTCGTGATGAAATTTACTAAAATTGCAACACCTGAGCAAATCGATCGTAAATGGATTTTGATTGACGCAGAGGGGAAAACATTCGGTCGTTTGATGACGGATGTTGCTGCTCGCCTTCGCGGAAAAGATAAACCATATTTTACTCCAAATGTTGACTGTGGAGATTTCGTTGTTATTATCAACGCATCTAAAATCGTTATCAACGGTGGCGGAAAATTGGCTAACAAAGAATACCACACACACAGTGGTTACTTTGGTAGTGTTAAAAGTGTAAAAATGACAGAGCTTTTGGCTAACAACACTGAAAAACTCTTCAAACTTGCAGCACGCGGTATGCTTCCAAAAACAAAATTGGGTCGCGCGATGTTGAAAAAACTAAAAGTCTATGCAGATGCTGAGCATCCACACTCTGCACAGCTTGCAAAGTAAGGATTAACTATGGCAAAAACATATGCAACCGGCAGAAGAAAAACGTCAATTGCTAAAGTATGGATGACTCCAGGTACGGGTAAAATTACCGTTAATGGTCTTTCACTTGATGCATGGCTTGGTGGTCTTGAAGCAAAGAAATTGCGTGTTACTCAACCGCTTTCATTGACGAAACAAGACACATCTGTAGATATTACAGCTAAAACTACCGGTGGTGGATTCTCAGGTCAATCTGATGCACTTCGTCACGGTATCTCAAGAGCACTTTGTGCTTTTGATCCTGCTTTCCGTCCAGTACTTAAACCGTACGGTATGCTTACTCGCGATTCACGTATCGTTGAGCGTAAGAAGCCGGGCCGTCGTAAAGCACGTCGTTCACGTCAATTCTCTAAGCGTTAATCGCTTCTTTTCTTCCTTCCCTCTCTTGGGAAGTTTCTTTTCCCTCTTTATTTATTTCCATTTTTTATTTGAATAGCCGATTATTTATTAGGAAGGCAAATGGTCGAAGGTGACCGAAAAAGCTTTTTGTTGTAGAGATCATCCATCACTTTGACAAATGCTAATACATCTTTTTCAAGCTCAATATCATGAGGCGCAGCTTTAAGATGTTCGTTTTGATAGGTAAATGTCAGGGCTGTTTTGTTGGGTTGAATTATGGCAACTTTATCTTTGACACGCAAAGCGAATGTATCGTTAAACATCATGAGATTCACCTCTTTTTTTGCATCGCTGTAAATGGAGTGCCCTAATATTGGATAGGTGAGATTTGTCCCTATAAGGTCTAATGCGGTTGCAAGTACATCGGGTTGTGTACTCATTTTGTCAAATTTTTGTCCCTTTAGCCCATTAGTAATGATGAGTGCAGGAATATGAAACATATTGACCGGTACGAGGTCATCTCCGTAAACACGAACATTGTGATCGGCTACGACAACAAAAACGGTATCTTTGTAATAAGACTCTTTTTTCGCCAATTCAAAAAAACGTCCGATCGCAAAGTCGGCGTATTTGACTGCATTTTCTACACCTTGACGCGGTTTACCCTCAATAAAATCAATTTTACCATTTGGCAGTTCAAACGGAGAGTGATTAGAAGATGAGAACATCACGCTCACAAATTTTTCATTCTTTTGGGTATAGGATTTGAATTTTTCATTGGCTTTAATCACCAAATCCTCATCACTTACCCCCCAGGTGCTTACAAAGGTCGGATTGACGTAATCTTTTTGTTCGATCACTTCATCGAATCCATTTCCCATGTACCAGCTGCGCATGTTGTCAAATCGTCCCTCACCCCCATAAATAAAACAGGATTTGTATCCAAGCGGTTTGAGCAGCGAGGCAACGGTAAAAAAGTCGCTTTGAGATTTATTCCGTTTGACCACCTCTTCACCTGCAAGAGGGAGCCACCCTGACGTCATCGCAGAAAGACCTCTGATCGAACGAGTACCATTGCTGAAGAGATTGGTAAATGCTAGCCCTTCATGAGAGAGTTTTTCGAGATTTGGGGTGATATTCACATCGCCGCCGCTGAAACCTACAAATTGTGATCCTAAGGATTCTTGGATAAAAATGACCAAATTTTTAGATTTTTTAGCGGGGAAGTGCGTTGCTTCGAGACGTTCAAAAGGAATTTTTTGCCCTTTTGGAATATTGAGACGTTGCGAAACTCTGCTATAAGCCTCATTCACATTAATATCTCCGTAGCTTTGAATCAATTTGTCGGATTCTTTGCTGTAGCTGTAGTAAGCATATCCGATACTGTAGAGTGAATTTTTGGCAATTTCATTGACCATACGGTTGGTGCAGTAGAGCGCATCAGAGATATTCGCAGGACGGTGGCCCACAGAAGATCGAATTCCAATAAACAGAAGTGCGCCAATCGGGAGTATTAAAAGCATACGGCGCCAAAGAGGTGTGCGAATGGCTACTTCAAGCTGAAGCGGCGAAAAACGCAGATAGACCCAAGCTGTGACGATGAGCATGATGAGCGCTGTGACGAGTTGCATCGGATACTCTTTGAGAATCATCGAGCTGACTTCTTTTGGATATTTTAAATATTCAACAAATAGGTAGTTCGGTCTGACATCGTATTGTGCGATAAAAGGAAAAGTAGCGTTTTCAACATACAAGGCAATGAGTAAAAAAATCAAAACATAACCATTTATAAGCGCGGCGATAATCTTTGCAAACATCTTTGGGGTAATTGATAGGAGAAATGCCGGGATTATAAGGATGATTGACGCCGTCATCGTGTCGAGTTTTAGTCCGTAGAGAAATGAGAGCAGTGATTCGGCGAAGCTGATGTCGCTAAGACGATCAAAATAAAGGATATAAAGGCCGAGTCTTCCGAGGAAAAAAAGGGCAATAAAAAGAAAATAAATTTTTAGCAGTTCTTTGAAAACGAGCATAGGGGTTTATCCTTAATAAAAGTTGCGAAATTATGGCATAAGTACGGATAATAAAACGTTAGCTATTAGTTAATAGGGGAGTTGATATAATTTCGGCATTATTTTAAAAGAGAGTCTTTAATGTCTGTATTTTCAAAACCTTTTCATCCACGAACGCTTATTTTAAGCATTTCCCTTTTTTTGGTTCTTTTTGGCAATGGTTCTTTTTTTAGACATGTGATTGAGACATACGGTCTGACATGGGCAACCGTTCCTACGATTCTTTCGCTCGGGATTGTTTTAGTGGCGGTTTTGGTGATTGTATTTACCTTATTTAGTTCGCGTTATCTTCTCAAACCTTTTTTGATTATTGTTTTACTGCTCTCCTCGCTGAGCGCATATTTTATGAACACCTATGACATTATCGTTGACAAACTGATGATTCAAAATATTTTGGAAACCAATATGAATGAGTCAATGGATTTGCTGAGTATTCAGCAGGTTCTTTATTTTTTGATTTTAGGGGTTCTTCCCTCCATAGTGGTTTATCGTGTGAACCTAAAGCCTATGAAATTTAAAACGGCTTTTTTAGAGGGGATTGAAAGTATTGTTGTCTCTTTGGTTGTTGCTGTACTGCTTATTTTTGCATTTAGTAAATTTTATACCTCCTTTTTTAGAGAGCATTCTCCATTGCGTTCGTATACGAATCCTGCCAATTATCTCTATTCCATTGGAGATTACATTTATGAATCCTCCACACATAAAATGACAGGATTGAAAATTATAGGAGGGGATGCCAAAGTTAGGGAGTCAAATAGAGCTAGAAAATTGATTATTTTAGTCGTCGGAGAAGCAGTACGTGCCGACCATTTCTCTCTCAACTCTTATGCAAGAGAAACAACTCCGTTACTCAAAAAAGAGGATGTGATTAATTTTCCGCAATTTACTTCAAGCGGGACGGAAACCGCCGTCTCTGTTCCCTGTATGTTTTCATGTTATGGACGAGAAGTATATGATCGAGATATCGCGCAACACACCGAAAATGTACTGGATGTTTTAAAACATGCCGGTGCAAACATTTTGTGGCGTGACAATAACTCGGATTCCAAAGGGGTTGCTGTACGGGTTGCGTATGAAGATTATAAAACGGCTGATAAAAATACAATTTGCGAGGATGGAGAGTGTCGTGACGAAGGGATGCTGGTTGGATTGCAGGAGTATATTGATACACACCCTACGGGAGATATTGTCATTGTTCTTCATCAGATGGGTAACCACGGCCCTGCATATTATAAACGTTATCCTAAAGCTTTTGAAAAATATACCCCTGTATGCAAAACGAATCAGCTTGAGCAATGTTCGCAAAGTGAGATTACCAATGCGTATGACAATGCGATCCTTTATACCGATTATTTTCTCTCAAAAACGATTGGGCTGCTCAAAGAAAACGATAAACAATTTGCAACGGCGATGTTTTATCTAAGCGATCACGGCGAATCATTAGGAGAAAAAGGTCTTTATTTACATGGGTTTCCCTATGCGATAGCCCCTGACGCCCAAAAGCATGTGCCTGCGGTTATGTGGTTTGGTAAACAATTTAAAGTGAACAGGAGTGCGTTAAAACAGCGCGCGGCCCAACCTTATACTCATGATTTCCTTTTCCATACGATGCTGGGATTTATTGAAGTGAACAGTTCTGCATACCATTCAGAATTGGATATTCTGCAAGGCATTCATTAAAACTTCACATAAAGTTCACGATCATGTAAGTATAATCTTTGACAAGAAGGAGAATCTAAATGAAATTTATTGCTTTATCAGCGTTATGCGCTTTGTCATTACAAGCAGCCGATGGGCTTGACACATGGTTCAAAGAGGGACACGTTAGTGGAAATGTTAAGTATTACTACATTGATACAACTAAAGACGGCGGAACTCCAGGACATTCTTCAGGTCATGCTAATGCAATTGGCGGTCAACTAAGCTACGTTACGGGTTCGCTGTATGGATTGAAATTGGGGGCAACCTTTATGACGACCAATCCATTTGCACTTCCTAATGATCCGGGAAATGTGGATACCTCTATTATCGGGCGAGATAACGGGGTTAGGTTGGACGGAAATGCAAATGGAGTCCATTCTGATGACGGTTTTACAGTTCTTGGTGAAGTCTATGGTCAGTACAATCGTGATAATTATGAGCTATGGTATGGACGCAAAGTAATAGAAACGCCGTTGATTGACGCTAAAGAAGTGCGTATGCTTCCTAGCAGCATCGAGGGGGGCATGGCCAGTGTAAAGCTGACTCCAGAGGTTCAGCTATCAGCTGGGTATATTGATAAGTTTAAGCAGCGCACCAGCGATCGTTTTACAAATATTGTTAAGCACGCGCTTGGATCGGATACTCTGGCAATCACAGGGCATGAGGACGGGTATATTGTACCGGTATCGGTAAGCTATAAAAATGCTGCTGTCTCGACGCGTGTATATGATTATTATGCTCCTGACTTTATGAATTCGATCTATGCAGACGCTACATTTACCAATAAGCTTGCTGGCGGAGTTTCTTATTCGGCGTCTGCTCAAGCAATTGCACAAGATTCGGTCGGCAATGCGGACTCTGCGGCAGCAACTGCGATTATGGGCGGAGCGATCAATGCTCAGGAAGTGGGAGCAAAAGTGAGCGCAACCTATCAAGACACTACACTTATGGCAGCGTGCACCCATGTATTGAGCAATAGCGGTGATCATGATTCACTGGTGCTTCCGTGGGACGGTACACCGCTTTATACCAATATGATAACCTCAAATGATCTTTTTATCTCCAATTATGGACAAGGATTAAAGAGTGATACTGCTTACATCGGAGGAACCACGGGTGTCAAATTCGGTGCGAGCCAAATATTTGAGATTGCCGGAATCAAAGGATTTAGTGCAGGTTTATCGTATGCTCACTACACTAATGGACGTTTTCCTAAGAGTCAAGAAGACATCAATGGTGAACTCGGATATGGAATCGGCAGTTTCTCATTAGCACTGAAGGGAATGTGGGTTTCTAACAATACTTCCGCTTCTGCTAAGAATGTTATTACGCAAAATGATACGTTAACGCAATACCGCGTTATCGCGAACTACAAATTTTAAAAAAGGGATAAAAAATGACAAAAACACTTTTAGCTCTCAGCGCAGCTGCGCTTTTATTTACAACGGCAGGTTATGCTGGGGAGCAGCATGATGAAAATCCAGCAGCAGCGCATCAGGCTCATTGGGATTACGAGACACATGGTCCATCATGTTGGGGAGATTTTGCACAGGAGTGTCAAAAAGGGCATTTACAATCTCCTATCAATATTGATAGTCATAAAAGTCTCCCGCTAGAAGGCTCATTGAGCTTGAAAATGAACGAAGATATTCATACGACTGCTGATGTTGTCGATAATGGACACGCCATTCAGGTGAATGTCAAGAATGGGGGTAAACTCGTTCTTGACGGTCGTGAATACACCCTTGTTCAATTTCATTTTCACGGACATAGCGAACATACGATTGATGGCAAACAATACGCGCTTGAGGGGCATTTGGTTCATAAAAGTGCTGATGGGCATTTAGCCGTTGTCGGTATTATGTTCAATGCGGGGAAAAACAACCCTGTATTGGATAATGTCTTAGGCGGAATCGGACGAACCATTCGCATAGATCCGCAGGATTTGTTGCCACAGGATAAAAAGCATTATTACCATTATGTAGGTTCGTTAACAACGCCTCCGTGTACCGAAGGGGTCCAATGGTATGTGTTAAAAGCACCAATGACCGCTTCAAAAGATCAAATTACAGACATGAGAGCGCATTATGAACACAATTTCCGTCCTGTACAGCCGGCAACTTCTATAAAGCTTGAATCGAAATAAGTGGTATAATCTCTCCCAAAAAATGGGCTGAGATTGAAATACCTTTTTCTTTTATTACAAAGTGTTTGGTTGATCGCCTCGACACTTCATTTGAGTGCCTCCTCAAACCCTGCACGTCTTAATCCCCTTATCGCGACGGATTCTGCCAGCTCATCCATAGCCGGATATTTATTTAATGCTTTGGTTAAATACGATGAGAGCGGTCAAAAGATTATTGGTGATTTGGCGCAGTCGTATCGCTTTATTACTCCAACGCTTATTGAGTTCAAACTTCGTCATGGAGTGAAATGGCATGATGGACAACCCTTTACCGCTCAAGATGTGGTGTTTACGTATGATTTGATACGCTCACCAAAAACCGTCACCCCCTATGCTACCGATTTTCGCGTGGTAAAAGAGGTCAAAGCTCTCGATGACTATACCGTACGTGTGACATACACCAAGCCCTACTTTAAAGCACTTGAGATTTGGATGATGGGGATTGTTCCAAAACACACTCTTGTAAATGAAAAAGACATAATGGGTTCTAATTTCAATACGCGTCCTATTGGAACAGGGCCTTATATCCTTAAAAAGCTCGAATTTTCAAAACAAATCGTTTTGGAAGCGAATCCGGCGTATTTTGAGCACCGCCCAAAAATAGAAAGAATTGTTTTTCATGTGATCGCCGATGGGATGACCCGCTTTTTGATGCTTAAAAATGGTGAGATTGATATTGACGGCTTGGAATCGATGCAATACGAACGGCAACTGAATCGTGAGTTTCATAAAAAGTTTGCAACCGCTGAATTAGCTTCCCACAGTTATACGTATCTTGGATTTAATTTACGACTTAAAAAATTTCAAGATCCAAGAGTTAGAGAGGCTCTTTCGCTCGCAATCGATCGTCAGGAACTTATAGATATCTTATTTTTAAATCACGGAAGAATCTGCACGGGTCCTTTTTTACCTGGGAGCAAAGGATTTAATGATCAGATAAAAGCGCCAATAAAAAATTTAGAACGTGCCCGTGCACTATTAAAAGAAGCAGGTTACAGTTCTTCTCATCCTTTAAGCTTTGAGATCGCTACATCCAACTCCAATGCGATTCGTCCCTATGCCGCTGAGATTATGCAGCGTCAGCTATTGCAAGTTGGGGTGAAGGTAACTCTAAAAGTCATGGAATGGCAAGCATTTTTAAACACAGTGGTGATGCCTAAAAAGTTTGAGACGGTGTTATTGGGCTGGGGGCTCTCGTTAACCCCTGATCCGTATATGATCTGGCATAGCAAAGGGGATGTTCCCGGCGGTTTCAATATGATAGGATATCATTCTAAAATCACGGATAAACTCATCGAAGAGATGGAAGATTCAACAGAATCTAAAAAAGTTACAGATCTTCAGCGTCGTATCTTTGCACAGATTGTTACTGATAACCCTTACCTATTTCTGGTTATACCTAATGATTTACATGTCTATAATCGGAAAATTAAGGGAATAAAACCGGGTATTAACGGTATTTGGGAACATTATATAGATTGGGAGATAGAGTGAAAAAAATAGTATTATTTGATTTAGATGGGACCTTAATTGATTCAACGGAAGCAATTTTGGAGAGCTTTTACCATTCGCTTGCGCAGTTAAAGCATCCACATGAATTGGAAGATGAGGCGATTAAAGCGTTAATCGGGCATCCATTGGATGTCATGTTTACACGACTAGGATGCGATGTGGATAAAATTGAAGCACATGTATCCGAATACAAAGAACACTATCGTACGATCTCCAGAGCGAAAACATTTTTACTACCTAAAGCACATGAAGCAATCATAGAGGCATCTAAGCACGCACGATTAGGAATAGTAACGACAAAAACAGCCCGCTATTCAAAAGAATTGATGGAGCATTTTGGATTGATGAATTATTTTGAAGTCTTGATAGGACACGAAGATGTTGAGAGCCATAAGCCGCATCCTGAACCCATTCATAAGGCGTTAGAGGGGATGGATCATGCGCTAGAAGAAGTCTGGATGATTGGTGATACGCGTCTGGATTTGGAAGCATCTCAGCGTGCAGGAATTGATGCTGTAGGAGTTCTTACCGGGTATGATAATTTTGAACAATTATCAACATTCAATTTTATTATAAAAGAAAATGCTTTGGAAGCTGTACGTTATATAATAAATAGGGGATAAAGTAACACTTTAGCCTTGGTTTTTAACCTGCCAAAAAGTGAAAAGCTACATTTAAGAGCAACTTTCATAGAATACACTTATTGATAAATTTCAACTTTATAATTAAAGCAAGAGGGAGAGGTCATGCTCGAAATTAGATGGCATAGTCGTGCTGGACAAGGTGCCGTAACTGGAGCAAAAGGTTTGGCGGACGTAGTATCTACAACCGGTAAACATGTGCAAGCGTTCGCGTTTTATGGTTCTGCAAAACGTGGAGCTGCAATGACGGCCTATAACCGTGTAGATGATAAAATTATCATGAATCACGAAAAATTTATGGCTCCGGATTACGTACTTGTTATTGACCCTGCTCTCGTTTATATCGCCGATTTTACGGCGCATGAAAAAGAAAATACGGTTTATATCATCACTACACATATGACTACTGAAGAACTTGTAGCTTCTCAACCGAAGCTAGAGGGTAAAAAGGTATTCACCGTTGATTGTATTAAAATTTCGCAAGAGACAATCGGAAAAGCGATCCCCAATACACCAATGCTCGGTGCATTGATGAAGGTTTCGGGTATGTATGAGATGGACTTTTTCAAAGAAAACATGATTCGTGTTCTCAAGAAATTGCCTCAAAAAATCATTGACGCCAACATGATCGCGATTCAACGCGCTTATGATGAAGTAAAGTAAGGAGCCTAGAATGGAAAAAGCAGGATGGGACGGGTTTGAAATCGGCGCAATGCTTCGCACATTTGATGGAGCGATACAAAATATTGCAACAACATTGCCGGAAGACAGAGCATATTCACAGTCAAGTTCGTTTACAGCGAGTGTAGCCGATTGGCGTATTGAAAAGCCTTTGTTTAACAAAGACTATTGTATTGATTGCCAGTTTTGCTGGATTTATTGCCCTGATATGTCAATCATAGCACGTGATAAAAAAATGATCGGTATTGATTTTGATCACTGTAAAGGGTGCGGAATTTGTGTGGAAGTATGTCCTACGAATCCAAAATCATTGTTGATGTTCCCTGAACAACAAGACGAAGATTTAGCATTAGAGCAGTGGCCTAAAAAAGAGAAAAAAGAAAAAGAAAAAGAAACAGAAGTAGAGGAAGACTAATGGCTGAAACCATGGAACTACGAGACATTGAAGTCTGGGATGGAAATATGGCAGCAAGCCAAGCGCTTCGCCAAGTTCAAGTTGACGTTGTTGCCGCATATCCGATTACGCCATCTACACCTATTGTAGAAAATTACGGTAATTTTACGGCCAACGGTTATGTTGACGGTGAGTTTGTAATGGTTGAATCTGAGCATGCAGCAATGTCTGGGTGTATCGGTGCATCTGCCGCAGGCGGACGTGTAGCAACCGCTACATCATCACAAGGTTTTGCATTGATGGTAGAGACATTGTACTCTGCATCAGGAATGCGTTTACCGATTATCCTCAATGTTGTAAACCGTGCAATCGGCGCACCATTGAACGTTAACGGTGACCACTCTGATATGTACTTGGGGCGTGACAGCGGATGGATTCAATTCGACGCTTATTGTCCTCAAGATGCGTATGACCTTAACTTTATTGCGTTTAAAGTTGCGGAAGATCATGACGTACGACTACCGGCAATGGTTCACCAAGACGGTTTTATGACTTCTCATACAGCGCAAGGTGTTCACACTATGACGGATGAGCAAGGCTTTGCATTTGTTGGTGAATTCCAACCGATGAATGACATGCTCGATCTCGATCATCCGGTTACTCACGGGGTTCAAACTGAGGAAGATTGGCACTTTGAGCACAAAGCACGCCAACATCATGCCCTCATGACAGTAGCGTTACCAAAAATTCAAGATGCATTTGATGCCTTTGAGAAATACACAGGACGTAAATACAATCTTGTAGAAACTTACAATGTTGAAGATGCGGATTCTGTAGTCATTTGTATGGGTACATCGGTTGAGACAGCTATGGAAGTTGTTGATGAACTACGTGCAAAAGGGATGAAAGTGGGTGTTGTCGGTATTCGTGTATTCCGTCCATGGCCGCTAGAGCAACTTGCAGAAGTTCTTAAAAATGTTAAGGCTATTGGTGCATTGGATCGTTCTAGTCCACACGGTACTGTCGGTATGCTTTACAATGAAATCGCCGGAACAATGTTCAACACAGGTACCAAAGCGGTATTGACCAATTATATTTATGGTCTCGGCGGACGTGACTTGACGAAAGCACACTTGGTTGGTATTTTTAATGACCTAAAAGCAAATGTGGATGCGGGTAAACCTACTACGCCATTGCAACAGTACATCGGCCTTCGCGGACCGAAACTTTCGTTTTTCTAAGGAGTTAACGATGTCAGAAATTAAAAAGATTAAAAATCTGAAAGAGTTTTCAACCTCTTCAGACCGTTTTGAAGGTGCAAACCTTCTTTGTCCTGGTTGTGCACATTCTATTATCGTTCGTGAAGTATTGAATGCTACGAATGATGATTTGATCCTTGCAGCTTCAACGGGTTGTTTGGAAGTATGTACAGCAGTTTATCCATACACTTCATGGGATGCTTCATGGATTCATATCGGATTTGAAAACGGTTCGACTGCGGTTGCCGGTGCAGAAGCCATGTACAAAGCGCTTAAAAACAAAGGTCGCCTAAAGCAGCCTGATCGTAAGCCTAAATTTGTCGCTTTTGGCGGTGATGGTGCTACTTACGATATCGGATTCCAATGGATTTCAGGATGTTTCGAGCGCGGACATGACATGATGTACGTTTGTTTGGATAATGAAGTGTATGCAAATACAGGGGGTCAGCGTTCTTCTTCTACTCCTATTGGTTCTTCTACAACGACTGCACCAGCAGGTAGTACAAGTTACGGTGAGAAAAAGAATAAAAAAGACATGCTTGCGATTATGGCAGCACATGGTGCTCCATATGTTGCACAGGTTTCTCCAAGTAAATGGAAGGACATGGTTGCTAAGATCCAAAAAGGATTTGCAGCAGAAGGCCCAGTTTTCATAAATGCTATCTCTCCATGTACTACAGAGTGGAAATTTGCACCTGAAGACACGATCGCTATTACTGATTTGGCGACGGATTCTTTGGTTTTTCCATTGTATGAAATCATCAATGGTTCTGAGCTAAATATTACCTACCGCCCTAAAAACATCATTCCCGTGCGTGATTACCTCGGTGCACAAGGGCGCTTCAAGCACCTTTTCACCAAGCAGTATGAGTACCTGATCGGTGAATGGCAAGATCGTGTCGATGCAAAATGGGAACAATTGCAACGTCGCGAAGAAGCTCGCGTTTAATACCTCATTAGCCCCTTTTGGGGTTGATTAATTTTCCTCTCTGATTTTTTATCTTCTTAGAACAACTAATACTCCACTAACACTTTAATGTTATTCTACTTTCATGAAATAGAGTTTGAATCAATTTCATAGGTTGAGTTATTGAATGGTCAGCGTATTTGCTGTGGTGAGGTATCTATAAAAGGGATTAAAATGTTTAAGAAAATAATGTTGGGAATGCTAGTAGTAATGTCATTAACTGGGTCGCTTTTAGCAGCTACTCTTACACCAACACAAAAAGCATCGTTATTATTTATGTATCAGGAAGAAAAAGTAGCACGTGATGTGTACATTACATTGAGTAAACAATATCCTACAGCAACGACATTTTCAAACATACTATTGTCGGAACAATCACATATGGATGCTGTAGAAAAACTATGTATTAAATACGGAGTCGACATAGCAAATGTCAATGAAGCAGAAGTCGGTGTATTTGTTTTACCAGAATTACAAGCATTGTATAACACACTGGTTATTCAAGGTTCGGTATCTCTACTCGAAGGACAAAAGGTAGGTGTTTTGATTGAACAGAAAGATATTACAGATATTTTGGCGGCTGAAGTTGGCATGCCAAGCGATGTTGTGAAAGTCTTTGAAAATCTTCGAGCAGGTTCTTATAGTCACTTGGATGCATTTAACAAAGCTGTCGCTGCTTTATTATGATTACCATATGTAGCATTATAGTGCTACATATAGTTGTTGTACCCACTCTACCTCACAGATACACTCCATTGGAATCCTATTTGCTTTAATTATTGTAAATAAATAAGTGGATTAAACATGTATCGAATGACCTATAATAATAAAGGGGTAACTGGATGCTCTGCTCGCGGGATCGCAAAACGTGAAAGCAAAGAAGAACTTCTGGTATTAGCCGAGCAGCTTAAAGATGCAATCTGCAATATTCACATTGAAAAAATCAACAATCTGCAAGACGAGCATATTCCTATGGAGCTTTTTGAAAACATGAAAGAGCTTAAATGAACCAATATTTTCTCGTAATCGATGCAGGGACGGGCAGTATCCGTGCAATAATTTTTGATATCTACGGAAATCAGATTTCGATTGCGCAATATGAGTGGAATCATGTGGCGGAAGATGGGATTGCGGGGTCAATGGGGTTTGATTTTCGTGCCGGATGGGAACTGGCTCGAAAGTGCGTACAAGAAGCCATAGCAAAATCAGAGATTGATCCTAAGAATATCATAGCCGTTTCTGCCTCAAGTATGCGTGAGGGAATAGTAGTTTATGATAAAAATAAAAACGAACTCTGGGGCGTGGCGAACGTGGATTCTCGCGCAGGTGTAGAAGTAGCGCAGCTTAAGCATGAGAATAAAACCATGGAGCATGATTTTTACAAAACAAGCGGTCAAACGTTTGCATTGTCTGCTGCTCCACGTCTGTTATGGCTCAAAAATAATAGACCGTCCTTGTATGAAAAAGCAACCTACTTTACGATGATCAGTGATTGGATACTGTTTAAACTTAGCGGTGAATTGGCGTGCGAACCCTCCAATGCCGGGACGGCAGGGGCGTTTAATCTCTCCACTCGAAATTGGGACAAAGAACAATTTAAAAAGTGCGGTTTAAAAGATTTATTTGTCCCTGTCTTAGAGAGTGGCGATATCCTGGGTAAAATTTCCAAGTCTGCATCTGATGAAATAGGGTTAAGTACCCATACGCTTGTGGTGATGGGTGGCGGTGATGTTCAAATCGGTACGGCTGGCCTTGGTGCAAATACTATGGGCGATGCGGTAGTATTAGGTGGAAGCTTTTGGCAGCAAGTGGTGAACGTTCCTGTAAATGCAAAACTTTCAGATGAAATGCTTCTGCGTGTAAACCCACATGTGGTACAAGGAATGTCACAAGCAGAAGGGATCACGTTCTTTACAGGACTAGTCATGCGGTGGTTTCGAGACACCCTTGGTGGCGGGAGAAGCTACAGCGAGCTTGAAGCGATGGCCTCTAAAATTCCGTTGGGATCGCATGGGATACTCCCAATATTTAGCGATAGCATGAAATATGGCGAGTGGATACATGCAAGCCCGTCTTTTGTCGGGCTTGGGATTGATCCTCTTAAATACAATATCGGATCTATGTTTCGGGCATTAGAAGAAAATGCGTGTATTGTGAGTGCTATTAACCTTGAAAATATCAAGGCATTTAGCGGCGTAAATCCTACTTCATTGATCTTCGCGAGCGGTGCATCACAAGGGCCACTTTGGTCTCAAATATTGGCAGATGTTACAGGTTTGGAAGTTAAAGTTCCGATCGTCAAAGAGGCAACGGCATTGGGTGTGGCGATGGCGGCAGGAATCGGTGCAGGTGTCTACACCAGTTTTGAAGAAGCGGGGAAGAACATCGTTAAGATGGAGTGTTCCTATCAACCAAAGGTAGAGCACTATGAAACCTATCAAGAGGTTAAAGAAAAATGGATCCGTGTCTACGCAAAACAGATGGAATTGGTTAGGGAGGGGATATTAGAGCCTATGTGGAAGGCTCCAGGGATTTAGACATTAGCTGCTGGTGCCAATTTTGTTTATATGAGGTATAATATTTTATGGCTAAAATAGATGAAATCAAAGAATTGTTAAATTCACTTAGAATATGGCTAAGTATTACAGTCGGCTTAATGGTTGTGGTATGTGGCGGACTCATTAGCCGTTTCGATAATGCTAAAATTGATTTAATATTTTGGTTGGGTTCGTTTTTATTTTTTATTTTTCTCTTTGTAATTGTTTTGTTGATAGTAAATATCTCAAAACGGACGAAAGAGATAGGGAGCTTTTGATGAGTGTAACATTAATTTTTATTGTAGCCGCATTGGCTATTGGAGCTGTTTTTATTTTTGGTGCTATTAAGTTAGCTGAAATTTAAAATGGAAATATTTGCATTAGCTTTATTGGGCGCAACTTTGGTTATTTTTATTTACGCAATGAGTGGCGGTAAAATCTGTCATTCAAAGCATTAAGCTACTTATAACTCTCTCATCCCCTCTTCATACGTCTTTTTAAACTTACGCATAACTATTTTTATCTGTTCTAACATCGGCTTGGGCGTATATTGAAGCAAATCCAAAATTTCTCTCGCATCTTTGGAATAGCGCAGATTGTATTCGGTGGCATATTCGATGTCGAAACGAAAAAGCTCCTGCTCATCAACTCCTAGCACTTCTGCAATATAGGGGATCAGCTCTACTTTTAGTTCTCGTTTGCCATTTAAATAGCCGTATATTGTTTGCTCGCTCGGCACTTCGCCCGTCGATTTTAGCTTTGGTTCAATCGCTTGGAGCATTTTGACAAAATCTTTTTTCTGTAAATTTTTTTCTTTGATGAGGTAGTTGATTTTGTCGATGATTTCCACTTGAAGCCTTATCCGATTTGAATAATATTCTTCATATATTAAGGATGCTGTAAATTATTAACGGATAATATTATCCGTATAGGAAAATTAAAAGGATTTGAAATGAAACGTTCAATTTTATTGACTATTATAGTAGCAATATTTTTAGTTGGCTGTGGAGCAGCACCGGGTACCTCCTATAGAAAATATGGTGAAGGCGCATTGACTAAGGGGATTGGTTATAGTGATTTTGAGATTTCTAAAAATAAATATAAAGTCTCTTATACTGGGGGAATATATAGCTCTACGAATGAGGTAATGCAATTTGCTTATAAAAGAGCAAAAGAGCTGTGTCAAGAGAATGGATTTCAGGACTACTCTGCTAGCAATGCAAACACTAGCATGACGACAACTCTCATGTTTGGTCAACAAGCTAATCAAGTGACGTATGCGATGGATATAGAATGTAAAAATTAACTATGCAATCTTGTTTTCTCGTTCCACCTCTCTAGAGGTTGGAATGTAAATAAATGATACATCATCTATTTATTATTTGTAGATTCCGTGTCGTAACACGAAATGAGAAGAAAGAGTATAGATATTAAAACCCATACGCCTTTTCGTTTAAAATATCTAAATCCTCTGTGTATTTGTCTTCGACAAATGGCTCATAATGAGATTTGTAGTAGGCGTAGTGTTCCGTATGCTTATGCCCATCAAGTGCCTCATTATTTGCCCATGATTCTATGGCAAAGAATTTTTTCGGGTTGCTTTGAGATTGAAAGATGTAGTAAAAAAGACATCCCGGCTCTTTGATGGAAGGGGCAACCATATCTTCGAGTAATTTTTTAACTGTTTGGATG
Organism: Sulfuricurvum sp.; assembly: GCA_030694265.1. Lineage (GTDB taxonomy): Bacteria > Campylobacterota > Campylobacteria > Campylobacterales > Sulfurimonadaceae > Sulfuricurvum. Next base: position 127,855 of record JAUXYP010000002.1, read on the forward strand.
TGCTCTTCTTTGGCGATAAACGTCACTTTTTTCGTAATTTTCATTTTACTTCCTTATTTTTTTAATTTTGCTTGTTCTAATTCCCAATATTCCATTTCAAATATATCTGCCAGTGAAAGTGATATCCAAGCACCAAGCTGTTCACCGCTTAATATTGCGGTGATAGTATGATTGACGATATCGGCGATGATACTGGATTCTTTTTCATCTTTTCCAAGGGCAACCGCACCTACACCTTTGATGATAGCGTATCGAGGAGCTAGGTCCAGGCAGATATGAGAATTATTGCTGTATTTGTCAAAATAGGCTTGATATTCTTTGGTAAATGTCTCGATTCCTGCAGCAATATCATTCTCGATGATTGCAGGGAACGGTTTAATTCGGATGACATGCTCAGGAGTAAGGCCCCCTTGTTTCATCAGCCGTTTGAGATTTGGAAAGAGTGAGAGGAGTTTTGCACGAGGTGAATCGATAGCAATAGGAAAAATAGGCGTTCCTCGCACTTCGGATACGGCATCTGAAATTTTTTGTATGAATGCTGGATCACTTTCTCCCGGGCAATCACGGCAAGGCAGGGTAACATTTTGCTCAAGATATTCTTCTGCCTTTGTGACAATGGCAATCATTTTTTCATAGGCTTTTTTAGGATCGTTATCAAAGGTAAAGACGCCGTGGTTGAGCAAAATTATCCCGTCAAGAGTATTCCAATCAATATTTTTGGTGACGTCATAGATATGTTTGGCGAGTAGAAATCCGGGCATAACGTAGTCAATGAGGAGCATATTAGGCCCATAGATCTCTTCCATCAGTTCTTGACCATTTGGAGTATTGGTAATGGTCACAACAGCATCTGCATGAGTATGGTCGACAAAGTCAAAGGGAATAATAGCATGCAGTATTGCTTCGATCGAGGGATTTGGAAAGCTTTGATCGCTCATTGCTTCGCGTTGCTCTTTGACCATTTGTGTGTCGCTTAATCTCTCACGTTTTGCCATAGAAATAAGGGTTTCTAAATCTACGGGAGAAAACCCGCCCTTTTCAATCGTATCCAGATTCCAGCCAGAACCTTTGACATACAAAGTTCCATCTATCTTGACAGAGGTATTTCCGCCTCCATGAAGGACCAACTCTTTACTTTGACCCAAGAGTTGGGAGGTGTAAACCCGCATGCCCAGCGGATCATTGGCATACTGTTGGGCGATAGTATCATCATAGAGGCTTTTCATTGTTTGAGTTCCTAGTATTAGTGGTCAAATTATAGCGATGCAATGGTGAAATGTGTTACTATTACTACCAATAAAGATAAATATTTAAGGATTACCATGCCATTACTCGATAGCTTTACCGTAGACCACACCATTATGCCAGCACCTGCAGTACGCCGTGCCAAGGGTATGAAAACACCAAGTGGTGATGATATTACTGTTTTTGATTTACGTTTTTGCCGTCCAAATGAGGCAATTTTGTCTCAAGAGGGTATTCACACTCTTGAGCATTTGTTTGCTGGGTTCATGCGCGCTCACCTTAACACTGGTAAAACAGAAATTATTGATCTCTCACCTATGGGATGCCGTACTGGTTTTTACATGAGCGTTATCGGCAGTCCAAGTGAAGAAGAGGTTGCCACTGCATGGGAAGAATCTATGAAAGACGTGATTGCTGTTGAGAGTCAAAATGACATCCCTGAATTGAACCTTTATCAGTGCGGTACATATTCGATGCACTCGCTCGCTGATGCAAAAGCGATTGCTGCAGAAGTACTTCGTAAAGACATTGATATTATGGATAATGAAGCATTGAAGCTTGATTTATCAAAGGTTAATCAGTAATGTTGCTCTTGTTGCCGATGAATGGTGACGATACGCAGGAATCTGAACTCGTCTCTATAAATGATGTCACATTTTGGGCAACGGTTGAAGTCGAGGAAGGGCGCGTCATAGAGATTAATTTTCATAAAGACCGTTCAGAGATCGACGGGTGGTTAGACGCCGTTATCGTTGTAGGAAACTATGAGCCAGTTATGGAGTTTATCGATAATCAGACGATGGTTTTAGTAGCACACACGCAACGTACAATCGACGATGTCGTGGAAGCCTATTTATTCAGAGAGCTGCACGATTTGGCGATATGATTACCCAGCTTCTCCATCCTACGCCCAATACAAAGATTATGGTTGCGACCAGTCATTTGGACGCTCTGATGGAAGAATTGAGCTTTTTTTTATCTCCGTATGAGGGGCTTATCGACCTCTCATTGTTCCCAGGGGAACATCAAGAGTTCTCTTTCCCTTCTATACATAAAGTACACACCATCAAAGATTACAAATCTCCTGCATTTGGAATTCCTCGCGATTATGCAGCGGTAATCGTTCAGGATGTCTTGCATCTGCATGAGCATCCGCTCAAATTTTTACAGCTAATCTATCGTACGTTACTCAATGCAACTGAAATCATTATTGTTCAAAAGAATGGATCGATGAGTATAGATGAAGTAGTAGATTTATTGGATAAAGCTGAATTTCGTGCTTCTAATACTATTATGGATTTGATTGATGGGTATGAAGTGATTGTGGCTAAAAAAATGCACATGTGGGGCAATGGACTCTGAAGCTTAAAAATATCCTTTTGATTGGTGCTTCGACCGGAGGTCCGGGTCGATTGCATTCGATTTTAGAGCAATTACCATCGGACTTCCTTCCTGCAATCGTTATTGCACAACATATGGGCTCTCCTTTTATTCCAAGCTTTGTAAAACAGCTTTCGTCTGTTTCATCACTGAAAGTTTTACGAGTATGTGATGGGATGGAACTTGAGCTTTCATCGGTCTATATTTGTTCAGGTGAGTGCCGATTGGTAGAACAAGAGGGACGTATATATTTTATACACAATGAATACTCATCCTTGCCGTATACGCCGGATATTGATACTTTATTATTTTCAGCAGCAGAGCTTTCGAAATCGATTAGGAAAATGGGCGTGATTTTGAGCGGTATCGGTGATGATGGAGCAAAGGGAGCAAAAGCGCTTTTCGATGCAGGCGGGATTTGTATGTTTGAGAGCGAGGAAAGCGCAACCGTCTATGGAATGCCACGATGCGCTATAGAGCTTGTGCCTCAAGCAGATACAGGGGCAATGACACAAATCATCACTGCAATGAAGCATTTTGGAGAAAAAAGTGTTTAGTTGGTTCAAAAGTCAAAAAACTTTGCCGCTTGTACAGGAATCATCGTATTTGGAAGATTTTACCGACGCAACGGATATATATCACTATTTTACCAATTTAACCGGTATTAATTTTGATCAAAAGGAGTCTATTACGACTCCTAAAATCATTCGTTTTGCCAGAGGGCATGGGTGTATTTCTTTTTACGATTTGATGGAGAAATTACGTGTAAATTCCAGCATAAGGGAATCATTAATCAATCTTCTTACGGTGAATGAAACGTATTTTTTTCGTGAAAAAGGACAGCTTGATTTTTTGTTGCATCATTATAAAAATACATCAAAGAGTTTGCGCATATTGTGTGCTCCTGGATCGACGGGAGAAGAGGCCTATTCGATTGCTATTATTTTAGCGGAGGGTGGATTTTCTCTTTCTTCTATTGGGATTGTTTCCATAGATATCAATACAGAAGCAATATCGCGGGCATCTGCTGGAGTGTATACTGCAAGAGCGCTCCATCGTCTACCTGAGACGCTTAAAGAACGTTATTTTGTCATGGAAGGAAATCAATACCGCGTGTGTGATTCCATCAAAAAGGTGGTAGATTTTCGCTCATGTAATATATTTGAGGCAGAGTTTTTGGAACTGGGTTCTTTTGATGTCTTGTTTTCGAGAAATATGCTCATTTATTTCGATCAGTCTACGGTTGAAAAAGCGGTTCATCAGCTTACAAAACTTGCTGCAACAAATCAAAGTATCTTTTTCTTCGGCCATGCAGATCTTCTGATTACCCCTGCACCATTGCAGGATCATTTTGAACATGGAATCAAATATTATACGTTACAACAATAATATGAAAAGGCAATGATAGATGAAATGGATAGAAAGTGAAGATGGCAGTTTTACGGCATTTAGCACACAGTACGGTGAGCATTACCATTCGACTAAAGACGGTGCGTTAAATGAGTCATTGAAAAAACACATTGAACCTGCTTTTGCAATCCATAGTGATAAAAATCATCTCAAAATCATCGATATCTGTTTTGGATTAGGGTTAAATACCTTGGCAACCCTCTATTATCGTGACACCTATTTTCCTAACACGACACTGGAAATTTTTTCCCCTGAACTCAATGGAGAGCTCGTTGCTTCATTGGTGAGGTTTCCCTATCCCGATATTTTTAAATCCTATCTTCCTGTCATCGCTTCACTGACAGAATGCGGCGTTTATGAAGATGTAAAAACAAAAATCACAGTTGTCATTGCAGATGCACGTCTGGCGATGCAAGAGTTGTCAGGTGTTTGGGATGTCTGTTATCAGGACGCTTTCAGCCCCTCTGCCAATCCTTTGTTATGGACGAGAGAATATTTTGCAGATGTGGCACGATTGGTGGGAAATGAAGGAATTATGACGACTTATTCTATTGCACTTGCCATACGGATGGGGCTGCATGAAAATGGTTTTAACGTCTATCTCAATGCAGGTGAAGGATACCGCAGTGCTACGGTGGCATCGGTGCGATTACTCTGCGAATTTGAAAAAATAGACGTGGAGCATAAGATGAAGTGTAACCCCGGCACGACGTCTTTGTGTGATGTTGATTACATCGCTTTAAGTGTGTGACGAAAAAGTAGATAAGAGACTACTGCTAACGCTACTTCAAATCCTAGAAAAGCGATAAGTTTAATATAGGCAAAAAAATTGATTCCAAGATTTATAAATATAGGAGCAGTTTGATCTAGGATGAAAAGTCCGAATAACAGATGAATCCAATACTGCTTTTTCTTTTCGCCAAAGGTGGCAATAAATCCTAAAAAATGAAGACTCCCCATCAAAGCTACACCGATGAATAAGGTATGCGGAGCAAGTGTTTCGAGCAATCCGTGCAACGACTTTTGAGCGTAGTAGTCACCGATAGCATGAGGAGTCCATCCCACGATTGTGGTAAAAACAGCACCGCCTAGAAGGGATTGTAAAACCACTAAAGCGATAAAGATAAGGGCTACGATACGTAAAGATTGATGGTGCATTTACAATTGCTTACGGAGTAACAAAATCAAAATATCAACGCTACTGCCTACCATTACCAGATGAAAAGCTAAAAATCCGCCCCATGCGATGAGGATGGTAAAACTCCCACCGACCAGCGAAGAAAGTACTCCAATAGGGTAGAGTAAAAGAGCGATGCTTGCGGTTACGAGAATCGCCATTTTAAGTTCTTTGGCTCTTGATGTGCGCATGAGCAAAGCACTGATCAAAATAAATATGAGAATCAATCCAAACAGTTCTGTGTGAAGGGTGAGCAATAGATCTTTCATCGCAAGCGGTTCACTAAACTCCGCTTCATTTCCCAGAATATGACTGCTCCAGAGATCAGGAGTTATTCCGAAATCGATACCTTTAGCAATAACACTCAGGGCTAAAGCAATGATGAGGAAAAGTACCATCCATAACACGCTGACATACAATGCACGGTTGTCGATAATCTTTTTGGAGACGATAAATTTCATGGTCTATGGCTTTACAATATCTAACAACGCCAGTGCTGCACGCGCACCGTCTGTAATCGCTCTTGCGGAGAGCGTTGCCCCTGTCGTTGTTGGGATATCTTGATTGAGCTTGAGGGTGTTCGCGGCATTCTTATTATCAAAGACATTGAGCCATGTTGCCGTTGGGAGATATTCCATTGGCTCATTAAACGCGACGATTTCGATCGATTTGATCTTGCTATCCGTGCCGATGAGGTACAGCGCTACGGCAGTTTTGGTACGCACTTTTTTGTTCATCAACACACCATAACCGGCCGTTTTATCCCCATTTTTTGCCACGTAGACACGATAGAGTTTGGAATCGATGGGTTGCTGTGAGCTTTTAATCAGCTGTTGCAGTTGCACGTCACTGAGAATGATGTTTTGGGTATCAACAGTTTTACTTGCAAAGGTACGCTGTGTGAGGGAAACGGGATCGCCCAAAACTTGGGCGATGCTAAGGGTTGTCAATGTGAGTAATAGTAAAGCGGTTTTAATCAAAAGATAAATCCTAATCCAAGCGAGTAGATACCTTCATCAAAATATGAGGAAGCAGTCGCTGTATTTTTATTTTTGCGATTTAAATATTCCGCTTTGAGGACCACTTGGTCGTGTGGAAAATAGTTCAAACCGTATGTAAATGTTTCTGTGTTTCCAAATGCACTTCCGTTAGCCATACTTGTAGCCAAATTATAGTTTTCGTATTGAAAAAATAACGGTAAACGCTGAGAAGTTTGTGCAAAAAATGGTAGCACATTATACTCTAAATTGACATAACCTCCACGCGCACTTTCTGGCATATCGGTTTTGTAAGAATTGGCATTAGTCAAATGACTTTCAGTATAAAGGGCACGGGCTTTAAAGCCTTCATTTTGATAGACGGCATGCAGATCAAACATCGTCATCTGTCCTTCTTGTGATTTGCTTGGAAGATTGGCTTTGCCGGCTTTACCTGTATAACCGCTGATACCTAGCTGTAATCCATTAATCCCATTGTAATCCAAACGTGCCACGACGGCCATATTTTCAATGCCGGTATCACTTTCATTTCCAACACGGGCTTTTCGGATCCAATCTTTGCCGGAAGCTCCTGTAGTATTCATATCCAATGCGGCAAAAGCACCTATCTGATATTCAAAATTTTCACTCTTTCCGTAAACACTTAATCCAAGTTCGTGCCAAGTAGATGGAATCAGTTGCTTCTCAATATCCGGGCGTTGAACCGTGTTAAACAAGGTCGGTTCGTGATAGAGGTTGACGTATCCCATAGGTAGCAGCTGATGTCCAAGACGAATAGTTGCAAGAGGATCAAGAATGAAATCCATATAGAGTTGCTCGATCGCTACTTCATTGCCATGTTCGAATTCGATTTCAGAATTTAGAATGATGTTATCACTAAATTTGTACCCGATATACGGGATAAAACGGTAGGTATCACCAAAAGGATCCTTACTCCCTGTATTAGCACCATCATGCGTATAATTGGAATAGTATAATTCACCATAGCCACCGATGGAAAGAGGATTTTTGGAATAGTAGACTTTTGATGCTGCAGGACTCATTCCCTGAATTGCTTTGTCTTCATCAATAGCTGTGAATGATGTTTGATTTTGCACATTAATAAGTTCAGACGTTAGGGCATTGGTTTGTTCAACTTGTTTTTTATCATTGGCTTCGAGCGTTGAGAGGCGTTCGCTTAGAAGTTTGAGCTGGGTTTTAAGATCGCTGAGCTCATCAGCGCCTAGGGTAGTAGTGAGAGCTATAGCCGTAACGGCACTTAGCAGGAGGGATTTCATCGGTATTCCTTTATGATAGTGATTATTAATTGCGAAAGTATAGGCGATATTCCTGAATTTAAAATTAATAATGAAAATAACTATCATTTACATAATCTAAGTTTTATCGTGTTATTCTTTTACCATGAAAATAGTATTTGGCTTATTGGCATCGGTTTTATTGTTGTCGGGTGCTGGGCGTACACAAGCGCATATGGGGACACTTATTAGTGTGGAACTAGAGGATCAAAACCTGAGTGATGAGGTCTTTTCTCTTTTTGGAAAATTGGATCAGCGTCTTTCAACGTATAAAAGTGATTCCGAAATTTCATCCCTTAACCGGAATCTTGAGCTAAATGTTTCTGAAGTGACACGTGCTATCTTGGAGCGCTCTTTGGAAATGAATCGCTTAAGCGATGGGGCGTTTGATGTAACGGTTGGTTCATTGACACATGGTGCTTATCGTTTTGGCTATGATAACGAGCATCTACCCTCCCAACCAGAGCTGAAAAATGCAGAGAAATTAGTAGGTTCAAATCGTATGAGCATAGAGGGTAATACTGTAACATTGCTGCCAGGTACGATTATTGATTTAGGAGGAATCGGTAAAGGATACGCAGTTGATTTAGCGATTAATTTATTAACAAACAAAGGGGTCAGTAAAGGCATTGTTGCAGCTTCGGGAGACATAGGGTGTTTGGGTGAGTGCACGGTTACCATACAAGATCCGTTTCATTCTAGCGGTCATATCGCTACGGTTGTTTCAACATTGCCTCGTTTTTCCATAAGCACTAGCGGTAATTATGAGCGATACATTAAAAATAAAACGCATAACCATCTTATTGATCCAAAAACGGGAAAATCACAACAGCATTATGCTTCTATCACTCTTATTGATGTGGGAAACAATACTCGTATAGATGCACTTGCAACGGCTGTTTCGATAATGGAGGAGAAAAAAGCGATCGCAATGCTGAACAAATTAAAACTTTCGTATCTTCTAATACGTACGGATGGAACGATGATAAAGAGTCTGATGCCTATTGGAGTGCTTATCACGCTATAATTCCAAACTTTTTTTACAGGATTTTTAATGGAAATGATTTTTATTCTCGCGATTGCTCTGGCGATGGATTCCGTTGCCGTATCGATAGCAATGGGGGCAAAATACAAAAGACTCCGTTTGCCGAAAGTTTTGTATATAGCGGCTGTATTTGGAATATTCCAAGGGCTAATGCCTCTGGCTGGTTATTTTATCGGTATTAGTTTTGCCAATTATGCTCAGGCGTATGACCACTGGATCGCGTTCGTGTTGCTGGTTGGATTGGGTGCAAAGATGCTTTATGAAGCGTATCAAGACGAATTTGATGAAGAGGTTACGGATCTCTCTTCTAAAACGCTTATCACCTTGGCGATTGCTACGAGTATTGATGCTATGGCTGTTGGTGTGACGTTCGCATTTTTGCAGACCGATATTTACACGGCATCCGCAATGATTGCCATTGTGACATTTGTATTATGCTGGATGGCAGTGTATGTCGGGAAAAAATTGGGATCGCTTTTGGAAAGCAAAGCCGAAATGCTCGGAGGCGTTATTTTGATAGGGCTTGGGTGTAAGATTTTAGCCGAGCATTTGGGTAATTAAATGGCTAAACTTATCTGATTATCGACGAAAGTTTGGCTCTTTTAAGCGATAGTCTTCAACGAGGTGTCGAAGACGATTGAGGTTGAATCGCCAAAAAAAAGTGGAATCAAAAGAGGGGTTCTCAAGAATCTTTTGAAATAAATCTTCTTCATTAAGATGGGGATTTACACGGTCACACTCGACCATTATGTGCTGTAGCTTTTCAATAGCTTGGGGTGTCGTATCATCATCCAATAGAGGTTTGTTGGGGAAGAAAACATACAGTTTTAAGATTGATAATCCTACAGCGCTTATAAAAGCGCCCAGCATAATCCATTGAATAATATCCATACGTATGACGTTAATACAGTGCGCTGATGCGCTCTACATCATTCCAGCTAAGATCACTTTTTTTGGATGTGTTCATAATATGGTGCATATAGCGGGCAAAAACATCGGTTTCGATGTTGACTCTCGTCCCTTTTTTATAGGTTCCAAAGAGCGTTTCACGCATTGTTATGGGAATGATTGTGAGGCGAAAAGAGTCTTTGAGCACTTCATTCACAGTGAGACTCACACCATCTATGGCGATAGACCCTTTAGGAGGAATGAGGGTGATAAATTTCGGGTCAACGCTTATGATCACATCAAAACTGTTGCCATTATCGGCGATGGAATCTATGGTGCCGATGGTATCAATATGCCCTTGGACGATATGCCCCTCAAACCGTTCTCCCATCATCATAGCGGGTTCGATATGGACATGACCTTTTAGTTTTTCTGTGGCAATATGAGTAAGTGTTTCAGGTGAGAGTTCAACAGTAAAGCCGTCATTATCGAGAGTTACGACACTTAAGCACGTACCGTTTATGGCGATGGAATCTCCAAGCTTTGGTTTATATGCCGCTTTGAGAGAGAGGCGATTTTGACCGAAATTTTTGACCATTGCCATTTCGCGAATCAATCCTGTAAACACACTTTTCCTTTGATACTCTATGAATTTATTATAGCTAATATGACTGAAAAGGAGTGTATTTTATTTTTTTAAAGGTATTATGAGTTTTAACTAAACAGATGGATAGAGATTGATGATTAAATTTGGATTACGTGCTCGAAGCGCAGCAGTAGGAGTTTCTGTTTTTCTCCTGATGAGTTTTATGACATTTTTATTTATTCGTTATTTTTCTGCTGACATTGCTCGTGACTTGGGAAGCAAATATGCGCAAGAAAACGCAATGCGTTATGCTGAAAAGATCAAAGGAACCATTAACTTTGATGTAACTCTGACTCAAAAACTAGCTTCCAGTATTCCTATAGGTGAATGGGCGGTGAATGAAAAGAACCTTCAGCAAAAGCAAGAGGTTTTTGCTATCCTGAATGATTATCTTGAAGTGAGTAAAGCGGGAAGTTGGTTTATTGCATTCGAGAAAAGCGGTCATTATTATTTTAACGACGCCAATGGGAGTCATACGGGTTCAGAGTATATTAAAACACTTGAATCAAATAATTATAATGATAGCTGGTTTTTTCATACACTTAAATCCCCTGATCCCTATAATCTTAACATTGATTATGATGAGGCTTTGGGGCTAACAAAATTGTGGCTTAATATGCCTATTGTTCATAATGGCAAGCGGATCGGCGTTATTGGGGTAGGATTTGATTACACCCGCTTTATTGATGAGTATATTGCTGAGGATAAAGAGGGATTTACGACGATGATCCTCAATGCAAAAGGAGTAATTGTCGCGCATAAAGAGAAGCGTTATGTCAATTATAAATCAGAGGTGGTGGACTCTACATCATGGATTACCTTAGCTTCATTGGTAGATAAAGGTCATAATGAAGCAGAATTTTCAAAACAGCTTGCCTTATTAGCTGAACAGAAGATAAATGCTACAAGTTTTGATCTTTATCTTAACGGTCGTCATTACATAGCATCTGCAACGTATCTTCCACAGCTAAAATGGATTAATCTTTCGATGGTGGATTTGGATAATATTTTTGGCATGCGGGAAATGGCAATTATTGGTACAATTTTTATAATTCTGGCATTTTTATCGTGGGTATTTATTTTCATGGTCAGTGAGCGGTATTTGATCTCTCCGATTAGAGCTATCTCTGAAGTGATGCGAAGGATTAAAGATGGAGACTACTCTGTACGTTTAAATGCTGAAGAGGCAAGATGTGATGAGATCGGTGAGCTTTGCCGAAATATCAATGAAATGGCTGAAAGAATCGAGGATTCTGCAAAAGATGCCAAACAACAATACCAATGGCTTGCCGATAATATGTCGGATGTTATTTGGATTATGGAGCTGAATGGGCATTTTAGTTATATTAGCCCGTCTGTTGAACGATTGCGCGGATTTACTCCAAAAGAAGTGATGAATCAAAGTCTGGACAAAGTAATATGCCAAGGGTCAATGGATGAGGTTCAAAAATCAATGGCAGATGCATTCGCAGATGTGGCAGCGGGAAAAATACCTAAGGCAATGACCATCATGATTGAGCAGCCGCATAAAAATGGTTCGACAATATGGACGGAGGTTAACGCTCGTCTTATTTTGGATGATGAAGGGAAACCATTTCGTTTTATTGGAGTGACGCGAGATGCTTCACAGCGGATCAAAGCCGAAGAAGAAATACGTAAACTCGCTTTTTATGATCCGCTTACTTCTCTTGCAAATCGACGTTTGCTGCTTGATCGTCTTGAACAGGCAATTGTCTCGGCAAAACGGACGGGGTCTTATGGCGGACTGATCTATTTGGATTTGGATCGCTTTAAACCACTTAATGATCGTTTTGGGCACGATGCAGGAGATGAACTTTTGATCGAAGTCGGACGTCGTATCCAAGAATGTATCCGTGCAACCGATACGGCTGCACGTTTTGGTGGGGATGAATTTGTCATTCTTGTTAATGATTTAGGGGTTGCGAGAGAAGAAGGATTTCAATATACCGAATCAATTGCTAAAAAAATTCAGATGAAGTTGTCTCTGCCTTATGAACTGAAAATGACGACGTATATCCTTTCTGCCAGCGTTGGGATAAGTTTATTTGGTCCGTACTCTTCTTCGACACGGGAAGCCATTATTGAAGTGGATAAATTAATGTATGAAGCAAAAGAAGCGCGAAGAGATGAGTACAAGGGGCATTTTGCTTCAAATATCTAAAAAAGAATAACCCTTTTCGATACTTTCGTATTGCCCTGCCGACCATCCTAAAAATGCCGCATTGAGTCGTATCATTTTAGCAAGATTTTCATCGGGATGGTCCATGAGTGCTTGCATTGCATCCAGACTCATCTCCTCTTTGGCGCTGATGGGTTCTATGCCGAATTCTTCGGGATCAATATGATGGGTGGTGATTTCGCTGTTTTGAACGAGCTTGTATTTTGTTTTTTTGAGAATTTCAGGTGTCCCCTCATGTCCTTGTACAATGACGAGCCGTTGATAATGTTTTGCGTATAAAGAGGCATACAAATCGAAATAAGGGGCATGGTGCATACCAATCAATGCTATGGGAGCTAAAAAATTGAGTTTTTCAAGAGTGTTGAATGCGGTACGAATTCCAATGTCGTTGCGCAATGTTGTTAGTGCACTCAGCCCAGGCATCAGATCACTGCGATTATGGAGAATGACATTGGAAGGAATAGTATGAAACTGATTGAGGGTAGAGCCGTATTTAGGTCCCAAGGGGAGATCGTACGTAGTATGGACAGTTAAATCATTAAGATATTGCGCCGCTTTGAGCATTATGGGAAAAAATTTGGCCTTTCCATCAAATGGGTAGCCGATCTCGATTCCTATTTTGGAAACAGACGTCTGTTGAAGCGCCAGCCAGTCTACACAGCCGCTGAGTTCCTCATCACTCTCAATTTGAACACGCCATCCGAGTAAAAAAGCGGATATGGCAACATCAGGCACGCGACGCTGTACGATGAGTTCAAACGCATCTTGCATCTCTTCACGCGTTAGATGACGATTTCCTTTTGGTCCTGTTCCGACACAGCGGATATAGGAGAGAAAGCGAATGTGTTCTGACGAAAAGGAAGCGTTTGGATGGGTTACCAAATGATTTTCCCCTCTTCCTGCAGCCCTTGGATAATTTGTTTGGCTTTTTCATGACCGTTATAGGCCGCTTTTCGGCACCACTCCAGCGCTACGTCATGATCAGCATCACACCCAAGCCCTTGATCGTACATGAGTCCAAGATTGTATTGTGCTTCAGGGAGATTCATACCAGCAGAGCGAGAAAAACAGATAAATGCTTTGGTGTAGTCTTGCATCACCCCATGACCCTCTTTATAGAGGACTCCAAGATTGTTAAAAGCACCGCCATGTCCTCGTTTTGCCGCTTCTTCGTACCAAAATGCAGCTTCACTGTAGTTTTGCACACATCCTAATCCACGCTCTAAACTGTGGCCTGTTTCAAATTGTCCTTGGGGAAATTCGAGTATTGCACTGCGCATAAAAAGTTCGTAGGCTTTAAATTGATCGTGTGGAACGCTTGCTCCATCAGTGTACATTAGCCCTAGATTATAAAGAGCGGTTGGTTCATTCAACTCACTGCCGCGGATGTAAAAATCACGCGCTTTATCCAAGTCAACAGTAACGCCAAGACCATTTTGGTACATATAGCCCAAAGAAGCAATTGCCGTGGGGTTATTTTGGTCGGCCAATGTTTGAAAGAGAGGAAGTGCTGTTGTGTAGTCTTTGTTGTTAAAAGCAGTAAAAGCGGCTTGTATCATAGGATGTTCATACCTGTTTTTAGGAAATTATAACGCGCACATCTTAACGTCGTATTTTTCGATCACCACGATTTTTTTCTTTAAGTTTGGTAATAATGTCTTTCATGCGCTCTTTTTCTTTTAAAAGATCATCACGAACCAAGTGTTCTTCATCTTCATCGACCTTTGGATCATATTCAATTGGAGTTGAATCGTACTCTTTGAGAAGTTCTTCCAGTGTTTTGGTGCGTTGTGTACTCATATTTTGGGCTGCCATCAAAATGTTTTCTTAATTGTAAGATGATTTACCTTTTGTTTTTTATAGGTTTCAACTATGGAGGTTATAATTGCGTATAGAATTAAACCAAAGAAGTAAAAATGCAATATGATGTCATCGTTGTAGGCGGCGGACACGCCGGGATTGAAGCAGCACTTGCCTGCGCGCGAATGGGTCAGCAGACACTTATGGTTTCCATCTTGGCTGAACAAGTGGGAGCAACGAGTTGTAATCCAGCTGTGGGTGGTTTGGCAAAAGGGCATTTGGTTCGGGAACTTGATGCGCTTGGCGGCGAAATGGGTTTGCTTACTGATGAAGCAGGTATCCAGTTTCGTATTTTAAATATTACAAAAGGCCCTGCTGTTCGTGGAAGCCGTGCCCAAATCGATATGGACCGTTATCGTATTATTGCCCGTAATACCATACTGACAACACCTAATCTGAGCTTGATTCAAGAAACGGTACAGTCTCTTATTTTTGAAGACGGGTATGTTGTAGGGGTTCGAACCGATCTGTTAAACGAATATCGGGCACATCGTGTGATTATCACTACGGGTACGTTTCTAAACGGTATGATCCATATAGGAGAAATACGCCAAGAAGCAGGACGTTTTGGAGAGTTTGCGGCAAAGGGGCTTACGGATTCATTACGCGAAGCAGGTCTCAATGTAGGGCGGCTTAAAACCGGAACGTGCCCACGTGTCGACAGTTCATCGATTGATTTTTCTGTGATGGAGGAACAAGGGGGAGATGAAATTCCAAATCCGTTTAGTTTTCGTACCGACAGAGAAAAATTTGCGCGTGAGAAAAAACAGCTACCGTGCTACATAGCTTATACCAATGAAGATACGCATACTCTCATCGAGGGTAACTTCCATCGTGCACCCCTTTTTACGGGTCAGATTGAGGGGGTAGGCCCACGTTATTGCCCAAGTATCGAAGATAAAGTGAACCGCTTTCGGGACAAAGACCGTCATCACCTCTTTATCGAACCGCAAACGGCGGAAAATACCGAGTGTTATATCAATGGGATGAGTACGTCATTACCGCCCGATGTGCAGCGTCAAATGATCCATTCGGTGCACGGTATGGAAAATGCGAAGATTGTCCGTTACGGTTATGCGATTGAGTATGACTATGTGGATCCTACTGAACTGCGTCATACGCTTGAAACCAAAAAGGTAAAGCATCTGTATCTTGCAGGGCAGATTAACGGAACAACGGGATACGAAGAGGCAGCGGCACAGGGGATGATGGCAGGGATCAATGCTGCATTGTCGTTACAGGGTAAAGAACCACTGGTATTACGCCGTGATGAAGCGTATATCGGTGTTTTGATCGATGATTTGGTGACCAAGGGGACCAAAGAGCCGTATCGCATGTTTACCTCACGTGCCGAGTATCGCTTATTGTTACGCGAAGAGACGGCTGATTTGCGGCTGGGACACTATGGGCACGCATTGGGTTTAATTACGGACACTCAGATGAAGCAAATCGAGAGTAAACGTCGCCAAATCAATGAAGGGTTAGCGCTCCTAGAAGAGACCATTTATACCCCGAATAAAGAGTTTTTAGCTTTTTTAGAATCGATTGACGAAGAGCGTATCAGTGATAGACTCAATGGTACACAACTTGTCTCTCGTAAGAGTTTTGAGTTGGATAAATTGCCTAAACTCATTCCAAGTTTTGCGCAATTAGATCTCTATATTCAAGAACAGATTCTCATCGAGGCCAAATACGCCCGTTATGTTGAGAAACAAAGCGACGATATTGAGCGTATGTCCAAGATGCTGCATATTGCTATTCCGGAAAACTTTGATTTTAAATCGGTTTCGGGACTTTCAAATGAGATTGTGGACAAATTGGGAAAATTCAATCCTCCTACGCTTCAAGCCGCGTCGCAAATCAGCGGGATGACCCCTGCAGCGTTGGATATTTTACAAATTTACATCAAAATGGCACAACGAAAAAAATAATTATTCCAGCAGTTTTATGCATGGTATAATAAGCAATACAATAAAGGAGAATGAATGTTAGCATTACCCATATCCGAAAATCAAATTGTTCAACTTATTTCACAGCTTGATTTGGTGTCTCTTGAAAAAGTACGTAAAGCAATTGTCAAAAAAGAAGCGTATTTCAAACGATTTCAAAAAGCTCCCATTGATGAAATAGTCCAAGATTTTAAATCCGAAGGATACAGCAGTGACTTTTTAGCGGATTTAGAAGATGGGCTGAAAAAGAGTCGAACGTATACTAAATGAGAATTTTAGAGCTTCGTGACGACCAAATAGAATATTTAAAGCAACATCAACTACTCAAAAAATACGAAAAAGCAAAAACACTTTTTGAACAAAATCCATTTCACCCTTCCCTCAATATGGAACTTTTAGAACCAAAACATAGACTTTTATATTCATTTCGGCTGGATCGGAAATATCGAGCAATTTTTGCGTATATTGAGAATGAAACGATTGAAATCATTGCTTATACAAATCATTATAAATAAGGCTAAGATTGATTTATAATTGGGAACGTTTTTGGATCAAAAAGGGTGGAGAATATCATCCTGACAGATATGGATTTTTGTATGATCCAAACGAGCTGCATAGTCCCAATTATGAGTGTAAAACTTTTGCAGATTTGCAAGAAAACTCTCTCTTGTTCTTACTTGGTGAGCCAGGAATTGGAAAATCAAAAACTATCGAACAAATTTATACTACATTAAAAAATAATCAACAAAATGTTCATCTTATCAATCTTCGTTTAGTCAATGATGCAATAACTTTACAAGAAAAAGTTTTTAATGATCCCATTGTACAAGATTGGCAAAGCACGGATACGGACTTAGAGTTATTTTTAGATAGTTATGATGAGGGTCTTTTAGGATTTGAAAATATAACTGCGCATATTATTGATAATTTTCGGAAAATTTCCCAAGAGAAATTAAAAACTTTAAAACTTCGTATCATTTGTAGAACAGCTGAACTCCCACAAATGCTGGAAAATGAATTAAAAGAATTATTTAGACAATCAGAAGATAAAAAAAACAAAGAAATAAGCCATGAGCTTTTAATTTTACGTTACAAAGATATTGAAGATGTTCTAAGAATAGAACAAATTGTTGCTGATGATTTTATACGACATATTGAGCAAAATGATCTTTCTGTCTTTGTATCAATACCAGTGACATTGATAATGTTGATAAATCTTTTTAAGCAAAATAACTTTTTGCCGCATGGAAAATGGGAAATCTTTTCAAAAGGTTTATTACACTTAGCTAAAGAACAAAGTGAACAAAGAAAAACGATTGGCAAAATCGGTGTATTGTCACCTGATGATCGATTAGCATTAGCTTCCAGAACAGCTTTTTATTTTTTATTTGCAAATAAACACACGTTTATACTTGAAGATGACTTATTGTTATTAGAGTCTCACGATGATTTAAAAAGTAATGAAGTTGCTTCTAAAGAATATATCAAAGAATTAATAAACACCTCTCTGTTTGCAGCGAGAGAAAATGGAAGATTCGGATTTATTCATAGAACTTTTATTGATTTTTTAGCCACCAAATATATTTTAGATAATGATATTTCTATTGACGTAATAATTCCGATGCTCATTGATATGAAGAGTTCATATAAAAGAGTATACCCACAGTTGATGGAAGTGGCTTCATGGCTTGCCACTCAAAGAATAGAGTATTTTGATGTACTTAAAAATTATAATCCTGATGTAATTGTGCAAGGTGATTTGAGTAAACTCTCTAATCAGCAAAAGGATGAACTTATTGATCAATGTCTCAAAGCTATTGAAAATGAAATTATCAATCAAGTGCACTATGATACTTTGAAGTATTTTCCAAAATTACTTACAAAAGAAACGACCAATTTATTAAAACAGTATTTCTTTAGTTCTCCTCGTAATATATTTTCTCGTCGTGTAGCAATTGATATTGCAAAGATATGTGAGATTAAAGAAGTAGAAAAATATATTTTTCAGATATTACATAATTCTATAGAATATTTACCCTTGCGGATTAGTGCTATGGAATATATTGCAAAATTAAATAGCGGTACATATACTGAAGAACTTAAATATTATGCTATCGGAATCGAAGAAGATAAAGATGATGAATTAAAAGGTTTTGCACTAAAAGCACTTTTTCCTAATCACATAAATATTGATGAACTTTTATTATTACTTACTTCACAAAAACAGAAAAATCTTTATGGTAAATATCAAAAATTTCTACAACATGAATTTTGTTCCATTTTAACAGAGGCACAAATAAGTGTTATTATTCAATGGCTTATACATAATCATGATAATGGTTTATATCGTGAACTGATTCACCCTGTAATAGTTAAAGCTTGGGAATATATAGACCATAATATCATTATTCTTCGCCTATTGACTGATTTGATTGAATTTAATTATCAAAAATATCATCGTTTTCCGGAAAGCTATAGTAAACCAATGTTTAAAGAATTATGGGAACGAGATACTCAAAAGCGGCATAAAATTATTCAAGAAATAGTTTCTCGGCAAAGTCGAATATCTGCTCAGTTTTCTTCAATTGTGTATAAAAATGAAGTTCATTTGGAAGAAGATCTGCTTTGGAATATTGAACAATTAAAAAATTCTTCTAATGAAAATGAGCAAAAAATTTATGCACAGATGTTACGGCAAAAATATGGATGGGTTAATAATGCCGAAAATGTGAAGAGATTATTAGAGCTTGCAGAAAGTTTTCAAACTGTGAAGGAAGTATTTTCAGACTACTTAGAACCGGTTGAACTTGATTCTAATAAAGCGAGCGAGGACAAACAACTTTATAATGAATTATTGATAGACCATTCATCATATGAAACCCAAAAATTTGAGACTAATATTGTAGAAATACAATTACTTTTGATCAATGAAGGCGATCTTGAAATAATAAATAAGCTTATCTATAAACTTACTTATTTAGATGAGTACGAAAGCTATAAAAACAATACGGGCAAAATATTTTTGGAATCATTAACTTCTGATGAACAAACTAAAATTATTAATCTTCTCAAATATTTTATTGAAAGTATGTCTTTTCCTTCACAAGGTTTTGAAAATTTGGATAATGATGAATATTCTAGAAATTTGTGTAGAGCGTATATGTTATTATACCGCTATAAGTCGGATGAATTAGAATCAATCACTCCAAAGATTTTGTCCGAGCATATTTATGTTTTGATGTATTTTAGTTTTAGATATGGGAAGTATGTAGGTCAAGAAGAATTTGCGTATTTAGCACAAAAAGTTTATTATGCAGATCAACAAAAATTTAATAATTCTTTACTTGAAATTATTCGACATTTTGATAACGATAAGACAATTATTGATTTCTTTCAATATATTTACCCTATTAATAATATCCAAATGAGTACACTTGATGATCTAATGGATTTAGTAGTTGGAAAAAAAGTGTCAGCAGATTTTGAAAAAGTTATTTTAAATTTCCTCTTAGAAAAAAAGTATGAAAAAGCATTAGCTTATCTAAAAGAGATAATTACAGTACCTTCAGTTATTGGTACATTTTTACCTTTTGCGAATACTAAAAATCTTTCTGATGAGTATATACAAAATGCTTTGTGGTTGCTAACAGTCAAAGATAAAGAATTTGATCGTGTCATCAAATATTTGTATAGTAATTTGACAAAAGCAGAAGAATATATCTTGGGAGCATTCGGTGAGGGGCAAGAACAAGAAATTTCAAAAAATTTAACTGAAATGGAATTAGCAGAATTCTATATTTTAATATATATGCTGTTCCCCCCTATATCTGATCTTAAAACTCCTTTGGGTACCTCTTATTTACAGACACCAATAATGAGTGTATCAAGTCTTAGAAATCATATATTACAAAAAATTGTTTCTTTCGGAACATATGGGTCTTTGGACGCTTTACGATTAATTCATAAAAAAATACCTAATCATAAATTTCTTTTTTACTATATAAATCAAGCGATTGAGACTACGAATCGTATGCAAGTTAAATTTTATAGTATTGACCAGCTTAAAAAACTTGAGGATAAGGATATCCTATGTCTGAAATAAAAGAATATCTGAAATGGGTATGCGATTTTGTAATTCACCCAAATATATCATTGGAAAAATTTAATCTAAAAAAATCATTGATTATAAGTTTAACGGGACTATTTCTCTCTTTATTAACCATTAATATATTTTTTCAGATTTCGGAGTATATTTTTTCTTTCGGCTCTGTATTAAAAGAGAGTTTAAACCCTTGGTATGGTTCATTAATGATACTTTATTATGTCATTCTTCTAGCAGCCATATTGGGGCTTTTAGCACATATTTTGCTATTCTTTCGGATTAAAGATTTATGGCTAAAAATATTATTTCATTTTGTAAAAGTCAGTACTGTATTGATCCCTATTTTTACGATTCTTTTTTTTATAGCGACAGATCAAATGTTATCAAAAACTTTCCAAGAGGAATATTCTAATCTTCAACTTGGATTCGGAATGTTATTGATATTTATACTTTTATCATTAATTATTTGGTTATTAATTTTACCATTAGCTACTTTTTTTAAAATGTATACAAATAGTTTTAAGAGTTATGGTGTTGCAATTAACTCATTTATTATAATGCTATGTGTTGGACAGTATGTGAGTTATCCATATTCTTCAGAAATATTTTCACAAAAATATTTTCAAAAAGAAATTGTTAAAACGTTATACGAGGATGGAAAAATGGAAAAGGATAAAGTTGATGAAATTAATGAAAAAATTAGAAAAAATAAAATTCAAATAAGGGATTAAAGAATGAGACTTTTTTATTACGTACATACAGGACATCGTATCGGACTTGACCGATTTCATCGTGCAGCGGCCATCATCAACCAATTGGGGGATGTGGATATCACGTTATTGTCTCCTGATTATCGTATTGCGGCGGAGGCAAAAGATTTTGGGATTAAACGTTCTGTGGGTATGGATGTCGTTCGTAATATTCCACAAATTGCTCAGCACGGCGATAAAATCATTTTTGATTCAGCTGAGCTCAATCCGATGCTATTGGACGATATGAGCCAGTTTTTCTCAACGTTTATTCGTATAGGGGATTCTCCTAATGATACGAAGCATCCAAAGGAGTTTTTGATCTCTCCTTATTTGAGTGGGGAAGGGATTGTTCAAGGGGTTGTTATTGGTGAGCACTATTATGAACAACGCCCTAAAACCATACCGATGGCACTGTTTTTTGGGGATGATGACTACGAAAAAGATTTGGAAATACATCAGGTGATGTTTGCCCCTTTTGAAATGGATTTATTGATGGGCTTCTACCATTTTTTGGGTTATGAAAAAGTACTACAAAACAGTTTCAAAACGGTCCATGATTGGGAAGAATACGATGAGGTCATTCGTAGTACAGATATCTTGATAACTGCTTCTCCAATGGCCGTATTACAAAATTTAGCAGGTGGAGGACGACCTATTTATTTACAGCGTCCTGACTATGTTAATGATTTTATTCCTCTCTTCCAATCATTGAATATCCCGATTGTTGAGGGGTATGATACAGCTTCGCTTGAAAGGGCCGTAAATTCCATTTCAGCGGTTATTTATGGTAAGTTGTCACAATCGGATCACAAAGTTGTTGAATTTATTAAAAAAACCTGTAATTTAGGCTAAGTTAAACGTTTTTTCCTTATGATAAGCTATTAAATTTTTAACTTAAGAGAGATCATTATGATGGATGAAAGCAGAAGAGGGTTCGTCGGTAAAGCCTTTGGTGCCTTCGCTGCAGTGGGCGGGGTCGCCTCACTGATCGCGATGAAGAAAACATGGGATCCGCTTCCAAGTGTCATGTCCGCTGGTTTTACAACCGTGGATGTGTCAGCTCTTGAAGCTAACAAATTAGAAATCGCTGTTTGGCGCGGTAAGCCGATATTTATTCTTAAATATACTGAAGACATGAAGCCGACAGACGGACGCAGTGTTAAAGTCGGTGATCATTATTACTCGGTTATGATTGGATTGTGTACCCATTTGGGTTGTATTCCTGCGTATCGCTGTGATGAAAAAGATTTCAAATGCGCTTGTCACGGTGGTGAATTCACATTGGCTGGTGTACAAAAATTTGGACCGCCTCCGCGTCCACTTGATCTTCCTCCGTTTAAAATTGATGGAACAACCCTTGTCCTTGGTGAAGAAGGTCCTGAGTATAAAGCTATGATGGCAAAAGCAGGAGGAGCATAAGATGGCAGAGTTCAAGCAAGCAGACTCATTGTATGAGTGGTTTGATCAGCGTTTAGGAATTGATAAATTTGTCAAAGTGATGATGACGGAATATTGGATTCCTAAAAATATCAACTTTTTGTGGGCAATGGGTGTTTTATTGACGGTTATGTTCACATTGTTAGTGGTTTCTGGTATTTTTCTTCTAATGTACTACAAGCCTGATATCAATATGGCATTTGACAGTGTCAACTACACAATTATGCAAGAAGTTGGCTACGGGTGGTTATTCCGACATATCCATGCTGTTGGTGCATCGGTTGTCTTTTTGGTGATTTATATTCACATGTTTACGGGTATCTATTATGGCTCTTATAAAAAAGGGCGTGAGATGATTTGGATTTCCGGGATGTTGTTGTTTGTACTTTTCTCAGCAGAAGGTTTTAGCGGCTATATGCTTCCATGGGGACAAATGAGTTACTGGGCAGCGTATGTTATTACAGAAATCTTCGGTGGAATTCCTCTGATTGGTGGCGATTTAGTCGTATGGATCCGGGGTAATTTCTATGTGTCTGATTCTACATTGACGCGTTTCTTTATGTTGCATGTATTGTTGGTTCCTCTTGCTATTATCGGTGCGATTGTACTTCATTTCTATGCTCTTCGTTTTCCACACGTAAACAATGAAGCAGGAGAGTTTTTTGATTTTGATCAGGAAGCCGAAAAATATCTTGCAGGAGATAAAAAGAATTCTAAAGTAGTTCCTTTCTGGCCTGTATTCTTGTCTAAAGACTTTTTTGTCTTGGGTGTCTTTTTAGTCTTTTTCTTCTATTTGGTATTCTTCCATTACGATTTTGCGATGGATCCGGTTAACTTTGATAAAGCAGATGGTCTTAAAACCCCGGCCCATATCTACCCTGAGTGGTATTTCTTATGGAGTTATGAAGTGTTGCGTGGATTCTTTTTTGAAATCGCGGGAATTTCGGGTAAATCATTAGGGCTTATCGCCTTTGCTGTCGCTCAAGGCGTTTTCTTCGTCTTGCCATGGTTGGATCGTTCTCCAATGGTCAAACCTGCCAATCAGCGTCCGTATTTTAAATACTGGTTTTGGTTCTTGATGGTGGATTTGATTGTTCTTACAGTATATGGTAAATTGCCTCCGACGGGTGCAAATGCATGGGTTGGATTTGCGTCATCAATGACGTTCTTGATGTTGTTTATCGCATTGCCGTTCATTACTAGAGCAGAAGCTAAAAAAGTAGGGGGCAAATAATGAAAGAGTTTAAAATATTAGCAATTATTGCGGCTCTTGTTGGTATTACGTATTACGGGATTGAACCGTATGCACATCATATTATGCACCCTGAGGTAAAAGCAGCTGATTTCGAATTTAAAGATTTAAAAAATGTTGATACTTCTCTTGCTGGAAATATTGACAATGGTAAAGTCCTTGTAGAAGCTAACTGTATTGCATGTCACTCAATTGAAAAAGCAGGTCACCTGCAAATAATGTCCAATGCGGATGCTGCGGCAGCGTATGGTGTTGTTCCGCCTGATTTGAGCAGTGCAGGTCGTATTTATGACAAAAACTATTTGGCAAACTTTATTTTTGATCCGGTTAGTGCTATGCACCTCAGTCATAAATATCCAGTAGGAGGAGCAAAAGCATTCCCAATGCCTTCTTATAACTGGATGTCTCCTCAAGAGATTATGGACGTTGTGGCGTATCTTCAATCGGTTGCTCCAAAAGTAGCCGGAAAAGATGCACATAAAGCAACGTATGATGCTGCATGTGGACGTTGTCACTCGATGAGCTATGCGAAGTTTGAAGCGACAACGCCGAAAGATGCTATCAAAGCCTATATGGGCGCAACTCCACCGGATTTGTCTCAGTACATAAAAAGTCGTAAAGAGCACTATTTACATGGCTTTATCAATGATCCTCAATTGTTGTTGGCAGGAACATCTATGCCACGCGTAGGATTGAATGAAAAAGCCCAAGAAGAAGTGATCGCTTATATGGAAGAGATTGGAGATTCAAAAAAAGCAGAACGTGAAAGTGTTGGCCTTTGGGTCATGCTTTATACCTTTGTATTCGCAATCCTTGCTTATTTGTGGAAACGCAAAATTTGGTCAGAAGTTCACTAATATTTCTTTCTTCTTTCACCCTTTGGGGTGAATTTAATACCCTTTTCTCCGTCTTCTTAACACTAATGTAACACTTCTTTAATACTATACCTGTAATTTTACACAGGGTTAGATTACGCACATGATAAGACTTTCAAAACTGCACAAATTTGGTGCTCATTCAGTAGTATTTGTACTACTAATACTTTCAATCAGCGGTTTTTTCCTGAATCATAAAAATTGGAATTTTTTGTATTCCACGACGTTTACCTCAGTGCCAAAATCGGTAATAGAGCATGATGATTCACTTATCAATGGATATTGGATCGATTCAGCAAATAAAAATCACATTGTTATCGTCGGAAAGAGGGGTGTATTTGAAAGTGACAATAAAGGTAAAAGCTTTAGATCACGTTTATCGATACCGTGTAATGCCCTAAAAGTCTATGATGGGGTTTTGTATGTAGCGACTCATGAGGGGATCTATCGTCAAGATAACTTGAATGTATGGAAATTGTTAGCGTTTCATACCGAGAATATCAATGCTATAAGTGTGTATGCTAATCGAATTTTTGCCTCTGTGGATCAGAGCGAAGTCATAGTAATGGATTTGGAGGGAAAGGTACTCCAACGGGCTAAACCTCAAATCAAAAGTTCTGAGTTGAAGCATGACATTACCCTTGCACGTCTAATACGTGATGTTCACTATGGACGCGGTCTTTTTGATGGGATTTGGTCACTACTAATTAATGATTTTGCAACCATTATGTTGAGCTTTTTGCTGCTTAGCGGTATGGTGATGTCGGTATTGATTTATCAAACACGTAAAAAAATTGCGAATCGCGGTAAATCAATACGGGTTATATTAAAACTGCATGCTACAAGCATCAGCGTATTGGCAGGTATCCCTCTAATATTGATTGCATTGAGTGGAATTTTACTTGATCATTCCAAGTTGTTTACCCCATTTTTAAAATCGGTGAATATTTCTTCTGTCTATCAGCCTCCTGTATATCACAGCTTGAGTGAAGATATTTGGTCAGTGGATTATGATGGAAAAACATATCGTATTGGAAATCGTCATGGTATCTATCAAAGCAGCGATTTACAAGAGTGGCAGTTTGAAAACAGCGGATTTGCATACAAAATGATCCGCAACGATGCAACGCTGTATGTGAGTGGCATGGGCGCACCTAATAGGACTTTAGAAAACAATGATTGGACTAAACTAGGGGATTCTCCTCATATGTTCAAAGATGTCTTTATGAAAAATGGAAAAGTAAGCTATTTAAAAGGGCATAAAAATACCCTTCCATTGCCTCATTTTCAAGATGCAACACTTTACTCAGTTTTATTTACCCTTCATGACGGGTCATTTTTTGGCGATTGGTGGGCATATGTCAATGATATAGCTGCGGTAATCCTTGTCTTTTTACTGATCAGTGGAACAATATTATGGATGCGAATCAAACGAATTTTGGAAGTCAAATAAATAAAGGTTAAGAATGAAATTATCAAAAATATCTCTATCTGCATGTGCTGTGTTGGCATTATCATCTCTGGTAATGGCACAAGAAGTGAGTGATATCAATACGACCGAATCAACAATGGAAAGTATTAGTGTTACACAAAAACGTCCGACAGTGGTTGTCAATAACCCATCCAATAATGCACACGTAAGTGCAAGTGATATTGAGAAGATCAATGTCATTAACGTAGAAGATGCACTGAAGTATGTACCAAGTCTGCATATACGTAAACGCTATATCGGGGATCGCAACAGTATTATATCAACGCGTACGAGCGGAACGATACAAAGTGCTTTATCACTTGTTTATGCGGATGGGCTATTATTGTCTAACTTACTAGGTAACAGCTACGCGTTTCCTCCGCGCTGGGCACTTGTTGGCACATCAGAGCTTGAATCTGTGGATGTATTGTATGGCCCTTTTTCAGCACTTCTCCCTGGAAACAGTGAGGGAGCAACAGTCATTATGACGACGAAGCGACCAGAAAAATTTGAAGCATCGGCGGATGTAACCGCTTTTACGGAAGATTTCAGCCTCTTTGGGACGAATGAATCTTTTAGTGGTCATCAAGAACAAGCGCGCATTGCCAATAAGCATGGAAATTTGAGCTGGGAGATTTTTGCTAATCATCTAGACAGTTATGGGCACCCTATGACGTTTGCCACGGCAGCTGTTAAAACCGCGCCATCTGGTGTTGGGACTCCCGTCAGTGGATATCATAAATATGCAGCTGTAGATGGTACGCAAACTCTTGTATTTGGTGCAACTTCGATCGATCATTCTGTTCAAGATACGGTAAAAACACGTTTAGTCTATGATCTTGACCAATACAATCAAGTGGCATTGACAGCGGCCAAGTTTTATCTCGATTCCTATAGCAATTCGGAAACGTATTTACGGGATGCAAGCGGGAATCCAGTTTATAGTGGTAGTATTAATATTGAGGGGCATAACTATACCCTTTCTAATACTACCTTTGGACAGACTAAAACAAAAACAGAAAATAATCTTATAGGACTGACGCTTAATAGTAAGCTGTCGTCACAGTGGCGTACCGAAATAGCAGGGTCTATTTATACAACACCCAAAGATATTGCAAGAACACCAAGTGTCGCAAAACCTACAGCGGACGTGATCGGAGCTGGAAGTATTACATTTGGTGACGATACAGGCTGGAAGAATCTTGATTTACGCGCTATCTATAAATCGAGTGAAACTAAACCGGATCACACGCTCACTTTGGGCTATCATTATGACGGTTATGAAATGGCAAGTAAAAAGTATAATGTTTCAAACTGGATGGATGAAGGAAGTATTACAAGCTATAACAGCGGTTTTTTAGGAAAAACGCAGACTCAGGCACTGTATGCGCAGGATGTATGGCATGTAGCACAAGATTGGTCAGTGACTGCAGGATTGCGTGCGGAACAATGGAAAGCATTTGATGGATCACGTGATGTAAATAATACAACCGCCGGACATAATGACTATACTGACCGAAAAGAAACATTGTATTCACCAAAGCTTTCTATTTCATGGGATTTTAGTGACGATTGGACAGCTCGTTTCTCAATGGCAAAAGCTTACAGAATGCCAACAGTTGGAGAATTATTTCAAACAGAAACACGTGGATCTACGATCTTCTTTAGTGAACCGAATTTGAAGCCTGAGAATATCTTTTCGAAAGAGTTGACGCTTGAAAATACACTTGAACAAGGGTATGCACGCTTCTCATTTTTTGATCAAGAAGTAAAAGATATGATTTTCAGCCAAACCGATGTAAGTGTCATTCCCAATGTTACAAGTCAGCAAAATCTTGATAAAACACGTATCTATGGTGTAGAAGCGGCTTATGGGCAAGGTGGATTTATGAATGATCTGCTTGAAATCGGCGGAAGTTTGACCTTGGTTAAATCGCAAATCGTTTCTAACTCTGCAATGCCAACATCGCAAGGAAAATGGATTCCACGTATCCCAAATATACGTTTGACAACATATGGGACATACCATATTAGCAGTGCGCTTGATGCAACGATTGGATACCGTTATAGCGGAAAACAGTATGGTACATTGGATAACTCAGATGTCAATCGTAATGTTTATGGTTCATCGAGTGCTTTTTCGGTATTGGATGCTAAGCTTGGGTATAAGGTTGGTAAAAACCTTCAGGCATTTATTGGTGTTGATAATCTTACCAACTGTGAATATTATGCTTACCACCCGTATGCACAACGAACGTACAGCGCGCAGTTGAAATACACATACTAAAATGATGTTGATGTCAAAAGAAAAATCACTTCTTCTGATATTGATCATTGTCGCTCATGCTTTGGGAATTTACACATTTTCTCGTATGTCAATTGTCTCGGCTGAAAGTAAAGCTCAACCTGTAATAGAAGTGAGTATGGTGATATTACAGCAGGCTCAACCACCCATGATAAAGCCTGTACTAGAAGAAAAAAAACAAATTCAGCCGATTAAAAAATCAGTAACTCCGCAAGCCATCGTAGAGCCAAATTCATTGGTGTCTGTCGCAAAAAGTGTTGTGCCTGCACAAGCACAAGTAGTAGTACCTACGCCTATGCGAGCAGCTGAAGTAAGTAAACAAGAAGCACCAAGTGCACCACCTGTGATGCAGAAGCCTGTTGTCCTTAGTGGGGATTTGTCGGTGAGTTGTCCTGTTCGTACTGCTCCGAAGTATCCGCGTATTTCTCTTAAGATGGATGAAGAGGGGAGTGTTGTTGTGCGCGTAAAGCTTGATAAAGAGGGTAAGATAGCAGAAGCATCTGTAAAATCATCCAGCGGGTATAAAAGACTGGATGACGCGGCAATTTCAGCAGTGCAGACATGGAAATGTCATCCGGCTATGCGTGACAATGTGGCGGTGGAAGCTTATGCGCTTCAGCCATTTGAATTTAAATTAGAAGGAAATTAATCGTATGGAACAGTTTGGATTTAGTCATTTTATTACGTCACTTGACGCTCTTGGGATAAGTGTGCTCATTGCTTTGCTGGTTCTTTCAATAGCCTCTTGGTACATCATTATTGTCAAGGGAATAGCGCTGTATGGTTTGAATCGTCAGACGGATCGTTTTATGGATCGTTTTGTGGAGGCAGACACGATGAAAAAAATGGTTGAATTATCCGATGAGTCATTGTATCCATGCGATCTTTCCCGTGTACTAAAAAAAGTAACCGATCTGTCTATGGACCATAAGATCGAAACACTCGATACGATGTCAACACGTATTTTGCATCACAGTATCGACAAAGCAACAGAAGAGACGGAAAAAGGAATGATATTATTGGCATCTGCTGGATCAGTTGCCCCATTTATAGGACTTTTTGGAACGGTATGGGGTATCTATCACGCACTTCTTACTATCGGGATGATGACACAAGGTTCGTTGGACAAAGTGGCAGGTCCCGTAGGTGAAGCTCTTATAATGACAGCTTTAGGTCTTGGAGTAGCAATTCCTGCTGTTTTGGCTTACAATGCTTTTACCCGTGTCAATCGTCTTTATCTTTCAAAGTTGGATGGATTTGCTCATGATGTCCACTTGATGATCATGAATCACGCCCTAGGGCAAAATCAAAAGGACAGTTAATGGGCTTCGGTCGTTTTTCATCCAGAGATTCTTCCCCCATCAATGATATCAATGTTGTGCCATTGGTCGATGTGTTACTTGTTCTTCTGGTTGTTTTGATTGTAACCACGCCGTTGTTGATGCATGGTGTAAAAGTAGAATTGCCTAAGACGTCTGCATCGGTTATTGAGCCGCCACAGAAGCCTTTGACGTTGAGTATCCAAGCAGATGGTTCTTCCCTGCTTGATGATAACAAAGTGGACAACGATACAATAACGTCAACTTTAATGGAGCAATCAAAACGTTCCCCTGAGATACAATTACTGATTAAAGCAGATCGGGAAGTACCGTATGATTATGTTGCGAAGGCGATGGCTCTTTCAGCGCAAGCGGGTATAACAAAAATCGGGTTTGTAAATGAACCTGATTGTGGATGCGACTAAAAGACAAGTAACATCTTTATTCTCTCTCCACATGGAGAGATTCTTTTGACGTAAATCAAAGACAAATCCTTCTTATTTTTCTATAATAAAACACTTCAACCCTTTCAAACTATCTTTTATTTATAATACGGCTTTGAGGTAGTTATGATACTCTTTGGGTGAAATTAAAAGGACGAATGTGTTAATAGATAGTTATGGCAGAACAGTTGATTATTTACGCGTTTCGGTGACGGAGCGGTGTAATTTTCGATGTCAGTACTGTATGCCTGAAAAACCATTTTCTTGGGTTCCAAAAGAGAACTTGCTGAGTTTTGAAGAATTATTTGAATTTATTAAAGTATCCATTGACGAAGGTGTTAAAAAAATTCGTATTACCGGTGGTGAGCCGTTATTGCGTGAAGACCTTGACTGCTTTATCAAAATGATTCATGAGTATAAAAATGATATTGATTTGGCGATGACAACGAATGCGTATTTACTCAAGGGCGCCGCACAAAAACTCTATGATGCAGGTCTGCGCCGTATTAATGTTTCCATCGATTCCCTTATCCCCGATATTGCTGAAAAAATTGCTAAAAAAGATGTGTTGAGTCATGTACTAGCAGGTGTAGAAGAAGCACTTCGTGTAGGATTTCGTGTAAAAGTCAATATGGTTCCCATGAAGGGGATGAACGACAATGAAATTTTGGACGTATTGGAGTTTTGCAAAGAGCGCAACATGACAGTCCGCTTTATCGAATACATGGAAAACGTTCATGCCGAAGTTGATATTAAAGGGATGCAAAGTGCAGAGCTTTTAGAAATGATCGGCAGTCGTTACAGCTACATTGATGAAGGTTTTGACGGTCACTCACCATCGCATTATTATAAACTCGATGATGGGTATGAGTTTGGAATCATTGAGCCGCACAAAGATGATTTTTGTGCAAAATGCAATCGTATCCGTCTTACAGCCGAGGGCAATTTGATCCCATGTTTGTATTTTGATGAAGCAATGAGCATTCGTGATGCAATACGCCGAGGCGATATCAAAGAAGCGGCATTGGTGCTCAAAGAAGTGATTCGTACAAAGCCGGAAAAAAACCGCTGGAGTGACCCTGACGGAGAACTTTCCAAGCGTGCTTTTTATGAAACGGGTGGATGATGCTGCATTTGGTTGAACATTTTTACTCGATCCAAGGTGAGGGAAAATATACAGGGGTTCCATCACTATTTTTTCGCTTTGGGGGATGCAATCTCACGTGTGCAGGATTTGGATGCCATGAAATAGCACCCGATGGAACCGAAGTTATTGGATGTGATACGGCCTATGCGGTTGATCGTAAAGCATTTGGAAAACTTTGGCAGGAAGTAGAAGAACTCCAAACCCTTATTTGGATCATGAACTCCTACCGTCTTCCTCCTCATGTTGACGTAGTACTCACAGGCGGAGAGCCGTTAATTTATGCAAATGAGCCGGTTTTTGTGGAATTTATCGATTATTTGATTGGTCAAGGTCATCGCGTTACGTTTGAAACCAATGCAACCATTACGCCTGATTTTATTCGATACCCTTTTTACAAAGAAGCCGTTTATGCACTCTCGGTCAAGCTTTCAAACAGTGGTGAACCGTATGATAAACGAGTGAAGTTTGAGGTTTTGGATTGGATTATTGCCAATACTAAGGGAAGTTTTTTTAAATTTACCGTCGATGAACCCTCCCTCGTCAGTCATATCGAATCTGAAATTGATGAAATCATTGCCAAATATCCCAATACCTCTGTGTATTGTATGCCATTGGGTGGGGATAAATCTCATATTGAGGCAAACTGCGAAGCGGTCATCGAGTTTTGCAAACGCCGTGGTTTTATCTACAGCGACCGTCTGCATATCCGCATCTGGGATAAAAATCATGGAGTGTAGTCAATGATCATCCGTAAACTTTTTAAATTTGAAAATGCGCATATTGTTCGTGGATGTTCGAGCGAGCGGTGTCGTGCATCGGTTCATGGACACTCGTATAAAATCGAGGTGCTTTTTGAATCAGATTATCTTGACAATGGGCAAATGGTGTACGATTTCGGACTGATGAAGCAGGGGATGAAAGCACTCATCGACAGTTTTGATCACTCTATTGCTTTATGGAGTGGGGATGATACACACTATCTTGAGGATATGAAACGCCACTCGAGTCGTTGGGTAGAACTTCCTGTATCACCGTCCGCAGAACAGTTTAGCCGTGTTATTTTCGTGATGATTGATAAATTACTTGGATGTACCCAATCGATCAATGGTGAGCGCGAGGTGAAATTGCACAGCATAATCGTTCATGAAACCGATACAGGATATGCCCAAGGCTTTCGTGAGGATGCATATTCCCAAAAGATGGGATTAATCGGGCTAGAAAAAATTATTTTTAGCGATGGAGTACGAGAAGAGTGGGGTGATCCACAGCTTTGGGAAAAAATAATTGCAAATCAGATTTTTATTAACCCCGATACGGTTTAATGCGTTACGAGTGAAACTTGCGTGTCGGTATTCATACACCAGCGTGTAGGGATGATTTTCACTTCCGCACCTTGCTCAAATTTTTCCACACTTTCATCCACCATCATATAGCTGTTTGCACGAGAGAGCGGCAATACCATCCCTGGACCAAAATTGGGACTTGGGGTAAAACTTGATCCATCAAACCATCCAGGGATCAATGATCGACGTCCTTTTTTCATCACAAACGGCTGAGCCATCCGAGTGGTGATAGTGGAGAGGTATTTATCACTCCGACCGCTAAGGGCGTGGATGATACTCTGACCAAAGAGCTCAAAACACAGTGCTGATGCAAGTGGATTTCCCGGTAAATTTAAAATAAGCGTCTCTTTGATCTTTCCAAAGGTTGTTGGTTTCCCCGGTTTGATCTCGACTGATTCAAAGATATTTTCAAAGTTAAGCCCTTGAAACGCTTTTTTAGTGTAATCAGCATCGCCGACACTTACGCCTCCTGATGTGACGATCAAATCGGCATCCAAAGAACTTAGGATATGATTTTGGATGGATTCAATGGTATCCCCGGCTGTTCCTGTAAATATCACTTCACATCCTAACTCCGTTGCACGCGCAGTAAAAGTTGGGGTGTTGGTGTTATAGAGTTGATTATTTCCAAGAGTCTCAAAATGCATCTTGAGTTCATTTCCTGAAGAGAAAAAGGCAACGCGAAGACGTCGATACAGCTTTACGTGTGTGATCCCCTGTGATGCGAGCAGTGTGATGTGATGGGCATTTAGAAAAGTCCCTTTTTCGAGCAATGTCATATCGTATTGGATGTCTTCGCCTTTGAGACGGATATGTTGTCCTGCTTTAATATTGGAGCCAAAGGTGACATTATCCCCCTCGATGGTCACGTTTTCTATAGGGACAATCGCTTCGCACCCTTGTGGAATTTTTGCTCCGGTCATGATACGGATACATTGATCCTCCGTGAGTCTGACGTCATTAACATCGCCGGCGAAGACAATGCAAGACTGCGGCAAAGTCTTGCCGCGATCGCAGGTGCGAATAGCGTATCCGTCCATTGCTGAATTATCAAAAGCAGGGAGAGAATGCGTAGCGGTAATGGTCTGCGCTAAAATACGATTGATTGCATTTTCGATAGGAGCAATTTCGGTACTGCGTGGCAATGCTGTGGAATATATATAATGAAGTGCCTCTTCGACGTTGATGGCCATTGTGTCTCCTTGAGGTCGTTCCCAGATACTAGGGAATGGTTGTGAAGATTATAAGCAAAGTAAGGTAAAATCCCCTTTATGGAAGCATTGTACGCAACAGGATTAGAGATCCATTTTGTCGGAGTTGTTGTTTTGTTGGCGGTTGTGATGTTTAATATCATCATGCTTGCCCTCTCGCATCAGGTTATTCGTTATGCCAAACGGTTGCGTATCGTCATGCCTATATCGGCTTTGCTTATTACGATCTCTATTTTTACAGGGATCGTGATGATGGCAGCCAAGCATCTAAATTTTTCTCTTGCTAATAGCGCGATGATTGTTGTCAGTATTGTCTTTATTATTTTAGAAGTGAAGCGATATAAAATACTAAAACATGAAACGGACATACAACAAGAAGGGGCTTTTATCGACTACAAGAGAAAAGCATTCCGGATTTTAGTCATAGAAATGGCTCTTTTGACTGTGATGAGCGCTTGGATGCTGCTGTGAAATTCATATTAAGTTCGGATGCGGGGAAACCGCAGTTGCGTCTGAGCGGTGATGATTACAAATACGTCATCAAAGTACGTCGTCAGGTTGTTGGAGACATCATTGCATTTCGTAACCGTACCAATCTAAATGAAGAGTATCGTTATATCCTTGAGGGCACTGATGGGCGCAACGCTTCTTTTATGTTGGACAGTCATAACTATGTTCCTTGCGGAGCAGCCAAAAAATTGCACATCGGATGGTGCATTGTTGACCCTAAAACGGTTGAAAAAGTGCTCCCGATGCTTACCGAGATGGGAGTGTCGAAAATCACTTTTATTGCGTGTCATCGTTCTCAGCGCAATTTTCGTTTTGACTTCGAGCGGTTTGAGCGTATTATGGAAAGTTCGATCATGCAGTGTGGGCGTACTTCGTTGATCGAGTTTAATGAGTCTGCTTCTTTGAGTGAATTTCTAAATGACAATCCCAATTCTGTTATTTTGGACTTTGGTGGAGAAGAACTTAACAGTGCTGAGGTATTTGATACGGCAGTAATTGGATGCGAGGGGGGCTTTCACGAGAGCGAACGCTCACTCTTCGCGGCTCATCGTGTCCGCCATTTTAGTTCACTGATGATTTTACGCTCTGAGAGTGCTGCAGTTGCGGTGGCAGCACGTCATTTGTAAAAACAGAATTCTTTGGGTATAATTCGCCTCCAACAATCCGTCCCCAGGTACGGATGTAAAACTCAAACCGATTGACGTACAACGCCGTCATTCACAAGGTAATATTATGAAAAAAGAACTTCACCCAAATACTGTTGAATGTACTGTTAGCTGCGCATGCGGTAACACATTTACAACAAAAAGCACAAAAGAAACTTTTCGTGTTGATATCTGCAGCGAATGTCACCCGTTTTACACAGGTTCTGAGCGTCAAGTAGATACAGCTGGCCGTATTGATAAATTCAAAAAACGTTACGCACTAAATTCATAATTTGAACGCCAAAGGAACTCATCCCTTTGGCTACGCTCGCCGCTGTGGCGCTAAAGCTTGCTTCTGCGAAGCAGATTAAGAGGCATTGTGTTATCTCTTGTACCTACTCCTATCGGCAATATTTCCGATATTTCCCTTCGTTCCCTAGAAATACTCTCAACTGCTGATATCATCCTTTGCGAAGATACCCGTGTCACCAAAAAACTGATTCATTTACTCAAAGAGCGTCATGATCTCATTACGAGCGAACCTCAATTTTTGAGTTTGCATTCTCACAATGAGGCCGATTTTGTTGCCAAATTAACCCCCGATTTTTTTAATGCCAATGTTCTTTATGTGAGCGATGCCGGGATGCCTGGGATTAGTGACCCGGGACAGTTATTAGTACGCTATTGTTTGGATAATGGGATAAAGTACGATATTTTACCGGGTGCCAATGCAGTATTAAGTGCTTTTGTCGCGAGTGGTTTTTGTGAGACAAAAATGCTTTTTTTCGGCTTTTTACCGCACAAAGGGCATGATAGAGCCGCTGCATTGCAGGAAGCTCTTTTCAATGGGTACACGACGGTTTTGTATGAATCTCCGAAGCGTTTGGATAAGCTGTTGCATGAAATAGTCATTGCAGCACCGCAACGCCAGGTATTTCTAGCCAAAGAGATCAGTAAAAAATTTCAACGTTTTTATCGCGCAACAGCATTCGAACTTTTGAGTCAATTAACAGAAGAAATTCGGGGTGAGTGGGTTGTGGTGATTGAGGCCTCTGATCATCAAGGCGGCAATTTGAGTGAACAAGATATTCTTGATTTGGATATTCCTAAAAAAGCAGCCTCAAAACTGATTGCTAAAATCACCGGCGAAAATCCAAAAGAGTGCTATCAGCGACTCTTAAACACATAGAGATATAATAAGCGTTCAAAAATATTTTTGAGCCAAAGAGAGCAAAATGCTAATTTACGGAAAACAACCTGTATTCTACGCCCTAGAGCGCCATCGTGATCGTATAAAGACTCTTTATTTAGCCAAAGAAGTGGATAAGAAAGAGTATTCAGTTTTGATGAAAATGGGCATTGAGGTAAAGCGTATTCCTGAAAATGCAGCACAGTCAATGGTAAAAGGCGGTAACCACCAAGGTTATATTGCCGAAATGTCTGCATTAGTCCCTTATGCATCCCCCTTTTTAAAAAAATGTGAATTTATTGTTATTTTGAGCTCCATTACCGATATGGGGAATATCGGTTCATTGGTGCGAAGTGCTTATGCATTAGGTGTAGATGCTATGGTGATTTCTGGTATTAAAGAACCAAACTTTGAATCCATTATTCGTACCAGCAGCGGTGCTGCTTTGGACTTGCCGTTTGTTATTATTCATAATATTCACGACGTCATGCATGAGTTAAAACAGTCCGGATTTACCTTGTATGGAGCTATGGCGGAGGGGATCAGTGTCCGTGAGATGAACTTTACCTCTAAACGCGCACTGATTTTGGGAAGCGAGGGCGAAGGCTTAAGCGGTAGGATTCAAAAAGGAATTGATCATGGTGTATCGATTCCTATGGCACATGATTTTGATTCACTGAATGTTGGTGTTGCCGGTGCAATTTTAATGGAGAGAATGCGATGAAAACCTTTGAAGATTTACAGAGTTTAGGTGCGAATGTTATTCACGAACAAACCCACATAGCACGTTCAAAGCTTGAATTGGTGTTAAACAAAGTATTTTCTGACTTGACCCGCGTTCAATTTATGGGGTTTATATCTATTTTAGAGCGTGAATACGGTATTGATCTTTCCGGTATCCGTCAAGAATACGACGAGTTCATGCAAACGCATCCTGATGTCGTTATCCAAAAAAAATCGGTTATTTTGCAAGCTCAATCTAGGTCCAGACAAAAATGGGTACTTGGGGGAGTAGTGGCCATAACCTTATTGATCGCTATTGGATCGATGATACAGGGGCGCTTGAGTATTGCTCCCTCGGAGGAGGTTATACAGCTCAGCAGTGCTAATGTAGAAGTAGTGGATGAGAATATGGGTATGGCTCCTTTGGAGATAAACACAACCGTTGTGCCGACAATTGCGGAAGCAAATGTTACAGCGGTTAAGCAGGATTCAAATGCAAGTACTAAGTCTGTTGCAACTATCGATAATGCTATAAGTATTAAACCGACGGTAAAAGTATGGATGGGAACACTCGATTTAACAACAGGTGCCAAATCGCAAAAAACAACTATGGATCCAATTGTTCTAGATAAAAGTAAAAATACACTGTATATGTTTGGACACGGCCGATTAGAAATTGCCACCCCGGAGGGGATGAAAATATTAAAAGATAGAAATACGGTTTGGTTCACTTATGAAAACGGTTACTTAAAGCAAATAAATGAAACAGAATTTGTAGCTAAGAACAATGGAGCCACTTGGTAATGAAATTTTTCTTTTTGCTGTTACTGGTTGTACTATCAGTCGCCGCAAAAGAGACAAAAAATGACATCCATATAAATGTGACTCATGGCGGATTACTTTCAACTGTCATTGTTGAACATGTTTTAGGATCAATGGGTTTTAAAGCGGATGTCCATCGTTTTAGCAGTGCTAATGAAGTGATCGAGGTAGATATGATGCTTCATGGTAAGAAGCGATTTGATCCAAATGAGTTTACCGAAGCATTGAGTTTACATCAGATTACGGCACACAATGGACAAATGAAAAATAAACAGTGGACGATTGAGTTAGATGCATCACATGCATTATGGAATGTACCTGCCATAACAGAAGATGAGGGAGCGCAAGTTGACCGTACCAATGTTGCCTCCTGGTTTAGAGTAAATAAAACTTTTGGCATTACAGTAGAAGCGCCATATGGTCATAAATGGTATCCTGAAATTGCTGTCCTTGATGATAAAATGCAGACTTTGGTTTCTATTAAAGAATTTACCTTCAAAGATCGAATGACTTTTCAATTGCCTGAACACGCGATGTATTTAAAGGTTTCCAATACCAACGGAATGAAAATACTTAGAGAAGGAATGTGGATAGAGTCTGCAAATAATGAACAATAAGAGCTATAAGCTTTTTTGGAGTCCCACTGTGCTAGAATTGCACAATTTTTTTTTGACAGGTTGCAATAATGTTTGATGAAATACAGTTTGATCGTATCAAGCGCCTCCCTAAATACGTCTTCGCAGAGGTAAATGAACTTAAAATGGCACGCAGACGAGCGGGTGCTGATGTTATCGACTTCAGTATGGGGAATCCTGATGGTGATACTCCTGAGCATATTCGCGAAAAACTTATAGAGTCTGCCCAAAAGACGAAAACACACGGTTATTCGGCTTCAAAAGGGATTCCAAAGCTCCGTCAGGCAAT
This sequence comes from Sulfuricurvum sp., assembly GCA_030694265.1. Classification (GTDB taxonomy): domain Bacteria; phylum Campylobacterota; class Campylobacteria; order Campylobacterales; family Sulfurimonadaceae; genus Sulfuricurvum. The sequence continues at coordinate 166,417 of JAUXYP010000002.1, forward strand.
TTGCGACTGGTATAAGCGCCGTTATGATGTCGATCTTGACCCTGAGACAGAAGCCGTTGCGACCATGGGTTCAAAAGAGGGATATGCTCATCTCGCGTACGCTATTACAAATCCAGGCGATGTGGTAGTTGTCCCTGATCCAACCTATCCGATTCATTCGTACGCCTTTATCCTCGCAGGGGGAAATGTTCAAAAAATGGAGCTTCCGTTTGATGAAGATTATAAAGTCGATGAGGATCTCTTTTTTGAACGCCTTGAAACGGCATTTCATATTTCTTTTCCTAAACCAAAATATGTAGTCGTAAATTTTCCGCATAATCCGACAACGGCAACCGTGACACCAGAGTTTTATGTACGCATCGTTGAAATGGCTAAACGAGAGCGTTTTTACATCATCAGTGATATTGCGTATGGTGATTTGACGTTTAACGGATACAAGACACCTTCTATCCTCTCAGTTCCTGGGGCAAAAGATGTAGCAGTAGAAAGTTTTACCCTTTCGAAAAGTTATAACATGGCGGGATGGCGTGTTGGTTTCTTTGTAGGGAATGCAAAGCTAATCGGTGCATTGCAAAAAATCAAAAGCTGGCTTGATTATGGAATGTTTCTACCTATCCAAGTCGCAGCAACCGTTGCGCTCAATGGGGATCAAACATGCGTTCAAGAGATTACCGATAAATACGATCACCGTCAGGATGTATTACTAGAAGCCTTTAACCGTTCAGGATGGCCGGTTCGACGTAATCAATCGTCTATGTTTGTCTGGGCACGTATCCCTGAATGTGCACGACATTTAGGCAGTTTAGAATTTTCAAAGCGTCTTTTAGTTGAGGCAAACGTAGCAGTAGCCCCTGGTATCGGATTTGGTGACTATGGCGATGAGTATGTTCGTCTTGCATTGATTGAGAACGACAAGCGTATTCGTCAGGCGGCTAAAAATATCAAAAACTTTTTACAGCAGTTTGATTGTAAAGGTTCTGAGTGATTCGTGTCGGTGTTATCGGGGTTGGAACAGTTGGACGTTCTGTTGTTAAAATACTCGAAGAAAATGCAGCCATTATCACGGCACGCGCAGGAGATACGATTGTTGTAAAACGCGGAGTCGTCCGTAATTTAGAAAAAGTGCGAGATCTTAAAATTGAGCTTTCTCAAAATCCGGATGATATTATCAACGATCCCGAAATTGATATTGTTGTTGAGCTTATGGGTGGGGTTGAAGAACCTTTTCGAATTCTCAAATCAGCCCTTGCCAGTGGAAAAGCGGTTGTAACAGCGAATAAAGCACTTTTGGCTTATCATCGATATGAGCTTCAAGAAATTGCGGGAGACATCCCTTTTGAATTTGAAGCAAGCGTTGCCGGCGGAATCCCAATTATCAGTGCATTGCGTGATGGACTCTCCGCCAACCATATCCTTTCCATTATGGGCATCATGAACGGTACATGTAACTATATGTTGACCAAGATGATGAATGAAGGAATAGATTTTAATTCTATTTTGGCAGAAGCACAGCGTCTTGGTTATGCTGAAGCGGATCCTACGTTTGACATCGGCGGTTTTGATGCTGCGCATAAACTTTTAATTTTAGCTTCCATTGCTTATGGAATAGATGCAAAACCTGAAGAGATATTGATTGAGGGGATCGAGGGGATCACCCAAGCAGACATCGCCTTTGCCAAAGAGTTTGGATATACCATCAAATTGCTGGGAATCGCAAAACGTGACGGTATGGAAGTGGAACTCAGAGTCCATGCCGCATTGGTTAAGCAAGATGCTATGATCGGAAAAATTGACGGGGTTATGAATGGTATCAGTGTTGTCGGTGATCGTGTCGGAGAGACATTGTATTACGGACCCGGTGCCGGTGGAGATGCAACGGCCAGTGCGGTAGTTGCGAATATCATAGATATCGTCCGTTCAGGAAAACGCTCTCCAATGCTTGGATTTAACCATCCGCTCGAAGAGGGCCTGACTCTTAAAGATTCAGGTAATATCCGATCGAAATATTATTTGCGTTTGCGAATCAGTGACAAGCCAGGGATGTTGGCGCAGATAACACAGCTGTTTGCGGATCATAGGATTTCAGTAGAAACGATGTTGCAACGTCCATATGAAGCTCAATGTGCCCATTTACTGTTTTCAACACACGAAGCGTTGGAAAGCGATGTCTGCGCTATGATCAAGGATCTTGAATTACTTGAGGCCGTTTTAGAGAAGCCATTTATGATACGAATTATTTGATTTAACGCAAAAAAAATACATCCCTTTTGCTACGCTAGCCGCTTAGGCACTAAAGCTTTCCTCTTCGAGGAAGAATATCACACTTCTTTTTCATCTTAATAAAACTTTAACTTAAAATTATGTAAAATACGCGTCCACTTTGCCCTCTCAGACAAGCGTGATTGAATGTTTGTAACTGCTTTTAAGAGTAGTCACAAGTATTGGTATACGTTCGCGTGTACCTACGAGAGATCAAAGAAGCTATATAACGGAGCTTACCGATGAAAGTACGTTCTTCAGTGAAGAAAATGTGCGACGATTGTAAAATCATCAAGCGCAAAGGGGTGGTTCGCGTAATATGCAAAACCCCTAAACATAAACAAAGACAAGGATAAGCATGGCACGTATCGCCGGTGTGGACTTACCTAAGAAAAAACGTCTGGAATATGCATTAACTTATATCTATGGTATCGGTTTGCATACGTCTCGTAAGATTTTGGATGCTACAGGTCTCGATTACAACAAGCGTGTATTCGAATTGACTGAAGATGACGCTGCAACAATCGCGAAAGAAATTCGTGCTAGTGCCGTTGTTGAAGGTGACCTTCGTAAGCAAGTTGCTATGGATATTAAAGCGTTGATGGATCTCGGTTCTTACCGTGGTCTTCGTCACCGTAAAGGTCTCCCATGCCGTGGTCAAAAAACCAAAACCAATGCACGTACACGCAAAGGTAAGAAGAAAACTGTCGGTTCAGTCACAAGATAAGGGATTAGAGTATGGCAAAAAGAAAAGCAACTCGTAAAAAAGTCGTAAAAAAGAATATTGCAAGAGGTATTGTACATATCCTTGCAACATTTAATAACACTCTTGTAACAGTAACAGATGAGATGGGTAATATGATCGCATGGAGCTCAGCCGGTGCGCTTGGTTTCAAAGGTTCAAAAAAATCTACTCCATTTGCTGCTCAACAAGCAGTAGAATCGGCTTTAGAAAAAGCAATGGTCCACGGAATTAAAGAAGTGGGAATCAAAGTTCAAGGACCAGGTTCTGGTCGTGAAACTGCAGTTAAAAGTGTTGGTGCTATTGAGGGACTACGTATTTCATTTATGAAAGACGTTACTCCACTGCCACACAATGGATGTCGTGCGCCTAAGCGCCGACGCGTCTAAGGAGTTTAGCAATGGCAAGATATAGAGGACCCGTAGAAAAAATCGAAAGAAGATTCGGTGTTAGCCTTGGTCTAAAAGGTGAGCGTCGTCTTGCAGGTAAAAGTGCACTTGACAAACGTCCATATGGACCTGGTCAACACGGTCAACGCCGCACAAAAATTTCTGAATACGGTACACAGCTTCGTGAAAAACAAAAAGCGAAGTTTATGTACGGTTTGAGCGAAAAGCAAATGCATTCATTATTTGATGAAGCAAAGCGTCGCCAAGGAAATACAGGTACAAACCTAGTATTGCTTCTTGAGCAGCGTCTTGACAATGTTGTATACCGTATGGGTTTTGCAACAACACGTCGTTTCGCTCGTCAATTGGTTAATCATGGTCATGTCATGGTAGATGGTAATCGTGTTGATATTCCATCATACCGTGTTAAGCCTGGTCAAAAAATCGAAATTATTGAGCGTAGCAAAAAGAATAACCAAATTATTCGTGCAGGTGAGCTTACAAATCAAACTGGCCTTGCGGCATGGGTTGATATTGATCAAGCTAAATTATTTGGTATCTTTACACGTCTTCCAGAGCGTGAAGAGATTGTTATTCCTGTAGAAGAACGTCTAATCGTCGAGCTTTACTCGAAATAATCACTAAATAAAGGGCACTCAGCATGAAAAAAATTAAAACATCTCCGCTTCTTCCGAAAGAGTTTGTCGTTGAGCAAATTAGTCCGAATGAAGCGAACATAATTGCGTATCCTTTTGAAACAGGGTATGCAGTTTCGATTGCCCACCCGATCCGTCGCTTTTTATTAAGCAGTTCGGTCGGTTTTGCTCCAATCGGGATTAAAATTGAGGGTGCTAAGCATGAGTTTGACTCTGTGCGCGGTATGCTTGAAGATATTTCTGATTTTATCATCAACTTAAAGGGCATTCGTTTCAAATTGAAGAATGGCCTTAAAGAAAAAGAGATCAACTATACTTTTGCAGGCCCTTGTGAAATTAATGGTAGTGATCTGGAAAATGATGATGTTGAAGTCGTTACTCCAAATGGATTCTTGGCAACGTTGAATGAAGATGCAACTCTTAGTTTCTCAGTCAAAATTCATCAAGGAATAGGCTATACACCAAGTGAAGACATTCGTGACATGTTGGGCGATGGGTACATTGCGCTTGATGCGTATTTTACTCCTGTTCGTCGTGCTACGTATGCGATCGAAAACATCTTGGTTGAAGACAATCCTAACTTCGAAAAAGTGATTATCAACATCGTTACTGATGGTCAAATTTCACCTGTGGATGCGTTTAAAAATTCACTCGAAGTTATGTATGCTCAAATGGCTGTATTTAACAGTGAAGTGAGTATTAAAACAACAAATACAGTAGTTGAGCATTCAGACGAGCACCCTGAACTTAAGCGTTTAGGTGCACGTATTGAAGAGCTTGGCTTAAGTGCGCGTAGTTTTAACTGTTTAGACCGTTCAAATATTAAACATATTGGTGAAATCGTAATGATGAGTCAAAATGATTTGAAAGAAGTTAAAAACCTTGGTAAAAAATCGTTTGAAGAGATTTTAGAAAAGATCAATGAATTCGGTTATGCAGTAGGGCAAGACCTCGCAGATGATTTAATCACTGCGATCAAAAAGAAAATCGAAGCTGAATAAGCTTTAATACAATAGAGGAAGTATCATGAGACATCGTCACGGATACCGCAAATTAGGTCGAACAAGCTCACACCGTGCTGCTTTGTTGAAAAACCTTAGCATTGCGTTGATTGAACACGGCAAAATCGAAACAACGTTGATTAAAGCAAAAGAAGTTCGTTCATTTGCTGAAAAATTAATTACTACTGCACGTGTAGGCGATGCGAATGCTCACCGTGCTATTTTTGCAGCTCTTCAAAATAAAGAGGCAACTAAAAAGCTTCTTAACGAAGTGGCTCCAAAATACACTGAACGTGACGGTGGTTACACCCGTATCGTTAAAACTCGTATCCGTCGCGGCGACGCAACGGTTATGGCATACATTGAACTCGTTTAACGAGTTCAATCCCTCTCTATTCCCCAATCTTCTTAAAAAAAACTTCGCTTAGAAATTATTGAGTTCCTATTAGTACATGTTTAGTCCATTTCCTCTATATTGTCACATTCATTTCCAATATACAAGGTAAAATACTTATGATTCCATTTACAGATGAAGAGTTAATGCAGCCAGTTCGTAACGTGATCGATAAAGTTCGCCCAAATTTGGCACTGGATGGTGGAGATATCGCATTTTTGACAGTCAAGAATGGAACAGTATATGTACAGCTTCAAGGAGCTTGTGTTGGCTGTGGAAGTAGCGGTAATACACTAAAATATGGAGTTGAGCGACAGCTTAGAATGGACATTCACCCAGATCTTACGGTTATTAATGTACCGCATGGGATGGAAAATCAAATCGATACATTATAATTTAGATATTATGTCGATATACATTTAATAAAATTTTGGAGGGAAACCGTGAAATTGAAAACCTTATCTAAAACCCTCAATCAAGCTAATGAATATTTTTTAGCAGGTCAGTATACAGATGCAATACGTGAATATTCTTTTGCATTGGAAGCCAACCCATTGTCTAAAGAGGCATACAATGGTGCGATACTCGCTGATATGGCTATCAGCGGAGAAAACGGTGCGGAAGCGTTGTTTGATTACTATGCAATTTTGCGTGGAGAAGATGCACAACAAGCCGATATTGTTATTTCTGAAATTTTAGAAACCATGGATGGAACACTTGATCAGTTGGGTACTCTCTTTGATGATACAATGAAGCAGCGTATGGCATATGAAGACGGAATCATGTATAAAGAGTTTAAAGAACTGGTACAAGATGAAAATGATTTTAATAGAATTTTTGAAAATATTATGTTTTCAACACGTGTTATAATCACAGAAAAAGAAGATTTTGTAGACTTTCTCGATAATTTGATTGACCACGGTTATAAAGAGATGGCCCTAGGATATTTGGAAAGTGCTTTGGGCGTGTATCCCAACGATAAACAATTACGAAACCTATTAAGACGTCTTGCAAAAGGAAATCCGCTTGAAAGTTGAGCTCTCCGGACAACCTTATCGTTATATTTCTGAGAATTCTGCGGAGTGTTCACCAGAATGTGCTTTTTTACTTACAAAGCAGAATGAAAAATATAAAGATGATGTTATTGCACATGGGGCGCAATGTATTGTAACGCCTGACGAATGTTGGAAAATTTTTGGGTTGGATCGCATTAAAGTTATCGGGATAACGGGGACCAATGGTAAAACAACCACGGCGAGTGCTATCTATTCGATCCTTTTGGATCTAGATCATAAAGTTGCGATGCAAGGGACCCGCGGTTTTTTTATGAACGATACTATTGTCGAGGGAAAAACACTCACAACCCCAACTGTGATGAATACCTATCGACATATGGTACAGGCGATTCAAGCAGGATGTGAATACTTTGTCATGGAAGTAAGCTCCCATGCAATAGAGCAAGAACGTATTGCCGGTATGCAGTTCGCTTTAAAAATATTGACAAACATCACCCAAGACCATCTTGATTATCATAACACTCTTGAAGAGTATGTACGGATAAAAAACCTCTTTTTTCAAGACGAGAGTAAAAAACTTATTAATAAAGATGAGCCTAGAGCTGACTTCAATATGAAAAATGCTTATAGTTATGGTGTCGAAAACCCTGCAACCTATAAGATTTTAGCGTATTCGCTCAATGATGGCATCAGTGGTGTTTTAAAGTATTTTGAAGAGATGGTCACGTTTGAAACGTCACTTCATGGTTTTTTCAATCTTTATAACATAACTGCGGCAATGGCAGCAGTGCATCTGGTGAGTGGCGATAGTTTTGAAAAAATCACACAAGCCGTTGAAAATTTTGGAGGCGTAAGCGGACGGATGGAGGTGGTGAGTGAATCGCCTCTCGTCATCGTTGATTTTGCGCACACTCCCGATGGAATGCAGCAAGTACTCAATGCCCTTAAAGAAAAAGAGGTCTTGGTTGTTTTTGGCGCAGGAGGAGATCGTGACCGATCTAAGCGTCCTATGATGGGAAAAGTTGCGGCATCGTTTGCTAAAAAAATATATGTCACGAGCGATAATCCGCGTTTCGAAGATCCGGATGATATTATTGCGGATATCTTGGCAGGTATAGAGGATCAAACGAATGTTTACGTTGATGTTAATCGACGTAATGCAATCGCTCAGGCTCTTAGTGACCGTAGTGGGGATGAAGTCGTTCTAATCCTAGGCAAAGGGGATGAAACGACACAAACGATTTATGATAAGCAATTCCCTTTTGATGATCGTGTTGTGGCTCGTGAGATTTTAGGGGAACTTTAAACATTCGCTGAAATTAAAGGGCTGTTTTTAAAGCTTAATACGTAAGATTCGAATTTGGCTATAATTCCATTCAATTTTCAAGTGCACAGTCACAAAACCAATTAAGGAGTCTACGATGGGTGTTCCACAACCAGCGTTCTATATATTTAAATGTGAGCAAAGTTCACCTCCAGGTATGCCAAAACCAAGTTGTGTCAACCCACAGACTCAAGACCTTTTTCAACATCTTGCGCAGACACTGATGCAAAAAGGGATTATTGGTACGGTTCAACCGATTCGTTCGGCATGTTTAAATCGTTGTAATGCAGGTCCAGTTATGCTTGTAGAACCAGGCCATGTTATGTATGCAGGATTGACCAAAGAAAGAATAACAGAGATTATTGATCGTCACATCATTGGTGGTGAAGTGGTTGAAGAGTATGTGATCTCAGCAGAACTTTGGGACGCTCCTATTACTCCTGCAGCCATGATAAAGCAGATGGGACGCTAAACCATGCTAATGGAAATGCTTTACAGCAAAATTCACCGTGCGACAGTGACAGATGCTAATTTGAATTATGTTGGGTCTATTACGATCGATGAAGAGCTTATGCAAGCTTCAAAGATGCGTGTCGGGCAAAAAGTAGAGATCCTGAATATCAACAATGGCGAACGCTTTTCGACCTATGTTATCCTCGGGGAGCGTGGACAGCGCGATATTTGTTTAAATGGTGCTGCTGCGCGTAAGGTACACAAAGGGGATAAAATCATAATTGTTGCGTATGCAACCTATAACGATGCAGAACTTGAAACGTACAAGCCGACGGTTGTGCTAGTAGATGATGAGAATAATATTACCGAAGTGATTGAACAGATATAATGGTGAACTACTTGACTTCGTTTGACGCTAAATCAAGTTCCTTCGTGATAAAATTTCACTAAAAAATAGTGGGGATCATGGAGCAGTTCGAATCGTTTTTGCTTTCGCATTTACCAGTTTCTACGAGTTTTCACCCCCACTACGAAGTTTCTTTACGTCAAATGCTCACTGGCGGAGGGAAGCGGTTCCGTCCTGCTTTGTTACTTGATGTCGTACGTGCTTACAACCCTTTGATGGTAGAGAGTGCGTATCATGTTGCTTTAGCTATTGAGCTTTTACATACGTATTCTTTAATTCACGATGATTTGCCTTCAATGGACAATGCTGATTTGCGCCGCGGCGTGATAACGTTGCACAAGATGTATGATGAAATGAGCGCTATTTTAGCGGGCGATGCACTTAATACTTATGCCTTTGAAGTATTAAGCTATGCTCCCTTTAGTGCGACAGTGCTTGTCAAACTCATTCGAGAACTTTCTCGTAATGGCGGATTAAACGGCATGGTATTGGGGCAGGCGATTGATTGTCATTTTGAAAATCAGCGTCTTGAATTAGAGCAAGTAAAGATGCTGCATATCCACAAAACAGGAATGCTTATAGCCGCATCACTTAAAATGGGGGCAATCATTGTGGGACGCGATGATATTGCTGACTCACTTTATGATTTCGGTATTGATCTTGGGCTGTTGTTCCAAATTCAGGATGATATTTTAGATGTCACACAAGATTCTGTAAGTGCCGGAAAAACAACGCACAATGATGAGGCTAAGAATAGCTTTGTTACGTTACTTGGATTTGAAGAAGCGATGAACGAGGCCAATGCCCTTGCTCAAAAGTTACTACACCACATGAAAAGTTTTGATGAGAATTTATATCGTGAATTGTCACCAACACTTACCAAATACATTAACCGACATAAGGAATAACAATGAGTAATGCAATGCGTCAAAAAATGGCAGATACGATCCGGTTTTTAGCGGCTGATATGGTTCAGCAAGCCAATTCTGGTCATCCGGGTGCTCCAATGGGACTCGCTGATATCGCCGTTGTTTTGTCGGAACACATGAATCATAATCCTAAAGACCCAGCATGGCTTAATCGTGATCGTCTTGTTTTTTCAGGTGGACATGGAACAGGACTTATTTATTCACTCAATTATCTTTGGGGTTACGGATTGGAAATTGATGATCTGAAACAATTTCGTCAATTACATTCAAAAACACCAGGTCATCCTGAGTATCGGCATACACCGGGTATCGAAATTACGACGGGGCCTTTGGGTCAGGGAATTGCCAATGCGGTTGGATTTGCGATGGGTTCCAAATATGTCGGGCATAAGGTAAACTCTGAAACGGCATCGTTAATCGATCACCGTGTTTATTGTTTATGTGGTGATGGTGATTTGGAAGAGGGAATCAGTTATGAGGCGTGTTCGATTGCCGGACATATGGGCTTAGACAATCTTGTATTGATCTACGATTCCAATCGTATTACCATTGAAGGTTCTACTGAACTGAGCTTGAGTGAGAATATTCGTGATCGTTTTGAATCGCAAAAATGGGCAGTATTAGAGATTGACGGTCATAATTTTGATGAGATTGATGGTGCATTGACGCAAGCAAAAACCATTGCACGGCCTGTATTGATTATCGCCAATACTGTTATTGCAAAAGGTGCCGGTAAGCTAGAAGGGTCTCACCATGCACACGGTGCCCCATTAGGTCACGATGTGATCAAAGCGGCAAAAGTAGAAGCAGGGTTTGATCCTGAAGCTACGTTTACAGTTGATGCCGATGTGCTAGAACGTTTCCGTTGTGCGATTGAAAAAGGGGATTTGGCACAGCGTGAATGGAATCATCGTCTTAAAGAGCTTCCGCTAATGGAGCAAAACGAAGCGTATGAGCAACTCCTTAACCCTGATTTTAGTCGAATACAGTGGCCAACATTTGAAAAAGCGGACGCAACGCGTAATACTAATGGAATGATTTTGAATGCGATTGCGAGAGCAATTCCAGGGTTTTTGGGTGGGTCTGCTGATTTGGCACCATCAAATAAAACCGAGCTCGTCAATATGGGCGAATTTCCTAAAGGCAAAAATATCCATTTTGGTATTCGTGAGCATGCGATGGCATCCATTACGAATGCGATGGCGCTGTACGGACCATTATTGCCGTTTAGTGCTACGTTCTTTGTCTTCAGTGACTATCTTAAACCCTCCGCTCGTATTGCCGCACTTGCCGGTATCCAGCAGTTCTTTATTTGGACACATGACAGTATCGGTGTAGGTGAAGACGGTCCTACTCACCAGCCTATTGAACATTTAAGTCAATTTCGTGCGTTGCCGAACTTTTATGTTTACCGTCCGGCGGATGGATCTGAGAATGTAAAAGCATGGCAAAAAGCTCTCTCTATGAAAGCATCTCCAAGTGCCTTTGTTTGTTCACGACAAAATCTTCCGGTACTGTCAGCACCTCTTAAAGGGGATGTTGAGAACGGCGGTTATTTATTGAGTCAAGCAGCTAATGCAACCGTAACGTTGATGGCTTCTGGGTCTGAGGTTTCTTTGGCATTAGCAACGGCAAAAGAGCTAGCCCAGCGTGGTGTCATAGCAAATGTAGTGAGTGTGCCGTGTTATGATCTCTTAATTGAACAGTCTCAAAGTTATATAGATTCGATTATCAAACCCGATACGAAAAAAGTGGCGATTGAAGCGGCTCGTGGATTGGAATGGTATCGTTTTGCAGATACGGTTATCGCGATGGATACTTTTGGTGCCAGTGCCCCTGCTGATCAACTGTTTGAATATTTTGGATTTAGCGCTCAAGCAATCGCTTCACGCGTTTAATCATGACCGATTCTCCTGAATATTTAGAGAAAAAAGCTTTTTTTGATTCACTGATTACTTTATATGGGCGCAATGTTGCTGTAGAAGTTTTACGTGATGACACTATCCAAATACACAAACTTCACCTTTCAAAGAGCAACCGCAGTGATGAGACGATCGAAGAGATCCTTTCTCTTGCCGATATGCGTGGTGTAGAGATAAAGTATCACACTAAAGAGTCTCTTTCTCGTATCTCTAAAAACAGTGCGCAGGATCAAGGGGTAGCGATTGATATCCACTCATCCAATTATCGCCATGTTGGATCTATAAATGAAGATTTTCCCAATGATTTTCGCTTCTTAGCCCTGGATGGAATTAATAATCCTCAAAATCTTGGTATGATTGTTCGTTCTGCTGCTGCGAGTAAGATTGATGGAATTATTCTTCCGCGTAAAAACAGCACGAAACTCTCACCCTTGGTGATGAAAGCTAGTGCTGGAACGCTCTTTAAAATTCCTATTTATTATTGCAATGATTTAGACGAGATTTTGCATCTCAAAGAAACAGCGATTATTACCCTCTCATCGCATGCACAAAGCGATATCCATTCGCTAAAAATTCCACCTCGTTCAATCTTCGTTTTGGGAAATGAGAGCGAAGGGGTGAGTGAAAAAGTATCAGCTGCCTCTTCGCATAGCGTTTCGATTCCAATGTATCGTGGCGTTGAGTCCCTCAATGTAGCCGTGACCGCAGGGATAGTTAGCTTTCTTCCATGAGAAAAGCCGCGTGAAATTTCACCGCGTCTATATCGAAATAACCAACGTATGCGGCTTGGCATGCAGTTTTTGTCCACCTAAAGATCAGCCTACCCAGACGATGAGTCTCCCTTTTTTTGAGTCAATATTAATACAGCTTCAAGAGTACACCCGTGATATTGCCTTGCATGTAATGGGCGATCCAATGGTATTGTCCAATTTGAATGATTATTTGGATGTAGCCCATCGATTGGACTTTTCGGTTATGATCACAACAAGTGGGTTTTATCTCGATGAACCGCGCCGCAGGATGTTGGTGCACCCTTGCATTAAACAAGTCAATATTTCGTTAAACAGCTTCAATAAAAACAGTGTCTCTCGAAGTTTTGAAGCTTATATGGATAATATTTTGGCACTGTGCGATGAAAAATTGTTACAAACACATGAGTTTTTTATCAATTTGCGACTTTGGAACTTAGATGAGGCATGCAGTGCAGAGGTATTTAATGAACAGCTGTTCACCCTGTTGGAAAATCATTTTATACTTGAGGAGGGAATGATTCGTGATTCTGTAAGCGGCAAGCGACAATCATTACGCTTAGCGTCTAAGATATTACTCCATTTTGATCGTTATTTTCAGTGGCCTGCACTAAATAATGAAGTATCAGGAGACGGATATTGCCATGGTTTGAGTAAACAAATTGCGATATTAGCAGATGGGCGTGTAGTGCCGTGTTGTTTGGATGGCGAGGGGATTATTGAGTTGGGTAACCTGCATGCAACAAATTTGGGTAAAATTCTAGCATCTGAACGGGCCTGTTCCATTGTTGGTGGATTTAAAGAGGGCAAAGCGATTGAAGAACTGTGCCAAAAATGCAGTTATAAAAAACGATTTGAGAAAGGGTTATCATGATTAAATGTTTTGTTAAAAATGAAAACGCAATTGCATTAATCGACACCATGTCTGACCTTGATGGAGATGTTATTGATCGAGTTATCTGGATTGATATGCTTATGCCAACGCATGATGAGATTATTTTTATTGAAAATACTTTCGGGATTAAATTTCCGACGAAACAAGAAACCGAAGAGATTGAAATAAGTTCACGTTATTGGGAAGAAAATGACAAGATCGAGATTAACAGCTATTTTTTGATTAGTTCTAATCAACATTCCTTTAATGAAACGGTTTCTTTTATACTATACAGAGAAATATTGATTTCGATTCGTTACGCGGCATTGTATACCTTTGAAGAGTTTAATCGTAAAGTCTACGCTACTCCTCAACAATTTGACAGCGGTTACGATGTTTTTTGTAATCTCTTGGATATCCGTATTGATGCGGATGCAGATATCATTGAAAAGCTCTCGCGTGACATTGCCCGAATTCGTAAACACGTCTTTACTGATTATAAAAATGATGATGAAGAAATCTTGGAAAAAATCTCCTCATTTGAAGATTTGAACATGCAAATTCGAGAAAGTCTGACGGATAAGCAACGTATTTTGAGTTCCTTTTTAAAATCAGATAAATACAAAGCGTCGTTAAAAAATGATGTGACGATCATGCTCAAAGATATTAAGTCGCTTGTTGATTACACTGATTTTAATTTTCAACGGCTCGACTATCTACAAAATGTTTTTGTCGGCCTTTTGAGTATTCAGCAAAATAAAGTCATCAAAATCTTTACGATTGTGAATGTTATTTTCCTCCCCCCTACATTGATTGCGAGTATTTATGGGATGAATTTTCAGATTATGCCGGAATTGAATTGGGAGTATGGCTATGGAGTGTCAGTCATTTTGATGATTTGTTCTTCTATCTTGCCAATTTATATTTTTAAACGAAAAGGGTTGATTTAAAGATCAGCTTATGAGTACTGATATGGTACTATACACAACTTAATACATAAAAGGATAAACTTTTGGACAGGCGGATACGCTATTTTATAGAAGATTATTGGGATATATTCACGGGAATTGTCTCCATGTTGCTTGCTTTTTTCTTTCATGCTCAAGGCGATGGTGTTATGGCAACACTCTTTTCAGCCATAGGCATTGCTGCCCTTTCTTTAACGGTTGCTGAGGTAGCCGACATACTTTCTGAACGATTACATGAACCTTATGGCAGTTTTGTTTTAACATTTAGTGCTGTAGTTGTTGAGATTGTTTTGCTCTATATGATTTTACTCGAGGTACGACACAGTCCAGATGTTTTAGAAACGGTCAAAGGTGGAATCATCTCTGCTGTTATTGTGGATTTGAATGTTCTCCTTGGTCTGTCAGTATTTTTAGGAGGTCTCGCATTCAGTCAGCAGCAACACAATAAAGAAACTTCTAGCGCTTATAGCACTGTCTTGTTTGTGGCATCTTCCGCGTTATTGGTTCCTGGCTTGCTGAGCCATACGGAACATGGATCTGAGTCGCTGACACAAGTAAGTCATTTGATTGCGGGCTTGCTGATGTTTTTTTATCTGATCATTTTTATTTTTCAGACGCAAACGCATACGCACTTTTTCAAAGCAACTGCGCGAAGCCGTTTTTTTCGTCTTAAGCGCAAACTTCAAGAAGAAGAGGGTGAAATTGATGAAAATGATACAAGTGATTATATTTTTGAGCACCTGCATACGGGCATTAACTTTCTTGTTATTTTTGCGTTGATTGGAATCATTGCTTTGGGTGCGGAGATTTTCGCTGCGCATGGGATCAAGCTTGCACGTGAATATGGAGTTTCAGCAGGGCTATCGGGATTAATAATTGCCATTATTAGTGTATCACCTGAAATTTTTACGGCAGTGCGTGCTGCACGTAATGATCAAATTCAGCGTGTTGTCAATATTGCAATGGGAGCTTCGACGGTTTCGATTATTCTGACAGTTCCGATTTTAATGCTTTTGGCTTATTACTCTGGTATTAACTTGACGCTTGATTTTAATCCTCTTCAAATCGGTGCCTTGCTTCTTACAATTCTATTGGTATGGAAAACAACAGAAGAGGGGGAGACCAATTATTTTGAAGGGGCTTCTCATCTGATGTTTTTTATTAGCTATGCCATTATTGCAACGTATTACTGATTATGATTGTTTTATTCGCGCCAAGTGAAGGAAAACGCCCAGGTGGTGACGCCCCTAGTCTTACTCCAGATTCTTTGATCTTTCCGAATCTTTACGAAAAACGTTTCGAAGTTATTTCTCAATATGAGCAGCTGATAAAAGAGGGAGACTACCCTCAGCTCAATGAACTGTTTGGCCTTAAAGATGAAAAAGAGTTTGTACGGTATAAAACTTCATTTGATACAGCACCTACTATGAAGGCCATAGAGCGCTATGACGGCGTTGCATACGATTATCTTGCATACGGCCAGTTAAGCTGTCCTGAGCAAGCCTACATAGATAAGAACGTCATTCTCTTCTCCAATTTGTTTGGTCCCATCAGCGCAGGTGACTTTATACCCGATTACAAACTAAAACAAGGTTCCGCTGTAGGTTCAATGGCCCCCGAAAAGTTTTACAAAAAATATTTTACGGATCCGTTGGACCTGTTGATAGGTGAGCGGGAAGTTTTAGATTTACGTGCAGGGTTTTACGATAAGTTTTACACCCGAAAAAGTTCTGCTATGACGTTAAAGTTCCTTAAAGATGGGAAAGTAGTTAGTCACTGGGCAAAAGCTTATCGCGGTATCGTCTTGAAAGCATTAGCAAAAAATCAGATTGATTCTTTGAAGGATTTCAAGGGAATGAATATTGATGGATTGAGCATCATTGAAATAGTTGAAACAGAGAAAAAAAACGAGATTATTTACGCAATTGGGTGAATTGCAAATAGCTCTTGACATTTAAAGAAAAAGGAACTATAATTTCGGCTCCATTTCGTACATGCCGGCATAGCTCAGTTGGCTAGAGCAGCTGATTTGTAATCAGCAGGCCCGGGGTTCAAGTCCTCGTGCCGGCACCATTGAACGAAATCGGAATGCATTACAATTATCAGTGTTAGACCAGATTAGGCCGTGGTGAGATACTCAAGTGGCCAACGAGGGCAGACTGTAAATCTGCTGATTTTTATCTTCGAAGGTTCGAATCCTTCTCTCACCACCATCTGCGGGAATAGCTCAGTTGGCTAGAGCGTCAGCCTTCCAAGCTGAATGTCGCGAGTTCGAGTCTCGTTTCCCGCTCCACTGGGAGCTGAAGTACAATTCATAAAACTACTTCATAATTACCTAAAACCGTAAAATAGTTTTTAAGCTTCCAAATACAAATATATTTATTGTTTATGCTTACGTGGCTCAGGGGTAGAGCACTTCCTTGGTAAGGAAGAGGTCGGCGGTTCAAATCCGCTCGTGAGCTCCAGTAACCAGTTTGTAATTTTTTGAAAGCTTGAAAGCTATTTCAGCTGTTTTTAGGTATAATTCCATTTTCGTTTACAATATTAAGTCGGAGGACACTATGGCAAAAGAAAAGTTTGCACGTACTAAACCACACTGCAACATCGGTACTATCGGTCACGTTGACCACGGTAAAACTACATTGACAGCAGCAATTACCGCTGTTTTGGCAACTAAAACTGGTGCTAAATTTATGGACTACGATCAAATCGACAACGCTCCTGAAGAGCGTGAGCGCGGAATCACGATCGCTACTTCACACGTTGAGTACGAAACAGAAAATCGTCACTATGCACACGTTGACTGTCCTGGACACGCCGACTATGTTAAGAACATGATTACTGGTGCTGCACAAATGGATGGTGCTATTCTTGTTGTTTCTGCAGCAGATGGCCCAATGCCACAAACACGTGAGCACATTTTGCTTTCACGTCAAGTTGGTGTTCCATACATCGTTGTTTTCATGAACAAAGAAGATATGGTTGATGATGAAGAACTTCTTGAGCTCGTAGAGATGGAAATTCGTGAACTTCTTGATATGTATGATTTCCCAGGTGATGATACTCCAATCGTTGCTGGTTCTGCTCTTAAAGCACTTGAAGAGGCTAAAGCTGGCGCTCTTGGTGTTTGGGCAGATAAAATTATCAAATTGATGGATGAAGTGGATCGTTATATCCCTCAACCTATCCGTGAAACTGAAAAAGATTTCTTGATGCCGGTAGAGGACGTTTTCTCTATTTCTGGTCGTGGAACTGTTGTTACTGGTCGTATCGAGCGTGGTACTATCAAAATCGGTGAAACAATTGAAATCGTAGGTATCCGTGATACACAAACAACAACAGTAACTGGCGTTGAAATGTTCCGTAAAGAAATGGACATGGGTGAAGCGGGTGATAACTGCGGAATCTTGCTTCGTGGTACTAAGAAAGAAGATGTTGAGCGTGGTCAAGTTCTTTGTAAGCCTAAGTCAATCAATCCTCACACAAAATTTGAGGCTGAAATTTATGTATTGAGCAAAGAAGAAGGTGGACGTCATACTCCATTCTTCAACGGTTACCGTCCACAATTCTATGTTCGTACTACTGACTGTACTGGTGCAATCACTTTGCAAGAAGGTACTGAAATGGTTATGCCAGGCGATAATGTTAAAATTTTCGCTGAGTTGATTCACCCGATCGCAATGGAAGAGGGAACTCGTTTCGCTATCCGTGAGGGTGGACGTACTGTCGGTGCAGGTGTTGTTTCTAAAATCCTTGCATAATTTTACCCGACCTTAGGGTCGGAACATAAGGTCTGATATGCGCGAAAATATACATTTAGCTTGTGAAAAGTGCACACGTCGTAACTATCACATTACTAAGAATAAAAAAACTCATACTGAGAAATTCTCAGCTAACAAATTTTGTAAATTCTGTCGTGAGCACACGGTTCACAAAGAAGCAAAACTTTAAGTTGTCCCCTTCGGGGATTTTATAGGTCAGTAGCTCCAATGGTAGAGCGCCGGATTCCAAATCCGATGGTTGCGGGTTCGAATCCCCCCTGGCCTGCCACAAGCATTTTAAACTAATGATGCTTTCGGGCTTTATTCGTTGGAAATGTCCTAAGGATCATGGTATGAAAAACAGTGTAAACAATTATTTCAGATCTGCAAAGCTTGAGTTGGCAAAAGTCATTTTTCCAACTAAGCCGCAAGTTAAACAGGCGTTTATCGCCGTTCTTGTGGTTGTAACTTTTGTTGTTCTTTTCTTGGCATTGGTTGACTTTGCTATGTCATCATTATTATCGGCAATTTTGGGTTAAGGAAAAAATATGGCACATCGTTGGTACTCAATTCAAACTTATGCCGGCAGCGAGCGCAGTGTGAAAGCTGCAATCGAAAACATTATTGCTGAAAATCATCTTGAAGAGGTCATAACAGAAGTTATCGTCCCTACTGAAGATGTTATTGAAGTAAAAAACGGCAAGAAAAAAATAACAGAACGTTCGCTCTACTCAGGGTATGTATTTGCTAATATTGATCTCAGTGTCGATTTACAGCATAGAATACAATCTCTTCCGCGTGTCGCGGGATTTATTGGTGAGGGCAGTAAGCCAACACCATTAAGTGATAATGATATTAATGTTATCTTGGATCGTGTTGCGAATCGTGCAGCTCCTAAACCAAAAGTCTATTTTGACAATGGTGAGATGGTACGTATAGTTGACGGTCCGTTTGCAAACTTCACAGGCACAGTGGATGAGTATGATCTTGAGCATGGTACACTGAAACTCAATGTTTCTATCTTTGGTCGTAGTACACCTGTTGATATATCGTATACACAAGTCGAAAAAATAATTTAATCTCAAAAAAAGGAAGCACAAATGGCAAAGAAAATTACAGGTTACATTAAGTTACAAGTTCAAGCTGGCGCGGCTAATCCGGCACCACCGGTTGGTCCTGCCCTTGGTCAACGTGGTGTTAACATCATGGAATTTTGTAAAGCGTTTAACGAGCGTACGAAAGATAAGGCAGGATTTAAACTCCCTGTAGTTATCACTGTGTATGCGGATAAAACGTTTTCATTCATCACAAAACAGCCCCCGGCATCTGCTCTTATCATGAAAGCAGCTGGTCTTAAAAAAGGGACTGATAATCCGATGAAAAACAAAGTGGGTAAAATCACTAAAGCTCAATTGATGGAAATTGTAAAGCAAAAAATGCAAGACATGAACACAGATAATATTGATGCAGCAGCAGCAACTATTACTGGTTCTGCACGTTCAATGGGTGTTGATATCGTCGACTAAACCCTTAACTCTTCGACCGCAAAGAGACTAAATCATGCGGCAGATTCTATTTTATGGAGAATTATCATGGCAGGAAAACGCTATAAATTATTAAGTGAAAAAATTGACTTGGCAAAAAGCTACAGTGTAGCGGATGCATCCGTTTTTTTACAAGAACTAAAATCTGCAAAATTCGACGAGACTGTTGAAATTGCTCTTAACCTTAATGTTGATCCTCGTCACGCTGACCAGATGATCCGTGGCGCTGTTGTGCTTCCTCACGGTACGGGTAAAGTGGTCCGTGTAGCGGTTTTCGCTAAAGGTGCTAAAGCTGATGAAGCTAAAGCAGCCGGTGCTGACATTGTTGGTGCTGAAGATCTAGTAGATCAAATCAAATCTGGTAACATTAACTTCGATATCGTTGTTGCTGCACCTGATTGTATGGGTCTAGTAGGTCAAGTTGGCCGTATTCTTGGGCCAAAAGGTATGATGCCTAATCCTAAGACAGGCACTGTTACTGCTGATATCGCCAAGGCTGTTTCCAATGTTAAAGGCGGGCAAGTAAATTTCCGTGTTGACAAAAAAGGAAATATCCACGCTGGTGTTGGTAAAGTAAGTTTTGACGCTGCTAAAATTGAAGAAAACATCAAAGCGTTTGTTGGTGCTATTAATCGTGCAAAACCATCAACTGCAAAGGGCCGTTATATCAAAAACGCGGCACTTTCATTGACAATGAGCCCAGCTATTAAGTTTGATATTCAAGAGCTTCTTGATATCCGTTAACTACTAGCCTCAGAAGCCGCCTTGTAAGGTGGTTTCTTTTTATTTTATGGACTTAAGATAGTAGGGGGCGAGAGCCTTAATCAGATTGATTCTGCCCCGCTTGAAGTTGTGTCTGGAAAGGAGAAACGATGAACAAAACACAAAAATCAGAAATTGTTAATACTCTCACGTCAGAGTTTAAATCAGCTGCTGCTGTAGTGATGTGTGATTACCGTGGCCTTACTGTTTCAAATTTAGAGTCACTACGTAGTATTGCACGTGCTAAAGATACGAAAGTTCAAGTGGTTAAAAATACCCTTGCTTCAATCGCTTTAGCAAATGCAGATATGACTGGTATCGCTATTACAGATACTAACATTTTTGTTTGGGGCGAAGATTCAATTGCAGCTGCAAAAACAGTTGTTGAATTTTCAAAAGCTAACGATAAATTTGTGATCCGTACGGCATACATCGACGGTCAACCCGCTGATGAGAAAAAAGTACGTACATTTGCTACCCTACCGGGACGTGAAGAATTGCTTGGCATGTTGGCATCTGTTTGGATGGGTCCAGTACGCAATTTCACAATCGGTCTCGATGCGCTTAAACGTAAAAAAGAAGAAGAAGCAGCTTAATCGCTGTTTTGAAGTAACGCTGGATTTAATTCCGGCATAAAAAAATAAAAATATCATAGGAGAATACAATGGCTGTTACAAAACAAGACGTTCTTGAGTTTATCTCAAACCTTTCTGTCCTTGAGCTTTCTGAGCTTGTAAAAGAATTCGAAGAAAAATTCGGAGTATCTGCTCAACCGGTAGCGGTTGCTGGTGGCGCTGCTGTTGCAGAAGCTGCAGAAGAAAAAACTGAGTTTGATGTTATCCTTAAAGACGCTGGTGAAAAGAAAATCAACGTTATTAAGGTAGTTCGTGCACTTACTGGTCTTGGTCTTAAAGAGGCAAAAGATGCAGTTGATGGCGCTCCAACAACTATCAAAGAGGGCATCAACAAAGAAGACGCTGAAGCCGCTAAAAAAGAGCTTGAAGAAGCTGGCGCAGTCGTAGAAGTTAAATAATTATTTTATGATTGGAGGGTTTTCCCTCCGTTCAATCAGAGGGCACTTTTCCGAATTGATTTTTTCATTTTGGAAAAGTGCCCATACGTCGTTATACGGTTAAGGTCACTTAACTAGACATGCATTTATCCATCCCTCTGGGATTACAAACTTGATTGAGGTAGCCTATGTTAAACACTCTTCACTCTGGAAATCGCTTACGCGTTGATTTTGCGAAAACTCCCCAACAAATTGAAGTACCGAATTTATTACAACTTCAACAAAGTTCATACGACTCATTTTTGATGATTGATCAAAAAGATCGTTCAAAAAGTGGTATTGAGCGGGTTTTCCAATCTGCATTTCCTATTCACGATTCTCAAAATCGTCTTTCTCTTGAATACTTAGGTTCTGAGGTCGGTCGTCCTAAATACACCGTCCGTGAATCTATGGAACGCGGCTTAACCTATTCGGTTTCCCTTCGTATTAAAACACGTCTTGTTATTTGGGACCGTGATGAAAATACAAAAGAAAAATTAGCGGTCAAGGATATTAAAGAGCAAACGATCTTTATCCGTGACATTCCTTTGATGACAGAGCGAACCTCTTTCGTCATTAATGGTGTTGAACGTGTTGTTGTTAATCAGCTGCACCGTAGCCCAGGGGTTATTTTCAAAGAAGAAGAGTCTTCAACAGCTGGCAGTAAAATGATTTTTACAGGTCAGATTATTCCTGACCGCGGGTCATGGCTCTATTTTGAGTATGATCCTAAAGACATTCTTTACATGCGTATCAATAAACGCCGTAAAGTACCTGTTACGATCATGTTCCGTGCACTTGGTTACAGTAAACAAGATATTTTGAAGATGTTCTACCCACTTCAAAAAATCCGTTTAGAAGATAACAAATATCTTTTGGATTTTGTTCCTGAACATTTTGAGGGGCGTCTTGCCTATGATTTGATTGATACTGATGGTAAATTATTAGTAGCTGCTGGTAAACGTCTTTCTGCTAAAAAAGCGGAGAAAATGATTGCTGAGGGTGTTACTGCAATTCAGTACCCAATCGAAATCATGATTGAGCGTCATCTTGCAGAGCCGATTATTGACGCATCAACGGGTGAAGTCATGTTTGATACTATGACGCAACTTGATGAAACCAAATTGAAAAAAATGGCAGAAGCTGGTGTTCTTGAATTCGTAGTTGCTAATGATTTAGCAGAAGGTCACGACAGTTCTATCATCAACGCATTTATGGCCGATGTTGATTCACTTAAATTGTTGAAGCAAACAGAAGATATAGAAGATGAAAATGCACTTGCGGCAATTCGTATCTATAAAGTAATGCGTCCGGGTGAGCCAGTTACTAAAGAAGCAGCGCGTATTTTTGTAAATCAACTTTTCTTTGATCCTGAACGTTATGATTTGACAAGAGTCGGTCGTATGAAAATGAATCATAAACTAGGGTTGAACATACCTGAGTATGTAACTGTCTTGACGAATGAAGATATCATTAATACTGTTAAATACGTGATTAAAGTTAAAAATGGACAGGGTCACATTGATGACCGTGATCACCTCGGTAATCGTCGTATCCGTTCTATCGGTGAACTTCTTGGTAATGAGCTGCATAATGGTTTGATCAAGATGCAAAAAGCGATCAAAGATAAGCTTTCAACGATGAGTGGTCAAACAACCGAATTGATGCCGCATGATTTGATTAACTCTAAGATGATTACATCAACCATCATGGAATTTTTCAGCGGCGGACAATTGTCTCAGTTTATGGATCAAACAAATCCATTGTCGGAAGTTACTCATAAACGTCGTTTGTCAGCTCTCGGAGAAGGTGGTCTTGTAAAAGAACGTGCCGGATTTGAAGTACGTGACGTTCATCCGACCCACTACGGCCGTATTTGTCCTATTGAAACACCTGAGGGTCAGAACATTGGTTTGATCAATACTTTGGCTACCTATTCAAAAGTAAATGAGCACGGTTTTATCGAAGCTCCGTATAATGTCGTCAGAGACGGTGTGGTTACGACTGAAGTTGTTTATTTGACGGCTACTCAAGAAGAGGGTAAAGTAATTGCTGCGGCATCAACACGTGTTGATGATAAAGGTAATTTCCTGGACGACTTGGTAGAGATTCGTAAAGATGGCGAAATTCAGCTTGTATCACCAAAAAATTGTGAACTTCGTGACCTGACGCCACATATGGTTGTCGGTGTTGCCGCAAGTTTGATTCCATTCTTGGAACATGATGACGCGAACCGCGCACTCATGGGTTCAAACATGCAGCGTCAAGCGGTGCCACTGTTGAAGCCTGAGGCACCTATGGTAGGAACGGGTGTTGAAAAGCTTGTTGCACGTGATTCATGGGAATGTGTCAAAGTTGAGCGTAGTGGTGTTGTCGAAAAAGTCGATGCGAAGCACATCTATGTCATGGGTGAGGATGAAGATGGAACGTTTATTGATTACTATCCGTTGGAAAAAAATATTCGCACCAACCAAAATACAACGTTCTTACAAAAGCCAATTGTTAAGCAAGGTCAAAAAGTAACCAAAGGTCAAATTATTGCGGATGGTCCAAATATGGACCAAGGCGAACTTGCACTTGGTATCAATGCGCTCGTAGCATTTATGCCATGGAATGGTTATAACTTTGAGGATGCTATCGTTATGTCTGAGCGTATGATACGTGAAGATGCATTTACATCTGTTCATATCTATGAAAAAGAAGCGGAAGCACGTGAATTAAAGCATGGTGTTGAAGAGATTACTCGTGACATACCAAATGTTCGTGATGATGAGTTATCTCATCTTGATGACAGTGGTATCGTTAAAATTGGCACCTTTGTTCAAGGCGGTATGATTCTTGTCGGTAAAGTATCACCAAAAGGTGAAGTTAAACCAACTCCGGAAGAGCGTCTTTTACGTGCTATTTTTGGCGAAAAAGCAGGTCATGTTGTTAACAAATCTCTTTACTGTACGCCAAGTATGGAAGGTGTTATTGTTGACGTCAAAGTATTCACGAAAAAAGGTTATGATAAAGATCCACGTACTCTTGAACTTGAAAAACTAGAGCGTGATGAACTAGAGCGTGAGCATTATGATCGTCTCCTTATGATAGACAAGGAAGAGATGCTACGTATCGCTTCTTTGTTAACAAAACATCCACTGCAAAGTGCTGTAAGTGTGAATGGTAATGACTATAAAGCTGGGGATCACGTCAATGCAGATGACCTAAAAGAGGTTAACCGTTTTGCGATGAATACCATCGTCAAAGCATTTGCTGATGATATTCAAGAAAAGTACAACCAAACCAAAAATCACTTCCAAAAAGAGAAGAAAAAGTTCCGTGACGAACACGAGGAAAAGCTTTCTATCTTAGAAAAAGATGACATCCTTCCAAACGGTGTTGTCAAATTTGTAAAAGTGTACATCGCGACTAAGCGCAAGCTAAAAGTTGGGGATAAAATGGCTGGTCGTCATGGAAACAAAGGTATCGTTTCGATCATTGTTCCACAAGTCGACATGCCATACATGGCAAATGGTCGCACGGTTGACGTATGTTTGAATCCACTAGGGGTTCCATCTCGTATGAACATTGGTCAAATTCTTGAAATGCACCTTGGTATGGCTGGGCGCGAACTTGGTTTCCAAATCCAGGATATTTTTGAGAGCAAGCAAAAAGAGTTTATCGGTGAACTACGTACCAAAATGATTACAATTGCCGATGTTGCGGGACTTATGGACGCTGCAAATGCTATTGGCGCAATGGATGACAAAACACTTCTTGGCTATGCTCAAGATTGGAGTAAGGGTGTTAAATTCGCTACGCCTATTTTCGAGGGTGTTACTCCAGCTGAGTTTGGACGTTTGTTTGAATTGGCGAAATTGGATACCGATGGTAAAATGGAATTGTACGATGGTAAAAGCGGAGATAAGCTCAAAGAGCGTGTTAACGTAGGTTACATGTACATTCTTAAACTTCATCACTTGGTTGATGAAAAAGTGCATGCTCGTTCAACTGGGCCATACTCTCTTGTAACGCAACAGCCGGTTGGTGGTAAAGCCCTCTTCGGCGGACAGCGTTTTGGAGAGATGGAAGTATGGGCGCTTGAAGCATACGGTGCATCTGCAGTTCTAAAAGAGATGTTAACCATCAAATCAGATGACGTTGATGGACGTGTTCGTGCGTATAAAGCGATTACGAAAGGTGAAAGCGTTCCGGCATCAGGTATCCCTGAAACGTTGTTCGTATTAACCAAAGAGCTTCAAGCCCTTGCGCTTGATATTGAGATTTTTGACGAGGTAGATGACAATGAGTAAGCTAGTACCAATTGCAGTGACTGAAGACAATCGTCCAACAGATATTAAACAAATACAATTTCGCCTTGCAAGTCCAGAGAAAATTCTCTCTTGGAGTCATGGTGAAGTCAAAAAACCAGAAACAATCAATTACCGTACTCTCAAGCCTGAGCGCGATGGATTGTTTTGTGCCAAAATTTTCGGACCGGTTCGTGATTACGAGTGTTTGTGCGGAAAATACAAAAAAATGCGTTACAAAGGCGTTGTGTGCGAAAAATGTGGGGTTGAAGTAACTTCCTCTAAAGTTCGTCGTAACCGCATGGGACACATTGATTTGGTAACTCCGGTTGCACATATCTGGTATGTTAGTTCACTTCCAAGTCGTATTGGTACGCTCCTTGGCGTAAAAATGAAAGATCTTGAACGCGTATTGTATTATGAAGCATACATCGTTAAAAGCGGTGGAGAAGCACACTATGATGGTGCACAAACATCCCCTGTACTTAAATACGATGTATTGAATGAAGAGCAATACCGTACATTGGTACAGCGTTATGGAGAGAGTGGGTTTGTTGCAGAAATGGGTGGACAAGCTGCTCGTGATCTTTTGGATGAATTGGATCTCGTGGATCTTTTCTCAGCGCTAAAAGAAGATGTGCAAAAAACAAACTCTGAAGCAAAACGTAAAACAATTATTAAACGTCTAAAAGTTATCGAGTCATTCTTGAACTCAGGAAACAATCCTGCATGGATGATGCTTACAGCACTTCCGGTATTGCCTCCTGAGCTTCGCCCATTGGTAAGCCTTGATGGTGGTAAATTTGCAGTATCAGACGTTAATGATCTCTACCGTCGTGTTATTAACCGAAATCAGCGTCTAAAGCGTTTGATCGAGTTAGAAGCACCGGAGATTATCGTCCGTAATGAAAAGCGTATGTTGCAAGAGGCGGTTGATGCATTGTTTGACAACGGCCGTCGTGCAAATGCGGTTAAGGGTGCTAACAAGCGTCCATTGAAATCTCTTTCAGAGATTATCAAAGGTAAGCAAGGGCGTTTCCGTCAGAATCTTCTCGGTAAACGTGTTGACTTCTCAGGTCGTTCGGTTATCGTTGTAGGACCAAGCCTTCGTATGGATCAGTGTGGTCTTCCAAAGCTAATGGCATTGGAGCTCTTTAAGCCGCATTTGATTGCTAAACTTGAAGACAAAGGGTACGCAACCACCGTTAAAGCGGCGAAGAAAATGATTGAAGAAAAAACCAATGAAGTTTGGGAATGCTTAGCAGAAATCGTTGATGGTTATCCGATTATGTTGAATCGTGCTCCTACGCTTCACAAGCTTTCGATTCAAGCGTTTCATCCAAAACTAATCGATGGTAAAGCTATTCAATTGCATCCACTGGTTTGTGCGGCATTTAATGCGGACTTTGATGGTGACCAAATGGCAGTTCACGTACCACTAGGTGCTGAAGCGATTGCTGAATGTAAAGTTTTGATGCTCTCTTCTATGAATATCTTGCTTCCAGCTTCGGGTAAAGCGATCGCAACTCCTTCACAGGATATGGTCTTGGGTCTTTACTACCTAACATTGGGCAAGAATGAAGTCAAGGGATCGAACAAACTTTTCAGCAATGTTGATGAAGTTATGATTGCCATTGAGCATAATGCGCTTGATTTACATGCAAAAGTACGTACACGTGTTGATGGACGTATGATCCATACAACAGCTGGTCGTATGATCTTAAAGGATATCTTGCCAGATTTCGTTCCAGTTGAGCTTTGGAACGTTATGATGAAAAAGAAAAATATCTCTATCCTTGTTGACTATGTTAATAAGCACGGCGGTATTGCTATCACAGCTGAATTCTTGGATAATTTGAAAGACCTTGGTTTCTATTATGCGACTAAATCAGGGGTGTCTATTTCAATCACGGATATCATTATCCCTGAGGGAAAAGCAGCCCTTATTGTCGCCTCTAAGAACCGTGTAAAAGAGATTCAAAAGCAATTTGAAGCGGGTCTCTTGACAGAACAAGAGCGTTACAATAAGATCATTGACGTTTGGACAGATACCAATAACACGGTTGCAAGTGGAATGATGGATTTGATCCAAGCTGATAAAGACGGATTTAACTCGATCTTTATGATGGCGGACTCTGGTGCACGTGGATCTGCAGCTCAGATTCGTCAGCTTGCCGGTATGCGTGGACTTATGGCCAAACCAGATGGTTCGATTATTGAAACACCTATTATTTCAAACTTTAAAGAAGGTTTGAACGTTCTTGAGTACTTTATTTCAACTCACGGAGCACGTAAAGGTCTTGCGGATACAGCACTTAAAACTGCAAATGCGGGTTATTTGACACGTAAACTTGTAGACGTTGCTCAAAACGTTAAGATTGTTGAACACGATTGTGGGACGCATGAGGGTGTTGAATTAACCGATATCTCTGTGGGTAACGAATTGATCGAGCCTTTAGAAGACCGTATTTATGGCCGTGTATTGGCGGAAGATGCGATCGATCCTATCACTAATGAAATCCTCTATTCTGAGGGTACGTTGATTGATGAGATTATGGCATCTAAGATTGTTGAAGCTGGCATCCGTGCGGCACATATCCGTACTCCTACAACCTGTAAATCGGTTGATGGTGTATGTGCATTATGTTATGGTCTTAACTTGGGTACAGGTGAAATCGTTCGTCGTGGGGAAGCTGTCGGTATTATTGCAGCTCAATCTATTGGTGAGCCGGGTACGCAGTTGACCCTTCGTACCTTCCACGTTGGTGGTACGGCATCTAGTACAAGAGAAGAGCGTCAAGTTCTTGCGACTAAAGAAGGTTTCATCCGTTATTACAACATGAAAACATACCTTTCTAAAGAGGGCAAGCAAGTTGTTGCAAATCGTCGTAATGCTGCTATTCTTTTGGTTGAACCAAAAATAAAAGCACCGTTTGCAGGTACCGTTGAGATTCAAACGATCCATGATGAAATTATCGTTAGTGTAAAGGGCGAGTCACAAACTCAGCGTTATACATTACGTAAAAATGAAGTAGCTAAGGCTAATGAATTGGCCGGTGTTAGTGGGAAGATTGAAGGTAAATTCTACCTACCATATGAAAATGGTTCGATTGTAAAAGCTGATGAGTCAATTGTTGAAACGATCAAAGACGGATGGAATGTCCCTAACCGTATTCCATACGCTTCTGAGATTCTGGTAAAAGACGGTGCGCCGATTACACAAAAAATTCTTGCAAAAGAGAAAGGTACTATCAAGTACTACCTTCTTAAAGGTGATTATTTAGAGCGTCATTATGAAATTGCAAAAGGCTATAACGTAGAAGAAAAAGGTCTTTTCGCGGTTGTCGCTGACAGTGAAGATCGTGAAGCGATTCGTCACTACATTGCACGCGGTTCTGTTATCGAGGTCAATGATAATGAAGTAGTAAAAGCAGATACCATTATTGCTAAACCTCTTAAAGAAGAGTCTGTTGTTATTGCTGAGTGGGATCCGTATTCGAATCCAATCATCTCAGAAACAAATGGTGTGATTACTTTTGAAGATATTATTCCAGGTGTGACTGCATCAGAGCAATTTGACGAGTTAACCGGAAAAACACGTTTGATGATAAATGAATATGTTGCTCCTGAATTCAAGCCAGCTATCGTATTGGCTGCGGCGGATGGAACAATTATTCGTTATGCTGTTGAACCAAAAACAGCGATTTTTGCACAAGACAGAGCGGAAGTGAAAGTAGCAGACATTTTGGCAAGAACGCCAAAAGCACTACAAAAATCTCGTGATATTACCGGAGGTCTTCCGCGTGTATCTGAGTTATTCGAAGCGCGTAAGCCAAAAGAGATCGCATTGATTGCTGAACTTGACGGTGTGGTCAGCTTCGGTAAACCGCTTCGTGGTAAAGAACGTATCTTAATCACGAGTGAAAACGGAATGGTCAAAGAATACTTTGTTGACAAGAATCTTACTGCAATGGTACACGCGGGTGAGTTTGTTCACGCGGGTGAGCGTTTGACAGATGGTGTATTGAGTTCACATGAGATATTGAGAATATTGGGTGTTAAAGCTCTTTATCACTTCCTTGTTAGTGAAGTACAGCAAGTTTACCGTCGTCAAGGGGTTAATATTGCGGATAAGCATATTGAGGTTATCTTTACTCAAATGTTGCGTCAAATTAAAATCTTGCGTTCAGGTGACACAAAATTCATTGAAGGCGATGTTGTATCTAAAGTACAGTTTAAAACCGAAAATGAAAAAATTCTTCGTCTTGGCGGAGAGCCTGCGATTGCTGAACCATACCTTGTTGGTATCACTCGTGCATCGGTCAGCGCGGATTCTATCATTTCAGCCGCATCGTTCCAAGATACGACTAAAGTATTGACAGAAGCTGCTGTTGCTGCGAAAATTGATGACTTAACAGACTTGAAAGAGAACGTTATTATCGGTCGTACCATCCCAGTCGGTACGGGTATCTATAAAGATCAAACCATACAATTCGGCGAATAAGTTTTTGGCTTCGGCCAAAAATACAAAATCAAACTCCTTCTCTTTCTTCAATTTAAACCTTCCTTAAAATAAGCTATATTTAATCATAAAACAGGTACAATTGCGCGTTTATTAGTCCCCTATGGGTGGATTAAAATTCTACTGGAACATTTCAAAACAAGGAGATTGTATGCCAACAATCAACCAGCTTATTCGTAAAGAGCGACAAGCGGTAGTGAAAAAATCAAAATCACCCGCTTTGGTGTCATGCCCACAACGTCGTGGTGTATGTACTCGTGTATATACTACAACCCCAAAGAAACCTAACTCGGCGCTTCGTAAAGTTGCTAAAGTTCGTTTGACTTCAGGGTTTGAAGTTATTAGTTATATCGGTGGTGAGGGTCACAACTTGCAGGAGCACTCGATTGTTCTTGTTCGTGGTGGTCGTGTTAAAGACTTACCAGGGGTAAAATACCATATCGTTCGTGGTGCTCTTGATGCTGCGGGTGTTAAAGACCGTAAGGTATCTCGTTCTAAATACGGAACGAAAAAAGCTAAGGTTAAAAAATAATCATTTAACCCGACAAGATTCGGTTTATGATGACCGTTTTTTGAGTAAATTTTAAAAATTGAAGGAAACATTATGAGAAGAAGAAAAGCGCCCGTACGCGAAATCATGCCTGACCCGGTTCACGGCAGTAAAATTTTGACAAAATTCATCAACAAAATTATGTGGGATGGAAAGAAAAGTACAGCTGAGAAAATCATGTACAGTGCATTGGATATCATTGCATCACGTGGTGAAAAAACAGGTATTGAAGTTTTTGATGCAGCTATCGAAAACATCAAGCCGGTAATCGAAGTAAAAAGCCGCCGTGTGGGTGGAGCGACCTACCAAGTTCCAGTAGAAGTACGCCCTGTTCGTCAGCTTTCACTTGCAATCCGTTGGTTAACGGATGCTGCTCGTAAGCGTAATGAGCGCACAATGGCTGAGCGTTTAGCAAATGAATTGCTAGAAGCTGCCAATGATAAAGGCTCATCGTTCAAGAAAAAAGAAGATACTTACCGTATGGCAGAAGCGAATAAAGCATTTGCTCACTATCGCTGGTAATAGTTTCTATAACCTTTCGGTAACCTTTTCGGGTTACCATTCTCCCAACAAAAACTACTTTTAAGGCTATTATCATGGCAAGATCCCACAAACTAGAAGACGTCAGAAATATTGGTATTGCAGCGCACATTGATGCGGGTAAAACGACAACAACTGAGCGTATTTTGTTCTACACAGGTGTTTCACACAAGATTGGTGAAGTTCACGAAGGTGCTGCAACTATGGACTGGATGGAGCAAGAGCAAGAGCGTGGTATCACGATTACTTCTGCTGCAACGACCTGTGAATGGAACGGTAGACAAATCAATATTATTGATACTCCGGGCCACGTTGACTTCACCATTGAAGTTGAGCGTTCTATGCGTGTACTTGATGGTGCTGTTGCTGTATTTTGTGCGGTAGGTGGTGTTCAGCCACAATCAGAAACGGTATGGCGTCAAGCAAACCGTTACGGTGTACCGCGTATGGTTTTCGTTAATAAAATGGACCGTACCGGTGCTGATTTTTATAACGTTGAAGAGCAAATCCGTTTACGTCTTAAAGCTAATCCAATTGCAATTCAGTTGCCAATCGGTGCTGAAGACGGTTTCAAAGGTATTGTTGACCTCGTTAAGATGAAAGCAATCCTTTGGGATGATGACGCTGCAATGGGTTCAAACTATCATGAAGCAGACATTCCTGCTGATATGGTGGAAATTGCTAATAAATACCGTGCACAAATGATGGAAGCGGCTGCTGAGGGTGACGATACTTTGATGGAGAAATTCTTCGAAGAGGGTGAGCTTAGCAACGAAGAGATTATGCGCGGGATTAAAGCTGGATGTCTTAAGATGGAAATCATCCCTATGACATGTGGTACTGCGTTTAAAAACAAAGGAGTTCAAACTCTTTTGGATGCGGTTGTAGATTATTTACCATCTCCACTTGAAGTTGCTGCGATTACAGGAACAAAAGAAGACGATGAAGAGATCGAAGTAGCCGTTGAATCACGTGATGATGCTCCGTTTGCTGGTCTTGCGTTTAAAATTATGACGGATCCATTTGTTGGTCAACTTACGTTCGTACGTGTTTACCGTGGTGTTCTTGAATCTGGTACCTATGCTTACAATACCATCAAAGGTAAAAAAGAGCGTATCGGACGTATCGTAAAAATGCACGCTAACAAGCGTGAAGAGATTAAATCTCTTTACGCAGGTGAAATCGGTGCGGTTGTTGGTCTTAAAGATACAACAACAGGGGATACATTATGTTCAGAAGACGATCGTCTAATTTTGGAGCGTATGCACTTTCCTGAGCCAGTTATCTCGGTTGCGGTTGAGCCTAAAACAAAACCAGACCAAGAAAAAATGGGTATCGCTTTAGCTAAACTTGCAGCAGAGGATCCATCTTTCCGTGTTCATACAGACGAAGAAACAGGTCAAACGATCATCTCAGGAATGGGTGAGCTTCACCTAGAAATCTTGGTCGACCGTATGTTCCGTGAGTTCAAAGTTGAAGCAGAGGTTGGTGCACCGCAAGTTGCTTACCGTGAGTCAATTCGTGCAGAAGTTAACCAAGAGTATAAATACGCTAAGCAATCAGGTGGACGTGGACAATTCGGTCACGTTTATCTTCGCGTTAAGCCGGGCGAGCCTGGTAGCGGATATACTTTCCACAACGAAATCAAAGGTGGGGTTATTCCAAAAGAATACGTTCCTGCAGTTGAAAAAGGGTGTAAAGAAGCAATGCAAAAAGGTGTTCTTGCGGGTTACCCGATCGAGGATATCGAAGTTGCGTTGTATGATGGTTCATACCACGAGGTTGACTCATCTGAGATGGCGTTTAAACTCGCTGCATCAATGGGATTCAAAGAGGCTTGTCGTAAGGCAAACCCTGCAATCCTTGAGCCTATGATGAAAGTTGAAGTAGAAGTACCTGAAAACTTCATGGGTGATGTTATCGGTGACCTTAACCGTCGTCGTGGACAAGTTAACAACATGGGTGACCGTTCAGGTAACAAAATTGTTGATGCATTTGTTCCATTGTCAGAAATGTTTGGTTATTCAACTGACCTTCGTTCTGCGACACAAGGACGTGCAAGTTATTCTATGGAATTCGATCACTATGCTGAAGTCCCACGTAACGTTGCTGAAGAGATCATCAAAAAGCGTAACAGCTAAGAGATTCTTTTCTTTGCCCTCCGTTGGAGGGCATCTGTTTTTTCTCATTTACCCTTGAACCTTCCAACTGCTTTCAACTAACAGCCGATCATCACTGTAAATCCGTCCGATAAATTCATCTCCAATTGTATAGGTTGCAACTCCTTTTGGTGTTCCGCTCATAATGATATCGCCATCTTCTATTGTCATAAAGGACTGAATCTCTTCGATCATCTCCAGCGGTTTGTAGATCATCAGCGCGTACGTTCCTTCTTGTGTCAATACGCCGTTAACGTGTAGCGTCATCCGCAAGGTTTCCAGCGGCAGATCGAAAGGGACGAATTTCCCAAAAACTGCTGAACCGTCAAATCCTTTGGCTCTCTCCCACGGTAGCCCTTTGGCTTTCAGATGGTTTTGAAGATCGGCTTTGGTCAGATCAAGGCCGAAGCCGACCCCTATGATCTTTCCCCCTCTCAAGCAAAAACAGATCTCTCCCTCAAAACGGGTGTTGGCGGAGAAAAAGTTCAGTGTATCGCTGATGGCGGAGTTGGGTTTGTTGAAAACAACCATGGAGGAGGGGATCTCATTGTTTAGCTCACGGATGTGTGCGACGTAGTTACGCCCGATGCAGATCACTTTGGAGGGGGTAAAGGTGAGGGGTGAAAATGTGATCGTCTTCATCGGATAATGCCCTGTGTTAAAAATATTGATATATAATAACGTATCTAAGCACGAAAGAGGTATCTATGCGTCAGTTTTCATCCTCGTTTCGCGTGTGGCATTGGCTGCAGGCAATCTCTGTTTTCGGTTTGTTTATAACGGTGTTGTTACGCGAAAGCGTGATGAGCAAAGAGGGGATCGGTACGATCATTCAGAGCAAACTTAGCGACATCGGCACGATGATTACAGATGAGCAGGCGGTGTTGATCGGCAAAGCGGTTCGCTCTCCGATGTGGGACTGGCACATTTATCTGGGGATCACCGTTACGGTGCTACTGGTGTGGCGATTCGGCATGATTCTTAAAAACGGGTTCGGATTTGATGAAGATCCGAAAATGAAAAAGGTGTACGGACTCTATAGGGCGGTCTACGTGGTGTTGACGCTTATGTCGATTAGCGGGCTGGTTTTGTACTGGAAACTCGCAGGAGAGTCAAAAGAGTTGGTCGAGACGCTGCATATGTACATGGGATGGGGGATATTTGTATTTGCAGCTGTCCATATCGTCGGTGTGATTCTCGCTGAGCGAAGCGATCAGAGCGGATTGGTCTCCCGTATGATCAACGGGAAATAAAGGAGGATTCCCATAGCGGAAGCTCATCTTCTTCGGGTCTACCTTCTAATTGCAATGAGGGCTGATAATCGGCCTTGTAAGATAGGCTGAGGCACTCCTGAACATAATAACCAAGATAGATCCATTTGAGTCCTAGACGCTTTGCTAGGGCTATTTGTTCTAAGAGTGTATATTTGCCTAGGGAAAGATTCTTATGGTGGGGATCGTAATAGCAATAAAGAGACGATATCCCCTCATTAAGTATGTCGATTAAATCTACGGCAATGAGTTTGTCATCTTGAAAATAGAGTATTTCATAGCCAAAGTCGCCATGGCCGTGCACAAAAGAAGAATAATAGTTTTTAGGATCAACCTTAGGAGTTTCCCAATCACGTGTATGATGTTTGTAGGCATGGTATCGGTAAAAGAGTTCCAGATGTTCGGTGGTCATTGTTGGGTGACGGACAATGGTGTGCAAATTACTGTTTTTACGTAAAATTCGTCGTTCAGATTTGCTGAAAGTATAACTTTCTACATCAATTTTAAGACTTTCACATGCTCGGCAGTCTTGGCAGATAGGGCGAAAATACATTGCCCCGAATCGTCTCCAACCTCTTAAAATCAACGCTTCACATTGTTCTTTAGTACAATCTTGGATGACTTTATAATGGATGGTCTGGGTATTACCGGGAATGTACGAGCATGGCTCGTGAAGAGCACACTCTTTGATAATGGTGTTTTCGTTATTCGTCGTCATCTTTTCGGTTAAGGGCGATTAGTACCCCTTCGATCATTTCGTCGATATCGCCATCTAGGATGGCGTTGATATTTGAATAAGGAATCCCTGAACGGGTATCTTTGACTTGCTGATACGGTGCCAGGACATAGGATCGTATTTGATGACCCCAGCCGATATCACTTTTTTCGACACCGTCAACGGCCGCTTTTTGTTTTGCAAGTTCGAGGTCATAAATACGCGATTTGAGCATTTTAAACGCGGTTGCTTTGTTTTTATGCTGGCTACGGTCGTTTTGACACTGCACTACGATGCCTGTCGGGATGTGAGTAATACGGATGGCAGATTCAGTTTTATTAACGTGCTGACCGCCTGCGCCCGACGCACGATAGGTGTCGATACGGATATCGCGATCTTCAATTTCAACGGCAATGTCGTCGTCCAGTTCAGGGGAAACAAGAACAGAAGTAAAACTGGTATGGCGTTTAGCTGCGGAGTCATAAGGGCTGATACGAACAAGACGGTGAATGCCATTTTCATTTTTGAGATAGCCGTAGACGTTTATCCCTTTGATGAGGATGGCAGCGTCTTTAATACCCGCTTCTTCACCCGACTGGTAGTCGAGCATTTCGACGGTAAAATCATGACGCTCTGCCCAACGGGTGTACATACGCAATAGCATAGAAGCCCAGTCTTGTGATTCCGTTCCTCCAGCACCTGGATGGATAGTGACAATGGCGTTATGTCCGTCATGCTCACCGCTCAAAAGGACGTCAACTTCCATGAGCTTGACCTCATTTTCAAGTTTTGGTGCATCATCGAAAAGAGATTGGATGGTTTCTTCATCGTTCTCGTCTTTTGCCATTTCGTATAAATCAACAGCATCACTTAAGATATTGTACGTTTTAGTGTATCTGCTAAGACGACGTTCAAGCTGTGTTTTTTCTTTTTGAACAATTCCTGCATTAGTAGCATCGTTCCAAAAACCATCGGAGTTTTCAAGTGCAGTGATTTCATGCAAACGCGCATTTATGTCTTTTGGGCGGACAACATCCGTGACATTTTGCATTTTAATCGTCAATGTTTTCAATAATTCGGTATATTCGTAGTGATCCATAAAGGAATATCCTCTAACTGTATTATAATTGTGATTATATTGCATAGAGGCTAAAACGATGATTATCGCACGTACAGCAGTTGAATTAAGAGCTGCTTTGGATTCTAAAACAGGATCAATTGGATTTGTGCCGACGATGGGAGCACTGCATATTGGGCATCGCACCCTCATTGAGAAAGCGAGAGTAGAGAACGATGTGGTTGTGGTGTCGATTTTTGTGAATCCGACACAGTTTTTGGCCGGTGAGGATTTGAGTAAATATCCCCGCAGGGAAGAGGCGGATTTCAAAATCTGTCAACTGAGCGGTGTGGACATACTGTTTTACCCTGAGGTGGACGCCATGTACGGAAATGATGAGGTGAGTATCAAAGCCCCTGATATTCGTGGTTATATTCTGGAAGGCGCTGTTAGACCCGGTCACTTTGACGGCGTATTGAGTGTGGTGATCAAACTGCTCAATATAACACGGGCCACTCGCGCTTACTTTGGAAAAAAAGATGCGCAGCAGCTTGCTCTTATCACCCAAATGGTAGAAAATTTTTTTATGTGTGTTGAGATCATTGCAGTGGATACGGTTCGTGAAAGCGATGGGTTGGCGCTTTCCAGTCGTAATGTATATCTTAGTGCATCAGAGCGCATTGAAGCATTAAAACTTTCTGCCTCGCTTAAACGTGCTACGCATTTGGTGATGCAGGGGGTGCGGGCTTCGAATGAAATACAAAGGGTGATGTTCGAGATCTTGCAGCCATTAGATGTTGAGTATGTAGCGATAGTGAATCGTCGTTTTGAATCGATTTCTGAGGTGGTTATAGGGGATACAATTGTATTGGTTGCGGCACGTGTTGGGACCACCAGATTAATTGACAATGTATGGATGTAATATGAAAAAATTTATAGTATTCACTGCAGTATTAGGCTTACTAAGCGGATGTGCTCCTAAGATGGGCAAAGATGTGATGATTGAGCCCTCAGGTAATCTGCGATGGGAAAATACGAAAAGTGAGATGGTACTAGGAATATTGTCTCTGCTTGGCGGTACGGCAGATCGAGAGGTGATACGCATCGGTACAGATGTGACCATAACGAATCGATGGCACAGCGAATTAAAGCTTAAATCATTTACCTATGGTCTGCTTGAAGGGACGAAAACGCTGGCAACAGGGTCAGCATGTATTAACGGAGGCAAAGCTTTTAGTGTAGCTCCTAATACACAACGTGTTCTTCCTCTTACCATTGAAGTTGATCCCAAGTACATCACATTTAATCGTGTTGTTGCGATTATGCAGGAAAAAAGTAAACTTACTCTTAGCGGTGAAGCAGTCGTTGAAGTATGGGGGCTGGAATATCGTTATGCTTTTAGCAAAGATGCGACCCTCTTAATCTCTAAAGCGCTAAATGGAAAAAAATAAGAAAGAGTAAAAAAACCGTTTAATGATGCTCGACTGCCGGAGTATCTTGTGCAACGGCCACGGCTCTCGGATCTGGCTGAAGGTATTTTTCATCTACCATAACATCCACGATAGCTTTGAAAACGGGGACGGCTGTGACGGAAGCAAAATAAACAGTACGCGGATCAATTACCATGATCCCAATTGTATAGGTGTGTTTGCCATCGTTGGCAAAGCCAATAAATGAGGTATGATAGCTGTTAACGTATCCTCCGTGTTTTGCAATGTGGGCGGTTCCTGTTTTTCCCCCTACTTCTAGCCCAGGAGTCTTAGCCAAAGTTGCAGTCCCTTCATTAACGGTTTTAATTAAAATCAGCTTCATGCGCTCTGCAGTTGCAGGAGCGATTACTTGAATCGGAGTTTGAACCTGCATAGGTCTAGAAACTCCTTTTTCATCAATGAGTGCATCAACAATCATTGGATTTACAAGCTTACCTCCATTATTAAAAACATTGAAAGCTTTGACCAACTGCATGGCATTCGCTCGCATCCCGTATCCATAGGATGTGATTGCTTTATACAGGTAATTATTGAGTTGCGCACTGCTAGGGATTGAGCCTCGTTTTTCATAGGGAAGATCGGTTCCACTAAAATGAGTAAATCCAAAACGTTTTAATCCTTCGGTAAATTCAGTGCCATTGAGTTTTTGTCCCAGTTGGGCAATGCCGATATTAGAGGAGTGGACGATAACGTCTTCGGCACTGATCATTTGAAATGCGTGTTCATCAACGATCATTTTTCGACCTAATTGATAGCGTCCATTGTGCCCATTTACCATGTCGTAAGGGTTGATAAGATGCCGATCCAGTAATAAAGAAAAAATAATAGGTTTAATAACGGAACCGGGTTCATAACTGTATTCGATAGCATTGGCATTGAGAGATGGATAGTCTTCTACTTGGATATGGCTGGGATTAAATCGGTTGGAGCTTGCCAGAGCAATGACTTTTCCTGTTTTAGATTCCATTACGGTTGCGATGATTTCATCAGCTTGCAGGTTGTTTTTGATTCTGTCGGTGATCGCTTCTACGCGTGTTTGAAGAGCAATA
This sequence comes from Sulfuricurvum sp., assembly GCA_030694265.1. GTDB lineage: Bacteria > Campylobacterota > Campylobacteria > Campylobacterales > Sulfurimonadaceae > Sulfuricurvum. The sequence goes on from JAUXYP010000002.1 coordinate 205,262, forward strand.
GGAATATTGAGTTTGACATCAAATCCATTAATTTGTGATTTGATAGAGCTTTGTTTATTTAAAATCAAGTAGCCATTGACATCCCGCATCGCTTTTTGGCTTTTGTTTTGTTGAGGATTGAGCTCCTCATCAAAATATTTTTCTAACCCTTTAATTCCGTAGATACGAGTATAGCCATCTTCCTCCATCTTTCTAGGATAACCGATGAGCGGTGTTAGAAGTTTTTTATAGGGATATTCACGTGCTTCACCGCTTTCGATGATGTTTAAGCCCTGTAAAACACGTTGGCCGTTAGGCAGTTCGTATTCGATAAATACTTTGAGTTTCCGCAGTTCAAAGGCGAGTGTTTTTAGATACATCGCCTCTTTGGGCCCGATATGATAGCTCAGCGTTACCGAGCCTTTTCGTGTACGGAGACGTTGTCGAATTTCATCGGGACTGATGCCGCTGTAAATACTGAAAAGCTGAATAAAAAGTTCTCTTTTATCGGGATCGATATTTTTAGTATTCACAACTGCTTTGTAAAGTTTTTGAGTTGCTGTGATGTGAAATCCATCCGCACTGATGATGTTTCCACGCTGCGCTTGAGTGGTTTCTTCAGAGTAAATAGAGGGAATGTCCCGCTCATGAACGGCCGTGTAAAACATGACAGCTAAAAAGATGCCAAAGCCCATTAATAGGACGAGGAAAAGTGCTAATATTTTTTTGGATTTATTGGAATGGCGCATAACTTATGAATTCAGCGCATTACATTTGGGTTCGAGTGATCTCTTTGTATGCATTGAGCGCTTTATTACGCACTTCAAGCATCAATTTCATACTGATTTCGGCTTTATCAATGGCAATTGCCGCTTGATGCAGATCTTTGACAGAACCGGTCGCGATATCGCTCATCGCTTTCTCGCCTTGGACTTGCATCTCATTGACATTACCAAGGGCATTTTTGAGCTCCTGAGCAAAGTCAGTTGTGCTTTCTTGAGTTGGAGATATCCCTTTTACTTTGAATAAGTCGGCAGTAGAAAGAGATTTAATAGAGGTTAAATCTTGCATAATAGTTAGTCCTTAAGGTTATGCTTGCAAGATGCTGATTGCACCGCTAGCCATATTTTTGGCGCTCTCAAACGCTGCAACGTTTGCTTGATATGAGCGTGTCGCTTCTACTAAATCGGCCATTTCGATGACAGGATTAATATTGGGGTAAGCAACGTACCCTTTTGCATCCGCATCGGGATGGCTTGGATCGTATTTCATGTTCGGCGCTTTATCGTCACGAGCAATTTTATCGACAACCACACTCATGATCGCCGGAGTAGGTTTAAGACCTTGAAGTCCTTCTTTTAGAGGATCTGAATAGCCTAGAGAAGAGGTTTGACGTTCAAGCGCTTGATTATAGACACTGTTAAAATCCATGGCTTTAAAAACAACTTCTTGACGGCGGTACGGGCCACCCTCAGCCGTACGGGTAGTCTGAGCATTAGCGATGTTAGAACTTATTGTATTAACACGAACACGCTGAGCTGAAAGACCGTAACCGCTAATATCAAAACTGTCTAAAAATGCCATTGTTTAATCCTTACGCTGTCTTGCTCGAAGCATCTATGACGCTTTTGAACAACATGGAATCTTTTTTAAGTGCGGCTGTGAGGGCATTAAACATCGTAGAATTTTTGGCCATTTCCGAACTCTCAACATCCAAATCTACACTGTTACCATCGTTACGTGCCATATGACCGTCACGGAAAAATGTTGTTGCTTTTGTATCACTAGAAGGTGAGAATCCATTGAGGTGAGCACCATTGGTATGGGTCATTTGGAGTTCTTGACCTTTTTGTGCGAAAATAGCAGCACTTTCTTTGGCAAGTGCTTCCTCGAAACGGACGTCACGAGGTCGGTAGAAAGGGGTATCAGCATTGGCAATGTTACTGGCGATCATGTCTTGACGCGCTGCACGATAATCCATAGCGCTTGTCATCAGATCATGTGCTCGTGAGATATTAATGCCCATCGTGTACCCCTTTCATCTATTTTTGAAAGCCAAAGGAATTAATCCCTTTGGCTACGCTTGCCGCTCTGGCACTAAAGCTTGCCCCATTGCGAGGCAGAAGTTTAATTAATCTTATCAAGCAAAATACATTCCACTTTCTATTTATAGGTGCTTTAATGTGTGCTTGCTATACTTTTAGAAATTATACACCAAACAAGTCAAAAGATGCCCGATAAAAAATTATTTATTTTAACTACTATTCTTATTACCGTTGGAATTATTTGTTCCTATACTCTAACAGCATATGCCGTTATTTTATTTGATTACAACTCCTTTCACTTCGTTTTTCGTGAGCTTTTGATTGCCATTATTTCCATTTTATTGATGTGGATGATTGCGCAACTTGACCCAGATGTGTGGCTCCACCCACTGGGGCTAACCCTGTTTTGGGGCGGAATAGCTCTGATGGTGGCGATGCCGTTTCTTCCCTCTTTTTTGGTAAGCGAAGTTGGGGGTGCAAAACGGTGGATTAAGATCTTTGGGATGTCGATTGCCCCCGTGGAATTTTTCAAGATAGGTTTTGTCTATTTCTTGGCTTGGAGTTTTTCACGTAAATTGGGTCATCATGGAGGCATGGGGGTTAGAGAAGAATTTAAGCGTTTTTTACCGTATGCCGCACTCTTTATTTTAGTCATGTTTTTGATTGCCATTGTTCAAAATGATTTAGGGCAGGTGGTTGTTTTATCCTTGACACTGGCCTTTATGCTCTTTTTTGCAGGGAGTAGTTTTCGCTTTTTCCTTAGTCTGATTGGGGGTGCTGTCCTCTTTTTCCTTTTATTTATTGCTATGGCACCGCACCGAATCAACCGTATCCTCTCGTGGTGGGCATCGGCACAGAGCACGATACTCGCCTTTTTTCCCGAATCAATAGCCAAGCATTTACGTATTGCTAACGGGGAAGAGGCCTATCAGATTGGTCACTCTTTGAATGCTATCCATAATGGGGGACTTTTGGGAACGGGTTTGGGGAACGGAACGTTTAAACTGGGGTTTTTGAGTGAGGTTCATACGGACTTTGTCCTTGCCGGAATTGCCGAAGAGTTTGGATTTATAGGGGTTTTTGGAGTGACAATGCTCTTTATAATGATTTTGCATCGTCTCTTCAAAATTGCCAATCGTTCCAAAGCGGATACCGATTATCTCTTTAGTTTGGGTGTGGGATTGCTGATTACGTTTGCATTTATGATCAATGCGTATGGAATCAGCGGGTTAACACCAATCAAGGGGATTTCTGTTCCGTTACTCAGTTATGGAGGATCTGCGATGTTGGCCTCAAGTGTCGGTATTGGTATGGTACTGATGATCTCTAAGAAAATAAAGCCCAAGTCAGGAGAGGATACATGACCCTGATTTTTACGGGTGGCGGCACGGGAGGACATTTGGTTATTGCTCTCTCGCTTGCGCAAGCGGCGAAGGCGCGCGGGCATAAAGTGGTCTTCATCGGCTCAATGAGCGGACAAGACCGGCAATGGTTTGAACATGGTATGGTTTTTGAAAAAACCTATTTCTTAGACACGACGGGAGTGGTGAATAAAAAAGGGTTTGAAAAGCTAGGTGCGATGTGGAAAATTTTTAAAGCCGTTATTGAGTCACGACGCATTATCAAGATGTTGCATGCCGATGCAATTGTGAGTGTCGGAGGTTTCTCAGCAGCGCCTGCGGCCATTGCGGCTATTACCATGAAACGCCCGTTGTACATACATGAACAAAATGCGATTACGGGAAAACTCAATACTCTTTTACGCCCTTATGCAAAGGGATTTGTCAGCTCTTATGAAACGGATGAGGGACATTGTGACTATCCGGTGAATGAGCTTTATTTTCAACATGCACGAACTCGAACAGAGGTGAAAACCGTTATCTTTTTAGGAGGCTCTCAGGGGGCAAAATTTATCAATGATCTTGCTTTACAATGTGCTCCTTGGTTGCGTCAAAAAGGGATTTCTATCATCCATCAATGCGGCGCTTCGGAAGAAGAGCGTGTTCGTAATGCCTATCATGAGCTTGGAATTGAGGCTGAGGTTTATGGATTTACAACGCAAATAGCCCAATTGATAGAGAGAAGCGATTTTGCGGTGAGCCGATCGGGTGCGAGTACACTATGGGAACTGTGTGCGGCACGAGTCCCGGCTTTTTATATCCCGTTCCCGTTTGCTGCGGCGGATCATCAGTTTCATAATGCGCGCTATATTGTAGAACACAATGTAGGATGGTGTGAGCGTCAGGGTGAGGGAATCTTAGCCAAGCTCCAAGAGGCAATTGGCAGTGACATACAACCCAAAAGTGCAGCATTGGATCGTCTGATTGCTATGAACGGCGCACAACACATTATAGAAATGGTTGAACGAAAGTCTGAAGCGTAAAAATTAATGACCTCAAAGTGCTTTTGGCTATAATTCCATTACTTAATTGTCATCAGCAAGAGACAATAAGAAGAGAAAATTCGAAGGAAACCAACATGAAAAACATGTCTGCGGGCAAATACCGCCCTTATCCTCAAGTTGATTTGCCAAACCGTGTTTGGCCTACTAAAACCATTACACATGCTCCTATCTGGTGCAGTGTTGATCTTCGCGACGGTAACCAAGCATTGATTACTCCGATGAATTTAGATCAAAAATTACGTCTCTTCTCTCTCTTGCTGAAACTTGGATTTAAACACATTGAGGTGGGTTTTCCTTCTGCTTCCAAAGTTGAATTTGACTTTTTACGTACCCTCGTCGAGCAGAATTTGATCCCCGATGATGTGACGGTACAAGTGCTTGTACAAGCACGGGAACATTTGATCGACAAAACGTTTGAAGCGTTGGCCGGGGTAAAAAAAGCGACCGTGCACCTCTATAACTCCACTTCAACGGCACAGCGCAAGATTGTCTTTGGCAAAGAACAAGATGAGATTATCGCCTTGGCGCTTGAGGGTGTTGATATGGTCAAGGCACGCGCGGCACAGCATGATGGAGAGATTTTTTTAGAGTATTCTCCTGAGAGCTTTACAGGAACCGAGCTAGAGTATGCGGCACGTATCTGTAATGCGGTCACGGATCGATGGGGTATTAGCGCCCAGCGTAAAGTCGTTATCAACCTACCTGCAACCGTAGAGATGGCAACTCCCAATGTCTATGCCGATCAGATCGAGTGGATGAGTCGTCATCTGACGAACCGTGAGCATGTATTGATCTCAACGCATACGCATAATGATCGCGGAACTTCCGTTGCGGCAACGGAATTGGCGCTTCTCGCAGGAGCGGATCGTGTTGAGGGGACGTTGCTTTCTAACGGTGAGCGTACGGGGAATGTCGATATCATCACTTTGGCACTTAACATGTACACGCAGGGAGTTGATCCCCAACTTGACTTTAGTGATTTACAAACAGTGGTTGAGATTGTTGAAGAGTGTACGGATATGAAGACCCATGAACGCCATCCGTATGTGGGTGAACTTGTGTACACGGCATTTTCAGGGTCACATCAAGATGCGATCAAGAAAGGGCTTGAATATCAGCGTGCCAAAGAAGATACGTTTTGGGAAGTTCCCTATTTGCCTATTGATCCTGCCGATGTGGGACGTAATTATGAGGGGATTATTCGTATCAATTCTCAGTCAGGAAAAGGGGGAGTCGCGTATGTACTCGAAGATACGTTCGGCTACTCTCTCCCTAAAAAAATGCATCCTGAAATTGGGGGTATTGTTCAAAAAGTGACCGATGAAGTCGGACGTGAACTAACCTCAGAAGAGATATTGAATATTTTCGAGAAAACGTATTTCGGTGAACCGCATGATATTGAATTTGTCGATTATTCGGTAATTTCTGAGAGTGCTAAAGAACATTCGGCTAAGTGCATTTTAGAGTATACCCATAATGGCAAGACGATCCGCTCAGAGGGTCAGGGAAATGGTCCTATCGACGCATGTAAAAATGCACTGATGGTAGAGTATTCTCATGAGTTTAAAATCCTCTCATACAGTGAGCACTCTCGTGGGGAACTCTCAAGCGCCGAAGCAGTAGCGTATATTGAGATTCAAACCGAGAGTTTGGAGAAATTTTTTGGCGTTGGATGTGATAATGATATTACCGTAGCTTCTATCAAAGCGATGTTTAGCGCGTTAAACAGAGCTTTTTCTTAGTCGTCATACCGTACTTGATATGGTATCCATTAATACTTTCCCCGTTCGTGGTGAGCCTGTCGAACCATGAACGGAACTAACTCGCCTTATGCGTCTGCTCCTCTTTTAACCGTTCAGCAATCCAAACTTTTATAATCGATTGGCGTGTCACCCCGATCTTTTTGGCTTCGATATCGAGGGCATTGACGATCCATTCGGGAAAATCAACATTCACTTTTTTAGGTTGTGTCCCGATACGCTTCGCAGAAGTGAGATCGAGATGTTCACTTATATCTTCACCTGAGTCAAATAATTCGTCTAATTTTTCAGCTTTCATCGTAAATCCTTTTTTCATTTTCTCGTGTTCGACGCACTGAAATCAGCCGAACGCTATCCTCGCGATAGGTATAAAATGCGATCCAAATTTTGTCATCTATCTTGCCGATAAGGGCAAAACGGTTTTCATCATCACTTTTTGCTTTTATTTCAAGTGCATTTGGATCACGCCATAATAACTGCGCTTTTTCAAAGTCGATACCATGCTTGTGTAGGTTGGAACTACTTTTATCGGGGTCATACTCAAATAGCATTGCACAACTTTTCAGTTAAGTTATTAGATATAAAAATAGTATCATTTCTATACTTTTATGTCAATTATTTTTAGACAAAGCGCAAAAATTTTGTATTAAACCCTTATTCGCTATAATCGCGACAATTTTACCCGAATGAGAGTAACCCATGATGGATGTCCGCGAAGCTTTTTTAGCCTTTTTTGAATCAAAACAACACGATCGTGTAGGGAGTTCACCCCTTGTTCCTGACGATGCAACACTGCTTTTTACCAATGCCGGCATGGTTCCATTTAAGTCTGTTTTTACGGGCGAGATTCCTGCACCTAAAAATCCTAGAGCAACCAGCTCACAAACATGTCTGCGTGCGGGCGGCAAGCACAATGATTTAGAAAATGTCGGTCATACGGCACGCCACCATACTTTTTTCGAGATGCTTGGGAACTTTAGTTTTGGGGATTATTTTAAAGAAGAAGCGATTGCCTATGCGTGGGAATTTATCACTCAAGTAATGAAGCTTCCTGTTGAGAAGCTATGGGTAACGGTTCATGAGAGTGATGATGAGGCTGAAGAGATGTGGAAGAAACACATTTCAGCTGATCGTATCATGCGGTTGGGTGACAAAGATAACTTTTGGCAAATGGGTGATACCGGACCGTGCGGACCATGTTCAGAGATTTTTGTGGATCAGGGTGCAGAGCATTTTAACGGACCGGAAGACTATATGGGAGGCGATGGGGATCGTTTCTTGGAGATTTGGAATCTCGTCTTTATGCAGTATGAGCGCAATGCCAAAGGGGAACTGAATCCTCTTCCAAAACCTTCTATTGATACGGGTATGGGGTTGGAGCGTGCAGTCGCGGTTCTTGAAGGGGTTCGTAGCAACTACGATTCAAGCCTCTTTATGCCTATTATTCGTAAAGTTGAAGCCCTTATCGGTAAGCCTTATGCGTACGCCAGCGGTGCATCGTACCGCGTTATCGCTGATCACATCCGTACGGTTACCTTTCTTTTGGCACAAGGGACTAACTTCTCCAACGAAGGGCGTGGTTATGTTCTTCGCCGTATTTTGCGTCGTGCGGTACGTCATGGCTATCTTCTTGGCTTCACTAAGCCATTTATGTTTGAAATCGCTGATACGGTAGCCGAGCTTATGGGACAACAATACCCCTATATCGTGGAAAAACTGAGCGTCTTAAAAGAGCAGATCATGCTGGAGGAAGAGCGTTTTTTCAAAACGATCGCATCAGGGATCGAGCTGTTTAACGAAGAACTCAAAAATACAAAAGCAACGTTTAGCGGTGAAGTGGCCTTTAAACTCTACGATACCTTTGGTTTCCCTTTGGATTTGACCGAAGATATGTTGCGTGAGAAAAACTTAGCCTTGGATACGGATACGTTTGAAGTTCTTATGAAAGAGCAGCGAACGCGTGCAAAAGCGGCTTGGAAAGGTTCTGGTGATGCAGCCGTTGAAGGTGATTTTAAAACCCTTCTCGAAACGTTTGGCGTCAATACGTTTATCGGTTACGGTTACACGAAAGCACCGGTTAAAATTCAAGCATTGCTAAGCGAAAGTTTCCAACGTGTCGAATCACTTCATGCGTGTCAAAAAGGGTGGATTCTTCTCGAAGAGACTCCATTTTATGCACAAAGCGGTGGACAAGCCGGAGATATTGGTATTTTGGGTGATAAAGCAACGGTCTTGGATACGCAAAAATTTCATGGACTCAATCTCTCCCATATTGAGACAAGCGCAACGATCAGCGTGGGTGAAACGGTAGAAGCGATTGTGGATCTTTCACGCAATGAGATTGCCAAGCATCACTCAGCAACGCATCTACTGCATGCGGCGCTTTATGAGTTGTTGGGTGAGCATATTTCCCAAGCGGGCTCTCTTGTCGAGCACAACCGCTTGCGTTTTGACTTCTCTCATCCCAAAGCGATGAGCCATGAAGAGGTTGCGCTTATAGAAGAGCGCGTTAATCAACACATTTTTCATGCATTGAGTGGCATAACCAAAGAGATGAGTATTGATGAAGCCAAAAAGAGCGGTGCAAAAGCACAGTTTGGTGAAAAATACGGTGATCGCGTTCGTGTCGTTGATTTTGGTGGCGCTTCCGTAGAATTCTGTGGCGGTACGCATGTCGAGAACACAGCAGTGATTGGCACGTTTATTATCACCAAAGAGAGCGGCGTAAGCGCGGGTGTTCGTCGTATCGAAGCGGTGTGTGGAAATGCCGCGTACAATGTCTTTAAATCACAGCGCCATTTACTCGAAGAGGTTGAGGGATCGGTCAAAAACCGTGATGTCTTGGCAGGTATCGAGCGTCTTAAAGAGCAGGTTAAAACCCTTAAGCACGAAATGACGTCTCTTGCATCCGCGTCCAAAGAAGAGATCAGTATTACGATGATGGGTTCTACGGCGGTTGTTGTGGCAGAGCTTGGTGTTGGTGATATCAAAGAACGTATTGATGAGCTTAAGAACGAACATGAATCGGTTGCCGTAATGTTGTTCCAAGTCAAAGACGATAAAGTGTTGCTCGCAAGCGGTGTCAAAAATGCGAACGCAAAAGCCGGTGATTGGATCAAAGCAATCGCACCTATTTTGGGCGGCGGGGGCGGTGGACGACCGGATTTCGCACAAGCAGGTGGAAAAGACCCTAGTAAAATAGGCGAAGCCAAAGAGGCCGCAACGGCATACATCACAAAGGAATTAGCATGAAGGCTTTTTTAGTACAGACATTTTCGGATTATCGTACGATAATTATTTTTCTACACGTTATCAGTGCCGTTTTATGGGTAGGCGGGATGATTACGATGCGTTTTGCGGCGCATGCATCATGCAGTATGATACAAGATCCAAAATTACGTATGCAGCGTGCAGCACATGCACTTAATCGTCTTTTTAACATAGCGTGGCCGGCGGCAACGGTATTGATTATTACAGCTATCTTGATGGCAGTAGGTTTAGGCTTTCGTGAAGCTGCTGTGGATGCGAGCGGAAATGTCATTGACGCGTATGCGATGAGTTTGTATCAAACCGTGCACATCAAAGAGGCGATTTGGATTGTCATGGCGATCAATTTGGGCGCTATGATGTACGGACGTGGACAAGCTGCAAAAGCATTGGCAGAAGATAATTTAGCGCGTGCAAAAGCAATGTTGACTCCTATCGCACAATACATGGTTCCCGTGAATATCGCATTGGGGCTTATCGCTATTTTTATGGGTGTAGTTTTACGTAACGCATATTAATGCTACGACTTTGCTCTTCTTCACTCACTCGCGCGCAACTACTAAGTGCCGCGGGTATCCCATATAGGCAAGAATCCATCGATTTTGATGAAGATTCAATTGTCTCTTCTTGCCCTAAAAATTTTGTTTATCAAGCAACACTTGGAAAATATCGTGTCAATTTTGAGAAATTCGGATGCAGTGATTATCCGTTACTCGTTGCTGATACCGTGGTTACAGCACAAGGAAAGATTTTGCGCAAGGCCAAAGATGAGAGTGACGCACGAGCTATTTTAGCTACGCAAAGCGGCAGTGAAGTCTCCATTATTACTTGTATGATTTACAAAACACCCCGACTTGAACTTCTCGATATTTCTTCAACCCATTATTTTTTCGATTTTTTTGATCCGGAAGCCGTGGAGGCCTATATCCAAAGCGGAGAATGGCGCGGAAAAGCAGGTGCGTGTATGGTTGAGGGATTTTGTAAATCGTATATTCGCGAAACAAGAGGGTATGAGAGTACGGCGATGGGTCTTAGTGTCGAAGTTCTCAAGCCGTTTTTAGCATGACTAATCCTTACGAAAACGAGCTCAAAGCTTTAAAGCGCTCAGGACGTTATCGAGAGCGTCATGTAAGTGATGAGGAACTTTTGGATGGTGCTTCCAATGATTATTTGGGTTTGGCACATTTAAAAGAATTGCATCTTAAAGCGTGTGAAACACTTAACGCTTATACATTCCATGCCCCGAAATCTTCGATGCTTGTCAATGGCTACCACCCTATTCATCGTAACTTTGAACAGGCATTATGCGAAGCAAACGGCTTTGAAGCGGGCATCGTTATGGGGAGCGGATTTAATGCGAATATTGGTTTGATCGAGGCTCTTGGGCGTAAGGGGGATTTGATCTTGATGGATGAGGCCTATCATGCCAGCGGCGTGATGGCTACTCGTATGTGTGATGCACGAGTGGAGTTTTTCGCTCATAATGATTCCAAAGCACTTCACAATGCACTGAAAACAGCATCTGAAAAACGTATTATCGTTGCAGTGGAGGGAATCTACTCGATGAGCGGAGATAAACTTTCTAAAGAAATTTTAGAGGTGTGTGAACGTTATGATGTTCTCGTTATTTTGGATGAAGCACACAGCAGTGGAGTTATCGGCGAGAATCTTATGGGTATATTGGATTATTATAGCATTTTACCCAGCCAAAATATGATCAAGATGGGAACACTGGGCAAAGCCTATGGCAGTTTTGGCGCGTATGTCCTTTCGTCACACCATATCAGCGAGTATCTTATCAATCGTGCTAAAAACGTTATTTATGCAACAGCGCCATCTTTGTATGACACGGCGCTGGCCCATCATGCACTTAACTATATTCAAAACAATGTTATGCACTTAAAAGAGGCCATTGCAGTGCGTCAGCGTATTGTCAAAGAGGTGCTTGGGATAAAGGTGGATGGTTTGATTGTCCCGATAGAAATAGGTGATAATGTACGGGTGATGGAGTTACAAAAATCCTTAAAAGAGGAGTTGGGGATTTTGGTAGGTGCCATCCGTCAGCCAACGGTCAATCGTGCTATTATACGCCTGATTGCACGGCTTAACATACCTGAGGAGACTTTGGTGCGTGTGTGTGAACGTTTTAGTCACAATAGGGTAAAATCACGAGATGAGTAGTATCCACGTAGATCAATTGAGTGTTGCTTATGGGGATGCGATGCTGGTTGATTGCAGTTTCGATATTGGGCATTCGCTTGCGCTGGTAGGTGAGAGCGGAAGCGGAAAATCGCTGATTCTAAAAGCCCTTTTGGGATTGTGTGACACTGCTTTGGATGTACGTTTGCAAAAGCGCTCACCTTTTGAGTGGAGTAGAGGCAAAAGCGTGGCGCTTGTTCCTCAAAATCCTTTTACGGCACTCTCGCCTCTGACGCGAATTAAAGATCAGATGTTTCTGATGCCTGAGCACTCACAAGAGCTGTTTACGATGCTGGGGCTGGATGTTGCGTTGTTGCAACGGTATCCTAATGAACTCTCAGGGGGGCAATTGCAACGGGTGGTTGTCGCGATGGCGCTTGGATCTAATCCCAAGCTGCTATTGCTGGATGAACCGACAACAGCGTTAGACGGTGACTCTCGAATTGTGATGATTGAACAGTTACTCTCTTTGCAAGAAACATTAGGATTTTCGATCCTCTTTGTGACGCACGATATGAGTGTTGCGGCGGCTTTATGTGAGGATATATGTGTTCTACAAAAGGGAACAATTATTGAGAGTGGAAATTTGAAGAAAGTATTAGAAAATCCAAAGATGCCGTATACGTATCAATTGATTGAAGCTGATTTTAAAAACCGGGAATACAGAAAATGAATAAAAATTTATGGATCGCACTAGGTCTTGTTATCATGATACCGCTGGGGTATTTAGGATATGTCATTTACAGTTTTGAATATGAAACTCAGCGTTTGATCAACTATAAGCCTCGTTTGACCACAGAGGTTTACGACCGTAACGGTGAAAAAATTGCTAACTTATTTAGTAATGAGCACCGTTATTACGTATCAATAGATAATATCCCTCCTCGTCTTATCGAAGCATTGCTCGCGATTGAAGATACCGACTTTTTTGAACATCACGGGGTAAATCCCGATGCGATTATGCGTGCGATCATCAAAGACGTCAGCGCTGGAAAGCTCAAAGAGGGGGCGAGTACGATTACTCAGCAATTGGTTAAAAATGCCCTTTTAACGAGAGAAAAGAAATTTTCGAGAAAGTTTAAAGAAGTTCTGTATGCAATACGCATTGAGCAGGAGCTGACAAAAGAGCAGATTTTAGAGCGTTATTTTAATGAAATATATTTGGGTCATGGTTATTACGGAGTGAAAACGGCAGCGGACGGGTATTTTAGAAAAGGGCTCAAAGAATTGACTCTCAAAGAGATGGCGATGCTTGTGGCCCTCCCAAAGGGACCCAATTTTTATGCCCCTACTAAAAATTATGAGCTAAGTCTTGGCCGTGCCAATCGCATTATTGAGAGAATGTTAGAATTGGGCTGGATCGATCAAGATACCTATGACCATGCCACTCAAGAGCGTCCAAAAGTCTACAACGATACTTTGAGCAAAAATTCAGGTCCTTATGTTATTGATGAGGTTATGCGTCAGCTTGGAGATGCTTTCCCGGATATTCGAAGCGGCGGATACAAAATATATACCACCATTGATATGCGGCTTCAAGAAGCAGGGTACAAAGCGCTGCAGTCAGGACGTAACGAGATTATAGCCCGAGCGCAAGAGGCAGGTGAACTGGACGCCAATATACAGTCACAGCTCAACGGTGCCTTGATGAGTTTGGATCCCAATACAGGCGAGATTTTGGCAATGGTTGGAGGATATGATTATTCAACGAGTCCTTATAACCGTGTAACTCAAGCCAAGCGCCAACCGGGTTCTGCTTTTAAGCCGTTTGTGTATCAAGTAGCTCTTGATGGCGGTATGTCTCCCGCATCTCTCGTACCGGATATTGCCCGTACCTACACCTATGCCGGTGATGATGGCGAAGAAAAAACATGGAAACCTAAAAACTATAAAAACGAGTACAAAGGGATGGTGACGATTCGCGATGCACTGACACACTCTCGCAACTTGGCAACGATCAACATGGTCAGCGATATGGGATTTGGAAAAGTGGTTGAGGGATTGCACCGTTATGGGATTGTTGAAAATCTTCCTCCCGATTTGTCAATTGCTCTGGGAACCATTGGTATTTCGCCGTTTGATTTAGCAAAATATTATACGATGTTTGCAACGGGAGGTGTTTTGACCAATCCGATTTTGATTCGCCAGGTTATCAGTCCAAAAGGGGAGACGTTCCGGTATGAAAACAAGCGCCGTCAAGTCAACACGCGCGAGCAAACCTACCTTATGACCTCGATTTTACAAGATGTTGTTCGATATGGGACGGGAACGGGAGCCAGTGTTCCGGGGCTTGAAATCGCAGGTAAGACGGGGACAACCAACAAAAATGTGGATGCATGGTTTATCGGATACTCACCTACGGTGGAAACGGTAGTGTGGATGGGGCATGATAACAATACGCCAATGCGTCGCAGTGAGACGGGGGGACGTGCAGCCGCCCCTATTTTTCGTTATTATTACCAAGATCTATTGCGTATATACCCCAATACAAAGCGTTATTTTGATCGACCTGCAGGTGTTTACGCAGAGAGCCAAGGAGATTCAAACGCAACTGAAAACTTTACCGATGTATCTCAAACCCCTGATGCATTGCAAGAGCAAGTGCCTAAAACAGACGAGAAATTGGTTTTTTAAAGGAACAAGGTGACAGGCGGTTTTTTCGCGATACTCGATGATATTGGAGTCTTGCTTGATGATACGGCCGCGATGAGTAAGGTCGCGGTTCAAAAAACAGCAGGTGTTCTTGGGGATGATTTGGCAGTCAATGCTGAAAAAGCGGCAGGTTTTCATGCTTCCAGAGAACTTCCAGTTCTTTGGGCAATTACCAAAGGCTCTTTTAGAAACAAGATCATCTTGCTTCCAATGGCATTTTTGTTAAGCGCTTTTGCCCCCAGCTGGATTATTCCTATTTTGCTGATTGGCGGAGTATACTTGAGTTTTGAGGGAGCCGAAAAAATTTATGATTATTTTTCTCCTTCACAATATCACCCGAAACCTCTGGCCGAAACGATAGAAAATGAAGATGATTTGTTAGTAGGTGAAGATAATAAAATAAAGTCGGCGATATTAACAGACTTTATCCTCTCTATCGAAATTATCGTTATTGCATTGGGAACGGTTACTCATCAGAGCATTATGATGCAAGTGATAATTGTTTCTCTTGTTGCAATCTTGGCAACGATAGGTGTATATGGAATCGTCGCGTTTATCGTCCGTATGGACGACATGGGCTTTGGCTTGATCCAAATTTCTGAACGTTTTATCGGATGGAGAAAATTTGTATATCAAAAAACGGGTGAGATTTTGGTGAGTGCATTGCCAAAAGTGGTTAAAGCACTGGCAGTAATCGGGACGATCGCGATGCTATTGGTGGGCGGTGGTATTTTCGTTCATAATATTGAACCTTTACATCATGCTCTTGAATCCCTTCCTATACTTATCGCTGAGCTTTCCAGCGGATTGGTAATAGGATTTGTCGCTTTGGGAGTTGAAAAGCTCTTAAGTCCTGTATTTCATAAGGGAAGCTAGATAGCTATCCTTTATGAGTTTCTTGCGAGTGTTAACTTCCATATTCTTGAAATTTGCTGCTGTTAAAAATAACAATATAATAATAAATCATATTTCTAAATAATACGATATAATAATTTGTTATAAAATTGCTTCATAAGGAATTTCAAATGGGAACAGTTCTGGTTTTGATAGGTATAGGGTTTGTATTTGCTCTTTTGGTTTTTTTCTTTTGTGAAGAAAAGTCGCTTAAGGATGTAAAATTTTCTGATATGAAATGTATGATCACGGAAGAGGCTAATATATCGGAATGTTTTGAAAAGTTTAAAACGGTTCGTTATCTGGCTTTTTATTTTGCGGTCATGTTTGTTTTTGATGTTCTTATCGCAAACTTTGTCTATCTTCCCCAGGGCTTCGGTCTGCTTGAGATAACATTGTATACGTTTGTACCATCTCTTATTGGCTCAGGTATCATCTTACTTGTCAAATGGACATATCAACCGGTTATCAAACTAATTTCGTCATTTTTGTTCGGGTCTATTTTTATGGCTGCGTCAGGGTTGGCTTTTGCCTTGACCTATCTTGTAAATGGCTAAAAGAAGTGAGGTTCTTTTTATAGAACCTCTGTTTAATAGGAACAACTAGGTATCAGTGTTTTTTAGTTGCTTGAGTGAGATAAAACCATACGCTTCCCCCGACGATGATGAGCATCACTGGGGCGAGATAAGGTTTATCGGAAACCATTTTATACCCTTCGATCAGCGCTCCGCCAAACAGATAACTTCCCCCTCCTACAACGACTGTCCAGATAAGTGCTCCTAGCGCATTATAAGTGCTGAATTTCCAAAAACTGTACTTACTCAATCCAATGGCAAGAGGAATCAGCGTTTTAAGACCGTAGATGAATTTTTTCATAATGATAATCCATGAACCATGTCGTTTCATAAGCAAATGGGAAAACGCGAGCTTGCGTTTGTGCTTCGCGAGGTATTCCATCATCTCAGTCTTATGATAGCGAGACATGTAAAACAGTAGGGAATCGCCGATAAAATTGGCGATAAAAGCAATACTCATAGAGAGTCCTAAATCCATCTTTCCCATAAAGCTCAGTACCCCCGCTCCCAAAAGAGCAAGTAGTCCACCGCCAAGTGAGTACAAAAATAGAACTAAATAGCCATATGTGGCTAGATTTTTGAGCATATCATCCATAATTATAATTTCCTTATTTTTGCAATTTCATCACGTAGGCGTGCAGCTTCTTCGAATTCTAGCTTCTTGGAGGCTTCTTTCATTTTGAGGGTCAGTTCGTCGACCAGTTTTTTACGTTCAGCCGCAGGGAGTGTTTTGGCTTTTTTTGATCGATTGTAGAGTTCGCCCACATCTTCAAGTTTTAGATTTTCATCAAGGGAACGTTTGGTGGTTATCGGTGTAATTCCATGTGCTGCGTTATGGGCCTCTTGAATTGCTCGCCGATCATTGGTTTTTTTGATGGCACGTTCCATAGAGCCCGTTATTTTGTTGGCGTAGAGGATGACTCTTCCTCGTGAGTTACGTGCCGCACGTCCGATTGTTTGGATCAG
Source organism: Sulfuricurvum sp. (assembly GCA_030694265.1). Taxonomy (GTDB): domain Bacteria; phylum Campylobacterota; class Campylobacteria; order Campylobacterales; family Sulfurimonadaceae; genus Sulfuricurvum. The sequence continues at coordinate 222,003 of JAUXYP010000002.1, forward strand.
GGAGGTTTCTGAACGCAAGAAGCCCTCTTTATCAGCATCGAGAATAGCTACGAGGCTTACTTCAGGAAGATCAAGACCCTCTCTCAATAGGTTGATGCCGATCAGGACATCAAAATCCCCTACGCGAAGTCCGCGTATGATTTGATTACGCTCTATCGTGTCAATTTCAGAGTGCATGTATTGCACTTTGATCCCTAGATCCGCGAGATATTTTGTGAGTGCTTCCGCCATTTTTTTGGTCAAAACCGTCACCAAGACACGATCGCCTAGCGCGACGGTTTTGATTATCTCATCGTGTAAATCTTCGACTTGATTGGTGGAGGATTTGATTGTGATGGGAGGGTCTAGTAATCCTGTAGGCCGGATAACTTGATGGGCTATTGTGGTGCTTAGTTCCAACTCTTGCAGTGCAGGGGTTGCTGAAACGAAGAGATAGTGAGGTGATTTATTCAGATACTCATCGATCATCAAAGGCCGGTTGTCCAGTGCGCTTGGAAGCCGAAAACCGTAGTCTACGAGTACTTCTTTACGACTACGGTCAGCAGCATACATCCCACGAAACTGCGGCAGGCTCACATGCGATTCATCGACGATAATAAGGAACTTGTCGTGATGTAACGTGAAATAATCGAGTAGGGTGTACGGTGCTTCCCCCGGAAGTTTGTCAGTTAAAAGACGCGAATAGTTTTCGATCCCCTTACACATACCCGTTGCTTGAAGCATTTCGAGATCAAACTCACAGCGTTGGCGTAGGCGTTGGGCTTCGACTATTTTTCCCTGCGCTTCGAGCTCTTGGAGCCGCTCACCCAGCTCATCTTCGATACGTTTTATGGCACGGGAGAGTTTCTCTTGACCTACGGCAAACTGACTCGTGGCGTAGATGGTAACAGATTCGTGTTTCTCGGTCATCGTGTTGCTAAGCGGTTCAAAATAGACGATACGCTCCACTTCATCTCCGTAAAATTCAACTCGTATTGCTTGATCTTGCCAATAGGGAGGATAAATATCAATCACCTCGCCATTAACCCGCATATTCCCACCGTCAAAATAGGCATCGTTGCGTGTATATCCCATCTCTACGAGACGTAAAAGGAGCTGCTTTTGATTGATCTCATCACCGATAGCGATAACCTGTACCATCTTTTCATACTCTTCAGGATCTCCCAATCCATAGTTGGCAGAGACGGAAGCGACGACAATAACATCATCATAGCTTAGGAGATTGGCAGAGGCAGATAGACGTAAGCGCTCCAGTTCTTCGTTGATCGAGCTGTCTTTTTCGATGAAAAGGTCTTGGCGCGGAATGTACGCCTCGGGCTGATAGTAATCATAGTACGATACAAAATACTCGACATGGTTTTGAGGAAAGAAACTTCTAAACTCACTGTAAAGCTGTGCAGCAAGCGTTTTATTATGGGTCATGATGATCGTCGGTAGCTGTACGCTCTCGATGACCTTCGCCATAGTGTACGTCTTACCGCTACCCGTGACACCTTCAAGTGCTACAAAACGCTCACCATGCTTGATAGCAGAGGATAGTGCATCAATAGCTACAGGCTGATCACCGGCGGGTTGATACGGGGTATGGACTTTAAAAATCGGCAATATATGACCCTGCAATAAAATGGTTTAAATGTGTCGAATTATAGCGCAATTGCTGTTTTCTAAAGAGGATGACTGCCTATAGGCTGCTTGGTTAAGGGAAGTTAATTGAAATCTTAAAACGAGAACAAGTTATAATCCTAAAAAAGGGGTAAAAAATGAAAAAATTATTACAGATTGATTTTACAATGGAGGCTCCATTTGGAGAGCAGATGAGTGAGGCCTTTGAACCGTTAGCTCAGAGTATTGCTCAAGAGAAAGGGTTGATTTGGAAAATATGGACCGAAAATGCCCAAAACAAAGAAGCCGGAGGGATTTATTTGTTTGAGAATGAAGAATCGGCTATGAGCTACCTGGAGATGCACACCCAACGTCTTAACGGTTTTGGTATTACACCGATAAATGCAAAAATATTCGATATCAATATTCCGCTTTCTCTGATCGATCGTGCCCCATTGGCCTAATAAGGAGTGTGAACATTTTTTAAATATATAAGCTTTTACTAGTGTGTCTTTTCAGATAATATACTCTTTATAAAAGTGGGGGATATTGAGGTTTTTGAGAAAGAGTTTTTCCAAGATCATAATGCCATAAAGCAAATTTACTCATACCGATCAAGAGTTGAAAAACTGGAATATTATGTTTTAGTTCAATCTAATATTTAATCTTTTTTCGTATTTTTGTCATTGCGTTTTTCTTTTAAAGTTTTTGTTGGTGCTTTTTTAACTGCTTTTTTTGAATCTTGACCTTTTGCCATAATATCCCCTTTATTTGGATTTGTTACTCATGTAATCGTTCACACATAGTATACAACTTATACTTAAAAGGCAGTGGCAATAAAGATAAATGGCACTTACTCGTTGTCCTCTTTATGCGCATTAATAAATGCATCCACCAAGAGCGTGAGGGATTCAAGCGTGTTTTTATAGGGGTCACTATACCCCTCTATAAACTGGCTATCTAAATAGGTATAAGCAAAAGTCCCTATCTTGTCTTTACGCTTTGTTGTGACCTCTTCCCCAAGACCAACTTCTATATGAAGGGCTTGCGTCCCTTCTATCTCCAAAGCATCAATTTTGACGACAAAAATAGGGGCATCGGTTTCTCCCAAGACAAAACCTGCTTTTTTTAGCTTTTCGGTGACCATGCTCTTTAACATGGCTTCTTGATCCTGACTCAGAAAATTTGTCTGATTGGAGAAGTAAAGATTTAACGAATGCACATTGTCAAGCGTGTAGAGCGAGGCTGAAAAAAGCGAACTTGAGAGTAAAAGCGCTAACAATAACTTTCTCATTATTTTTGCTCTGACTTATGGAGGCTTAGCGCATTGTTCATGTTGGTTATAAACTCGTCTGGTTTCATATAGGCAACCGTTTTCGTCAGGACTTTTTGCTCTTTAGGCTCAATAAAAAATACTACAGGAATTATGGGAGTCAAAAATTCTTCGGGATATTTACCTTTATCCTTGTATTTGTCGATAACAATGCTCACAAAGTTTTCATGGACTTTTGCCATAACATCAGAATCCTTGAGTGTCTTTCTTTCAAACTTTTTACACCAAGGACAATAATCGGCTACAACGACCAACATGACGATCTTGTTTTGTTCTTTGGCCGTTTTAATAGCCATCTCATAGTTTCGTAGATAATTCACTTCAGCAGCAAACTCATCAATTTGTGCTGCATAGATAAAGCTAAAAAGGGTCAGTAGTGTGATTAAAATTTTCATTTCATTCCTTATAATGGATTAACGTTTTTACTAACTTTATTGGCTCTGTAAATTTTATGGGGAGGTTGTTTATTTTCACCACCTCTGAAGATGTGGTCTAGCTCGTCTAGCTTTAACTTACTGGCTTGTTTTTCGTAGGGCATACCAAAAAAAAAGAAAATAAAATCCCACATAAAAATAAGTGATTTGATACTGTATTTAGCGATCATCCTAAAAATGTATTTCAAACTTTTTCCTTCAATTTATGCAAGTAAAAACGTTAACTAAGACTTAACGTTTTGAATTATAGGGTATAATTCTTACATCAATATTAATTTAAACTCATCTTTAAAAGTAGATTATTAATAAAAAAAGGCTCATGATGGAATATAAAATATCAGAGGTTGTTGCTCGTACAAATGTACCAAAATCGACAATTTTGTATTACATCAGAGAAGGCCTGCTCCCTGAGGCTAAAAAGTTAAAATCAAATGTTCACAGATACAGTGATGAACATATTGAACTTATTCGATATATTAAGTACATGCAAGAAGAAATAGGCAGTACGAATGAACAGATTAAGTTCGCATTGCAAAATAAAAATCAGTCTTTATCGAGCTCTTTTTCTATGATAGAACCACTCATGAATACGCTAGCTTCTATCCCCAGTGGGGTTATACACTATACTAAAAAACAGTTCCTAAAACATTTTGATATTGACAGTAAACTGTTTGAACAGCTTTTAGATGATGGTGTTTTAGCGCCGATTAATGACGATGATTTTACAGAAAAAGAGGTTTCAATTATTAATCTTGTGCTCTCTTTTAATGAAGTCGGTGTCGATTATTCAATCATCAAAGCGTATGTGGAACATGCGAAAGCTCTCAGTGAACTTGAGTCTAAAATGCAGATGCAGCTGTGCAGTGTACGAAGTGATCAAAATTTTTCGATGCTTTGGAAAATCATGTTTGAAACCTTGTTTAATGCCAAAGAGTACCTTTTTAATCGTTATACCTACAAAGTGTTATTGAAATCTCTCAAAGATGAGATTATTAAATAGAAAAGAATTTAAAGTAGCTGCTGGAAAGATTTAGATATAGTAATTTGAAGATATATTTATCAGGAAAGTGAGACACAGTTATGTTTTCTGAATTTAAAAAGTTTTTAATCAGTGGTAATGTTATTGATATGGCAGTAGGTTTTATTTTTGGAGCGGCATTTGCCACCGTTGTAAAATCATTGGTGACGAATATCATTATGCCTCCTGTGGGTCTGTTGATGGGGGGAGTTGATTTTTCATCCTTGTTTATTGCTTTGGATGGGAAAGAGTATGTTTCCTTGGCAGCACTTGATGCCGCTGGTGCACCGGCGATCAAATTGGGTGTGTTTGTAAATGATCTCATTTCATTTACTATTTTAGGATTCGTGATGTTTATGATGGTAAAAGCGTATAACAAGCTCAAAGCTTCACAGACTATAGTCGAAGCGGTAGTTCCTGTAACCAAAGTATGTCCAGAATGCGCAATGGAGATTCCCGTTGCTGCAAAAACGTGCCCTCATTGCAGAACAGCACAATAGCTTGATCGTATTATAAGTTCTAAATATCAAATAAAGTGTTACAATATTATAAATTGTGGAGGATATTATGAAACAGTTACTATGTATTGCAGTAATAGCAGGGTGTTTAAGTGTAGAGTTGAGTGCAGCCAATTACGATATTGGCATTTCGGGTTCCGATCGGGGGATTGACGGTTTTAGTCTCTCCATCGGTAATTATTACAATGTCCCGAGACAGGAGATTATGGTGATTGAACGTTCTATCCCCCGTGAGGAGATGAGTGTCGTCTACTATCTGGCGAACCGATCACACAGGGATGCCCGTTTTATTACAGACTTACGTCTGAGAGGAATAAGCTGGTGGGATATCAGTATTCGGTTAGGTCTTGATCCACGCACTTTATATGTCGTTGAGAGCCGTAGGTATTCGGGTCCCCCATATGGAAATGCTTATGGATACGATAAACATAATAAATACCGTTTACGTGACGCTGAAATCGTCGATCTCGTGAATGTTCGGTTTCTGTCTGATTATCACCATATAAGTCCGGATGATGTAATCGATCGTCGACGCAGAGGGGAAAATTATAACAATATCAATGAACATTATCGAGGTAATAAAGATCGTGCTGGTAATCGTAAAGATCGGCGTGATGATAAAGACGACAAAAGGCATGGTAATCCGCACGAGCGTTAATCCTAATAATGGCAAAATGTGTTAGAATTCTAACCAAGACTCTACTACTCAAGGTTAACTATGCTTTTTAATCCAACTCCATTGGAACGCCTAACAACACTCACTTCAGAGCTAATTACGAAACACTCAACTACCGCTCAAGAGCTTCAAGCTCTTAGAGAAGAGATCGTCTCAATTCGTGCTCACGCTAAAAGTAAAGATGACGAAATTGAGCGCTTGACAGCGGATCTCGCTGAAAAAGACAATGAGATTGAAGCAATCGTTGCTAAAATCGAAAGTTTATTGGGCTAAATCGTGAATGTCAAAGTCTCTTTAACACTCAATGCAAAGCGATACGATATTGATGTTGAAGAAGATTTTGCCCATTTTTTGACAGGGCATATGAAGCACGATTTTCAGGTTGATGGCAATAATGATCTTCGTGCACTTTTGCAGGCATATGTTCGCAGTAACTTTGCATTGTATACCCAAGAAAAAGAAATTACTTCTTTAGTGGATAAACTACAAACGATTTAATCCCCTTCACAATCTCTTCACAATCATTTTTTATACTGCTCCTATCAAATGAGAGTCTCAACTAAGAGATTTTCAAAATGAAGGAGTTACCAATGAAAAAGTTACTAATGATCTTAGCTTCAGTTGCCTTAGTGGTTTCGGTTGCACAAGCAGATGTAAAATCAGGGCAAAAAGCGTATTTAAAAACGTTAAAAAGCTATTTTTCCATGAATGGAACCAAGTTTGCGGCAGAGCATTCGGTAGCTGAGTGGGAAGCGCTTTTTGCCGATGGTGCAAAAGGATTTATCAAAGAGTACGGTGAGCGTTTTCCAAATGCACAAGCGCAATTAAATAACCCGGCTAACGCTGCCAAGCTTCAAGATATTGGCGATTTCGCAAAAGAATACGGCAACGATTCGGGTAATGTCCCATCTTGCGGTTAAATAAAGAGTATACATAAAGGATTTATGATGAAAACGTTACTTGCAATTTTAGGTCTTACGGTTATGTTGAGCGCTGCGGATGGCAGTGCTTTGTATCAAAAATGTGCGGCGTGTCACGGGCTAAAAGGGGAAAAACAGGCCCTAGGAAAGTCTCAGGCTATTGGCGGATGGAAAGCGGATAAAACGCTTGAAGCTCTGAAGGGCTATAAAGCTGGAACCCGTAATACCAAAGGGATGGGTGCTTTGATGAAAGGTCAAATGGCGAGTATTAATGATGCTGATATGAAAGTATTGGCAGATTACATCGCAACAATAAAATAATTCTTTCTTAGGCTTTTCCCATATTTATGGGAATTAGCCCCTCCAACTCACACAAATCTTCGTTCCCTTTTGCTCTTCGGATTCGATGGTGATATCTAGATCATATTCTTTTGCGATCATGGCAACGATATGCAGACCGATCCCGAATCCCCCAACACTTTTATCGGCTCTGGTATAGCGCTCGAATACCTGTTGGATCATGGAGGAAGGAATTCCGATTCCATTATCTTGTATGCACAACAATGTCGGATTTAAGTTAATGGTGAGGATTCCCTCCATTTTGTTGTATTTGATAGCATTTGAGAGGAGGTTGTCGATAATACGGGTCATCTTGGTACGATCAATGGTGAGGATACAATGAGGGGTTATAGCAAGCTCTACGTGAAGCTTCTTTTGCACTATGTGATGGCGAAAGTATTCCAGCCGTTCTTGTAATAATTCACTCACATCAAGCGGTTCGTTTATGACGGCCAGATCATGATTCAAGATGAGGTAGGTCAGATCATTGTACAGGGTGGAGATTGTTCGCGATGCGATTTCGATACGGTTTAATTTTTTTTGCATCGTTTGAGGGATATCTGTTTCTTTAAGTGCTTCTAAATTGGTCAAAATAGCACTAATGGGTGTGTTGAGCTCATGGGTGGTGTCTTTGATAAAATCATCCAATAGGGCAATGGCTTCGTTCATTGGGCGCAAGAGTAAGCGAGAAAATATAAAGCCGATCAGAAGTAAAAAAGTGAATAAGATGGACCCAATTACAACCGATGTTTCAATAGCATCTGTTCGCCATAATCCATCATCAGGGGTTTCGATTACCAAATAAAACTCTCCCAGCCCATAAGGGGCCAAAGGGACAACAAGATGCACGTAGTTGTTTTTTAAGGCAATGTTCTCTTTGAAATCTATGGAATTATTGTGTAAATTTCCAACAAGAATTTTTTTATCGTATCCATAAAGAGCGGTTTCGTAAGCGAGATCTTTTGGGAATGTGGCCAGATCGCGGTCTTTTTCAAGCCATTGTTTGAGGATGGGGACATAGCTCTCAGATTCCAACTGCATCGCAAGCCGGTGAGAGGAGAGCATCTGCATTTTAGAGTATTGAAAATACAACGTCCCTAATAATGCCAGAATCACGATAATCAACGCTCCATAGAGCGCCAAAAATCGTTTGAGTGTTCGGTATTTAGCGGAACTGATACCCGATGCGTTTGTGGCTGACAATACGATCCTTTCCTAATAGTTTGCGAAGCGTTTTAATGTAGGTGCGCAGGCTTCCATCGTTGGACGTTTCATCGTATTCCCATAAATGATCTATGATGGTTTCGTGTGTAAGCAGTTCTCCGGTATGTTGAATAAAGAGTTTGAGCAGTTTGTGTTCTTTGGGTTGAAGTGATTGCTCGGCGCCATTGATTTTGAGGGATTGATTCTCGGTATCGTAGCTAATTCCTTCTCCCAAAGCAATAACATCGCTGGGTGGGTGATAAAAATTACGTTTGAGTATGGTTTGTATCCGTAATAGAAGCTCTTTAAGTTCGTAAGGTTTGCGCAAGTAATCATCACCTCCGCTTTTAAATCCTTCTTCCAAATCGTTCATAGCGTTACGAGAGGTGATAAAAATGGCAGGAGTAGTATTCCCACTGCTGCGGGAGTTTTTCAAAAGTGAAAATCCATCCCCTCCGGGAACATTGACATCCAGCAGGAGTAAATCAAATTTGGTTTCATAAAGGAGGTCTTCTGCGCTTGCGGCATCGTAGGCACAGACAACCGTATACCCTTGAGCCTCTAGATATTCAGCGACGCTCTCGGAGAGGTTTGGATCATCTTCTAAAAGAAATAGCTTTGCTTTTGTCATGAAAAGATTTTAGCATACGCAAACACTAAAAATAATAACCTAACCGCACGGCAATCTCGTTGTCACTGGTGGAATCACTCAGTCCATAGCGGTAATTTCCCAAAACAAACCAATGGGCATCGAGGGGAACCATACCATTAAGGGAAAAAGTTTTAAACGCTTCAACTCCTGTATAAATACTTTGGGATTGCGTATAGGCGACATTTACAAATCCGTTATTAAGCGTAGCGTATCCAATACCTGCGGTAAAAGCGGTGGTGTTGCGATATTGCACTGTATTGGGGATATTTTTATCGTTGGTCAGTGTGTAGGTTAACCCTCCAAAAACATGGTAGTGTTCATTCAAATCATACTGTGCATTTATGGATCCAAAGATATCTATAGCTTCGTTGTTGTACCCTGACTTATAGGTGGGTAAAATAACTCCAAATCCTGGTTGGAGCGTTAGCGAAGAAGAAGGGTGCGTTTTAATATACAATCCCAACTGAGTATCATTCCATCCACTATCACTGGTATTGGTTTCATCGGATCGAAAATAAGAGGTTAAAATCTGCGCGGACATATTTCCACGGTACACATCTGCTTGTAAAGTTGTCGTCAGAGTATTGGCCTTTTCCAAGGTATTGTAATTGGTATCCGAATAGTTTGCACCAACGATGACATCGTAGGAAGTATCCGTAAAGAGTGTTTTCTTGGTACATCCAACATTGTCGACTAGATCACCAAAGGGAGTGTTCTTGCATCGATCCAATGTGTTATTGACTCCATCTAGATCGCTATCGGCCGCAAAAATCTGTAAAACACTTAGTAAAAGAATGAGTAGTATTCGTTGCATAAGATCTCCTAGCGTCGAGTGTTTGTATGTTGATTGTTCATTGCGCCCATACTGCCTTGATGTTGTACATTAGAGTGCATGTTTTGCATCGACATATCTTGTCCGCTGCGTGTGCCCGCCAAATTTCCATTCATCCCTATTTGAAGCTTGCGAATTGCTTCGCTTCGCTCTTGTGCATTCATAGCGGCGAGTCTTGTTTTGAGTTGATTCATCATCTCTGCCCGTTCTTTTTGAGGGGCTTTTAGGATGCGTGTAATTTCTTGATCGATTGAGCTGTCCGCATAGAGATGACTGATCAAAGCGAGAAAGAGTACAACAGAGATACTACGTTTCATTAAAGAATCCTTCTTAATTTCAATAGAGTATTTTAGGCAAAAAACATTAGCGAAGCGTTAGTGCTTTTAGGTTCAGAGTAAAAAGACTTCCCTGATTCACGGTACTTTGGACATGAATTATTATACCAAGCTCATCACACAATTTTTTAACGATATGGAGTCCTATTCCAAGTCCTCGTTCATGTTCTTTATAAAAACGATCAAATATTTTTTCAGGATAGTGAATCCCTTTTCCGGTATCTTGGATACGCAGTATTGCCGTTTTGGGATCAATGTTGATGGTTACAGACCCCTGATCTGTATTGTATTTAGCGGCATTGCTCAACAAATTGTCGATAATGCGGGTGATAGCATCGTGATTGACGAGAATTTTGAGCGTTGAATCGTTAATGAAGAAAGAAATATGAGGGTACAGTCTTTGGACGATCGCAAGTCGTTCTTGCAGTAACGTATGCAGTTCCAATGGAGCACTTTGGAGGGCATGCCCCTCGAGGTATCCACGTAAATTGTCGCCAAGAGAAACGATGGTCTGTATGCTTTGTTCGATTCGATGAAGCTTTTTTGTTTCGCTTTGGGGGAGGTTTAATCGGCTGACATTAAGCCGTAAACTGGAGAGTGGCGTGTTTAAATCATGCAGTATATCGCGACTGAATTCTTGAGTTAAATGCAATGCTTTTCGTAGAGGATACAGAGCGTAAAGTGAAAAGAGGGCAGACAATAGAGCAAGAACTGTCAGGATAATCAGATAGGTTTTGATCATTGTGGTTTTTGTTTGATACAGCAGCGCTTCATAATGGCGCTTGGCATAATGAAGCTTGAGCGCGTATTGGTCGCTTCCTGGAATGGAGAAGAGGGCGTACATCCCCCCTTGATCCTGCTGTAGTTGGTAAAGGGTGCTGGTATGCAAAGGGACAAAATCAAAAGTAAACTGGGTACACTTTAAATCGAAACTGCATAACTTCATTTCGTTGAAAACAGAGAGCTCAATTGCCTGACGTTTCTTGGTGTACTCATAATAGACAACCAAACCGCTTAACAGTGCGAGAGAGATGAAGAACACTAAAAAGCTTTTGATAAAAGATTCTGTTTCAGCTCTCTTCAAGACGGTATCCTATTCCTCTTACATTGTGAATTTCCCATCCAGTAGTATGTTTGAGTTTGTTAATCGCAACGCGCAAGGCGGTATCGCTTGGATGCTCCATAAGATCAAAAAGAGATTCTTTGGTAAGTGTTTTACCGATATTTTCGATAAATAATTGCAAGAATGGGAGTTGAACTTCTCCCAGTGTAATAAGGTAATTGTTTTTTTTGACTTCACGAGTTTGTGGGTTGAATTCAATCTCCCCAACCTGAATGAGTTTTTCTTTTCTGGCCATTTTTGCCTGAATACGTACGAGCAGTTCTTCAGGGAAAAACGGTTTTTTGAGATAATCTTCCGCCCCTAATGTAAAACCTTTGGAAATAGTGGCAATATCACTCATCGCGCTGATAAAAATAACAGAGGTGCTATCACCTGCATGACGTAAATCTTCGAGGAGTTGCAACCCATTTATTTTTGGGACGTTGATATCGAGAATGTAGAGATCATATCGGGTGTCGAATGAAGCATCGGCAGCTTCTTCACCATCTTTGACCCAATTGACATCATGATGAGCTTCCATTAGCATCTCTTCGATGGTTTCACCCAGGATGGTATCGTCTTCCATAAGCAATATTTTCACCCAGATGCTCCTATTCTCAATTTCTGAACATTATAATAGACATCTTCAAAAAGTTCTATTGTATGAAAACGTTTTGAAAATGTTTTTGAGGGAGATCCCCTCAAAGGCTTTAGTGGCGTCCGCCACCTGCACGTGATTGCTGCATTCGGTTTTGCATGTGCGATTGTGATTGTGTCTGCATTTGCGACTGCATTTGAGTTTGCACACGATTCTGCATTTGGTTTTGGATTTGAGCGTCTGTTCCTATATTGGCTTGTTTCACTTGCATTTGATAGGCAGACTGAGTTCGATATTGTTCCTGAACTTTTGTTTGCTCCTGTGTCATGAGTGCAGACTCATCTGCCATTGCGCAAAAAGCACTTAAGCTCCAAAGAGCGATTAGTTTGATTGTTTTCATGGTGATTCCTTTTGTTTTGATAGCGTTATTGTCGCTGAAAAACATTAGTGCAGTGTTAGCAGAAAAGTGCGATGGCGTTTAGAGATTCTTGACGCCATTTTTCCATGCAAGCGGAATCTCTTTGAGTGCAGCACCCATAATCATTCCAATGATCATCCCCCGTGCGGCATTATCCCCGCCTGCTTGCGCATTGGCAATCATGGCACTTTGGTAATCATCATAACTCAGAAGAACGTGGATCGTCCCCTCAAATCCCCCTTCAACACCGCAGGCAGGGCCAAAGGTACGAATGGCATTAAAACTCTCTTCTCCCTTACTGTTGATCGCTGCACCGTGCGCACGAGCTAATAGCGGATCAACAGCAGTGTGTTTGAGTGTATCTGCAATAGTCGCTCCGAGAGCTACATCAAAGAGTACGGAGGCAAAAAACTGTGCCGCTTTGAGGGCAACGAGAGAGTTATGGGTCAAAGATACAAACATTTCGGTATTGGCTAAAAATTCTTCTTTGGATTTTGAGACTAACAGCAGTGGCGCGATACGTCCGATAATAGAGAGATCATGAGAACTTGCACCACAAAGGGTTGAAGGATTATTTTTAAGAATAGCGAGCGTTTCACGACTGGAGCCATCGACGTAGCCTTGGTAAGCTTCCATTTTTTCAGCCCAAAAAGAAGCATAAAGGGAAGGGTCAAAACGGTTATGCATTTGGATGAATTCATGAAGCCACTTTGCGTGATCGCCATAGTGGGTGAAGTCCCCTTTTTCTTTTCCCTTGTGCCACATGGCTTGGGGAGCATTGAGATCTTCCCAGTCGATTGGAAGATTTTTGAGTTGTCCCTCATCGTATATCCAGTGCGAACCTAGAGCGTAGGCATCTGCGACGAGAGCACCTTGGATAGCATTTATAATGGTTTGGGTTTCTAGATATTTATCGTTCATCTTCTTCATCCTTTAAGGGTTTGAGCAGTGTTTGCATTTTTTTTTGTATTTGGGTTTTGATCGATTCATCGATACTTTTATTGGACGTTTTAGTACTTTTTATTAGTGTTTCTTGTGGATTGGAGGTGAGGGGGATCCATTTGATCGATTTGTCTTGGGTAGTGTTGGTAGTGGTCATACTAAGCGGCGTTTGTTCTTGGAAGGGTTCAAGGGCATGTGCGCTCAAAATGATGAGGCACAAAAAAGAAAACTTAGGCAATGAGTAATCCGACAATGATGAATAAGAGCAGAGAAATCCCTGCTGAAATCAGCGCATAGGGGAGCTGGGTTTTGGTGTGTTCTTGGACTGAACACCCTGAAGCCATAGCTGAAATGATGGTGGTATCGGAAATAGGGGAGCAGTGATCGCCAAAGACTCCACCTGAGATGACGGCACCCATGGCGAGTGCTACGGGTGCATCCAAGCCCACAGCAAGAGGAATCGCGATAGGCAGCATGATACTAAACGTTCCCCAGCTTGTCCCCGTTGCAAACGCGATAATGGCACTCAGGATAAAAATCGCGGCAGGAAGATAGGGGCTAGGGAGATAATCTCCGATGAAGCTCGCGAGAAATTGCCCCACATGCATGTCGGAAGTCACCCCTCCGATGGCAAAGGCGAGGAGGAGAATGGAAGCAATGGGTACCATTGTTTTAGCCCCTTGCAGTGTTGCGCTTAAAAAATCTTTGCTATTCATGGCATTTTTAGCTCGATAATAACCGAACGTCAGCAACAGCGTTACGATAAGGGTATAGAAAATAGAGGTTGAACCTGACCCTTTGAGCAAATTTCCATTGCCGGTAATGAGCATAAATACTAAAACTCCGCCGACCATCCACACCATTGGCCACACAAATAGACCTAAAGACCCTTTGTCATCCTCACACTCAATAGATGGTTCCACGACAATGGCGTGCTTCATGGGCCCGATATCAATGTTATACCAAATAGTGACAAAGGTAACAATGAGGGTAATATAGGCGTAAAAATTGTAACCGATCGCGCTGATAAGCCAACGTGCTTCTTCACCTAATATGAGTCCCGCAGCAATCTGTCCGCCGATAAGTCCCAAGAGTAATGCCCCCCAGCCGTTTATGGCGATAATCGAGCAAACAGGGGCAGACGTGGAGTCACAGACAAAAGCAAGTTTAGCGCGGCTGATCCCATAACGATCACAAAATGGTCGTCCGATGGCACCTGCTACGAGTGAAGTGATGGACGATTCGATAAAGATGATGATTCCTGCAATGAAGCTTGGCATGAGCGCGGCACGTTTGGAGGTGACAAGAGAGCGTTTAGTGCTGAGTTCATGTACGAGCCCATCAACTCCGCCACTGCGTTCGATGAGGGCCATGACACTTCCCACCATCATCGCAAAGGCGAGGGTTTTTAGAACCCACAGTTCGTTGAGCAAGCTCCAAAACCGCTCACTCATGAGGAATAGGGTGTCTAGGGGATGGTATCCTGAAATGATAAATTCACCTAGAAGAATAGCCGACAAGAGGGCAATAAAAACAGAACGGCTGAAAAGTGCGAGAACAATCGCGATAAAAGGGGGAACGAGTCCTAAGAGTCCAAATTCGATTGAAGATCCTTACAGTATCATTTGCAGACGCATAAGTCCGGCACGGCTAAATTGCTCTTCGTAATAATCGCTTCTTTTTTCATCGACGAGGGTAAAGCCCAATTTTTTATAGATCAGTTCTGTCTCCACGGAGCCGATTTCTACCATCGTTTGTACTTTGCGGTATCCTTTTAGGCGTGCAGGAAGCATGCTTTTGGTGACAAGCTCTTTGTAGTTTTCGATGCTTTTGAACTCTTCTTCGAGCATCAGAAAATCTAGCACCCATGTTTGATTATCCACTTCAGGCTCGCATAGCAAATAACCTGCGATTCGTTCATGATAGCTCTCATCAATTCCAATCTCTTCAAGGGCTTTGGCAAACGCATCATGCGTAGCGATACGTGGTTCGTAGGCACAAATTGCACCCACGTTGACCGTTCCCGCTAAGGCAATAAAAAAGTTAGAATAATGGCAATAGCACTTGGTCGGCGCAGTGGCGAGACGTTTAAGATAATCCAAGAGTTGAGCGTCACTGGAAGCTTGAAAAACAAAATCAAAAAGACCCACCCGTTTTTCGGCGCGAGAACTTTCGAGCAAAGCTTTGCAGATAATCACGATATCGGCTTCGGATGCTTTTCGAACAGTGACCTTCATGCTCTATCCCTCTTGTCAATTTTTCATTATGCTATACTACCTAACTTTAAAAGGAACTAAGGCCATCTTTTTATGTCACCATTTAAACCAATAACTTTTTTTATTCTCCTTTCTCCTTTCTTATTTGGATCGCAACAGCTTGTAGTGGTGATCTCCACTGATATCAATGCCACGTCAGCTATGATGACACGATATGAGAAGGATTCAGACGTATACAGGGCTGTTTCTGCATCTGTCCCAGTCGTATTGGGACGAAGCGGATTAGGCTGGGACCAAGGCTATGAACCTTTAAAGAGAGAGGGAGATGGACGAAGTCCTGCTGGAATTTTTGATATTTCTGCTACGTTTGGGGAAGCGCCTAATGCCAATTCTGCTCTGACATATTGGTATGCAGATGATAAACTTATTTGTATTGACGATGTTAATGATACCCGGTACAACACAATGGGACGTTTAGACCCCGCAAATCCTCCTAAAAGTTTTGAGCAAATGCGTCGTAATGATATGGTGTACCGCAACGGTGCAGTGATCGATTATAATAGCAAACGAATAAGCGGACGCGGTTCATGCATCTTTTTTCATCTCAACCATCCGAACAAGCGTCCCACAGCTGGATGTACGGCGATGGATGAACAGCCGTTATTGGAACTCATACACTGGTTGGATCCGAATAAAAAACCGAAGTTACTGCAAATACCAAAAAGTGCGTGTGAGGAGTATCAAAAAGAGTTCGTTGGAATAATGTGTGAGTGATTTCCCCGAAGGGAATCAGCGGGATTAGTTCACGTCTACTTTAGGGGTAGTTGCGTTTGAAGCGGGGAACATCGGATAGGTAATCTGAGGTTTACGTCCATCCAATGCTTTTAGAAAGGTCTCGATAGAAGCTGTTTCTTCGTCGCTTAGAGTAGCTCCAAGCTGAATACGTCCCATCTCTTTGATTGCTTCGCTCAGTGTAGCGATTTGGCCATTGTGGAAATACGGAGCAGTTTGTGTAATATTACGCAAGGTAGGTACACGCACCAATCCGTTTTTATCTCCTTTGAAATCACCGACGTTCATGTGCTTATATTCACCGGTTACGCCAAATGCCTGCATCGTTCCGCCCAATGCGATGTCGTTATGACAGTTCGCGCACCCTTTGTCAATAAAGGTCTTAAGCCCTTTTTGCTCCGGTGCGGTGAGTGCTTTCTTATTTCCATTGAGGAAATCGTCATAGCGTGAAGGTGTGACAAGTGTACGCTCGAAAACAGCGATGGTATCGGCCACTTTTTCAAAAGTGATTTTGACACTTTTTCCGTACGCTTTTTGAAACATCGTTACGTATTCAGGTATTGAATTCACAACATCTGTGACCAGCCCTTTAGGAGAAGCCATTTCAGGAGCTGCTTGCATAGGCCCTTGTGCTTGATCTTCTAGGTGTGGAGAACGTCCATCCCAAAATTGTTGGCTGTAAAAAACCGCATTGTAGACGGTCGGGGAACTAAGCCCATGAGGATTAGCAGTCCATTTGTGACCGATTGCTGCACCCATTCCGTCGCTTCCTCCGAGTCCTACATTATGACATGTGTTACAGCTGATGAGACCACTTTTAGAGAGGCGCGGATCCATGTAGAGCATTTTGCCAAGGTCAACTTTGGCAGCTGTTGTAGGATTTTTTGGATTAGAGGTCAGTTTTGTTAATGCCGCTTTGGAAGCAGGGATAGGTTTTAAACCTGCTTTTTGTGCATCACTTTGAAGAGAGCCTGCCATGAGGGCACTGGCTACAAGTGTTGATAAAATGAATACTTTCATTACTATTCCTTCTGTGAACTTTATGATGGATATATTGTAGCAAAATCTTATCACATTGCGGTTACAATTCTTGCATGACCGTGTGTCGATTAGTGTGTTCCAGTCGTCTGCACGATGCTTCAAAAGCTCCCGATTCTCCGACAATATAGCAGTGCCCCTTTGCCCGTGTGATGGCGGTGTAAAGCAATTTTGTATTGAGCATGATCAGGTGGGAAAAACTCATCACCATAACGACGGTATCATACTCCATCCCCTGTACTTTATGGACACTTAACGCATAAGAGAGACTTAGCAGATTGGTGAGTTCATCGTATTTGTACTGTACAACGATCTCTTCATTGGGATAAAAGACATAACACAGCTCTTCTTCTTCATCCAGTCTGAAAATAAGGCCGCACATACCGTTGAAGATTCTGCGCTCAGAGGGGTCACCGTTTTCTTTGAACTGTTCTGTAGTATAGGAGGGCATATTTTCATTCTTGGTATGGACGACTTTATCCAAAAGTCGATACTCCCCTTTGTGGGTTTTGACTTTTTTCTTTGGGTTTGGATTAAAGTACTCTTGCAGGAGGATATTGAGATTGTCAACACCCAGTGCATGGCTTCGCATAGGAGAGATTACCTGAAACGCTGTCAGATATTCGCGTATTTTTTTATCGGCTAGCTTTTGTCTTGAAAAGGGGAGATGTTCAAGTGTTACCTGTGCGATTGAAGCCAGAATATTATGGGCGTTAGTTTTGACTACCTCGTCAAACTCTTGGGGACCAAGCGAGTGTTTCAGGGCATGGCGGTTGGCAATATCGACCCCAATAAACGTAAAATCTTCATAATGCTCTTTATAGGGAGGAATAACCCCTTGACGAACATCATTGGCGATGAGAGCAATGGCCTGTTCCGCGCTTTGGCGGTAAATTTGGGTGAGCATAACGGTGGGTGCGAGTTTGAGGGCGATTGCATCTGTGAGAGGATTGCCCGCACCGATAGGGGGGAGTTGTGCATCATCACCGACGATGATGACGACAGCATCGAAGGCTATTTTAACCATCAGGCGGGCAAAAAGGGTGGAGTTGATCATGGAGGCTTCGTCGATGAGCACCACTTTATAGGGCAGGGTATCTTGAGACTCGAACTTGACCAGCAGGCTTTGGATGGTACCGCTGGAATAGCCACTGCGCTCACGGATACGTTGGGATGCGATACCGCTGAGGGCGCAGGTCATAATGAGCGAGGGGTCCATGCGCAGTGCGAGGAGGTCCAGCAGCGCTTTGGCGGTCGTACTTTTTCCGGTACCTGCGTACCCAATGAGAAACAGCAGTCCTACTCCCACATTGATTTGTTCGAGCGCCGTGCGTTGTTGATCGCCTAGATTAAGGGAATGTTCGGTTAAAAAGTTCTCTAAATCTTTGCAAACCGTTTCCCCTTTGCTCTTCCCTCGACGGACAAACTGATCGAAAAGCACTTTTTCAGCTTGGTACAGTCGTGAGGGAGAGAGTCTTCCGCTGGGCAGGAGCATAATTTTGTCTTCACGTATGCGGTCTTCGAGTGCATGACCATAAATCTCTTCGTCATTAAGCTCGAGGAGTAAATCGAGTTTGCTGTAAAGAATGTCTTGACCGATGCAGCTGTTTCCCTCAGCATCGCAATATTCGCTTAGCGTGTATTCCATAGCAGCTTGAATGCGGCGCTCATCATGATGGGAAATTCCCATTTGATGTGCGATCTCATCTGCTTTTTTAAATCCGATACCGTTGATGGACATGAGGCCGTAGGGATTTTTTTTGATCACATCAATGGGTTCTGCAACCCCTTTCATTGCCGTAGCAATCAAACGCAGCAGCGTAGGGGTGACACCATAAGGAGCGAGAAATTCACCCAACAAACGCATGGATCGAAATTGTTTCCACCCGCTTGAGAGTTTTTCAAGGCGCTTGGCGTTCATCCCCTTGATCTCCATGAGGCGCTCGATATCGTTTTCCAAAATTTCTATAAGTCCTTCTTGCCCGTATTTCTCGATAAGCTCAGCGGTGAGTTTTTTGGTAAAGCCTTTGACGACGCGGTTAAGGAAGAAAAAGAGTTCATTTTGGTTGACGAGTAGAGATTCGGCTTTAAAGGTTTTGCCGTAGTTTTTGTGAACTTCCCATTCGCCTTTGAGGGTAATGGCGGCATTGAGAAGATTTTCGACATCACTCTCGTAATAGTGGGCGCTGATTTTTTCACCGCTTTTGAGCGCGGCGATGAAAAAACCGCTATTCTCGTAGATGATTTTATCGATTTGGCCTATGAGTGTTTGCATGGTGCGATTGTAGCACAATCGCAAATAATGGAGAATGTAAGGTGGCAGAATGCCTAATTATGCTTTGACGCGCAAAATACGCTCGGCTTCTTGGGATTTATACAGCTCTGCACATCCCTTGGACAATTCTCTGATTTTGAGAATGTAGTTTGCCCGTTCGGTGACCGAAATCGCTTTGCGTGCATCGAGGGTATTAAAGGTATGCGATGCCATCATGCACAGATCATAAGCAGGAAGGGGAAGCTGGGCTTCCAAACATTTTTTACACTCCGCCGATTTTGCTTCAAATTCGGCAAACAGCATCGCAGTATCGGCGATCTCAAAATTGTATTTGCTAAACTGAATTTCACCCTCTTTATGAATATCGCGGTAGAGTGTTTTGCCGTATTGATTTTCACTCCACACGATGTCAAATACCGTATCAACACCTTGAAGATACATCGCTAAACGCTCGGTTCCATAAGTGATCTCAACTGCGACAGGATCACACGCGATGCCGCCGACTTGCTGAAAATAGGTGAACTGCGTTACTTCCATACCATTGAGCCATACTTCCCAACCCAGACCCCAGGCCCCCAATGTCGGAGATTCCCAGTTGTCTTCAACAAAACGGATATCGTGCTCTTTGAGATTTAGCCCCAAGTATTCGAGACTTTTGAGATAGAGTTCTTGGATATTTTCGGGGCTTGGTTTGATAAGCGCTTGAAACTGATAGTAGCTTCCTAAACGGTTAGGGTTTTCTCCATAGCGACCATCGGTTGGACGACGGCTTGGGGCGACATAGGCTACAGACCACGGCTGTGAATCAAGAGAGCGCAAAAAAGTGGCAGGATGAAACGTACCTGCTCCCGCAGGAATGTCATAAGGCTGAACGATTGCGCACCCTTGCTCATTCCAAAATTGTTGAAGTTTTAAAAGCATATCGCCGAATGTAATCATAAAAAGTCTCCGCTAAATAGTGGTGGAAGTATAACTTAGTCTATCTTACAGATAATAGAACCTATATCATGTCCTAAAGAGCGGGAAACGACGGAACATTTTACCTTTAGTAAAAAACAGATATTTGCGCGAACGGTTGGGGTCATACATTCATAATTCCCCATACCTTTGGCGATGATAACATCTGCTGTATCGAACAAGTTCTGTGCTTCGAGAGTGGCGCGCTCATAAACAAATCCGGGAGTATTGACACCGCTGTCGATGAGGGTACACAGCTGATCCATATTCGCTTCTTTTGCCTCTTTCATGGTGACATCGTTGATGATGAAATTACCGCGTACCATGTAAAAAATCTCCAGCTTGGGATAAAGCAGCTGTAGATATTCAATCGCCAAAGCATCAAACAGATGCTCGCCGGTATTGTCACCGATGTACAGCAGAGATTTTACATCCTTTAGCTGTTCCCGTAAAACTTCCACATCATCATGAGCAAACGCCGTATCAAATACAGACGTAATCGAACCGTGTAAATCAAACGTGACTTCTGCGGCCAGATCAATAACATTACCAACCACTGCCGTTTTAAGCAGTGCCATAAACGGATCGTTACTTTTTTCAATGGTCTCTCGCAGAAATGGCATATAGTGGTGTGCTTGCGTCGTGGCATGTGCTTTTTGCTCATCATAGAGGTCGATTTTTTGACTCAAACGGGCCATTTCTTCATACAAAGGAGTCGCAATCACGGGAGGAGTAAGGGTGAAATCAGCGTTTTCAAGTGAGTTTTCTACGTGAGAGGTAATGGCACGGGTTAAGGTATTATTTGCACCGATTGCTTCGGCTACCCGTTTACTTTGGCCTATAATACACGCAATACATTCATGCTCGATCGTCATGCAGTACCATGTTCGTCGATTACTTTTCCCCACATCAGTTTGTATTTACGACGCATAAATTCGACTTCTTGGGCAGAAAGTTTGAGCTGTGTGGTGAGTGTGTCGATGGTGCGGCGGTCTTCATCGTAAAGTTCTTGTAAGGAAGAGAGGGCCTCTTTTAAAAACATATTTTCATTTTTGATTGATTCAATCGTCTCTTCTTTGGCAGAGAGAACTTTTTCATGGAGGTTGATAATGGTACCGATTGTTTTTTCAACGAAACTTGCACCCATAGTGATATCGGCATGAGATGCGCTAAGATCGGTGAGGGTTGCTGGGACAATATCTCCCATGCTTTGTGAAGGATCGATGAGAACAACCCCCTCTTCAACAATAGTTGTAAGTTTTCCGCGAACAATGAGAGCTTCAACGGCTTCAACTTCCATGTTGGTCAAGTCGGCATATTCGTGAATACTCATCCAGTGTTCGTGCATTTTCATACCCTTTTGTTATTTAACACTTCTAAAGCAAAAGGCGTACCTACTTATAAAATAGTTTCGATTTCCATAGAATCCATTTCTACTTTTTTCGCTTTTGAAATACGGTCTTCTTGGAGTTTCATTCGCAACTCTTCATTTTCGAGTGCCAAGATTTGCATTGCAAGATAGGCCGAATTGATTGCTCCCGCTTTTCCGATAGCCACTGTTGCAACCGGCATCCCAGCAGGCATTTGTACGGTTGAAAGTAGTGCATCAATACCGCTAAGGGCAGAAGCACTCATAGGAACACCGATAATCGGTTTGATTGTTTTAGAGGCTAAAACACCTGCCAAATGAGCGGCCATTCCAGCAGCTGCGATAAATATCTGCGCCCCTTTTGCTTCAGCAGCGATAACATAGTCTTTGGTACGCTCAGGAGAGCGATGCGCAGAGGAAATGATAAGTTCGTACTGAACGCCAAATTCTTCGAGGGTTTGAGAGCACGATTGCATAACGTCATAATCGCTTTTGCTCCCCATAATAATCGATACAAATTTCATTTTAAGTCCTTAGGTTTTTATTGATTTAATACGCTACAGGAGCTAAGCCCCTGTTGGCTACGTTAGCACTAGGCTTACCTCGGCGGTATGCCCATTTTACTAGCATTTAGTAATTGTCCCCATGTCCTCGGTAGCAGGGATACGGAAAAAGGTATACGCCGGTAATACGCACGGGAGTTTAAAACGGTTTAGATTACCACTGTGAACTTGATCCCAGACTTTTCCATTTTCAGCAATTAACTGTTTGAAACGGATACTCCATTGCCCATTGTCGTAAAAAACAGTCCCGATGTCGTTATCGATTTCACTCAGTACGGAGCCTTCTGGAACAACAAGTTCCATTGAATCACCTGGAAAGGTTTTGTATTTGCACTCAAAAAATTCACCACTCTCATCGACAATAGCGGCAACTTGATGTGTACCCATCATCATGGTGAAATCGAGGTTTTGGGTATCGTGCTTTTCAAAAGGGCGGTTGATGAGGTATGCATCGGTAAATCCGCGGTTTTGAGTGGTGTTGAGTTCACGCTGATAAACATCACCATCAAATTTCCCCGCATAAAAATCATCTATGGCACGACGATAGGTTTTGGCAGTGATCGCAGCGTAATACGGCGATTTGGTACGCCCCTCGACTTTGACCGAATCAATACATCCGCTCTCTAAAATTTCTTTCATGTGGGAGGCTAGATTGAGGTCTTTGGAATTCATGATATACGTACCCACCCCCTCATGCTCTTCGAGTCTAAACAGTGTCCCCGTTTCAGGATTGGCAGCGTACATTTCATACGGGAATCGGCAATCGTTTGCACAGCTTCCACGGTTAGGAACACGGCCGCTTTGCAGCGTCGAGATCAAACAGCGTCCGCTGTACGCAAAACACATGGATCCGTGAACAAATACTTCAATCTCCAAATCAGGGAGCTCTTCTTTGATGATGGTCAAATCTTTGAGCGATATTTCACGTGCCGCGATAATACGGCGGGCCCCCATGTCATAATAGACTTGCGCGTCTAGAACGTTCATAACGTTAGCTTGCGTAGAGAGGTGAAGAGGAATTTGAGGAGCGATTTGATGTGCGAGTTTCAAAACCCCGGGAGTGGCTACGATAAAGGCATCAGGCTGTAGTGAAGCCATGGTGGCAATATGCTCTTTGAGAAGTTTGAGTTGTGAGTTAAAGGGAAAACCGTTGATGGTAACGTAGACTTTTCGTCCGCGTGCATGTGCGTAGTCAATCCCTTCTTTGAAACTTTCGAGATCGAACTCTTTACCCGAACGAATGCGAAGTGAGAAGTGGCTTACCCCGCCATAAACGGCATCAGCGCCATAGTCAATGGCAATTTTGAGTTTTTCTAAATTTCCCGCAGGGGAGAGGAGCTCCACTTTCTTCAAAGCATGTTCTCGATTCGTGTGTAATTTTAAGGGAATTTTACCGTGAAAAAGGTGTTAAGAAAATGAAGCGCATGAGTTAATCGTTATTCCCAATGATATTGGGAATAAGAGTACTATTTTTGTCCAAATGAAGCGAGCAGTGCTTCGATGTCTTCACTACTTACAATATCTGTAGTATTGTCACCTGGGAGATGGACTGCGGAAGTGACGCGTTTAGAGTCATCGACTTTACTTGAAAAAAGGTGATTCATATACGTAGAAAGGGCACGCATTACATTGATAACCCGTTCAATTTTCTGGCGATGGATATCCTGATATTGCATAATGTCCATGATATTCATGACGGTATCAATATTGGTTTCCATCATATCTTTTAAAGAAGCATTTTTTGCTTTTGCTGCTTTATTTTGTGCCAATTGCGTTTGAAATGCTTCTACATGAGGAAATTTAGTACATAAGGTTCCAAAAAGGGCGATGTTGGCTTCTAAAATGTCGTCAATCTCTGCAACTGTATCTTCCGCATTAGTAAGATCATTACTAATTCCCTCGACTAGATCAAAAATTTCCGTTGCTTTTTCTTCGCTTTCTTTTGTTACATCGTCCAGTTGATGTACCATTTTATTATCATCGGTAGGAGGTGGAGGAGGCCAACTGTGAACGGCGGAAGCACGGTATCCATGAGGATCGTCTATACTATTAAAAAGCGCTTCGCTATCCTCTTCGCTGGTATCGGTTACTGCTTCATTAGCTATCTCACCCATGTCCATATCAATATCTTCATTCATCAGTGCATCAAGTTCTTCTTGAGTCATAATATTAGTACCTCAGGTTGCGAAATATTGCACTATAATATCATGAATATGATTATTTTCAATAGGAAATTGCATGAAAGTTGACCTTCATAACCATACCGTACTGTGTAATCACGCAACAGGAAGCGTAAATGAGTACGTGGAAGCTGCGATTGCGTGCGGAACACAGTATTTTGGTTTTTCCGATCATGCTCCGATGATGTTTGATCCCCAATATCGGATGAAGTTCGAAGAGATGGAGCTGTACGAAGGGTGGGTGCACCAAGCGCAAGAGCAGTATCGGGATAAGATCACCGTTTTATTAGGCTATGAAGTGGATTACCTTCCCGGGTATCTAGACGAGCGAGTTTTAAAACGTTCGTGTGATTATTTGATCGGTTCTGTCCATTTTATTGATGAGTGGGGATTTGATAACCCTGAATTTATAGGACACTATAATAATATCAATATGGATGAAATTTATATTCGCTATTTTTCTCTCGTAGAAGAGATGGCGAAATTGGGAAAATTTAACATTGTCGGCCATTTTGATTTGCTCAAAGTATTTAATTTTTTTCCAAAAACTGATATTCGTCTTTTAGCTAAAGATGCCCTCAAAGCGATCAAAAAAGCGGATATGACGATTGAAATCAATATGTCGGGTTTACGAAAACCGGTCAAAGAAGCTTATCCTTCGGATGAATTGCTTGAAGAGATTGCAAGTTTTGATATACCGATTACCTTTGCTTCTGATGCACATCGCAGCGATCAGGTTGGAATGTTCAGCGATGAGATAGAAGCCCTTGCACGGCAGATGGGATACCGTGAATGTGCGTTATACCGAAACAAAGAACGGACAATGATTAAAATTTAAGCAGTAACCTTTTTTGGTTTAACGTTTAATTCGCTATAATTTTTGAACTATTATCACATTTCAGGAGAAACGCATGGGTAAATTCGTAAACAGCGTCGACGAGTTTTTTAGTTTTTGTAAAGAGAACGATGTTCAGTTCGTAGATTTTCGCTTCACAGATATGAAAGGGACATGGCATCATGTTACCTACCGTTACAGTGCAGTAAATGCAGGTCAATTTGAGGCTGGTTTACCATTTGACGGTTCTTCTATAGACGCGTGGCAGCCGATCAATAAATCTGATATGCTTTTGAAACCAGATGCACAATCTGCATTTATGGACCCGTTTACGGCTGATCCGACCATTATCGTTTTCTGTGATGTTTTTGACATTTACAAAGGTCAAATGTACGAAAAATGCCCACGTTCAATCGCTAAAAAAGCATTAGAACACCTTGCGCATGCTGGAGTAGGCGATGTTGCGTATTTCGGTCCTGAAAATGAATTTTTCGTCTTTGATGATGTCAAAATTCGTGATGAAGTAAACTGCTCATACTATGAAGTAGATACCGAAGAGGGTTCATGGAACGATGCAAAATCATTCCCAGACGGTTACAACACAGGGCACCGCCCACGTAACAAGGGGGGGTACTTCCCAGTAGCACCAATCGACACTATGGTTGATTTACGTGCAGAAATGATGTTGGTACTAGAGCAAGTAGGTCTCGAAGTTATCCTGGGTCACCACGAAGTAGCGCAGGGTCAAGGCGAAATCGGAATCGTATTCGATACGCTTGTAAATGCAGCAGACAACGTTCAAAAGCTAAAATACGTTATCAAAATGGTAGCGCACCTCAATGGCAAGACAGTAACCTTTATGCCAAAACCACTTTACGGTGACAACGGTAACGGTATGCACGTTCACCAATCCATCTGGAAAGACGGTAAAAATACGTTCTACAAAGAGGGTGGTTACAGTAATTTGAGCGAAACGGCTCTTCACTATGTTGGTGGTGTTTTTGCACACGCACGCGCAATCGCAGCATTTACAAATCCGTCAACAAACTCTTACAAGCGTCTTATCCCAGGTTTTGAAGCACCGTCAATCTTGACGTACTCAAGCCAAAACCGTTCAGCATCTTGTCGTGTTCCATACGGTGCGGGTGAAAAAGCGACACGTATTGAAATGCGTTTCCCTGACTCTACTTCATGCCCATACCTTGCGTTTACGGCTATGTTGCTAGCAGGACTTGATGGTATCAAAAACAAAATGGTTCCAATCGGGCCAATGGATGAAGATCTATTCGAGTTAAGCCTTGATGAGATCCGTGAAAAAGGGATCCCTCAAATGCCACACACACTACGTGGTGCACTTGAATCCCTTATCCGTGATAATGAATTCCTAAGACCGGTAATGAGTGAATTGTTTATCGATACTTATCAGCACTACAAATTTGAAACACAAGTATGGCCGGATGAAGCACGTCCAACAGCCTTCGAGTTCATTTCAACGTATTCTTGCTAATCTAAAGACTTCTCTTCCCCCGCGTAAGCGGGACTCCTCTATTACATTTCTATGACAATTATTTAAGAAACATTAGGCATAATTATTTACATTACTTATTAAAGGAAGTTCTTATGCAACGTTATGGTTACACACGCGCCGGTATGGCAATCTCATTGGCAGCAGCTGTAGGATTAGGCTATATTGCTTATTTACAATACAGTCTTGCCCAGGCTGATGCTGTTATTGCAACAACAATCGCTGAAGCGCATAAAGCAGCAAAAACGGTCTCAAAACAAAGTATGGATAAAAATGGTTCAGTAGAATTTTCAAAAAATGATGAGCTTGAGAAAAAAGGTTGGACCCTCTCGGAAAATAAGCAAAGCTACGAGCTTAAAACAGATGGAAAAGTACATGCCTCAATGCTATTGGATCATGTATCAGGCAAAGTTGTGTATAAAATTGATTGCGGAAGTTTCAAAGAAGAAGCGGCACAGCAAGAGTGTTCAGATGTTTTAGATGGGACAGGTAAAAACTACGTCAACACGGACGAGGTACCTTGGTAGTATGAATATCCGTTCTTGAGGAACGGATATTCTTTAGTCTATAACTTTTGGACCGGCAGCTGAGAAATCAAAACCGTTTTGTCCATCGTATTTTTTGAAGTTTTTGATAAACATTGCGGCTAGATTGTCACGCTGTACCAAATAAGCTTCTTTGTCAGCCCAAGCGTTACGTGGATTTAGAATAATCGGATCGACACCCTTAAGTGTTTTTGGAATATTAAAACGGAATGTATTGGTCGTATCGAATTCACTTTCACGAATAGAACCATCGAGAATAGCACGGATACATGAACGGGTATCTTTGATGCTCATACGTTTTCCAACGCCATAAGCTCCTCCTGTCCATCCAGTGTTAACCAAATAAACATTTACATTATGTTTATCAATTTTTTCGCCCAAAAGTTTTGCATATACGGTTGGATGTAAAGGGAGAAACGCTTCGCCGAAACATGAGCTAAAGGTAGCAACAGGTTCGGTGATACCTCTCTCTGTTCCCGCAACTTTAGCCGTATAGCCGCTGAGGAAGTAGTACATTGCCTGCTCTTTCGAAAGTTTACTAACCGGAGGAAGAACACCAAATGCATCTGCAGAGAGGAAGATGATGTTTTGTGGATGGTCAGCTTGCAGAGAGGGTTTATGATTTTCAATGTGTTCAATAGGATAAGAGACACGGGTATTTTCGGTCTTAGAACCATCATTGTAGTTGACCATACCGTCTTCATCATAGACGACGTTTTCAAGCAACGCACCCTTACGGATAGCAGCATGAATCTCAGGCTCACTTGAAGGATCAAGATTGATCACTTTTGCGTAACATCCGCCCTCAAAATTGAAAACACCGTTGTCATCCCATCCGTGCTCATCATCACCGATCAATGCGCGTTCAGGATCAGTTGAGAGGGTAGTTTTACCGGTACCGCTAAGCCCGAAGAAGAGACAAGTATCATTATCGGGACCTACGTTGGCAGAACAGTGCATTGCCAGCTTCCCCTCGAGAGGAAGCCAGTAATTCATCATGGAGAAAATTCCTTTTTTCATCTCACCGCCGTACCATGTACCACCGATGATGCACAAATTTGCTTCTACATCAAAGAGAACAAATACTTCAGAATTCAGACCATGATTTTTCCACTGATCGTTGGTTGCTTTACACGCATTG
This sequence comes from Sulfuricurvum sp., assembly GCA_030694265.1. GTDB lineage: Bacteria > Campylobacterota > Campylobacteria > Campylobacterales > Sulfurimonadaceae > Sulfuricurvum. Next base: position 250,361 of record JAUXYP010000002.1, read on the forward strand.
AGAACAGTAAATTGAGGCGTAAAGGTAGTGAGCTCATCGCTAGTAGGACGGATAAACATATTTTTGACAAAATGAGATTGCCATGCGATTTCAGAGACAAAACGGACAGATCGCTTACTCTCAGCACTTGCACCACAATATACATCGGTAACATAAAGGGATTTATTAGAGAGCTGCTCACGGGCTACTTCGAGCAATTCGTTGAAAATTGCTTTGTCAATAGGCTTATTAACATCACCCCATGCGATGTATTTATTGGACGGGTCTTCATTGACAAAATATTTGTCTTTAGGGCTACGGCCCGTGAAAATACCGGTGTCAACCGTAGTGGCACCGCTGCTGGTAAGGGCGCACTCGCCATTTCGCAACTCATGTTCGATCAATTCATCAAAGCTCAGATTGTGAAAAATCTTTTGAGCGTTTTTAATCCCTAGCGTTTCAATCTCTGCGGATATCATGGTGTTGCTGTCCCTTTATGTCTCGATACACTAGCCCCTGTAAAAGGGTGTAGTGACAATATGGCGCGAATTATACGCCCCTTATGTTTAATCGTAATTAAAGAGAATGAATTGTTTTGAAATTAAATAATAAATTATTATTTTTAGTGAACAGTGAATTAATTATTTTTTAAGAGTAAAAGGCACATAATGGTGTTCAGAGTTACGAGTGTAACTACTTTTTTCTACCTATAAGGAGTAAGCCATGAAACGTTCTGGTTTTACTATGATCGAGTTGATCTTTGTTATCGTTATTCTTGGTATTTTGGCAGCAGTTGCCATTCCTAAACTTGCAGCAACACGTGATGATGCGAAAATTGCAAAAGGCGCTTCTGATGTGGCGACTATGGTAAGTGATCTTGGTGCGTATTATACTGCGAATGGTAAATTTGATCCAGCAGGAACAAATGTCACTTATTCTGGTACGCTTAGTCCAACTGCTCAGTCTACGCTATATTATAATCCTGTGACAGGTACTAACTGTGTAAAATTTGTATTAGAAACTAACGGTACCATGGTCGTATCAAATGAGACAAACTCAACTGAAACGCTATGTAGTGGTATCCAGGATGCTGTAAGTAACAATAAATTAATTAACACTCACTCATTTGGTGGTAGTCGCATTACAATTTAATCATAAGTGAAAACTTTTCACATCGCTATTGTATAGCGGTGTGAATTTATATATTTTGAATTGATTTATGGGATTGCAGGGCAATCGTAGAATTCAGCGCAATAGGATTAGATTATGAAACGAACTGCTTTTACGATGATAGAATTGATATTTGTTATTGTTGTATTAGGGATATTGTCTGCTATCGCTATCCCAAAGTTTGCTGCAACACGTGATGATGCACAAATAGCCAAAGGACGCAGTGATGTTGCAGCGATTCGTTCAGCGATAGTGAGTGAACGTCAGGGGCGGCTTTTAAGAGGAGATAGTGCGTATATAAATAAGCTTCATAATAATACAGCTACCCTTTTTGATAATAATGGAACAGCTACGAGTACGATTTTACAATACGGGATTGTGACACAAGCAAATACAAATGGTCATTGGCAAAACTCTGCTGATCAAAATGGGACAAGCTGGGTATATAAGTATCGTGTGTTGGGGAGTGATAATAGCTTTACTTATAACCCTACTAATGGTACATTCACTTGTACTAATGGGACTAGTTGCGGTCTTTTAGTGAACTAACATAACTTTTGCAATATTACTTTATTTCTCTCTTGGGCTCTCCTGTTGAGCTACTTACCTATGACGGTGATACTCTCCTAGAAGTTGGTACTCAGGTTTCGGTTACTCTTGGTAAGCGCGAAATGAAGGGTGTTGTGATTGACAGCACTGTACAGCCTGATTTTAAAACCCAACCGATCATCGAAATTCTCCCTTTTTTCTTTTCTCACGCACAAATTCAAATGGCGCAATTTATGGCAGAGTATTATGGGTGTTCTCTTGGTGAAGCGCTTAATTTATGTGTGCCTTATTCCGTTCGTGGTGAGCTTATCGAACCACAGATTACCCTTCGACAGGCTCAGGGCGAACGGATCCCTGTTGATATTACCCTCTCTTCTACGCAAGAAGAAGCTCTTAATTTTATCCGCTCATATACCGTGTCTTTATTGTTCGGCGATACAGGTGCAGGGAAAAGTGAAATCTATATGAAACGAATGGATGAGATTTTGAGTGAGGGGAAGCGTGCGCTACTGTTGCTTCCAGAAATCTCTCTCACCCCTCAAATGGAAGAACGCTTTAAGCATCATTTTGGAGAGGTGTTTGTACTGTGGCATTCAAAGATGACACCGAAGCAAAAGAAGATTGCATTGACTAAAATTTATGATGGAAGTGCCCATATCGTTGCAGGTCCACGATCGGCACTGTTTTTGCCGCTCAAAGATTTGGGGATTATTGTGGTGGATGAGGAGCATGATGAGAGTTACAAATCCTCTTCACGCCCCCGTTACAATGCACGGGATATGGCTATTTATACAGGGAAGATGCTCAGCATCCCCGTAGTACTAGGCAGTGCGACACCCAGCTTATCCAGTTATGCAAAATACCCTTGTTTTCGTCTACGTGGGGGGTATTACACGTCTAAGCGGACGTTTGTGTTTGAACCTTCCATTGAAGCATTGACCTCTTTTATCGATGAAGCGATAGTTAAAAATTATCAAGAAGGGCATCAAGGGATCGTCTTTATCCCCACACGTGCCAATTTCAAATACATGATGTGTGACAGTTGCGGTTATACCATCGAGTGCCCATTTTGCAGTGTAGGAATGAGTCTGCACCGCAATGCCAAAGCGTTGAAGTGTCATTATTGTAACTACACCGAAGTACTACCGCGACTATGCCCTAAATGTCAAAGTTCAAAACTCACGAATGCACGTTTAGGAACAGCAGAAGCGGTGGAGCATATGCGGACACTGACCGATGATATACACGTGGCGCAGTTTGACCGTGATGTGATCACGACTCAAAATAAGCTGATTAAAACACTCAAGGCATTTAACAATGGTGAAATAGATTTGCTCGTAGGGACACAGATGCTCTCAAAAGGGCATGATTATCATGACATCACGCTTGCTGTGGTGATGGGGATTGATAATTTGTTGGCGCAAGCCGATTACCGCTCGAGAGAAAAAGCGCTCTCTCTACTCATACAAATTGCAGGGCGAAGCGGGCGTAAGGATGACTCTACTGTTATAGTCCAAAGTTTTAATGAGTCTTTTTTCAGACCCTATTTAGACGATTACGAACTGTTTTTACAAAGTGAACTGCGTTTACGGGAAGGTAAATATCCGCCTCAAAAAAAACTGGCGCGATTGTTGTATTCACACGCCAATGGCCTTAAGGCAAAAGAGGTAATGGAAGAAGCGGCAAGGAAATTTGGGACAATACCTACCATAGAGGTAGTGGGGTATGGTGCATCGCCCATTGAAAAAATCGGGGGGAAATACCGTTTCCAGATTTTGCTGCGCAGTGATAAAAGTACCCAACTCATACGCGCCATCAAGTCGGTAAAATCTCCGATGATGGAGATTGACATGGACCCCATAGAGTTTACGTAAAATTAACATCCAACAAGCTACAATCACCCTATGATTACACGTTACCCAACTCGGAAAATTTACGTCGGAAATGTCGCCATCGGTGGTGATGCGCCGATATCGGTACAGTCGATGACCTATTCGCGCACTTCGGACGTTGCAGCAACGGTTGAGCAGATCAATCGTCTCCATTTTGCAGGGTGCGACATTGTTCGCGTCGCAGTACCTGAAGAGGCAGACGCATTGGCACTCAAGGCGATTAAAGAGCAGATTTCGCTGCCGCTTGTTGCCGATATCCATTTTAACTATAAATTAGCACTTATTGCTGCAGAAGTGGTGGATTGTATCCGATTTAATCCCGGAAACATCGGTGAAAAATCACGTATACGAGAGATTGTAAAAGCGTGTCAAGAGAGGCATATCCCTATTCGTATTGGGGTCAATGCCGGAAGTTTGGAAAAAGAGTTCGAACAGCGTTACGGACAAACGGCCCAGGGGATGGTAGCCTCAGCCGAATACAACATCAAGTTTCTCGAAGATTTAGGATTTACGGATATTAAAGTATCTCTCAAAGCCAGTGACGTACAGCGTACGGTAGACGCGTACCGGATGTTACGTCCGAAAAACGACTATCCGTTTCACTTGGGTGTTACGGAAGCAGGGACCATTTTTCACGCGACAATCAAAAGCGCTATTGGCTTAGGGGCACTTTTACTCGATGGTATCGGCGATACGATGCGTGTATCAATCACGGGTGAGCTCGAAGAAGAGATAAAAATCGGGCGCGCAATACTCAAAGACAGTGGTGCAGCGAAAGATGGTGTTAATATTATCTCATGCCCTACATGCGGACGCATTGAGGCTGATTTGGTTTCTGCCGTCGCGGTTATCGAAGAACGAACGAAACATATCAAAAAACCGCTAGACATATCGGTCATGGGGTGTGTGGTAAATGCCATCGGCGAAGCAAAACATGCCGATGTGGCTATCGCGTATGGCAAAGGATCAGGTTTGGTAATGGTCAAAGGGGAAGTGGTTGCACGGCTAAGTGAAGATGAGCTCGTCGATCGTTTTGTAGAAGAGGTTGAAAAAATGGCAAAGGAAGAAGACTAAGTGGAAGAATCGCTTTATAATTTAGCCTTTGAGCGTTCTATTTTAAGCTCTATTATTTTTGATCCTGCCCAATTCGATGATTTTGAAGCGGTATTGACTCCTGAAGATTTTTATCTCGCAGCGCATCAAGAAATTTATCGTTCGATGCTGACACTGGCACATCGTGATTTGCCCATTGATGAAGAGTTTATCAAAAAAGAGCTCAATGGGAGACAAAAGTTTGATGAACGGGTTATGGTCGATATTCTCACGGCGAACCCTATTTCTAATACCACGGCCTATGTCCAAGAGATAAAAGATAAGGCGATGAAGCGCCATTTACTCACACTCACGACAGAGATCAAGCGTGTTACGATGAGTGAAGATCTTTGTGGTGCGGATGTTGTGGACTTGGTAGAGAAAAAGCTCTATGAGATTACCCAAAGTTCACAAGCAACCGATTTTAAGGATGCTGTGAAAATCACTGAAGACACCATGGCGTATATTCAAGAGATGCGTGAACGCGGAGATGCTGTTTTGGTGGGTGTTGATACAGGATTCGCTGAGCTGAACAAAATGACGACCGGATTTGGAAAAGGGGATCTTGTCATCGTTGCAGCGCGTCCTGCTATGGGAAAAACGTCCTTTGCCCTCAATATGATACAAAATCTTCTCGAAAAGGGAAAAGGGGTCGCTTTCTTCTCTCTGGAAATGCCTGCAGAGCAACTGATGCTGCGACTGTTAAGTGTTCAAACCTCTATTCAGCTTCAGCGTTTACGTTTGGGGGATATGAATCCTGAGGAATACAAACGACTGAATGATGCTGTGGATAAAATGAAACACAGCAAGCTTTTTGTAGATGATCATGGCTCGTTGAATATCAATCAACTCCGTTCAAAATTGCGTAAACTCAAAAGCCGTCATCCAGAGATCGAACTTGCAGTCATCGACTATCTCCAAATTATGAGTGGAGTAGGGGGAAAAGATCGTCACCTAGAAGTCAGTGAGATTTCACGCGGACTCAAAATGTTGGCACGTGAGCTTGAAATCCCGATCGTTGCCCTCTCTCAGCTAAACCGCTCTCTAGAATCACGCTCCGATAAGCGTCCGATGCTCAGCGATATTCGTGAATCGGGTTCGATTGAGCAGGATGCGGATATTATCCTTTTTGTTTACCGTAACGATGTCTATTTGTATAAAGAGGAAAAAGAGAGGGAAAAAGATTCGATTGCCTCAGGTAAAGAGTTTATTTCCAAATACGTGGAAAAAGAAGAGGAAGAGGCCGAGATCATAATCGGAAAACAGCGTAATGGTCCCACTGGGCATGTAAAACTAATGTTCCAGAAAAAATTTACCCGTTTTGTCGATAAACCGACCTTTGGTGCGGCGCAGATTGTCTATGAAAGTATCGACATGAAACCAGCTGTTATGAATCTTGATGATGAGAATGTTGAGAAAATTTCAATGCCAATAATTCCATTCTAAATGTCTAAACTGGAGCGCGTTGATCTCTTCGATTTCAAAAACGGCGCCCTTTTTATCCTCTTCCTTCTTCTGATTGCCGCTCTTTCTCTTTCTTGGGAATATTCCCAATTTACAGAATTTAAACGCTTTGATAATCCGCTGATACGAGCAGAGGTAATTGATCAAGAAGTGCGTTTGATCGGACAGCAGTCCAAAACCTCACTAAAACTTCGTCTTGACAACGGTTCATTATGTCGATGTGTCATGAGCCCTTATTTACGGGATTTACGCGGACGAGAAGTGTTGGTGGAGCTTCAGATCAAAAATGTGACTTTTTTGGATTATCTCAGAGGATTTCGTGCACGAGGAAGTATTCAAGAGGTTTATCCCTCGTTGAGCCTAAAAGAGCGTTGGTATCGCTCTATCGCACTGGTTCATGAAGAAGAAACGATGAAAGAACTTTACGGGGCACTTTTTGTGGCAACGCCGATGAGTCAAGAGTTTCAAAAACTCGTAGGGGCTATGGGGCTGAGTCACATTCTATCCATTAGCGGATATCATTTTGGAATACTGAGTCTGATCGCTTTTTTCTTTCTTCGCCCTGTTTATCGTTGGTTTCAAAATCGTTATTTTCCCTACCGTCATGGCAATCGTGATCTTTTTTTCATTGTATTGGGGATGCTGTTCTTTTATCTATGGGCTTTAGAATTTATACCCCCTATGGTAAGATCGTTTGGAATGCTTGCAGTGGGATATTTTTTATATGATCGTGGGATTAAAATCGTCTCTTTTCAAACCCTTTTAATCGCGCTGGGTCTTTTGTTGGCATTTTTTCCAAAACTCTTTTTTTCATTGGGATTTTGGTTCTCCTCTTTTGGGGTGCTGAGTATTTTTATTTTTGTACGTTATTACGAACACTGGAAGCCTTGGCAAATATTTTTGGCATTGCATCTTTGGTGTTATCTGGTGATGTTACCTATTTCATTGGCTATTTTTGGGAGCTTTGGATTTTGGCATATCGGATCGATTCCGCTAGCACTGCTTTTTAATCTCTATTATCCAGCCGTTTTGGCATTGCATCTGACGCCATGGGGGGATCTTTTGGACCCCTATTTAATGGAGTTATTTAATGCAGGGGATATTCATACAGTGAGCATCCCGATGTGGAGCGGGGTTTTAAGTATTGTGCTGGCAATGCTAGCGATGCGTTTCAAAATCGCGTTTTTGGCTTTGGGTATTTTGGGTAGCACTGCGTTGATAGGCGCGGTTTATCAAATAGCATAATTTCATTCCATAAATGACAATGATCCACGACAGATAGATCCATAAAAAGAAAAAGATAAGCGCTGAAAACGAACCGTACATCGTTGCGTAGGTTTTGTTGTAAAAAACGTATTGGACAAAACTGTTTTTGGCCATTCCCCAAACCAGTGCAACGACAAATGAGCTAATGGCTGCTGCTTTGGGAGAGATATCGGCATTGACAGCGATTTTATAAACAAGAAAAAAGATACCCCACAGCAGTAAAAATGGGAAGACAGAGAGGGCTTTGAGTGCAATTCCGCTCATATGAGATTGGAGATACGCTTCAAGGCTCATGGAGGCGATCAACACGATTGGGGTCAGGGTAATGAGTGTCCAATAGGTGGTGATGGATTCCCATACGCCGCGTTGTTCTGATTTAAAAATTTTTCCGACAATGTGTTCAAAGTTTTGGAAAAACAGTAAAGAAGAGACGACCATCGTTGTAAATCCGATCACTCCTAATTGAACCGAGTTTTTGAAAAAAGATTCTAGGTAGCCTGCAATGGCAGCTGTTTGAACCGGCATGATACTGTCAAAAATGAAAATTTGGATTTTGCCGTATTGTTCGCTAAATACAGGAACGTTGGCAATAAGGCTCAAAGAGATAATGAGCAGTGGTACAACGGTAAAAATTGTATAAAAGCTCAGACTTGAAGCATAAACCGTTATGTCACGATCAAACATCATCAGTATAAAAAGTTTGAGATGTCTGAGCGCTACTTTGATTTTCATGGCTTATTCAAGGCCCATTTTAAATGGATTAAGAATGTTGTTAGGATCAAAAGCACGTTTTATGGATTGAAACAGCGCCATTTCCTCTGGAGTAAATGCCATAGACATATAAGGGGCTTTTGATAATCCGATACCGTGCTCTCCGCTAAGAGTTCCACCTAAATCAACCGTAGTTTGGAAAACTTCTACGATGGCCATGTGCCCGATTTTTACTTGTTCCGGATCTTTGCCGTCTACCATCACATTGGTATGAACATTACCATCCCCCGTATGTCCGAAACACGGGATATTGATGTTGTATTTTTTGGCGATAAGGTCAAACTTTTCGAGTAGTTCCGGTAATGCAGAGCGAGGAACGGTAATGTCTTCATTGATTTTCTTGGAACCGTACACGGATAAACATTGACTCGCATTACGTCGTGCAAACCATAAATCAGCCGCTTCTTGTTTATTTTGAGCAATTTTAAAATCACTGCATCCATTTTCACGGAAGACTTTCTCGATTTGTCCCAATTGAAAATCAAGGTCTTCTTCGAGATTACCATCCACATCGGTGACTAAAATAGCACCCGCTTCGATAGGTAGCCCTTTGTGGTAGGTTTGCTCAACAGCTCGTATGGTGAGATTATCCAAGAACTCCATAGCGACAGGGGTAACGCCGCTGGCCATAGTTTTGTAAACCGCTTCCATTGCATCTTTGACTGTTGCGAAAATACCCATAGCTGTTTTGGTCATTTTTGGTTTTGAAAGCAGTTTGAGCGTTACTTCGGTTGTGACGGCTAACGTTCCCTCGGATGCGATCAAAATACCGGCGATGTTATAGCCGGCAACATCTTTGATCGTTCGTTTGCCTGCTTTGATAATGTCTCCATTAGGCAAAACGGCACGAATGGCCATGACGTAGTCTTTGGTAATACCGTATTTCGCTGCGCGCATTCCTCCCGCGTTTTCGTTGACATTTCCGCCGATGGTAGAGTACTCTTGGCTGGCAGGATCAGGAGGATAAAAAAGACCGACCTCCTCCACCGCTTTTTGTAGCTCCATATTGATAACACCGGGTTGAACAATGGCCACCATATTTTGCATATCTATTTCTAATATCTTGTTCATGTGTTTTTCAAAACCAAGAACGACTCCACCATTGGCAGGCAACGCACCACCGGTAAATCCACTTCCCGCACCGCGAGGTACGAGGACGATACGGTGCTCGTTACAATATTTTAGAATCTCACTAACGTCTTGTTCATGCCGAGGAAACAAAACGGCATCCGGTTCAAAACGTTCACGTGTTGCATCATACGAATAAGCGATAAGATGGGCTTTATCACTGTAGACATTCTCTTTTCCCAACAATTGGGTAAAAAAGTCAAGGGCACCGGATGGAAGCATATTTATTCCTTCACGTCAAAATTGTGCAATAGTGCACTTTTTTCACTAAATTTTGCTTTGTAGAGTTCATATAACTCTTTGTTTTTGGAATTATTTAAAGCGATTTCTTCAAGATAATAGGGCTCATAGCTTTTCAGTCGTGAACTTCCGGCTCCAAACCAATTGGCACGTATTGCAGGGGCACGAGTGTAAAATGGAGTCATAGACTCTTTTTTAAGAGTAGTTACCGCAGCGGTTTGCAGCAGTGCAAAATTTTTGCAATCAAGTGTGAAAAGGGTGTCTGCGCTTTGTATGTAGAGCAAGCCTATAGAATTGGCAGTACAAAATTTATGAAAATCTTCAACAAGAGGAGTAGGATGCCCTTCATGAGAGAGGTACGTAGCATAGGTATCCGGGTGTACCCATTCAACATTAGGGATACTTTTGGTAAGGGTATCATAGGCGTCATCATTGGGAGCAATAAACAACGCACGCTCATAATCATAAGCGATCACTACTTCATCGTTAGCTCGTGCTTTCCAATTTCCGTTTGGTAAAGAGTTTTGGCGTAAACCATCGTAGGGTGAAATATCAATTTGTGCACGATTGGTATCGGTATTGAGCGCGGATACGCGTGCGTTGGCAATGATACTGCTGTGCTTATCATCAAAATGACGGACAATAAAGCCGCTCATGCCCACTTTTAATTGGGATGCTTGAATGCTTCCGCTATGTTCATTAGTATCAAGAAGAGGGGTGGAAATAGGTGAGGCTTGGAGCATCCCCATACAAAAAAGAGATAAAAATAAAATGCGCATGTTGGTAACCTTTGTCATTGTAAATAACACAGATTATAGCCAAGAGAGTCTTTGTAAACAGAATTTTTGCTATGATTTAATTCTATAATCGTGTTGAGATGAAAACACGATAGTGAATTAAGGATATAGATGGGTCGGTATTTATGGTTGCTATTGTTACCCCTGTTTTTATTCGGTTCATCGGTAAAGCCTTTTAAATGGAATAATGGAGAGAGTTTTTTACGTTTTTTAGAACATAAAAAGCTTCCGCTTGCTTTATTCTACAGCCTTGATAAAGAAGATCAACAATTGACGGAAGATATTCCTTTTACCGCCAATTGTCAGATGCTTGTGAGTGACAAAAAAATTATTCAGCAAATTTTAATACCTGTCAATGATGAACTCCAACTTCAAATTTATCTCACTTCCAAAAAACGCTATAAAATACATGTCATCCCGATTGTAGCTGAAATGTATCATGAGGTACTGTATACAGAAATTCAAACAGTTCCTTATGATGATATTCTGAAGGCTACTGGTTCCACAAGGTTGGCGTCCAGATTTGTCAAGATGTTCAAGGGTAGAGTGAATTTTAAAAAAGACATTAAACCAGGTGATCCTTTGGTTATTGTGTATGAGCAAAAATACCGTTTAGGAAAATATTTTTCGATGCCTGAAGTAGCAGGAGCGATGATTGAAATTGGGGGTAAACGCTACGCGGTTTATAAACACACGGATGGACGTTATTATGATGCAAAAGGGGCACAATTTGAGAAGTTTCTCTTTAAGCTTCCTATTCGTAATGCACGCATGACATCAGGCTTTACCAAACGACGCTATCACCCTGTACTCCACCGTTATCGTGCGCATGTAGGGGTTGATTTTGGTGCTCGTCCCGGAACGCAGATTTTGGCTACCGGCGAGGGAAGAGTTTGTTTTTGCGGATATTCGAATGGGTATGGAAACACAATCAAAATACGACACGCAAATGGATTGGTCAGCCTTTATGCACATCAAAAAGGGTTTAAAAAAGGAATCCATAATGGATCAAAGGTTAAGCAAGGTGAAATGATCGGTTTTGTAGGTTCTACCGGGCTTTCTTCGGGTCCCCATTTGCATTTTGGTATGTACGATGGTAGTACCCCAATTAACCCAATGAGCGTTATGAAGAAAAAAACAGAAGGTTTTACGGGTAAAGAATATCGTCAATTTGTGGCTATCCGCACTAAACTGGATAAAATATTTAAAGAAAAATTGCGTACAAAACCTGTGAAACGCAAAGCCTTTGATTTTCAAAATACGTATTATGTAGATAAAGACACCTTTAAAGTGAAAGCGTTTTAAGAGATTTGGGTTTCCCCGAGGGGAAAGATTAAAACTTGTAGCTAAGAGTTGCGTAGAAGTTACGACCTGGTTCATTGAGAACGAGAGGAATTGAACCTTCGGCTAATAATTCATTTCCGATATAACTGTTACTGACAGCATACGTGCGATTAAAGATGTTATTAATACCGGTCATAAGTGAAAAACCTTTACCGAGTTCTGCACCATATTTTAGGTTAAAAATACTGTATCCAGCAATCTCTTTTTCACCGTTGTTTTCATCAATGGTTTGACTTGTGGCTCCAATCCACTCTGCCATCGCGTAGTGAACGCTATTGTCAAATACCAATGCAGCACGTCCTTTCATCGGTGGGATTTCTGCTAGATCTTTATCGGTTTGCGTGGCAGTTCCTGTCAGCTGTGAAGGATCTTTTTTGGTCCCTTTTTGATAGGCCATTCCTGTTTCTGTTCTCCATTCGTTATTAAGCAGTACATCGGCTTTAAGATCAATACCATAGATTGTTGCATCGATGTTTGCCCATGTTGTAGCTGTTGAAGTATTTTTGTATTGATAAATATAATCTTTTAGATCACTATAAAATACAGTTCCTTTAAGATGTAAGCTTCCAGTAGTGTGTTCCGCTCCTAAATCGATCTCACGATTGATGGTTTCATTCAGGTTGATGTTTCCGCTTGGAACGTAATAGAGTTCTTTTGCATCGGGTACACGGACGGATTGTCCAAGCCCCATGAATACATTGGTATTTTTTGTGTAGTTGTACTTCGCGAGTACGTTAGCGCTGATATTATTGTAATCACGATCTTTCATATTTGTCATAAAAGTACGGTTAGCAGTTGTGTTGGCATCGATCAATGCCAAGTCTTGGTTGGCATCAATAGTGGTATCATCGTAACGGATACCACCGCTAATTTCATAGTTTCCAATTGTTTTGAGCGCTTTTGCGTACAAAGCGATATTGGTTGTATCAACATCAGGGATGATAATATTAATTGCGGCAGGATTGCTTCTGGCGAATTTTGTACCATTCCAATTACGAATACTACCATCAAGTCCTACGGAAACTTTTGTTCCAGCAAGGGTCAGTGTGTTTTCAACTGAAGCACCTTGTATAGTTGCATCAACAGGAGCGACCATATTCATAGTTGGGTTACTTGCCCCGGTACGAAAATCATTACTCATTACATGAGCTACCTTTGAATGGTATCCTTCGATTTTTAGTTCATCAGAAAAATCAGAAAGATTTAAAAGCTGATATTTGAGATTGAACATATCAGTGTCATCGACTTGAGCGTCCATTCGATAGCGTGGATAGAGAACATCATCGGCACGGTCACCAAAATAACTCATGGTAAGCTTTTGATTATTACTAATATTTCCTACGATTTTTGTCCAAAAGTTATTACGTTCATAGGCATTGTCATCTTTGTGGCTTGTAGCGTATTTTTGCCCTGCAGTATTCGTTAGTAAATTTGTTTGCTCTACCAACGTTTTACCGTCGCCATCTTTATACTGTCCAGAGGTTTCGCGACTAAAACCGACAAGTGCTTGGACTTTATCATTTCCGCCTTCTACCGTTGTAGAGAGTTTACGATAATCAAAGCTTCCCAAGGTTGCGGAGACTTCACCATGAATTCCTTTTTCAGGGTCTTTGGTCACGACATTGATTTTGCCACCAAGACTTCCAAATTGGGTTACATCAAACGGACCTTCTTGAACTTCTACACTTTGAATTTGGCTTGATGAAACGTGCATAGAAGGGGGATCCATACGGTTAGGACATGCACCGCATACTTTTGCATCGTCGATGGTGATGACCAGATTGTCTTTGCGAAAACCGCGTAGGATGATGTCATTTCCAACAGCACTGTTACGCACATGAGTGATCTCAGGGAGAGTGTTTGAAAGCATTTCTGCTAAATCGCTTTGACGAGAAAATTTAACCATTTCATCGGCTTCAACACTTTTGCTATCTGCTTTAGATGCTGAAGCTTCTACAGTAATTTTTTGTATGGCTACGGGCTCAGAAGCGAGGGCTGCGATAGCCGCGAATGAGAGGAGAGAGAATTTATTCATACTGGTATTCCTTCGATAAATATGAAGGAATAATAAAATAAAAGTGTTACATTAGTGTTAAGCGAGGCCTTTTTAGTCGGCTCTTAGTGAAACTTCTTCGGGAAACTGCATTGTGACACAGTGCAGTGAACCATGCTGACGGATAAGGACGGAACAATCGATGGGGATGATATCCCGCCCGTGAAATGCTTTTTCACAAATTGCAATGGCTTGAGCATCATGTGGATCATTATATACAGGAAGTAAAACCGAATCGTTGATAATCAAAAAATTGGCATAGGTTGCAGGAAGACGCTCACCATCATAAAATACAGGAGAACACATCGGTAGTGCAATGAGTTCAAACGGTTCACCCTCTACATCACGAAAAGCTTGGAGTTCTTCTTCCATCTTTTTGAGTGCTTCGTAGTGTTCATCGTTTTTATCATCGCATTTGACATACATGATCGTATCGATGTCAATAAAGCGCGCTAAGGTATCAATGTGGCTGTCAGTGTCATCGCCTGCGAGATAACCGTGATTGAGCCATAAAATTTGCTCCACGCCAAACTCTTTTTTTAACATCGCTTCGGTTTGTTTTCTATTCATATGAGGGTTGCGATTGGGATTGAGCAGACACTCTGCGGTGGTCAGCAATGATCCGTTACCGTTTGTTTCAACGCCGCCGCCCTCCAAAATAAGATCGATTTTTTGCATAGGGGCACCATATACTTTTGCGATCGCAGAACTCATTGCATTGTCTTGTGATGCATCAAATTTTCCGCCCCATCCGGTAAAGGTGAAATCCAACAGCAGCGCTTCATCTTCATCCTCGTCAATGACGCTCAAAACACTGCAATCACGTGCCCAGGTATCATCGGTTTGATAAGAAATGAAGATCAGATCGGTGTGATCGGAAAAATAGCTTTTAACGACATCAACATCATCACAGATGATCAAGCAGGGTTGGTATTTGGCAACGGCATTAGCGATATTCACAAAGGTGGCACGAGCTTCTTCGAGATAGGGTGCCCAGTCGCTTTGAGGATGGGGGAAGATGAGTTGAACAAAACTTTGGGGTTCAAATTCGGCAGGAAAGTAGCGCATTAAGTGACCTTACAATATAATATTTAAATGGGAACTATAAAATTAAGCCGTGAGGCACTTTATTCTAATCTTGACATTATCGCACAGCAAGTTGGTGCAAAAGATAAAATAGCCGTGGTCTTAAAAGACAATGCGTATGGTCATGGAGCTGTTTTAATTGCTCAAGCAGCATCCCAATACGGGATTACGCAAGCGGTGGTCCGACTAGAATCCGAAGCGCTTGAAATTGCACAGTATTTTGAAAACATTTTGATTTTGGCTGATTTTCCAGGTGTGAGCAATTCTAATTTTCGTTATGTCATTAATACCCTTGAATCCATTGAAAAGTTTCCAAAAGGGACGCGTGTTGAACTGAAAATGGATACGGGAATGCACCGTCATGGGATCGCGATCGATGATTTGGAAAAAGCGTTCAAACGCATGTCCCAGCAGGGGCTTGTGTGTGTCGGTATTATGAGTCATTTCAAGAGTGCCGATGTCTTGAGTTCAGAGTGGTTTTGGCAACGCAGGGCATTTGATGGCCTTAAAGAAAAAGCAGTAAAATTAGCGAAAAAAGAGGGATGGAACGTGCGCTTTCATATCTCAAATTCAGCGGGTGCCTTTCGCTCATCGCAATGTGAAGACGAGATAGTGCGCATCGGCATCGCACTGTATGGATGTTTACAGATGGATTTTACGCTTTCACAGCCTGCATTAAAGCCGGTACTTTCTTTGATAGGTGATAAAATTGCTACGCGTACGCTCAAGACAGGGCAGAGAGTAGGGTACAACGGTATTTATGAAGCAAGTGCTGATGAGGTAATTTCTACGTATGATTTGGGTTATGCCAACGGTTTGGACAGGGCAGCATCGAATCAATACGTGACCCCTGAGGGGATTGCTTTACGCGGTCGTATTTCAATGGACAGCGCCGCATTTTCAACCGATGCTGATGAACTGTTGATTTTTAATGACGCCAATGAGTATGCAAAAGTCGTAGGTACGATAGGATATGAAATCCTGGCGTGTTTGGATAAAGATTTAAAAAGAGAGTGGTCTCATTAAGAGGTAATTTTGACAATTGCCTCGATAAATACAGCACCGTCTAGTCGCATTTCTATTAGCTTTTCAAGCTGATCTTCTTGTTCAATATATCCGAGTACTTTGGCATCAAACATATAATGCTCGGCCACTTTTTGAATCTCTTGACCAACTTTTGGATGAACCAATAAATAGTTAGCATTCATGTTCTCTGCAAGGACTGCTTCGGTTGTTGAGGTAACATACAATGCAAAACGGATTTTATTGGCTCTAAGATAGAGTATAAGATCAAGATTCTGTGGTCCAAAAAAGAGAGCAATGATGGAATTAGCAGGAGTTTTTGCAATCGCTTCGAGAGATTCTACGTGATAAAAACGCTCCGAGGGGATCAGCGGATGGCCGAAAAGTATCATGTTATGCCTCCATGCATTCGCGTGAACAATAGTAGTATCCATCACGGATAAATGTTTCTTTGACATCTGTATACGTTCCACATTTTGCACATGCTATCATTGGTTCTTCAGGTTTTTGGTTGTCTTTATTGGGATTTGGAAGAGTTTTTTTATTAAAGAAAGTGTAATAGACAACAGTGATAAAACCACCAAGTAGTAAAAGTTTAAATAACATGATTATGACTCGATGAGAAGATAATGGCGGTTGACCATTTCAATGATTTTATAGTTTGAGAGTTCACTTACTTCATCGTACACTTTTTCCCCTTTGTAAAAGAGTAAAAGACTCCCTTTTTGTCGAAAAGGTTCAGAGAGTTGCAAAAGCATTGTTGTATCGGTTACGGCACGAGAGGTAATCAGGTCATAAGGCTGTGGCGGTAACTGTTGAACACGAATCGCTTTTACCTCTACATTTTTAAGACCTAAATCGGCTTTTACAAACTGTAAAAAACTGGCACGTTTTGCCAAAGGCTCTACGAGGGTAAAATGAGTATCTTTCATTCCCATAGCCAGTATCATCCCAGGAAATCCTGCTCCTGTGCCGATATCCATAGCTGTTTTTACGGGAGGTAGAAAAGTGATAGGGGCGATGGCATCAACGATGAAGCTATCAATTTGTGCGGCTGTCTTAGCCCCGGTGAGGTTATGAACTTTATTCCATTTTTCCAATAATTCTTTATACTTTTGGGCATAGACATAAAATTGTTCGTCGACAGTAATATTATGTTCCTTCATTAATCGGTGTAAATTAGTCAAGATAGTGTCCCATATGATCTTTTTTAGTTTTTAAATACCCTTCATTATAAGGGTTGGAATCGATAATAACAGGAATACGTTCGACTATTTCGACATTTAGCCCCTCAACGACCAATATCTTGGCAGGATTATTAGTAAGAAGTCGAATTTTTGTCAGTCCAAAGTCATTGAATATTTCACGGACAACATCATAGGTTCGTTGGTCTGGCTGGAAGCCTAGTTCAACATTGGCTTCAATCGTATTGCGTCCTTGATCTTGAAGCGCATAGGCATTAAGCTTATTGAGCAGACCAATATTTCGCCCCTCTTGCGCGTGATAGATGATGAGTCCACCTTCTTTAGCGATCAGCTCAAGGGCTTTGTGCAGCTGATTATTGCAATCGCATTTAATGCTTCCAAACGTATCACCAGTAAGGCATTGAGAATGGATGCGTACTAACGGAGCTTCACTTTTTTCAAAGTTGTCAGTAAAGATAGCAAGATGCTCTTGAGCATCTTCTTTATAAGCACGAACTTTAAAGTGTCCATATTTAGTCGGAAGATTGGCAATTTCAGATTTTTCAAAAATAGGTGCTGTTTTCATTGGTGTCATTATAATGTCCATTTCTGAAAAAATGGTTTATTAATCATAGTGGAGGTACAATCTTTCCTTTAATTTTGTATCGGAGCCTCATTATGGATCGTTTACGCCGGACACGTATGAATTCTCATCTTAGATCACTGGTGCGTGAAACGTACGTTCGCCCTGATGATTTTATTTATCCGCTTTTTGTAAAACCGGGCGAGGGGATTAAAATAGAAGTGGCCTCGATGCCGGGTGTTTATCAGATGAGTTTAGACGAAATTCTCAAAGAGTGTGAAGTATTGCAAGCGCTTGGGATTCATTCGATCCTGCTTTTTGGTATCCCTGCTGTTAAAGATTCTGTGGGATCCGATGCTTTGTGTGATCATGGAATCATTGCAACAGCGGTACGTGCTGTTAAGCGTGCATTCCCAAAGATGTTCGTTGTCACCGATTTATGTTTTTGTGAATATACGGATCATGGGCATTGCGGTATCTTGGATCATGTTCATGAAACGGTTGATAATGACTTAACGTTAAGCATTTCAGGTCAGCAAGCGCTTGTGCATGCTCGTGCAGGTGCCGATATGATTGCTCCGTCAGGGATGATGGATGGAATTATTACAACACTGCGTGATGCGCTTGATGGAGGTGGATATGCTAACCTACCGATTATGAGTTATTCGACAAAATTTGCCAGCGGTTATTATGGGCCGTTTCGTGATGTGGCGGAATCAGTACCGAGTTTTGGCGATCGATCAACGTATCAAATGGATCCTGCAAATCGCCGAGAAGCAATCCGTGAAAGTTTGGCGGATGAAGCGCAAGGTGCTGATATTTTAATGGTGAAGCCGGCATTGGCCTATTTGGATATCATTCGTGATATCCGTGAAGCTTCTAATTTACCGTTGGCGGTTTACAATGTAAGCGGTGAATACGCGATGCTAAAGCATGCCGGAGCAGCAGGCCTAATCGATTATAACCGTGTGATGATGGAGACAATGATTGGGTTTAAGCGAGCGGGCGCTGATATCATTATCAGTTACCATGCCAAAGAAGTGGCAGGATTGTTGTAATTATTTTATGATATGATTGTTTTTTGAAAATAGAGGATTTTTCGTGAGACATTTTTTGACGTTAAAAGACTATACCAAAGAGGAGATCTTAGAGATCGTTGATTTGGCATTAGCAATAAAGCAAGAGCAAAAGGCAAAGAAGCCTCATCCGTATTTAGCGGGACAAACGCTTGCTATGATTTTTGAGAAAAGCTCAACCCGCACGCGTGTGAGTTTTGAAGCAGGGATGTTTCAGCTGGGAGGGCATGCTTTGTTTCTCTCGAATCGCGATATTCATCTTGGGCGTGGCGAACCGGTCAAAGATACGGCGCGTGTTATTTCTTCTATGTGCGATATGGTGATGATCCGTACCTATGAGCACTCCAAGCTTGAAGAATTTTCCAAATATTCGGCTGTTCCTGTGATCAACGGCCTTAGCGACAGTTATCATCCCGTACAGCTTATCGCTGATTATATGACGATGGTTGAGTGCGGACGCCATATTGACCCTATTGTGGCTTACATCGGTGATGGAAATAATATGACGCATTCCTGGTTGATGCTAGCCGCAAAGCTTGGTTTCCAATTGCGTGTAGCGACCCCGAAAGGGTACGAATGTGATCCTGTGATTGTGGCAGACGCCTTGGAGCTTGCAAAATACAGTGGTGCAAAAATCTCTTTTACCAATGATCCAAAAATCGCAGTTGCTGGCGCTACAGTAGTTACAACTGATACGTGGATTTCAATGGGTCAAGAAGAAGAAAAAGCGCAGCGTATTACTGATTTTAAAGGATATATCGTCGATGATGCATTGATGGCTTTGGCGGGTACGTATGCGATATTCTTGCATTGCTTGCCTGCATATCGTGAAGTAGAAGTGAGTGAATCGGTGCTAGAGGGGAATCAAAGTGTGATTTTCCAAGAGGCCCAAAACCGTCTCCATGGCCAAAAAGGACTCATGGTGTGGTTGGATCGTCACCGTAAGTGACGATTGGTTTAATTCATCGCCATCGTAATAAGTAAGTCATTTCCTTCTTCAATAACGGTAAAACGGTGTTTACGACAAAAAGTTTCATTCATCTCGTCTGCCCAATCATTTGCTTCTACTAATGCGTCGTCTTTGTTATCAAATGCTTTAACTGTTGGCATACCGCTGCGCTTGAAACAACCGCATTCTTTCTCTATACGTACATTGAACATAATAAGTTCTCCCTGATGTTTTTTGGCAGTATAGTGATTCAAAATTAAAAAAATAGTACAAATCATAAGCGAATAGAAACTAAAAGTTAACTTTAACTTTTGGTATTGTTACAATATCAGGAGAAATTATGCTCAAGGTGGGTATAATTCGCTCAAATTTTTGGGTACCTTCGTAAGTCTTCGCATTGGTCGAGGTTTTACAAAGGTACCTTCCATGGTAGAGATCGCAATATTATGATCTCTGAAAATTTTCTGCCCAATTGAGGGTCAAGATACAGCGTCACGGCCGCACAGCGTAGCAACATGGGCTTTTTAGGAACCATCTTTTATGGAAAAGATGCGTAGTTCCTTTTTTTTGCAGGCGTGGCGTATTAATTAAAGGTGAATTATGAGTACAGTCGAAATTAAAGAAACAGAAGCAAACGTCGGAACATTCGCGGATTTTGGTCTTCGTAGCGAAATCATGCAAAGCATCACGCATGCTGGATTTACGGTTCCAAGCCCTATTCAATCAATGGTTATCCCCGTTATTATGCAAGGTCGCGACGTTGTAGGTCAAGCACACACAGGTACAGGTAAAACAGCAGCATTTGGATTGCCGGCATTGAATAAAATGCATTTAAAGGGTGGAATCGAAGTTCTAATCGTTACACCAACGCGTGAACTTGCAAACCAAGTAAGTGACGAAATTTTTAAATACGGTAAGCACCTTGGTGTTCGTACAGTTACGATTTACGGTGGAAGTTCATACAGCCGTCAAGTAGATCTTATTGAGCGCGGCGCACAGGTTATTATCGCAACACCAGGTCGTTTACTTGATATGCTTAGCCGTAACATGCTCAAAGGTTTTGCTCCATCAACGGTTATTTTGGATGAAGCAGATGAGATGTTGG
Source organism: Sulfuricurvum sp. (assembly GCA_030694265.1). GTDB lineage: Bacteria > Campylobacterota > Campylobacteria > Campylobacterales > Sulfurimonadaceae > Sulfuricurvum. Next base: position 271,112 of record JAUXYP010000002.1, read on the forward strand.
ATATGGGATTCTTGGATGATATCAATGAAATCTTTAGTTACCTTCCAACAGAGCGCCAAACATTGCTCTTTTCAGCAACAATGCCAATGCCTATCAAAAAGCTTGCAGAACGTATCTTGGTTGATCCATTTTTTGCGTCTATTACAAGAGAAGAGACTACGAATACAGATATTACACAACAGTACTACGTTATTGAAGAATCAGAGCGTGATGATGCCATCATCCGTTTGATGGATGCTGAAGATGCTAAAAAAACAGTGGTATTCTGTCGTACTAAAAAAGAGGTTGACCGTCTTTCAAATGTCCTTTCAGCTGCTGGTTATTCAGCTAAAGGTCTTCATGGAGACATGGAGCAGCGTCAACGTGAAAGCGTTATCAAGGGTGTTAAATCCGATGCATTTGATGTATTGATTGCAACAGACGTTGCAGCTCGTGGTTTACACATTGACGACATTACGCACGTATTCAACTACCATATTCCTTTTGACCCTGAAAGTTATGTACACCGTATCGGACGTACAGGACGTGCGGGTAAAAAAGGGGTTGCGATTACTTTGGTTACACCGATTGAATTTAAAGAACTTCAGCGCATTAAATCTAAAGTCGGTACAACGATGGAACATGCGTATATTCCAAGTAAGCTTGATGTAAAAGAAGCGCAAATCAACCGTTTGGTATCTGAAATTGAAAAGCAGCACGTTAATGATATCGCACACAAAGTATTGGATCTTCTAAAAGAAGATTTTGACCAAGAGCAGATTGCTTACAAATTGGTCTCTTTACTCATGGAGCGTAACATCGTTCAAGGACCGAATAATATCGGTATTTCTGCAGAGCGTATGGAAAAAATTCTTAGCAATCTTGCAAACAGTCATGACCGTGGCGGTAATCGTGGCGGCGGATACCGTGGTAACCGCAGTGGTGGCGGCGGATACCGTGGTAACAATGATCGTAATGCTGGCGGCGGAGATCGTGGTGGCAGCACTGGCGGCGGATACCGTGGTAACAATGACCGTAATGCTGGGGGCGGAGATCGTGGTGCCAGTACAGGCGGCGGATACCGTGGTAACAATGATCGTAATGCTGGCGGTGCAGATCGCGGAGCAGGTGATCGTTCACGTAGCTTCAGCGGCCAAAACCGTTCAGATGGTAACAAGCCTAGAAGCTAATACAGCTTTTAGATTTTCTATAAATGGCTCCATTGGGGCCACTTTCGCATATCCCTCTCTTTGTTTAACTCCCCACATCGGTTCTGGAAAATAACTGTCATTTAGAAATCGTCCCATAATATGCCAATGAACTCTTGGTAGCATGTTTCCAAAAGAGGCTATGTTTATTTTTTCAGGTTTAAAATACGCAATCATTTCTTTCTCAATCACATCAAGACATTCCATAACCATAAGACGTTCATCACGGGAACATTCAGAAAATTCTTTGCATTTTTTGTGGGTAAAAATTTTCAACCAAGGGATTTCACTGTCGTGTATTTCAATGTAAATAAGAGGATTAGTATAAATCATAGCAGACCTTTTAAAAGATCTGCTATTGTAGCGAGAGTTATTTAGTGGTGAGCTTTACCGGCAAAAGGGACGAGTGCGCTTCCCCATGTCAAACCGCCGCCAAAAGCATCCAAAAGCATCAAGTCTCCCTCTTGCAGGCGACCCGATTCATAGATATCATTAATAGCCATTGGAATCGATGCTCCAGAAGTATTACCGTACTTTTCAACAGTTAACACTACTTGCTCATCTTGAAGTTCTAGAGCATCGCCTACTGCTTTGATGATGCGATAGTTAGCCTGATGAGGAACAAAATGTTTAATGTGCGAAGATGGGATCTCATTTTCTTTTAAAATAGCGACAACGTCATTGGTTAACGTTCTAACAGCTACTTTAAAAGTTTCATTCCCTTTCATCTTCATGAAACAGCTAGCAGCTTCACGATCAAGTTCATCATGTGCCGAACCGCTTCCACCATTAGGAGTCATAAGAAGGTCAGCAAAACTGCCATCAGATCCTGTATGGATATCAATAATCGCTTTTGCTTTGTCATCTGTAGCACTTATTATGGCAGCACCAGCACCATCACCGAATAATATACAGGTACCGCGATCAGTATAGTCGGTAATGGCACTGAGCTTTTCCGCACCAATAATAAGGACATTTTTTTTCATACCAGATTCTATAAAAGCTTTTGCAATACTAAGGGCATAAACAAAACCGGTACATGCCGCAGAAATATCAAAAGCGGTTACTTTTTCAAGACCGAGTTTGGTTGCAATAATGGTAGCAGTTGATGGCATACAAAAATAATCAGGTGAAATAGTGGCACAGATAATCAAGTCGATTTGCGATTTATTGAGACCAGAACGCTGGATGGCTATCTCCGCTGCTTTTGCACCCATATCACTGGTTGTTTCATCTTTAGCCGCAATATGACGTTCTTTGATCCCGGTACGTTTAAAAATCCATTCATCTGTGGTATCAACCATAGTTTCTAGATCATGATTGGTAAGAATTTTAGAGGGGACATAAGCTCCAATGGAGCAAAGCGCAGCGTACATAATTGGCCTTTTGCGAATTGTAAATGTTACTTGTTTAGAGCTTCTAAGCGTGCTTCAATATGCTCATTAACGCCCGTATTGACGTAATTGATTGCTTGAAAAATTGCATTCTTGATGGCTTTTGGATTACTTTTTCCATGCCCAATAATGGCACACCCTTTGATACCTACCAAAGGAGCACCACCGATTTCAGCGTAGTCAATCTCTTTTTTCAAACGAGCAAAAACTTTACGCATTAACAGGGCACCGGTAATGGCAAATGGAGATTTACGTATAAACTGTTTTATAAAAAAACTGATGGTTGTGGCAACACCCTCGGATGCTTTAAGAACTAAGTTTCCTATAAATCCATCACACACAATGACGTCACATGTGGAATCAAAAATATTATTGCCCTCCACATTACCGATAAAACCTTCAGTACCCTGAAGCAATGTAAATGTCTCTTTGGTGACTTCATTACCTTTTGAATCTTCTTCACCGTTTGCAAGGAGACCAACGCGAGGATGTTCAATTTTTAACATATCTTTTGCATAGCAATGACCCATGATACCAAACTGGAATAAGTGTTCCGGCTTACAATCAACATTGGCACCTGCATCCATCAGCATACTACGCTTACCATTCTTAGTGGGCATCAGAGTTACCAATGCAGGACGTAATACATGCTTTAAACGGCCGAGGCGCAAGGTTGCAAGACTCATTGTGGCACCGCTGTGCCCAGCGCTGACTACACCGTTTGCTTCACCATTGCGTACGAGCTCCATGGCGACATAAATAGAGCTGTCTCTGCGCTTTAGTGCGTCGGTGGCAGCATCTCCCATATCGATCACATCACTTGCATCTACAATCGAAATCTTACCTTTATAGCCCTTGGGTAACAAAGCTAAAATCTCATCTTTTTTACCAACGAGAATTGCTTCGAACTCTTTTGCCATTAAAGCTTCTAGTGTTCCTTTTACAATCGGTTCGGGACCAAAGTCCCCGCCCATTGCATCAATAGCAATTTTGATCATCGATTATTTATACTCACCAGTAGTCGGGTTGACAAAGTGAGACAATTTATACGTGCCGTCTTTGTCTTTTACAGGACGTGCAAGTGAAATTTTATAGTGAGTTCTACGTTTCGCTGCGCGAGTATGACTCACTCTTCTTTTAGGTACTGCCATCGTTATAGTCCTTTCTGTTTAAATTAAGATCATGAACATTAAAACTCTTGTTCTAATGTTTTTCCCTCACAATTTGAGCAACAAAAATAGTCACTCTTGATCAATTCGAGCTCAGAATCAAGAAGCTCATCCAAATCAATCACTGAATTTTGAATTTCTACAATTTCTAGTTCACGATCATTTTCATGAACGTTACCATCTGCAAGGTAAAAGGAAACCTCTTCATTCAAAGTGTTTTCAAATATTTCAGCGCAGATATCACAAGAAATAAAAATACTTCCCGTTATTGTACCGTTTAATTGAGCAATATTATGCTTTTTATGAACGATTGTCCCTAAAAATAATGCATTCTCTTGCTTGGCTTCAAATGCCATAGGCACGGAATCCAAGTGCTTAAACGGAATAACATTCATTTAAGAGATCTCGCGACCTGAAAAGAAAAATGCGATTTCATTCTTTGCATTTTCAACAGAATCACTTCCGTGAACAGCATTTGCATCAATGTTCTCAGCGAAATCAGCACGAATAGTACCCGCTTCTGCTTCTTTAGGGTTCGTTGCACCCATTAAATCACGATTTCGTTGAACAGCGTTTTCGCCCTCAAGAACCGTAATAACAACAGGACCGCTTACCATAAAATCAACTAGGTCGTTGAAGAATGGACGAGCTGCATGTACTGCGTAAAATGCTTCAGCGTCTTGACGGCTAAGCTGAACTTTTTTGGTAGCTGCGATTTTAAGACCATCAGTCTCGAAACGATCCAAAATTTTTCCAATAACACCTTTTGCTACGGCGTCTGGCTTGATGATTGATAATGTTTGTTCCATCAATGCTCCTGTTTGAGTGTAAAAAATAGAGTGGAATTATAGCGAAATAATAATTTTAATAACATTAAGAAGAAAAAAAGTGGAAGATAAAAGAAGTACTGAGGAGATATTTCTCCTCAGCGTGGACTATTTAGTCGACAACGTTCACTTTGTTAGAACGCATATCACCAGTAATGTCTTCACGGTGTGATGGACTCTCGCCAATTTCATCCCATGTAATACAGCCTTCTGTAGGACATGCAGTTGCACATGCAGGTGCATCGTGGAAACCAACGCACTCAACACATTTATCGCCATAAACGTAGTAAATTTCTTCACCCGTCGGGTTATCATCCTCGTCTACGATTGCTTCTACTGGACACTCATCGATACAAGCGCCACAGTTAATACAGGTATCATTAATAACTACTGCCATGGAATTCTCCTCAGATAATTTAAAATATGGGTAACTATAACAGAAGAATTTTAAAGATACCTAAAAAAAGTAGGAGATTATTGGATTTATAAGGTAACTGTTACGAAGTGAGAATATTTTAGGGGTTTATCCCCGATAATGGGGAAGTATAATTAGATTTTTACAGTCCAAGAAAGGTACGGATTGCGTCCACTTTATCCGTCTTTTCCCATGTGAATTCAGGAAGTTCACGACCAAAATGGCCGTAAGCTGCAGTTTTTCGATAAATGGGGCGTAATAAGTCTAGTGATTCAATAATACCTCTTGGGGTAAGATCAAAGAGCTCCTTGACACACGCTTCAATTTTTTCTTCATCTACTACTGAAGTGCCATGCGTATTCACCATGATGGAAATTGGCTGTACAACGCCGATTGCATAAGAGACCTGAATGGTTGCACGGTCGCACGCACCTGCTGCAACCAAATTTTTGGCAACATAGCGTGCGGCATAAGCGGCTGAACGGTCAACTTTAGTAGGGTCTTTTCCACTAAATGCTCCACCACCATGAGGGCATGCTCCACCGTAGGTATCAACGATAATTTTGCGCCCGGTTAATCCGGCATCACCTTGTGGTCCGCCGATTACAAATTTACCGGTAGGATTGATATGATAGACAATGTTTGGGCTCATGAGATCACGAGGTATGACGTGTTCAATGACCTCTTTGATTACATCAGCATGCAATTTTTCTTGGCTAACTTCAGGAGCGTGTTGTGTCGACACAACAACAGTTTCTACAGATACCGGCTTATCATCAACATAACGAATGCTCACTTGCGTTTTACCATCAGGACGAAGGTAGGGGATGATTCCTTCTTTGCGTACCTGAGCCAAACGCTCTGCAAGACGATGAGAGAGATAAATAGGTAACGGCATTAATACATCGGTTTCACGACAAGCATAGCCAAACATAAGGCCCTGATCGCCTGCTCCGATTTCTCCATCTGCTTGATCAACACCTTGGTTGATGTCGGGGGATTGTTCACCGATGCCATTGAGTACCGCAGCAGCGCGATAATCAAATCCATAGGTTGCATCGGTATAACCGATTTCACGAATCACTTGGCGTGCGATCTCCTGCATTGGAGCATAAGCGGTTGTTTTAAGTTCACCGGCGATCACACAAAATCCATTGGAGACCAATGTTTCACACGCTACACGCGCTTGGGTGTCATGCTCAATAATATAATCTAAAATCGCGTCACTGATTTGATCGGCCATTTTGTCCGGATGTCCTTCTGTGACCGATTCGGAGGTGAAAATATAGTTTTTTGGCATGATAACCCTTTGTTGTATTGAAAAAAATTATTGTATAGATAGCGGATTATAGCGAATCGGGTTTTAAAAAATCTCTTTCCCAAAAGAAATCGATCCAATCTGAGGCTACATGTAACGAAAAGTCAGGCTGTATGCATGCGGTTGGCTTGGTGAAAATCGCAGCACTGGCAAAGAGGACGTCTGGGTGGCGTTTTTGCAAAATTGGAATCAAAGCGCAGAGCGTTTTTCCGCTATCGACGATGTCGTCAACGATGAGGACACGTTTGGATTGGGTGAAGTCGCATTCCCCAATTACGGATACGGTATCGCGTTGTGCGACATCATCGTAGCTTTCGCAACGTATCGACTGTAGATTGCGTATATTAAGAGCCATAGAGAGTGCATGACCTACCGTCATACCTCCTCGCGCTATCGCCAAAATGGTGTCGGCTTCAAATACAGCACACCCATTTGCAAGGTCTTGGACATCAACTTTAAAACGGTCATAATTGTAGTAAATCATATAACAATCATAACATAAGCCCACCTATGCTATAATAAAAAACTTAAATAAAAGGGTTTAATTGAAAAAATTAGCCATAATCGGCCGTCCAAATGTCGGCAAAAGCTCTCTCTTTAATCGTCTTTTGAAACAGCGTGATGCAATTACATCTGAAATCGCAGGTACTACGCGTGATGTAAAAAAACGGGTTGCTGTTGTAGTAGATAAAGAAGTTGAAATTCTGGATACCGGCGGTTTGGACGAAGGATGCGAACTTTTTGATCGTATCAAAGAAAAGTCGTTGGAAGCTGCACATAAAGCGGACATAATATTATTTATGGTTGACGGTAAAAGTTTGCCTGAAGAAGATGATAAAAAGCTCTTTTATGAGCTAGAAGCGATGGGTAAATCAATTGCGTTGGTTGTTAACAAAATAGACAACGATAAAATGCAAGAAAAGCTTTGGGAATATTATGAGTTCGGGACAAACCGAATCTTCGGTATTTCAGTCGCGCATAATCGTTCTATTTTACCTCTGCTCAATTGGATTGCTTCTGAGCTTCCTGAATCATCAATCGTAAAACCGGTTGAAGATATTGAGCAAGACGATGACGATATGGATGGATTTGATGCTGTTATCCGCGGATACAGTGATGAAGATGAAGAATTTGATGATGACGAAGATTCAGATGATGATGATCTGGACGACGATGAAGATTCGGATGATGAACTTGACGATATTGCAGCTATGGAAGAAGCGTATCGCGGGATTGTCAAAGAATATGCTCCCGCAGATACACAGAAAATGAAAGTGGCAATCATCGGTCGTGTTAACGTCGGGAAAAGTTCGTTGCTCAATGCGCTTCTTAAAGAAGACCGTTCTGTGGTCAGTTCGGTTGCAGGTACGACGATTGATCCTATTGACGAAACGATTGAGTATCAGGATAAAACCATTACCTTTATCGATACGGCGGGAATTCGTAAACGCGGTAAGATTTTGGGAATTGAAAAATATGCCTTGATGCGTACCGAAGAGATGCTGGAAACGGCTGACATTGCTTTATTGGTACTGGATGCATCGGTTCCGTTTATGGATTTGGATGAAAAAATTGCAGGGTTTGTTGATAAAAACCGTATGGCATGTTTGATTGTTCTCAATAAATGGGATATGGCTCCAAAAGAGGATTATGAGAAGATCATTGCCGATGTAAGAGATCGATTTAAATTTTTGAGTTACGCCCCTATCGTCACTATTTCAGCGCAAAGCAAACAGCGTGTCCATAAGATTTTTGATATGTTGCTCAAAATTAATGAAAATTATTCTCAGCGTATCTCAACGGGTAAACTCAATGAAGTAATCCAAACAGCGATGCGAAGACATATTCTGCCAAGCGTAAACGGTCAAAATATCCGTCTCTATTTTGCGACACAGTATGATATTCGTCCTCCGCGTATTGCATTGATTATGAATAAACCGCAAGGGCTTCACTTTAGTTATCGTCGTTATCTAACCAACCGGCTTCGTGAGGAGTTCAACTTTGAAGGGACACCGATTCTTTTCAAAGCGAAAAGCAGAGGCGGAGATAAAAAACCACGAGCTCATAAAACAAGAGCTTTGTGGTAATTCACCACTTGTTCTGATTGCTCCCGTTCGCCCTGAGCTTGTCGAAGGGTGGTCATGGTTCGACAAGCTCACCACGAATGAATACCTTCTTTAATCACAAAAATCTACATTTTAGTTTTTTCTTGTTTTAGCTATAATCGTTAATGCGTAAAGTAAGTTAATAAAAATAAGGAAAATTTATGAGTAAAAATTTAAATACTAATTTCGTTAAAGTTTTTATAGCTTCAGTAATAGTGTTTATGTTGGTATCATGTAGTAGTGAATCAGCAGATGATAAAACGGAAGTAAGTGTTGCAATTGAAAATTCTTATATAGATATTCTTGGGCGTACACCGGAGTGTATTTCTAAAATTATTGAAGGGTATGAGTTTGTGCAATGTGATAACGATCTCTGGCTGAATGGAAATAATGGAGAGTATTATGCAATCAATGGAAAAGCAATGACAAGTCTTAAAAATCTAAAAACAGATACTCATTTTTTGCAGTTGCCACCAAGAGTTAATGTTGATGTTGGAGGGGTGAAAAGTATATTTGATGGGGATGTAAATGCAAATTCAGAAAAGTTGATCAAAGTAGTTTCGGAGAAAGACATTAGCGAATTAGAGTTAAATGCGTATTGTTCTTATCAGCAAGAGAAAGAAGCTCTTAGTATAGAAGCTAATCATAAATTTAGTGATCAAGATGATGCTCTTCTGAGTGAAAAAAGAGAAAATTGGATTACGCCTAAAATTAAAAAATTACAAAAACATTATTTTGAAGATCAAGGAAAGAAATATGAAGAAGAGTTTATAAGAATAGCCGATTCAGGTGTGCAATGTTCTCGATAAATTTTATAAGTTAACTTTCTACGTTTGAAACTTAAAATACTTCTCGTTCGCCCTGAGCTTGTCGAAGGGTGGATATTCACATAGAAGTTCATGGTTCGACAAGCTCACCACAAACGGAAAGTAAACTTTTAAATACTCAAGACTTAGCAAGCCTTGAAACCTCGTCCCAATCTCCGCATATCATTGCCTCTTTCTTTTTACGGCTCCAGCCTTTTATTTGTTGTTCAGATGCTAAGGCTTCTTCTCGCGTTGGGAACTCTTGTGAAAAAACAAAACTTAGAGGGCGGCGTTTGAATGTGTAGCAACTGGGTATCGAACCACTTGTATGTTCTGCAATTCGTTTTTCAAGATTATCGGTATGACCTGTGTAGTAGCTATCATCGGAACAGCGGAGAATATAAACGTAAAAAGCCATTAGGTATTATCCTTTAATATCCGTTCGCCCTGAGCTTGTCGAAGGGTGAATATTCTTGTAAGAGAGTTCATGGTTCGACAGGCTCACCACGAACGGGGAAAACGAATATGAAACGGTCTCTTTAAAACGGTTTAACGATCACTAGTGCTACGATTGCCATGAGTAGCAGCGTCGGAATTTCGTTGTAAAGACGGAAAAATTTACCGTTTTTATAGGCTGTATTTTCTTTGAGTTTTAGGCGATAGTGCCCTAGGGAAAAGAAATAAGCAATCAAGATAGCTACGAGAGTGAGTTTGGCGTGAAGCCATCCGCCTGTTTGAAAGACATTGATCCCATAATGTGCGGTAGACATAAAAATCAGCGCAATACCTGATAGAAGTGTTGCCCAAAATGCAGGGATACCGATGTATTTATAAATCTTCATCTCCATCACTTCGATAACTTCTAAAAACCCTTTATTCTGTGCATTTTCAACATGGTACACAAAAAGACGTGGCAGATAAAAGAGTACTGCAAACCACGATACCATCGAGATGATGTGGAACCAAACAACCCAGTTATACATAATGTTTTCCTAATATTAAAGTAGGGGAAGGGTACCGAAAATAAAATGAATACAAGGTTATGTTAGAGGTGCTTGCGTACCCATGTGATAATTTGGGAAGCAGGAAGTGCGCCGCTGATTTGATCGACGACTCGATTATTTTTAAAAGCGATAATGGTTGGGATAGAGCGGATGGAGAATCGTCCTGCGATGGCCTGCTGTTCCTCTGTATTGATTTTGACAAACTGTACTTTGAGAGGAAATGCTCTGGCTGCTTCCTCGAAAGCAGGTGCCATAGACCGACAAGGTCCACACCATGGAGCCCAAAAATCAGCGATAATTAATCGTTCATCATTGAGCATTAATCGATCAAAAGTTTCACTGTTTAGTGAGAGAGGCTTGGTATCCAACAGAGAAGCTTTGCAATGGCCACATGCTGCTTTTGAATAAGAGTCTTTGAGTGGAATGGCATTTACGCCCCCGCAATGGGAGCATACAACATTTATTTTACTCATTTGAAGTGTTTTACTCTGCTTCTACTACTTCTATATCACGGATAGAAGAAGTATGGTGATCCTTGGCCTTATCATGCAGACGACCGAGTGCTTTGTTGGCACGTTCAATGGCTAAGTCGATAGCGGTATCAAGATCAGCATCGGAGTGGCTGATAACCACGGGTTGAGCGTGTGCAATGTGCATATCAAATTCGACGCTGACACTTTGTTTTTCTTTGGTAATGATAACATTGACAGTGGTCATATCAAGATGATAACGTTTAAAGTTTTCAATAGCTGCCGCGATGTGATCGTTTAGATGAGGGGTAAGCGTAATCTCTTTAGCGCGAATTTGAACGTTCATAATGAATCCTTTTTTGTTGAACTATGGAAAAATATAGCACATTGTTTCTTAAAATGAAGCTTAACAGTGATGCGGTTAATGGAGCGTTTGATATAATAGTAGTTATATTGAATTAGGAGCATTTTTTGAGAGTTTTGACCGGAATACAACCTTCGGGCGATTTGCATATCGGAAATTATTTTGGTTCCATTCTTCCGATGATTGAATCCCAAAACGAGCATGAGGTTTTTGCGTTTATTGCTAACTATCACGCTATGACCTCTTTGGGAGATGGTGATCGCCTGCGTCACCTTACTATGCAAGCGGCAACTGATTTTCTAGCTTTGGGGATGGACCCTATCAAAAGTACATTTTGGGTGCAATCGGATGTTAAAGCAGTTTTGGAACTCTATTGGATTCTCTCCAGCTTCACCCCAATGGGATTGTTAGAGCGGGCGCACAGCTATAAAGATAAAACAGCACGCGGGATTGCCTCCAATCACAGCCTCTTTTCATACCCTGTACTCATGGCTGCGGATATTTTACTCTTTGGTTCTCAAGTGGTACCGGTGGGAAAAGATCAGATCCAGCATGTTGAGATTGCACGTGATATCGCGGTAAAGTTTAACAACCAATACGGCGAAATTTTTACGCTTCCAGAGTTTCGTGTGGATGAAAACGTCGCTACTGTACCCGGTACAGATGGACAAAAAATGTCAAAAAGTTACGGTAATACCATCACTATTTTTGGTGAAGAAAAAAGCCAGCTCAAAACCATCAAAAAAATTGTAACCGAAGTTGTCGGGATGGAAGAACCCAAAGAGTTTGAGAATTGTAATGTTTACAATATCGTTAAACTGTTTTTGAGTGAGAATGAGCGTATCGCACTGCAAGAACGTTATTTAAGTGGCGGAGAAGGGCATGGCCATTTCAAACTCTATTTGGCAGATGTACTGTGGGAGTATTTTCGCCCTTATAGAGAGCGACGTGCCTATTATGAAGCGCATCAGGATGAAGTGCGTGATGTTTTAAGAGCAGGAGCACAGAAAGCTACTGCTATTGCTTCACCGATTATTGAGAAAATACGATCCGTTACTGGAATCCAATACTAAAAGGAAAAGAAATGAAACAATATATTTACAATCAAATCGCAGATTCAGCGGCTACTAAACAAGCCATTTTGGAGAGTGAACCTCTTTTAGACGTAATAGAAGCCGTTGCAAAAGCGTGTGTGGCTGTTTATCGCAATGGCAAAAAAACCATGTTGGCCGGTAATGGCGGATCTGCGGCAGATGCACAGCATATTGCTGCAGAGCTTGTAGGACGTTATGGTTTTGATCGCCCCTCTATCCCTTCGTTGGCATTGACAACGGATACCTCGAATTTGACGGCGATAGGGAACGATTACGGTTACGACAAAGTTTTTTCACGTCAGCTTGAGGGGATGTCTCAAGAGGGTGATTTGTTTATCGGTATTTCTACTTCGGGGAATTCCCAAAACATTATCAATGCATTTGAATCGGCAAAAGAACGGGGTGTTACTACGGTAGCCCTCGTAGGACGTGATGGTGGTAAGATGGCGGCAATGGCAGATTATGCGATCATTATTCCCTCAAATGCTACTCCGCGTATTCAGGAATCCCATATCTTGATAGGGCATATTTTATGTGACATTATCGAAAAAGAGCTCTTCGGAGGAGGAGTTGCCTAAGGCACTCTTTCTGGACCGTGACGGCGTCGTCAACATCGAAAAAAATTACCTACATAAAATCGATGATTTTGAATTGGTGGAGGGGATACTCGACGTTTGCCGTCGTTATGAGGCCAATGGATATTTGATCCTTATTGTGACAAATCAATCGGGAATTTCACGCGGTTACTATACAGAAGATGATTTTAAATATCTGAGTGAATGGATGGTCGAGCATTTCAAGTCATTGGGTATTACGCTCACACATATCTATCATTGTCCGCATCATGAGAGTATTGATGGCCAATGTGACTGCCGTAAACCGGAACCAGGAATGTTTTTAGAGGCACAGAAAGATTTTGATATTGATATGAAAAATTCGGTCATGATCGGTGATAATGAGCGGGATATTGAAGCTGCAATTCGTGCAGGAGTAGGAAATAATATTCTTCTTAGTACAGACGCCAGCGATTCGCATGCCAATCGGATTATTAGGTCTTTGAAGGAACTTTTATAATGCTCATACTCAATACGGGAGGAACGTTTAACAAGCGTTATGATTCTAAAAGCGGAGAGCTATTTGTCCCTGGTGATAACCAAGCAATTGATTTTATTGTTTCCACGTTTAGTGAACCTATTACCATTGAGGGATTACTGTATAAAGATTCGCTTGAGATGAGATCCGAAGACCGTGAATTGCTTGCAAAAACCATAAGTCAATCCGATGAAAAAATTATTATTGTCGTTCATGGAACCGATACAATGGATCAAAGTGCACACCATATTGCAAGACTGAGATTGGATAAAGTGGTGGTTTTTACGGGCTCAATGGTCCCTTTTAGTATTGATGCGATAGAAGCAACTGCCAATTTGGCAATGGCAATCGGATATGCACGCAATGTGTCAAGTGGAGTATATATCGTAATGCAAGGGGTATGCGGAGCTTACGATCGAGTGATTAAAAACAGAGAATACGGGAAATTCGAATATGTCTAACGTAAAATGTGACCATTGTCATCTGGTCTTTAGCGACTCGGTGATGATTCATGACGAGGATTTGCGTTTTTGCTGTAATGGATGTAAGGGGATTTATCATCTGTTAAAAGATGAAGGACTGGAGAGTTTTTATACCAAGATGGGGGAGACAACGCTTACCCCTCCGATCCTGCAGTTTGAAGCAAGTGAAAATTTTGATTCGCCTGCATTTTATGAGCGTTTTGTAACCCTTGGCGAAGAGAATACAGCTCAAATTTCACTTATTATCGAGGGAATCCATTGTGCGGCATGTGTGTGGTTGAATGAAAAAGCGCTGCATAAAATGCCCGGTGTGATAGAAGCGCATATTAACTATACCAATAACAAAGCACGTCTTGTTTGGGATGTAACGATACTTAAACTTTCTAGCATTATCGAGATGATTCGCTCCATCGGGTACAACGCCTATCCTTATGATGCTTCTATGCAAGAGGTACGGGCTAATAAACAGCGCAAAGAGTATTATTTACGTATGGCCGTAGCGGCTTTTGCGTCTATGAATATGATGTGGATTGCAGTTGCTCAATACGCAGGTTATTTCACTGGGATGACTCAAGAGATCAAAACGATTCTCAACATTGCAGAATGGGTACTTGCCACGCCGGCACTATTTTACAGCGGGTGGGTTTTTTATCGCGGAGCCTATTACGGTCTTCGTAACGGTGCAGTTACAATGGATATGTTGGTGGTAACGGGATCGACACTTGCCTATTTTTATTCGATTTACATCACTGTTTTTGAAAAAGGGGAAGCCTATTTTGATTCGGTAGCGATGATTATTACATTTGTATTGTTGGGTAAGTTTTTAGAAGTGTTGAGTCGAAAACATGCAGCAGATACGTTGGATGTGATGGGCAAGTACATTCCCAGTGAAGTGAGTATTTTGGATGGGGATACGATCCGAAGTGTAAGTGTTTCGCAAGTCAATGTCGGGGATACCATTATCATCCGTACGGGCGAGCGAGCAGCTATTGATGGGGAAGTTATTTCAGGGGAGGGAAGTTTTGATGAGAGTAATCTTACCGGAGAAGCAGACCCTATTTTTAAACGCAAAGGGGATGTAATCATTAGCGGTACGACAAGCATTGATGCCCTGTTACATTATCGGGCGCTCAAAGACTATGCCCATTCAACGTTATCACATTTGGTCAATCTTTTGGAAAATGCGATGCGTCAAAAACCTAAAATTGAGCAACTGGCAAATCGGCTTTCTGAATATTTTTCGTCTACGATTTTATTTCTAGCGATTGGGACGTTTTGGGTATGGTATTTTTGGCCGCATACGTTTGACCGAGCGCTGATGGTGGGTATTTCGGTCATCATTATCGCATGTCCGTGTGCGCTTGCGCTGGCCACTCCTGTGGCGACCATTGTGGGATTGGCTCTGGGGGCAAAACGATCGATTCTTTTTAAATCAGCAGCACAAATTGAGACCATGGCAAAAGCGACGATGTTTGTCCTCGATAAAACAGGGACAATTACCAAAGGACGTCCAGCGGTTGTGTATGCAACCTATCATGCTGCCTATGATCGCTCAGTACTACTGGCTTTGGTTAACTCTTCAAAACATCCAATTAGCCTAGGAATTGTTGAGTATTTAGAAAAAACCGAACCGGCCATACAAACGGGAGGAATTTCTGAGGTTAACGAGATTCCGGCACGCGGTCTTGTAGGGCGTGTCGGTGGAGTAATGATTGCCGGTGGGAACGCTTTACTAATGGCGGACATGGGAATAGAAACACAAATATTAAGCGATAAAAGCCTTTTTTATTATGCAGTGGATGGAAAGCTGTGTGCTACGTTTGAACTGCAAGATCTTCCCAAAGACAATGCTTTTGAATCAATAAAAATATTAAAAGAGTATGGCTTGCAAGTAGTAATGTTGACGGGAGATCATGCAGCTTCTGCATTGAGAGTTGCCAATGCAGTAGGGATTGATGAGGTTCATGCCCATGTGACTGCGCAAGAAAAAGCGGATTTTATTGCCAGAGCACATGATGAGGGGCACATTGTGGTCATGGCAGGGGATGGTGTGAATGATCTTTTAGCCCTTGCACGTGCTGATATTGGTATTGCGATGGGTAATGGCAGTGATATAGCTATCGAGGTTTCAGACATCGTGTTGCTCAATGACTCTTTAGTTTCATTAACGGAAGCGTATGCCATCAGTCGACGTACCTATAGTTTGATCAAACAGAATTTAGGAATTTCACTGGTTTACAATGCGATTACGATACCATTGGCAATGATGGGGTACATTATCCCTCTAATCGCGGCACTGTCGATGTCGTTTAGTTCTCTTCTGGTTGTCGGTAACTCGATGCGCAGTCGATGGATGTATAAATAGGAGGTTATGGTGGACAGTTGGGTAGTAGCGATGATGCTGGGAGCGTCTTTATTTTTGGGTGGAATTGCCCTGATTGCATTTTTATGGGGTATTAAAACGGGGCAATTTGATGATGCAAAACGGATGATGAATCAGGTTCAGTTTGATGATGAAAAAGAGTTAAATGATGCTTCAGATCAACAGAAAAAAAGAGAAGCGTTAAAAAAGAAAGAATACAGACCAGAATAAAATAGAGAAGAAGTTTCTGCCTCGTAAGAGGCAAGCTTTAGTGCCATAGCGGCAAGCGTAGCCAAAGGTATGAATTCCTTTGGCGTTCTTTAAAACTTATTTAATTCCTGCAGCGTAAGTAGCGATTGCTTTAATATCAGCGTCAGACATAGTAGCAACTTGACCTTTCATCAAGGCACCCATTCCAGCTTTGTTCAATGTACCAGCTTTGTAACCCTTCAAAGCAGCTTCGATAGCAGCTTCTTTTTGACCTTTAACGATTGCAGATTTACCAAGAGCCGCTTTTTCGAAGCTAGCACCGTGACAAGCAACACATTTAGCAGAAAGAGCTTTTCCATCAGCAGCCATCATTGATACACCAGCGAATAACATTGCAAGAGCAATTTTTTTCATTTTGTTTCTCCATAAATAATTTGACGCCATTATATTCCCAGTTATCTTAAAGTAGTCTAACTATTTTATGTTTTAATAGAAGCTTTGTTACAATTAGTGTATTTAAGAAATATTAGGAATCATCCATGCGCTATAACGATCTTGATTTAAATCATAAAACTATCCTTATTACCGGAGGGGCGGGCTTTATAGGCTCTAATCTCGCTTTTTATTTTCAAGAGCATTATCCGCAGGCTAAGGTAGTGGTATTAGACCTCTTTCGTTCCAATCTGACACTCTCCAACGGTAATTTGAAAAGCTTTGGTCACTTTAAAAACCTTGTCGGATTTTTGGGTGAAGTGATAAGCGGAGACATTAACGATCAATCCCTTCTTGCGAAGCTTTCTGCTGCGTATAAATTTGATTATATATTTCACGAAGCGGCGATCTCAGATACGACAGCATTAGAGCAAGATCTTATGATACAGACCAATGTTAATGCATTTAAAGATTTACTTGACATGGCTGTAGCACATGGGGCAAGCATGATTTATGCCTCATCCGGAGCAACTTACGGCGATGCACCATCACCTCAAAGAGTGGGACGGGAAGCTCCTCAAAACGTGTATGGTTTTTCAAAATTGATGATGGATCATTTGGCGCGGGATTATGCACAAAAATTTACCAATATTTCGATTGTGGGACTACGTTATTTTAATGTCTACGGACCTCATGAGTTTTTCAAAAACAAAACAGCCTCTATGGTGGTACAGTTTGGTCACCAGCTGTTAAGCGGAAAGAATCCTAAACTCTTTGAAAACTCAGACAAAATTTTGCGTGACTTTATCTATATAGGAGACATTGTCCAAGCCAATATTTTAGCGATGCATCCGAGGGAATCGGGTGTATTCAATGTCGGGACCGGGAAAGCACGTTCGTTTCAATCTATGGTCGATATTCTTCAGCAGGAGCTTAAAACTTCATTTAAGTGTGAGTACATTCCTAATCCGTACATTGGACGCTATCAGTTCCATACCGAAGCGGATATCGAAAGCACCTGCAATGTATTAGGCTATGCCCCTCGTTTTGAATTTGAGGAGGGGATAAAAGCGTATGCCCCTGAGATCAAAAGACTCTTTGAGGAGGAACTTTCATGAATCGTCTAAAAGACGCAACCCCTCATATCCTTGTTATCGGTGACTTGATGATTGACCATTATCTATGGGGTGGGTGTGAGCGGATATCGCCTGAAGCTCCTGTTCAAGTGGTTGATATTGCACGTGAGACAACCGTTTTGGGCGGTGCAGGAAATGTGATCAATAATCTCGTTACATTAGGTGCTCGTGTAAGCGTAGCAGGGGTAATCGGTGATGATGAAAATGGAATAGAGCTTAAAAATATGCTTTCATCCTTGGGTGCTTCGTGTGAGGGGCTCATTATTCAAGAGGGGCGTAAAACGTCCAAAAAAAGCCGTATTATCGCATCCAATCAGCAGATACTGCGTTATGACAAAGAATCCAAGGATTCTGTAGAAGTGCAAAGTGCTCAAAAAGTAGTTGCGTATGTTGCTAGTATTGTGGATCAGTGTGACATGGTGATTCTTTCTGATTATGGTAAGGGAGTCATTACGGATGCGGTTGCGCAAGGGGTTATATCGTCTGCCAGAGCCAAAGGGAAAAAAGTTCTTGTTGATCCAAAAGGGAAAGATTACTCAAAATATAGCGGTGCGTATTTGTTAACCCCTAATAAAAAAGAGGCATCAGAAGCAACAGGGATTGCGATCAAAGATGAGGCTTCTTTACGCACAGCATTGCTTAGTCTTAAAGCTGCGTGCGATCTTCAATGTTCAATGATCACCCTCTCCGAAGACGGGATCGCTATTTATGATGAATCAATGCGCCGATACCCTACGGTTGCCAAAGAAGTATTTGACGTGACGGGTGCAGGGGACACGGTTATTGCCTCTCTTTCATTTGCCCTTTCATGTGGACTTAGCATTGATGAAGCGGCACCTTTTGCCAATCATGCGGCCGCGGTAGTTGTGGGTAAGATAGGATCAGCTACGGTGACGTTGGACGAAATAGAGACGTATGAATCAAGTTTGCATCAAAGTACTTCAGATGCGCATATTAAATTGCAAAATGAAATCGTCATGATTGCACAGCGATTGAAGCGAGAAGGTAAGCGTATCGTATTTACGAACGGCTGCTTTGATATCCTCCATGTTGGCCATGTTAAATATCTTCAAGAAGCAAAAAGTTATGGAGATATCTTAATAGTCGGGCTTAATTCTGATAGCTCTGTTCGAGAGCTCAAAGGGCCAACTCGACCTGTCAATCCTGAGAATGATCGCGCGTATATTTTAGCTGCGTTGGAATCGGTCGATTATGTCGTGATGTTTAGCGATGAAACTCCGTATGAACTCATTAAGAGTATCGCCCCTGATATTTTGGTTAAGGGTGGGGATTATGAGGGAAAATCAGTTGTTGGGGCTGAGTTTTCTGGGGAATTGCGATTAGTGCAGTTTGTGGATGGTAAAAGTACGACAGCCACAATTGCACGTATAAATGAAGGAACAACATGTTGAAAAAATTAGTATTAAGTGTTTTGATTAGCAGTGCAGTATTTGCAGCACATCAAGTGGAACTCAATGTCAATGATAAAGATGTTGAAGGGCAGTTACGTCTGGACATGGGGCGTATGGGAAGTTTAGAGCATACCTATATCGGTGGGCGCTTTTTAAACGGTGATAACAATAACAGTCAAACGATTGCTGATCCTGATCCGTTGATGGAAGTATCTTTTATGGTTCAAAACGATGTTAGAGGTGTCCGAGGATTGAAAGTAGGGCTTGGGATTAAGAGTGAATATACCAAGATCGATGGTCGTCAGTTTGCCGCGATTCCATTGGGAATTGAAGCAGAGTTGAAGTTGCCGCTTAATTCTCCAGTTGCATTTTATCTAGGGGGTGCATTGTACTATGCACCGTCTGTGCTTTCTTTCAAAGATGCGGATGATTATTTTGAAACCCGTATTCATTTGGATGCGGAGCCAATTGATAACGCACGTGTAGAAGTGGGCTATCGCCAAATCGATACCAACTTGAAAAATCGTAGTGTTACCTATAACGATTCGTGGTACTTTGGGGTTAGATTAGACTTTTAACTGCTGCTATCACTTCATTAGGGGTGATATTCTTCATACACTCATGATGTCCTAACGGGCATTCGCGCTTCATACATGGAGCACACTCTATTTCATGACGTACAATTTTACTTCTTTTATTCATCCATTGAGAGGTTTCCAAATGCCGTGTGGGACCAAATATAGCGACGGTTGGGACTTGATAGGCACCTGCAACGTGCATTGGACCGCTATCATTGGTGACAAAGATAGAGAGACCCCCGATCATTGAACATAATTCTTGAATCGACGTTTTTCCTGCCATATTTTGAAGCACAACTCCCTCTAGTCGTTTTTCAATGTCGTTGGCCATTTCCACTTCACCGGGACCGCCAAAAATAATAATATCATGCGTCTTTGAAAAGGCACGGGCTACTTCAGCAAACTTTTCAGGATACCAACGTTTGGCGCTTCCATAAGTAGCGCCAGGATTAATTCCCAGTGTTGGACGATGGTATTGATGGATAGGAAGGTGAAGTTTTAGCTTTCCGATGGGAAGAGGTTTCTGGCTCAAGCTTTGAGCGATATCACCATATTGTTCTACCAGATGAGAAGGATGTGAGGGTTTGATCGTATGGGTAAGGAAAAGCTTGGAATGCCAATTGGAACGTCCTGCTGTAATCGGTGTTTTGCTCCAATAAAGCAAAAGAGAGGAATGAAGCTGATTTCGAAAGCTGATTGCCATATCATGAGCGCCAAGTTCTTTGGCAAAATGATAGGTATTGAGAAAACGATTCCCTTTTTTTTTCGTTTCATCCACGTAATTTCGAGTACATTGCGGATGATGTTTGAGTGCTTCGATGCTGACATGTGAACCCACCAGCGTTAGTTTTGCTTTTGGGTACACGGTACACAGCGCCTCGATAGCTGGGGTTGCCATTACTGCATCGCCTAGCCAATTAGGGAGAATGATGAGAATTGTCACATTAGGCCTTGTAGGTATAGATTGGGGTTGAAGCAAGATTCCACGTAACGTATAATGCCCCTTGAGCAGTTGAACAGATTAGTTCATGGTCGCCGTTTTTTTCATGGTAACTATTAAAAGTTGCATCGCTTAAATGAGTGAGCATCGTCTTGTAGGCATAAAAAGCACTTCGTTTGATTATCACACCATCTCGATTATCGATGAGCCCATATCCCGGTGCAATGAGCTGATGCCAATAAACACTGGAAATTTTTTGGGTGGCAAACGCAAGCAAGTGATAACGCACCATGAAAGCGGCATAATCATCTTCGCTTACGCACTCATGCTCACTGGTAGGAGCATAGGGTGCTGTGTTTTTGATCGGCCAATTGGTTTCGGTGATGATGAGTTCATTGGCACTTTTAAAACTAAGCCGCATCAACGCATCAATCAAATTAATTTTTCCTATCAGATTAAATCCCATTTGGCTGTTTTCAGGAGCCCCGCGTCGGTCGACATACAGAAGTGTTCCCAATGCATCAAAATAAATATTTTTGAGATTAAAAAGGGTATGGGCGGTAAAGTGTAGTTCAAAATCAATGACATTGGAACCGATAAATTTGAGATTCGGAAACTGTTCTTTTTTTACGGCATAGGCAACGGCATAAAATTTTAGATATTCGTTGACACTAAAAAAGCCCCATTTGGCACGGTTGATGGTGGAGCCGATAACGTAGGTGTTACAACGATGCTTTAGAGCGTTGAAAATCTGAGTTAAATGTTTTTTAGTGAGACTTAGATTGGTAATATGTTCACGGTCTTGCAAAATGGCAACGGTAATGTGGTAATCTTGGAGTGAGTCAATAAAAGTAACGTATTCATCAAGACGATCCATTTCCCATAAAGCAATACGAATGAGGAATTTTTTAACACCCAATTCATCGATTAATTCTGGCACAAGGGAGGGGCTGTTGTTGAGATTAACCCCCATGGCGAAAAATTCTTTACCGGTTATTTTTTTACGCGGTAGAAAAAAGGTCACGATAAAAGCGATAGGCAGAACAATCAGGGCGACTAAAAAGGTTTTGATGAGGGAAAATAGTGCGCCACGGCGCATTTTACGCTTGAGTGATTTGTCGCGGATGATGGCAGGTTGATCGGAATAATAATCCCAAGAAAACGGTTCTTTCATGGTTTGTATTATAGCGTTATTGGGTAAAATAACCCTATTAAAGCAAGGGCTAAACATGAATATACTCGTAGTACGCAATGATAAGTTAGGTGATTTCATCACGGCATTGCCGACGTTTTATGTACTTAAACATTATAATCCTGCTAATCGTATTATTGCTCTCGTTGCACCGCTTAATCGTAAGTTGGCAGAATCATGTGATTTTATCGATGAGGTGATTGTGGATGGAGGAGAAGATATATTAGAGCTAGCCTTTAAAATTAGAAAAGCCAATATTGATGCATCGGTGACTCTGTTTTCCAATACCCGTGTCGCATTGGCGCAGTGGATTGCACGTATTCCCATCCGTATCGCCCCCGCTACCAAAATCGCTCAGATTTTTTACAACCGTCGCATTATTCAGCGTCGAAGTGAAGTTAAAATGGCCGAATTTGAATATAACTTACAGCTCGCCCGCGCGTTATTCAGTGATCTATCTCTTGATTATCCAAAGCCGCTTTTACACTTTTCGGATACTAATTTTAAAAAATTCTGTGCTGAGTATGAAGTTACGAAACCTGTTGTGGCATTTCATCCCGGCTTTGGTGGGTCTTCGGATGCGAACTGGACGCTTGATGAATACATGAAATTGGTATCTATTGCGACAGAGAATCAAGCTATTGATGTTGTGATGACGTTTGGCCCTGACGAAGATAGGCTTTATGCTGAGGCAAAGAATCTTTTGGGTGAAAGTAGAGTGGTTCTATATCGCTCAGTAGAGAGTATTGTTGATTTTGCCGCATTGTTGAGCCGATTCAAACTCTTTGTGAGTACCTCGACAGGAACGTACCATTTGGCAAGTGCGAGCGGATGTGAGACGTTTACTTTTTTTGGAGATTCAACATTTGCTTCTGCGGCACGTTGGAAAAGCATTGGCGAAGAGAGCAAGCAACACCATTTCATGATTCCATTAGATACAGAAGGCAGAAGCAAGAGGTTTGAGACTGTTAAGCAGGAGTTGAAAAATCGCCTCTTAAAAGGTTTTTGAGTCGCTTTTTAAAATTTTTGACCCTTTTATTGGAATCGTTATATTTTTTCATTTCGGCAATTGTTACTGCGACATTAAATCCGCTTAGTCGTGCATATTCACGTCCCATAATGTCTATTTCCTCATCACTTGCCCAAAGCTTGTTAAAGTTTTCACACCCCTCCAACGCGCTAATCGGACGGAACTCCATACGGTTGATGTCAACGATGGAGAATTGATAGCCTCCCTCGTGGCGTTTAATCAATATATTACCGGGTGAATAATCCAAATGCCATACCCCTTTTTGGTGCAGATTATACGTGTAGGCGGCGAAGGCTTTGAAAATTGCCTCTCGATCTTCAAGAGGTTCAAGTAAAGGGGTTCGAATGGTGAAGTCGTATTCAAAATACTCCGCAATAAAAAAACTTTCCCTTAAAAATCCCGCTTCATAAAATTCGATGAGGGCAATGGGCTTTGGGGTTGAAATTCCAAGCTTTTGGAGACGCAGGGCGTTATGGTACGATTTATACGCTTTACTTTTACGAAAATAAGTATAAACAATACGATTGAAAAGATGAGGTACTTTGAATGATTTTACGACAGTATTGATCCCATCCAGTTCAATAATTTTAAGTTCGTTTCGGGCTTTATGGATACTGTGATCGTCTCCTGCAAAAATCTCTCGTATTGATTTGAAAGAGTGGATAAGAGATTGATAATCAGATGGGTATTCGCATTGAACGCTCATGGTAACCTTTTGCCTAAGTGAGGGTATGGTATGATACTTTATAATTCCTGAAAGGCGAGAAAGGATTGTAGAGTGCTTAGAGTCATTATGTACCATCATATTAACAGTGATGACCTTCCTCTTTCAAATTCAGATGTGATGATGAAAGCACATCTGGAACTTATCAGTGAGCGTTATACGACTATTTTTCCGGGTGAGCCTATTACAAACCGGTCTATTTGTCTGACGTTTGATGATGCTTACTACGATTTTTACTATTATGCTTTTCCTTTGCTCAAGAAATATAATTTAAAAGCACTTCTGGCAGTGCCCTCTGCTTTTATCCTTGACGACACGGATGTTGACCCCATGAAACGGCTCTCCTTAAAGCATCAGGATATTTATGAAAACTATCAAAGTTTCGCCCCTTTTTGTACCTTTTCAGAGCTTCAAGAAATGGTTCAAAGCGGACACGTTCAAATCGCTTCTCATTCAATGAACCATCTTAACTTGACAGATAATGGTGTTGATTTGGAAAAAGAAATCTTTGGATCCAAAGTGATGTTGGAAGACAAGTTGGGATGTCGTATTGATTCATTTGTCCTTCCCTTTGGAAAATACAATGACGCAGTAGTGTCATTAGCACGAGAACATTATTTGTACGTTTTTCGAATAGGTAATGCCCTGAATCCTTCGTGGGATGGAATTGGCGGGTTGATCTACCGAATCAAAGGAGACGGCCTTAAGCGACCTTGCTCTCTTTTTAACCCGTTTTCTCAATTTGCTTTTTGGTGCAAAACACTCATGAAATGGATAAAAAGTTGATGATGAATGTATCAGCCGTGATGATTGTAAAAAACGGTGCTCGTACAATCCGCAAATCCTTAGAGAGTCTAAAAGAGTTTAACGATGTCATCGTCTATGATAATGGCTCTGATGATGGTACTCAAGACATTGTGAAAGAATTTCTAAATGCACATTTGATCGAAGGGGTATTTGATGGCTTCGGAACGACTAAAAATCGTGCTGCAAGTTACGCCAAAAATGATTGGATTTTGATTATCGACAGTGATGAGGTGGTGGATGAAGAACTCTTACATGCGCTGAAAACAAAGGTATTAGATCCGAAAAGTATTTATATCGTGAACTTTTTAGCTTTTTACAAAGAGATCCAAATCAAGCACTGCGGTTGGAATAACCAAAAAATTCGCCGTCTTTACAATAAAACCGTGACACGATTCAATGACAATGCCGTACATGAGAACATCATCGACGAGGGGATGAAAAAAGAGGCTATCGAAGGAAACATGAAGCACTATAGCTACATGAGCATCTCCGATTTTATTGTTAAATTGGATCGTTACTCCACTCTCTTTGCAAACGATAATGCCGGTAAAAAGTCCTCATCCCCGCTCAAAGCATTTTTTAACGGATTGTATTCTTTTTTTAGAACGTACATACTCAAGCGTGGATTTTTAGACGGCTATGCGGGATTGATTATTGCCTTTTCTCATATGGCGACCAATTTTTACAAATACATTAAACTTTATGAGATGAATCAAGAACTAAAGAGTAAACGTGGGTAAAAAGATTTGTGAACTGTGCCTTTCTCCTGATTTAGGGGGACTTGAGCTCTATATGATGCGTGCTTCGCGTTATTTGAACGAGCAGGGTGAATGCATAAGCGTCATTAATGAAAATGGAAAGCTCAAAAGCTATTATGAAAACACCGCATATCGTTATTACACATTGAGACGCCGCAATGTTTTTTTAGCATGGATTACTGCCCGTGATCTAGCTTGTATTATTGACAATGAAGCCATTGACGTAGTGCACGTACATTGGACCAAAGATCTTCCTACGGCTATTATTGCTAAGCTACTATCCAAGCGAAACCCAAAAATCGTACAGTCTCGCCACATGACAATGACACGCTTCAAGGATGATTTGTATCATCGGTTTTTATACCGAAACTTGGCCTTGATGTTAGCGGTTACTCATCAAGTTAAATCTCAAATTGAAAAATTTCTTCCAACCTCTATCTGTCCAAAAGTCGAAACACTTTACATTGGTGCCGAACAGCCAATCATTATTTCTGAAGACGAGAAAAAGAGTCGTCGCCAAGAACTTGGATTGGCCGATTCGTTTACAGTCGGAATTGTTGGTCGTATCGAACCTCAAAAAGGTCAGTGGGTTGTAATCGATGCTATTGAAAAACTAATCCGTCAAGGGATTAATGCAAAGGCATTGATCGTCGGGCATGCGATGAGTGATGAATATCTGGCTGCTTTACAAAAAGATATTGTTATGCGTGGACTGAAGGATCGGGTTGTATTCACTGGCTTTACCCGGGAAGCACAAGTTATGATGCAGCTGTGTGACGTGATGGTACTCGCAACGGAAAATGAGACTTTCGGATTGGTGTTGATCGAGGCAATGATGTGTGGCATCTGTGTGGTGGGCAGTGATAGCGGCGGACCATTGGAAATTATTGATGATGGAGTGAACGGATTATTGTTTAAGACGTTTGATGCAGTTGATTTGGCGGATAGATTAGCGCTATTATACAAGGATAGTGAAATAAGAATGAACTATGCTCTAAAAGGTAAAGAAAAAGCTTTACATGTTTTTGAAAGTCGAAAACAATTTAAACAATTACAAATACTGTTGGAGAAATGATGAAAGTCAGTATTATTGTTGCCGTATATAAAGATATTCAAGCTCTTGATCTTATTATCAAAACATTGGAATATCAAACCTATAAAAATTTTGAATTGGTTGTTGCAGAAGATAATAATTCTGAGGCAATGCGAAATTATACCGAATCGGTTAAATCGATAGCGATTAAACATACCTCTCAAGAAGATATAGGTGTTCGTAAAGCACGATCGCAAAATAATGGGGTCTTGGCGGCAGAAGGGGAGTTACTTATTTTTATTGACGGTGACTGTATCCCCTATAGTACTTTCGTTGCTGCGCATGTTGCATTGGCCAAGAGAGGGATTGTCCGTTCGGGAAGGAGACTCAATCTTCCTTCGGATCTGTCACAGGCACTTCGTGAAGAAAGACTGGCATCATTAGAATTAGAGAAATCATTTTGGAGATATGCTCCGAAACTGCTGATGGACAAAGAAGCCCGTTTCAAGCAGGGAATTTATCTCAATCCGACAGGGTGGATATACCAAACGTTTATTGAGCGTCAAAAGCGTAGCAGCGCTATATTGGGATGTAATTTTGCCTGTTTTCGTGATGATATGATCGCGATCAATGGTTTTGATGAGAGCTATGGAGAGAGTGCAGTGAGCGATGATATGGATTTGGATTGGCGCTTTCGTGCGTACGGCTTGAAACTAAAATCGTGTAAAAATGCGGCGAATGTTTTTCATTTGTATCATAAAGCACATGATCGTGGGGATGCAAGTGCTCAGGTCGCGTTGATGCGAGATCGTGAAACAAAACAGGAATTTATTTGTGAACTTGGGTTGAGTACACATTCTGAACAGGATATTTAGTTTTGATTGTGTATGATTTAACATTATTATTTGAAAGTATTTAAAATGACGATATCACTTATTGAGTTAAAAATTATGGGAGATGAGAGAGGATCACTGATTGCTCTTGAAGAGAATCATAATGTCCCTTTTGATGTCAAAAGAGTGTACTATATTTTTGGAACAAAAATAGGGGTAAGACGGGGTTATCATGCGCATAAACATCTTAAACAGTTAGCCATTTGTGTAAGTGGAAGCTGTACGTTTATGCTTGACGATGGAACACAAAAACAACATATAGAACTTAATTCTCCGACTCACGGACTGTTGATTGAAGGGTTGGTTTGGCGTGAAATGTATGATTTTAGTCCCGATTGTGTTCTAATGGTTCTGGCCAGCGAATTGTATGATGAGAATGATTATATTAGAGTGTATGATGAATTTTTGAAAGCGCTTGCTTCATGATTCATGGTCTAGCAGATGTACAGTCAAATAATATTGGTGAAAATACCAGTATATGGCAATTTTGTGTAGTGTTACAGGGTGCAATTATCGGAAAAAATTGTAATATCAACGCACAATGTTTGATTGAAAATGATGTTGTCATTGGCGATAATGTTACCGTAAAAAGCGGTGTACAAATTTGGAATGGTATAACCATTGAAAATGATGTATTAATAGCACCTAATGTTACTTTTACAAATGATTTTTTACCACGTAGTAAGAACGCATTTCAATGTTTAAAAACTATGGTCAAAAAAGGAGTTTCAATTGGTGCAAACAGTACAATAATTGGTGGTGTAACATTAGGGGAATATGCAATGATCGGAGCTGGAAGTGTAGTAACTAAAAACATTGGTCCTCAGGAGCTTTGGTATGGTAATCCGGCAAGATTAAGAGGATATGTCTGTAAGTGTGGACAGAAATGTGATGAAAAGTTAATATGTATAAATTGTCAAGGAAAGAGTAAATGATCCCATTTTTAGATTTAAAAGGTATTAACACCCAGCATCGAGCAGAGCTAATAGAAGCTTGTACTCGCGTTATTGACAGTGGCTGGTATATCCAAGGAAATGAGTGCAAAGCATTTGATAAAGAATTTGCAGAGTATTGCGGAGCCAAACATGCTATTGGTGTAGCAAACGGGTTGGATGCTCTTATCTTAATCCTAAGAGCCTACAAAGAGATGGGTGTAATGAATGATGGTGATGAAGTGATTGTCCCATCCAATACCTACATCGCATCTATCTTGGCTATCTCTCAAAACAATCTTGTGCCAGTTTTGGTTGAGCCAGATATTCAGACTTACTTAATTGATTCGAAAAAAATAGAGGAAAAAATAACCTCTAAAACAAAAGCAATCTTACCGGTTCATCTTTATGGGCAGATATGTGAGATGGATTCAATTAACGCACTTGCAAAAAAATACAATCTCAAAGTGATTGAAGATTCCGCACAGTCACATGGAGCATATTTCGGTGATAAACGTAGCGGTAATCTCGGTGATGCGAGTGGATTTAGTTTTTACCCTGGGAAAAATTTAGGGGCGCTAGGTGATGGCGGAGCAGTCACGACAAATGATGATGAACTTGCTTCTGTTATCCGTGCTTTGGGAAATTATGGCAGTCATAAAAAATATGAGAACCTTTATAAAGGGGTAAATAGCAGGCTTGATGAAATGCAAGCAGCAATGCTCCGGATTAAACTTCGTTATCTAGATGAAGAGATCATCAAGCGGCGTGAAATTGCTAATTATTATATAGAAAATATCAAGAATAACCATATTGTTTTACCAACTATTGGTAATAAAGATTCCCATGTATGGCATTTATTTGTAATTAGAACATCCAAGAGAGATGCATTACAAGCTTATTTGAGTAATAATGGAATTCAGACGCTAATCCACTATCCGATCGCTCCGCATCAACAAAATGCGTACAAAGAGTGGAATGGATTAAATTATCCAATAAGTGAACAAATTCATGAAAAAGCCTTAAGCCTGCCTATAAGTGGTATACAAACGCTGAATGATACGCAAATAATCGTAGACATGGTAAATAAATTTTAATGACTAAGATACATTATCCGCTAATTAGTATTCTTATTCCTTATTATAATCACAATAGATACGTAGCATCTACGCTGAACAGTATTTTAGAAGATCCCTATCCAAATAAAGAGATTGTAGTTATTAATGATGGTTCTACTGAATCCGATTCTAGTGATTTATTAAATTGGATCGATAATAATAGTCATAAAATGAAAATTATTTATAAAAAGAGAGAGAATAAGGGAATTACTAAAACCATAAATGAGTTAATTTCATTGGCTAGTGGAGAATATATTGCGTTAATTGCCAGTGATGATTATTTTATTAATAATACATTCTTAAAAAGAGTCGAATTTTTACAACAAAATTCAAAAAAATTGATGCTAGTATCTGATGCAATTGTTGTTGACGATGATGAGCATATTCTTTTTAACAGCGCGATGTTTGAACAACGTGGAGCTATCAAGGAAAGATATTTAACAGATAGAGGAATTAAAAAAGAGATTATAAAACGATGGTCAGTTGTAGGCCCAACAAGTTTTATAGATAGAAGATTATTCGATATCGTAGGTTTTTATGATGAAAACTTGATGATTGAAGATTGGGATTTTTATCTTAGAGTAGTTGCAAAAGATTTGTTAATATTTTTTGATGAAAAAGTTGCTGCTTATCGATGGCACGATCTAAATTTGAGTCAAAATAAAGAAAGTGAGTACAAAAGAGATCTATGTCTATGTCAAACGCTTCAAAAAAATATCAAAAACTTTTCTTTCCCTTATAATGTTTTGGTGTGGAAAAAGTCACGTAAATGCTTTAAACGATTAAATGTAAACTGATTTGATGACGACTCCATTTGTTTCCTTTCGTCATAAGTATACAAACTGACAGCAGATAAGAACACAAATACTCGAACAATACCTTCGGCAAGAAAAATGATGGATCCAATAGATACAAAGAGCATACTTACAATAAGTATGATTTGTATCACTCTTCGATTATTATCAACTTGATTATAGAATAGTAGTTGATAAAAAATATTTAGAAATACTATTAATCCAATGATACCAAACTGTAAGGTGTTATCTAAATATTCGCTGTGCAAGCTGGCACAATTGTAATTCCAAATATTTACAAGTAGGTTGTTTTTATTTGCCTGATCATGTTCTTCACTAATAATTATCTTTTTTATCTCAGCAATATGATCACCGGCTCCTACACCAAATATAAAATTATTTTTTATAATGTCAATTCCATAAAAATAGTAACCAGCTCGTGTTCCATTTGAAGTACTGAAATCACCATCAGGTATAGTTATGAGATCGTGATATAGAGCTGACGTTCTAGACCTGAATACATCACTAAAGTTGTAGGCAAGTGTGTATCCAAGAGTCATGAGTAATATTGAGGGTACAATAATTTTTTTAACCTCTTTTTTGTATACAAACAACAAAACTGAAAAAATGGACAGTGTATACAAAATATAGCCGATTCTTGAAGCTACGATAAATATGTTTAATGAAGCGCTTGTAAAAAAAATAGCCATGAACATTTTTTTATAAATAGTAGTATTTTTATCAGTTATAAGATTATAGAGAATAAGTCCCAGTGTGATGGACAGTACTGTTGCATACTGAGTGTAGGATTGCATAAACGGAACATTTCCCATTCCTTCTTTTAGGTGCACGAATGGTATTTTTATGTTTAGAGCCATAGTATATGAGAATACTTCGCTCATCAACATACCTGCAGCAAAACTTGATAATATTTTCATAATAAATTCTTTTTGTATTGTCATGGCAATTATGATAATAGCAAAGATAGATTTATAATGGTAAGCTTTAAAAATAGCAGCATCTAAATGTTCACTTCCTATCATCCATAGAAAATGTAGCATATAAAACAATAGAAAAGCTTGTACGACTTTATCTTGAATAATTATTAAGAAGCGACTTTTTAACTCATTGGAAAAAAATAAAAGAATAGCAACTGAAATTAAAATGAAAGAAGATGCTTTATTAGAAATAGGAATGAAAAAAGCATAACTGATTAAAAGATAGTTTAGATTAGTAAATAGATGATTTTCTTTTAATTTTTTAAGAATTTGCATCTATCCTACTTTATTCAAATTATTTATTTTTATATAAGTTCATTCTATTAAGAATTTGATCACCCACGGTTATTGTGTAATGTGACGTGTCAATGAAATTATGGTTGTTTTGGGTAGTTGTATTTGGTCCGCTGAAATCATAATAATGTGTTATCTTAGCTAAAGACGATTTAAATTCTTCTAGTAATTGCTTATTGGTATCTTGATAAGTAGTATGATGGATTGGATTTATAAACACTGTAAGTTCTATATGATGTTGTTTGCATAGTGTAACAATGTTTTTAATGTCTTCTAATGTTTCGAGTTTGGTGTTCCCAGAATAATGAGTTGGTTTGAGGTATTTTGGATCATCATCGCAAAAGTTTGATCCATTGTAGAAAAAGGTTTGATAAAACTTCTCTTGCCCAATGATATCCCAATCTATGAGGTTATCGTGAGCAACTATCTTTTTAATAAATTGCCTTTTATCTTGTTGTGTTAACAAGTGAAAAAAATAAAATTTATAGAATGAGAACCATGAAGTTTCTGTTGCCAGAGGATGCGCTTTAGTTAGCCACTGCTGCTGATGTTTTGCGAATGAGACTTGATAGGAGAAGTCATCAAGTCCAAGCAGTAGTTTTTTTATTTTTACACCGTGTTTGATAAATAAACGTAAATTTAAAAGATGTTCATGCGGAATGCCTTCTGAATAGGTCATATTATAAAAATTTGCCCCTTTTACATGGCTTGGTAAGAGTGCGCTTACTCTTGATGAGCCGAAAATAAAGCCGTTGTATTTTTTTGGATGAGCGAGAATGTATTCAACTTTTATAAAATTTCGATTGGGCTCATCAGTAAAGCTCGTATTTTCAGGATGGAGAACAGAGTACGTATCTGTCCATATCAATAAAAATATGCTAACTAATAATATTATCGAGGGGATAATAATGGATAAATGGACCCATTTTTTTGATAATATCATTACTTAGTATGAACTTTATTTTTATTGATTATCTTGGAAAAGGGTGTATGCTGTATAACCGCTTTTGAAGCCAAATTACTCCAATGCGTGTCATCCGCAAAGAAAATGTCTTTACGCCCATTTTTTATTTCAGCAGATAAAATGTCTTTGGTATCGATGAAAGTGTATTGTTTATTAGTTGCGCGTAATAAATTGAAAAGAGGATTTTTTTGATACTGGTTATTGAGAATATAATCATGGTAAAGGTCATATTTGTCAACTGAAATCATAAAAAATAAGGAAACTTCTTTTGTTTTTAAAAGAGTAGAGAGATGATTAAAATTTTCATTGATAATGGCGACTTTATCAGGCGTAATTTCAGTAATTGAGCCTATATCGTCTTGATATATTAATAAAGTGGACTCATTTTTGACATGAAAAAAGGGTTTGGAAAGGGGAAGTCTGTATACATCTGAATAGCGTAATGCATTTGGTGAAAAAAGATAATAAAAATTATAGAGAGGCAGCTTGTAATTTGCAGTTGAAATAAAATATTGTTTCTCTTTTTTCGGTTTCCCGTCTCCCCATTGCCCTTTCTTCAGATCGTTATACAGAGTTGCTCGTGTTATGTTCTGTTCCCAGTGCATCGGTTTTGCGAATCGACTGACAACATATCTGCCAACTGACTCGATGAGAATCGCTTTAGGTTTTATCTCATTCATTAAGCCGGATTGTTGGAGGGCGATAATTGCTTCGACGGTATTTTCCCCAAAAAGTGAGGGATTGATATTCATGACGCTATAGCCATAATGCGTAGCAATAAAGTCTTGGTAATAACTGTTTTTACCTCCGGCTCCTCCGTTAGAAAATGAATCTCCAATGGTAATGATATCGATCGGTTGGCCTTTCCATTCTGAAAATTCTATGTGTTTTTTAGGCAAGGTAACAGTGGTGATTCGTGGATGGATAGAGGAAACTTGATATCCTATACGTGCTAAATCTCCAATATGCTGCGGCGGTTCGATATCTAATAATTTTGAGGTAAAAAAAGTCCATACAATAGCGTGATAGAATAAAAACATACCGACAATTACTGTAAAAAAGAGGATATATTGACGAATGGGCAGTATGGTTATTAAACTATTTTTCCATTTTTTTAAAATAGAAAGCATTAATAAGACTTTGAAGTTATATTATGAAGAAATAGATTAAAAAGAGGATTCATAATGCTTTTTCCGTTGTTGGTTAAGATGCTCATTGATATTTTCAGAAGTGACAGTATAGCCAAAATCTTTTGGGACGAATATTTTTGAGTTTTTAAAATTTTTTGCAAATATGATTTCTCCATTATTGCTCGTAATATGAGTGCTATCTCTAAAATTCATGATATTACTTGTTACTGAATTATAGGTGCAAAAATCATTATAGGGCTGAATGGACAGAATAGATTTTTTCCAATAATCAAAAGTATTACCTAATCCAAGAGAATAAATAAGATCAAGATGTGTTACATAAACAGGACTTGTATAAATGACACAGGCAATTTTTTTTTCTTTACAGAGCTGTATGATGTATCTCACTCTTTTTAAGCCTGAATCGATAGAATGGGGATTGGAAAAATGAGTAGATTTTAAAAACTCTGTGTGATTTTTATATTCATTTAGTGTATTACTGATGTTTTTATTTATTTCATTCCGAGAATATGGTTGACCTTGTTGTTTAAAGTATTGAGCTTCTTCAAAGAATGGTCTGTTAAGTTCTTTGGTGTAGTTGTGTTTGAAATTTATTTTAATAGTTTGAATACTTTTTTCTAATGTTCTATATGCCAATAACGACGTGATGTAATCATCTAAATAAATGTCTTTATTTAAACGGTCATCTTCAAATGTAACTTCGTTTTTTTTATCTGGATTGAATGAAAAAAAATCCAATCCCCAAACGATCATTTTAATATTTTTATGTTTTATCATATATTCTAAATAACGTGTTTGCTCATAAATAGAGCTTCCGGCTAAAGCCAAGTTATAAATTGGCTTTGGAGCATATGGATTTAAATATGTGTATTTAAAAAGACCGATACGTGAAGTGCCCATCATTAAAGTTGATGGATTTAGATGTTTAGCTTCATAAAATTTCGTCATACGATCCGATAAGGCATAAGGTTTAAAATAGTTATAACGTCCTTGATATGAGTGAGAAAAAATATTATAGGGATTTATTATATAATTAATTACTATAATTAAGAAAAATATACTTAATATAATACGAATGAAATAGTGTGCCCATAAACTATTTTGCATTCATAGTGGCCTAAAAATTAAAATATAAAAACTCGGATACTCTTGACATCATGGATACCGCTGTCAGGAAAATAGTAAGTGTGAAAATGAGATTGAGGCGATTAGGTTTGAAGTTTTGTAAAAACTGCATAGAATTCTCTATTGACAGTAGTAGAATAAACCCTAAGATGATATAAGCTGTTGTTTGTGCTTTTCCATTGATATGTTCATAAACAGTTCCAAAGTGAATCATGCCGTCTTGTAGAAATGTAAAATATTTTATATATTTTTCTGGAAATATTATTCCATTATTCCCGAGCATTCCTTGGAGAAGATTATTGGCTTGTGCCCAATCTTTAGCACGGAAGAATATCCAAGTAATATTAATGAAGTTAAAGGTGATAAACCATGCGAGAAATGTATTCATCTTTAGCCCCATTTGCTGCCATGCACGATGAAGGACAATAGCAATACCATGCATAGCCCCCCACATTACAAACATCCAGCTGGCACCATGCCAAAGACCACCAATTAAGAATACAGTGAAAAGATTGGCATAGGTATGGATTTCACGATTTCGGTTTCCTCCCAAAGGGATATAGATATAGTCTCTTAAAAAGCGAGACAAGGTGATGTGCCAGCGTCTCCAAAAATCTTGGATATTAAGAGCTTTATAGGGACTGTTAAAGTTAATAGGAAGCTTGATGTTAAACATCAGAGCAACGGCGAGTGCCATATCGGTATAACCGCTAAAATCGAAATAGAGCTGAAATGTATAACTAAGACTTGTAGCCCATGCTTCAAAAAAGTTAAGCGCTTGTGTTGTTTCAAAACCGGCGTTAGCCCATTCGGCAAACGTATCTGCAATAACAACTTTCTTAAAAAGACCAATAGAGAATAAAAAAATTCCTGCGGAAATATTTTTATAATTGATAACTTTATTTTTAAGAGAGTCAAATTGAGGCATCATTTCTTTGTGATGGAGAATTGGACCAGCTAGTAAATGAGGAAAGAATGTAACGAAAAGCGTATAGTTAAGATAATCTACCTCTTTGACTTCATCACGATAGGCATCTACCAAATACGCAATTTGGGTAAAAGTAAAAAAGCTGATACCTAGAGGAAGTACAATATGCATCAGATCCAAATGCGTGTTAACCAGCGCATTGGTATTGATAATGAAAAAGTCCATATACTTGAAAAATCCGAGTAAAAGGATATTGGAAACAACACCAAAAACCAAGATAGATTTTGGTGATAGCCCTTTTTTATGGGGGGCAGAACTGTTCATTCGAGTGATGGTAGAACCTATTGTAAAGTTAAAGAGGATTGATCCTAAAATAAGTGGTAAATAAATGACATTCCACCATGAGTAAAAAAACAGCGATGCAAAAACCATCCAAGCTTTAGACGCTTGTGTTAAACGTTTTTTATTGAGCCAGAAATAGATTCCAAATGTAATTGGCAAAAAGAAAAAGATAAATTCGTAACTGTTAAATAGCATATTTGGTGCCCTACAAAAATAGATACGCGATTATATCTTATCGTTCATAAAAAGAATTTTGTCTCTTGTGGGAGGTGAGTAGTGAGCCGTAGTTACCATTATGGTGGATTTTATTAATTATCAAGTTCCCGATTACAGGTCTATAATGAACGGGATCATAAAAATTGGAAGGAGAGCGGTTTTCGGATGCATTGAGATCAAAATCATAAACTTTTCCAAAAATCTCAATTAAGTCATCACGAAATTTTTGTGATGCGGTTGCTAAAAGCGGATTAGAGTGCATCTCTACTTGAGCTTCATAAAAAGTTGGAGTAATAAAGGGATAAAGTTTGATGTGATGCTGATCGCAAAGTTTTTTTATTTGTTTTAAGGGCTGCAGTGCTTTTGTTTCGTAAATAAAAGGATTTTGAATGAAATTTGCGTCGACGGCTTCTTTTGAAATCTCTTTGAAATGTTGATAGGAATGGTCAAAAGTTCCTGATTTAATGGCTTGTTCATCAAGATAATGGTTAATTGAACCGTCTTCTTCAAAATACGATTGAGGTTGATGTTTCCAATAATTTACAAATGTTTTAAAACTGATTAGTAGTGTAGATGGTGAGAGATAGTTTCCTTCTGATGCATTTATAAATCCATGCGGATTGAGATGATTTGGACGTGTTTGTGTGTGAACATTATAGAGTTCATTACCAAGATATACTGTTTTAAGCGGCGCATGTTTTAGCCACTCTTGAAGGATAAAAAGCTTTTCTGGATTATTGGCCACATGGACGCCAAAGTTATAGCATTCTTTGGTGCTAATATCAGAAGAAGGAACTATTGACATTACTCGGGAGCTTCCCAAAATAACGCAGTCGTATTTTTGAATGTTGTTTTGATGAAAAACAGTATTGTATTTTTCACTTCGTTCATGAATTATCGGTTTGTATTTTTTTTCTACAATCCAATTTCGGTTTCCGAAGGGGTCAATGGTAAAATTAATGCTAAAAATAGTTCCAATGCACAGGATAGCAACTGTTATAAAAATTAATATCCATGGTATTGGAGCAATATTTGTTTTTAGTAAAGGCATTATTTTAGTCTTTGTTTATAACGCAGGCTCTCTTTGAGGGGTGCCCCGCGGAGTAAAAATAAGAAGAGCTGAAAATAGTGCCGTGAACGAAAAGAACGTCGTAATAATTTGAAGAGTTGCAAAAACTTTATGATAGAAGACTGCCAAATTGGAAGGTGTTTTTCAAGTAAGAGCTTATAGGAGATGAAAAATTCTTTTTCGATCGCTAGATTGCGCCCAGTACTTGCTCCTTCTATATGAGTAATACGAGCATCTGGAAGAAAGAAAACTTTTGATCCGTAATCTCGGATGCGCTTGGAAATATCTTCTTCTTCACAATACAAAAAAAATATTGTATCCAATCCTCCAAGCGCATCGAAAACAGTTCGCCTAAAAAACATACATGATCCGCTGACCACCCCAACTTCAGTTGGTTGGTTAAAGATCGCTTTGTTGCTTGGAAAGTCGTTTGGATTGAAAAATCGAACAAGTGAATTTCCGAACAGTTTGTTCGCAAGCGAGGGAAATTTTTTATAAGATGAGCTTCTAGTTCCGTCTTCATGAAATAGTTGTCCTGTTAGCAATCCGGTATCACTATTGTTCTGAGCATATTGGTAGAAGAGGTGCAGTACGTCATTTTGAAAAAGGGTGTCGTTATTTAGTAAAAGATAATAGGCACCAAGAGCGTGTTGTATCCCCATCATGTTTCCGAATGCAAATCCTCCGTTTAGACGACTTCGAATAATTTTTACTTCAGGAAAAGATTCCAACGGCAAGAGCAACTCATATTGATCCGATTCGGAAGCATTGTCAACAATAATAATTTCATACGTCAACCCGGGCATTGTCCTGGTTCGGATCGAATTTACCATATTAATAGTATGTTCAGAGGAATTGTAGTTGACTGTTATGATTGAGACGTGCATGGTATGACCTTTATAAAAACGGAAAAAATCGGTAAAGTTTTAAGCCGATTGCTTTTTTAAATGATAGGATAAGTGAATTGTGACCGGTTATGGCAAATAGAATATTTCGATATTTTAAAAGTAGGCTAAAAAAGGTAAAATTAAACCAGCTTGTCTTAAAAGCGGCGTGTTCCTTTTTGATGTGTTTTAAAATATTTCGTTCTGAGTTTTGCAATGTAGTAATTTGAAGCAGATCTGAAATCATTTTTATGCTATTAAGTTGCTCTAGTGACTTTTTTTCAGCTTTGGATGCGATTTTTTTAAATAGTGACGATTTGACCTTAGCTGTTTGACTGAGGGTATTGGTGGCGTGTTGACGATACTTTACGAGAGGGTCATCTAGGTATTTTACCCCATCTACTGAGGCGGCATTTGCGGCAATCCATGCATCAAAATAGAGATGCTGAGGAAATGGAAAGAGTTGCGGCAATAAAGATTGGCGAAACATGAGGGCGTGTGCTGAAACACAATTGTCATAGACGAATGAGAGAGGGGTATGGGTTGAAATAAAACGGTTCCGAAGTTTTTCGGAAAGGGTTTTATTGAGCGATTTTCCACTAGAGTCAATGAGCAAGGAGTTGCTGTAAATGAGTGAATTATCCCCGATATGTGAATGCAGCTGTTCGAGCTTGTTGGTTTCCCAGATATCATCCTGATCACAAAGAGCTATGAATTCACCGGATGCTTTGGAGAGAGCCAATTCAAAATTATGGATGTAGCCAATATTTTGAGGATTGATTTCAAGTTTAATAGGAAGATGTGATAGGTATTCTTGAATAATAGATACCGTTTCATCGCTCGAACAGTCGTCTTGAATAATGATTTCAAAGGGTTGAAGGCCTTGCGCTGCTATGGAGTCTAGCTGCTCTCGCAAATAATGCGATCCGTTATACGTAGCGATGACGATAGAAATAGAATTACAAGAATTTTGCATGGAGGTAGTCGTAACGTTTTTTCAGGCTGACGATTATTTTTTTATTGCATATTAGATTAAGCCATTTGGAACTTGATAAAAATAAAGAGGTACAGGTGGTTCGGATAAACTTGGGTTGTAAAACGCGTTGATATTTACTAATGAGTCGTGATTTCGCAGTAAAAAAACTTTCATTACAATTTCCGCCGCTTTTGTGATAAAGATGAAAGTCAATGACATAGGCATTGTAACCTAGAATATTGGCTATTATGCATAAATCAACACCGTAAAAATGAAAGCCTGTTAAATTATTAGAGATTGAAAGATTGGCATCTTTACGAATGAGTAAAAAATTTTCATCAAGACTTTGAACACGTGCGGGAAAACTTCCCTTTGATGCGTTCATTTCGTATGGATCACTGATTCGAATGGCTTTTTGAGTCAAGCCATTGTAGCCTGCATTTCCTGCTATAGCCCAATTTGGATCCAACCTATTGAGGTCTTCTATGCACTTCATCAGCGTATCGATTTTATCGTAAGAAAGAAGAATGTCTTGATGGCAAATAATGATATATTTTCCAGTTGCTTTGGTTAAAAATGTTTTTACCCCTTGAAAACCGTCATATTTATTTCCATTGCTGTTGTCAGCATATAAAAATTCACTTATCTCTTCAGTAAAGCCAGCAGCTTGGAAGGAATCAAGCATCTGAGCATATTCTTGTTTATCTGTGACAAGAGAACAGATACTAAACAGTTTTGCATCAGAGAGGGTGTCGATATCGATCATTTTTGATATTTTTCCAAATACCATTCAATCGTTTTCACGATTCCGGTATCAAAATTTTCATCAGCTTTCCAGCCAAGCTCCGTTTCGATTTTGGTAGCATCGATTGCATATCGTCGATCATGTCCGGCGCGGTCTTCTACATAGGTGATAAGACTATTGTAGCTCTTTGCGTTAGATTTAGGTTTCATGGTATCAAGTAGGGTACAAATACGTTCTGCAATCTGATTGTTGTTACGCTCATTACGTCCGCCGATATTGTACACTTCTCCACTTCGCCCGCTATGGTAGACTAGATCAATTCCTTTGCAGTGATCCAGAACATAGAGCCAGTCACGAATATTTTTGCCATCACCGTAGATAGGAATATTCTCACCTGAAAGAGCTTTGCGGATGATGGTCGGGATCAGTTTTTCATCATGTTGTTTTGGCCCGTAGTTGTTTGAGCAGTTGGTGATAACGGTATCCATCCCATAGGTATGATGATAGGAACGTACAATCATATCGCTTCCTGCTTTGGAAGCACTATACGGGCTA
Organism: Sulfuricurvum sp.; assembly: GCA_030694265.1. GTDB lineage: Bacteria > Campylobacterota > Campylobacteria > Campylobacterales > Sulfurimonadaceae > Sulfuricurvum. The sequence goes on from JAUXYP010000002.1 coordinate 311,437, forward strand.
TTAGGTGCGTATGAAGTTTCTTCAGTAAATAACCCTGTTTGACCCAAAGTTCCATACACTTCGTCGGTTGAGATGTGATGAAAGCGGCATCCTTCATATCCGGTTTTAAACATGAATGGTTTTTCCATCCATGATTTATAGGCAACATCAATTAGAGTGAAGCTACCGTTAACATTGGTTTGCATAAAGACACCCGGATTTTTGATGGAGTTGTCGACATGGCTTTCCGCGGCAAAGTGGATAACACCGCGGATATCATATCGGGCAAAGAGCGATTCAACGAGAGGACGATTACAGATATCCCCTTGTACAAAAACATGACGGTCAGTATCGGTGACATCTGATAGGTTTGCCATATCTCCGGCATAGGTGAGTAGATCAAGATTGATAAGACGGACATCTGAATATTTGTTTAAAAAGTAAGGAACAAAGTTGCTCCCGATAAATCCGGCACATCCGGTGACTAAAATGGTTTTCATGCTTTTTCTCCTAGGTGCTCAAGACATTGTTTTAGACTGTTTTTCCAATATGGTATGGTAATGCCGAAGTCGTTTTTTATTTTTGCTTTATTCAGTAAACTGTAGTGAGGTCGTGGTGCAGGAAGAGGGTATTCTTCTGCGGTAATAGCATTAACACTGCAATCGATTTTTGAAAGCTCAAAAATTGATTGCGTAAAGTCATACCAGCTAGCAACGCCTTCATTACTATAATGGTAAATTTCAGGTGTTTCATTTTTTATTTGAGGAAGAATATCTAAAATTGTCTTTGCTAAATCTCGTGCATAGGTTGGAGTGCCCACCTGATCAAAAATTACGCTTAAACTATCACGTTCTTTTCCTAAGCGGAGCATTGTTTTAACGAAGTTATTGCCGAAGGAGGAATAAACCCATGATGTGCGTATGATAATACTGTTTTTAGGAGATGCTTCGAGAATGGCATTTTCTCCATCACGTTTTGTGCGGCCATAAATCCCTTGTGGATCGGTGGGATCAGTTTCGATATAGGGGCGGTAGTTTTGGCCATTAAAAACATAATCCGTAGAGATGTGGATGAGTGAAATGTTCTTCTTTTTTGCAATTTTTGCAAGCAACGAAACGGCACGATGGTTAATTGTATTAGCAAGATCACTTTCACTTTCGGCTTTATCCACAGCAGTATAGGCAGCACAGTTGATGATGACATCAAATGTTTTATTGTCAAAGTAGTCTTCTAATTTACAAAGATTGCTGAAATCAAGAGTATTACGGTCAACGAAGGTAAATTCATACTGCGTGTAAAAACTACTTAACTCTTTAAGCTCACTTCCTAATTGTCCGTTTTCCCCAGTGATAAGAATTTTATACATAGAGGTTTTCACTGAAATCAAAGTGGTCGGCATTTATAAAGAGAGGTTGATTGGTGTCTTTGGCAGAAAGTTGTAATTTAGAGCTCTCGGCGATCCAATCGATATTTAAAGCAGGATCATCAAACGCGATTCCACGGTCACATTGGGGAGAGTAATAATTATCCACTTTGTAGGCGAATGTACATGTTTCACTTAGGACAATAAAGCCATGAGCAAAACCTCGTGGTATAAACATCTGACGTTTGTTCTCACCGCTTAAACGTACGGCGACATGTTGGCCAAAGGTCGGGGAACCTTCTCTTATATCAACCGCTACATCCAGTACTTCTCCCTCGATAATACGCACCAATTTACTCTGAGCAAATGGAGGAAGTTGATAGTGTAATCCTCTAAGAACTCCATACGAGCTTTTACTTTCGTTATCTTGACAGAAAGGAACACTGAATCCTAAAAATGCTTCGAGCTTGTCGGCACGAAAGGTTTCGACGAAGTAGCCTCTCTCGTCTCCATGAATCTTTGGATCAATGAGTACAACATCTGGAATGGATGTACGGGTGAATATCATTCGCCTATTTTCCCTTCATTAGCTCTGCGGATCAAATACTGACCGTATTGGTTCTTTGACAATGGTTTAGCTAATTCGAGCAATTTTTCTTTAGTAATATATCCCATCTCAAAAGCGATTTCCTCAAGACATGCGACCTTAAGGCCCTGGCGATTTTCAATCGTTTGAATAAACATACTAGCTTCCAGTAAGCTCTCGTGTGTGCCGGTATCGAGCCATGCATAGCCACGACCCATGAGCTCGACTTTGAGAGCGTTTTGCGCTAAATACTCTTGATTGACAGTCGTAATCTCAAGTTCTCCGCGATCAGACGGCTTAATATTCTTTGCGATTTCGACGACGCTGTTTGGATAAAAATAAAGCCCGATAACGGCATACGAACTTTTAGGTTTGAGAGGTTTTTCTTCGATGGAGAGGACATTACCTTCTTTGTCAAATTCGGCAACACCATAGCGCTCAGGATCTTTGACCCAATAGCCAAATACGGTCGCCTTTTTCTCTTCAGTGACATTACGAACAGATTGAGCCAGTAATTTGGTTAGACCATGACCGTGGAAGATGTTATCTCCTAATACCAAACATACATCATCATTACCGATAAAATCTGCACCAAGAATAAAGGCTTGAGCAAGACCATCAGGGCTAGGCTGTACACAATATTCGAAACGCATTCCGATGTCACTTCCATCCCCTAAAAGTTCTTCAAAGCGGGGTAAATCAGTAGGTGTAGAGATGATAAGCACTTCCGTAATGCCTGCAAGCATTAAAACGGATAGAGGGTAGTAAACCATCGGTTTATCATAAATGGGGACGAGTTGCTTACTAACCCCTTTTGTGATTGGGTAGAGTCGTGTGCCGCTTCCTCCGGCTAAAATAATACCTTTCATTATTCATTCTCCTTCGGGTGTTGTTCAAGTCCATTACGGCATACATAGCGATTTGCATCAAAATTACGTTTTAAAATTGCATCATTCTCTTTGAGGGTATCAGCATTAAAGTTTTTTTTGTGGTATAAATGATAAATATTTGCACTATTTCGGCATGATTTTAGTTCAATCCCTAACCCTCTAAACCGCCATCCAAGATCAATATCTTCTCCAACCGAAGGCTTCGTATAATCTTCATCTAAGCCATTGATGGCAAGCATGTCTTGTTTGTAGCAAGAATAATTGCATCCAATCATATAGCGAACATGGCGGTTTTTAAGAAGGCGTGCCATCCACCCTGTGTAAGGAAGATAGATTCCTTCTTCATAGTGTCGTGTTCCCGCACGGTGATGAGAGATAGCATTAAATAGGTAGTTTTTTGTGAGATTTTGAATAGATAACGTATGGTCGTAGATTTCTTTGGTGATTTTTTCACCCAGTTCAGAGCGTTTTCCGCAACACACTTTACCAGGTTCACTGCAAGCAATATGACCCTCAACGAACCGTGGATGGGGTATACAATCCCCATCAATAATTATAAGATAATCACCGGAAGCTTTTTTGATAGCATTATTAAGAGAGCGAGCCTTGCGCCATCCAGTATCTTCTTGCGTAAGATGAATTACCCCTGGCAGTGTTTCAGATGCCATGAGTTGAGCCATTTCCACACAATTACCATCTTCCGCGATAATGATCTCATCTGCTTTAACACTTTGCTTTCGAATAGCGTCAAATAAAATTTTTAATGCTGCCGTATTTTTATAAACTGCAATAATTAGTGATATTCTCTTTGGTTTAATCATGACGTTATTATATCCTATTTACGTTATTGCATGAAATGCTGGGGTGCACTATTTTGGAGTAATAAACGGCTTAATCGCATTTGCTACCATCGATGGCAGTATTTGTTTCATGCATTGATTATCGTTGCACGATTTTATTCGACGGGTAGCATTGCATGGACTGCATTCTAAGTTCATAGATATAATATGTATGTTATTAAAAGGAGTAGGGTATGGGCCTGTTCCTTTTGAATTTGAAGGTCCAAATAAAGCAAAAGTTCGTGTATTGACTGCTGATGCAATATGGGATGGACCAGTGTCAGCTGTAATAATAATTTCTGCGTTACGGATAATGGTGATTAATTCCGGAAGAGTTGATTTACCAACTAGGTCAATAACCGATGAGGAAAAAGGACGTAAGGAATCGAAAAACGCCTCTTCACCCTTTCCTCCGATGATAACAACATTATAGATTGGTGCAAGATATTCAATCAGTTCTTTCCAATGATTGATTGGCCATGCACGATGTGTAAATTTCCTATGATGACTGGTACTGGCATTGATGACAATGTAGTGTTTGGGTAGAGCAAATCTTTGCTCTACGGCGGAAGTCTCTTCGCCAAATAGCTCAGGATAAGAATTTTGCATGATGACAGGGTCTATGATACTTTCATACATTGTCTTGAGACTGTCGATAACATGTGGATTTGGCATACCTCTGATTTGATTATAGGGCATTCCTAATTTATGGGTTGCAACTATTTTTTTTACTAAAGGGTAAAAAATATGGCCTGATTCTAGATTAATTAATAGATCATAAGGGTGTTTTTTGGAGTGCTCAATAATTTTTCTTTTTTCTTTGCTAAAAATAATAGGAAAACGGCGGTGCTTTAAATGAAAAATACGATTAATTCGTTGGTCAAGTTTAAAGAGAGCCGAAGCTGCAGGTGTGCCGACCCAATCTATTTCTATATTTTCACCGTACTGCTGTTTTAATGCTTCTACAACCGGTAAAGCGAATATTGTTTCACCCAGTGCTCCACATCGTATGATAAGTACACGTTTTATATTTTCTAAAATCATTTTTTATGAACTTTCATTTTTTTTATTATAACAAAAATAACGTTGTTGCACTAGATGGTTGAATGAGCGGATTTATGGGAGTTTTTTGTGATTTATTTAAAAGGGTGGCTCCGGATACTGGAGACAATAAAAGTGATTCTGAAATTATAATAATTAGTCTATTAAAATAAGATAAATCGCCTAATATAGGGATTTTCAAGGATTTTCCGCTCTGTTTATTCGCGTATAGTAATATCAGTTCGTATCAAAACTATCGGAAAATAGCCGGAAAAAATCAGGTTGAAGCCTTTATTTTTTGAGTATTATTCCAAGCTCTTAATCTCTTTTTAGACACACTCCTTCAAATATTGATTGATATTCTGTTCCAGATACTCTCCCTTTTCATTTCCTAAATTTATTGGTAATTTTTTTTCAGTCTATCAGATTATTATCATTCCATACAAGAGGCTTATTCAGTTCTTATTGTAATTTTTTTATAAAGGCTACATATTTGACTGCTAATAAAATAGAAATCTTTTACTTAACTAGATATAATCGCACTAATAGTAAAGGTATAAATTATATGAGTGAACTATCCAATAAAATAGAAATTGTTAAAGCTCGTCTCAAAGAAGAGTTTCTTTCGGATACTCGTCCATGGGTAGTAACTTTTTCTGGGGGTAAAGATTCTACTACTGTTTTACATTTGGTTGTTGACATGCTTCTTGAAATGAAAAATGAAGGTGTGAAACAATCGAAAAAAGTTTATGTCGTTTCTTCGGATACGGGTGTAGAAATGCCGTTGATTGAAGATTACGTTGGCAACAAACTTAATCAAATTCGTGAATTTTCCAAAAATGAGCATCTAGATATCCATGTGGAAAAGCTTTCTCCTAAAGTAACAGAGAGCTTTTGGACTTTACTTTTGGGAAAAGGATATCCATCTCCCAACCAAACTTTTAGATGGTGTACCGATAGGATGAAAATTCGTCCTGCTACTTATTTTTTAAAAAGCTTATCAGATAAAAATGAATCTATTCTAATGCTGTTAGGGGTTAGAAGCGATGAGTCCGTTTCTCGTGCAGCATCTATTGAAAGACGTACGGATAATCATCGTGGTTTTTCGATGCATCCAGACATCCCTAATGCATTTATTTATTCACCGATTAAAGATTGGACTAATCCTGAAGTATGGGCTTTTTTAAGTACACATCCTGCCCCATGGGGAAAACACGAAGATATGATGGTTCTCTATGATAAAGGTTCAGGAGAAGGGGATTGTAATGTTGCTTTAAATCCTGAATCTTCTTCTTGTGGAAAGACACGTTTTGGTTGTTGGGTTTGTACTGTTGTAGGCAAAGACAAATCCATGGATAATATGCTTAAAAATCCGGAAGATATGTGGATGAAACCGCTTCATGAGTTTAGAAACCTTTTAGAGGAGTATCGAGATCCTGATAGTGGAAAGCGTCAGCCTCGTCGACGTAATGGGCAAAAATCCATTGGACCTTTTAAGCTTGAAACACGTAAAGAGCTACTCGAAAAGCTTTTATCTACGGAGAAAGATCTTAAAGCAGAACTTGCAGGTAAAACACTAATAAGTGATGATGAGATTGTTCAGCTTCAAGTAGAATGGCTCAACGATGGCGACTTCTTTGAAAGTGCTATAAATTTAGCAAAAAAATATGGTCGTAATGTTAACTATGAGTCAGTTAAAGCTTTTAATGAGGATGAACAAGACTATATCGATGGTATATGTAAAGAAAATGATATAAACAAAGAACTTATTGATCATATTATGCAGTGCGAACATTCTTATCGGCACCATAGTATTCGATCTAAAGCTTTTAGTGAGTTTGAGACTATTGTTGAACGTTTTGCAAAAGGACAACTCAATGAAGTTTAAATCCATAGCGATACAAAATCTTTTCTCTTATCATGGGAAAATTATTTTTGAATTCAACAACGATAAGCTACCTATAACTATTATTATCGGGGAAAATGGTTTTGGTAAAACTTCGTTTATAAATGCTATTAAATTGGCTCTTCATGGAATCTCTAAAGATCTACTACAAATTGGAGCACAAAGTCTTACGAAGTCGGAGTTTGTTTTAGGAAGTAAAGATAAAAACTTTAGTGGTATGCTCAATCGTAATGCGAAGTTAGCTGGTGAAAATACGGCTAAAGTCGTCATAGAAATTGATGAGGGTGATATTTTTAAAGTAGAGCGTTCTTTTCATTTTGAAGGGAAAAATTATACAGAAACTCTATCGCTTATAGATGAAGATGGTACAGTCTTTGCGCAAGATAGTGATGCACAAGATATTATTAACTCTAAGCTCTCTCCAACTATGGCAAAGTTTTTTTTCTTTGATGGTGAAAAGGTACAAACCATTGCTGACTTCTCGCATGAAGAATTCACAAAAATGCTTGAAGATGTACTCGAACTGGATATTTATGATCAGATGATTAAAGATTCGGAATCTATCATTCGTAAGATTACAAAAAATGAGCTAGGTGCTGATCTGCAAAAAGAAGTAGAAGAAAAATTTAAAAAACTCCAAGAGCTTGAAGCAGAAATTGATGATAGTAAAGAGAAGCTAAAGCATGAACAAAAAACTGTGCTAAAAGAGTTAAACACTTCTTTATCACGAGTTGAAAATAAACTAAGTAAACTCAAAAGTAAGTTTACTAGCTCCATAGCTAGAATAAAAGAAAACCATAAAGAGCAAAACGAAGAAAAAAAGAGATTGACTGAGCTGTTAAAGCAAGCGACTCTCGTTCAGCTACCTCTATTGCTTAACCCAAAACTAGCCAAAAAAGTATCGACTGATATCGATACCAACTATAGAGGTAAAATTCAAATTGATACTGATCTTTTAGCCCAAAAAAAAGCCGATCTATTAGCACTTTTGAATGTAGATAGTGCATCTGTAGCAAATGCTTTTGATAAAGTATTTTCTGCTTCTAGTGAAAAGCAAAGTGTTCCTTTCGCTGACCCATATCGTATTGAAAAACAGTTTGATTCACTGCCTCGGATTGATCTTCCAAATCTATTGAAATCATTATCAGAAAATAGACTATGTTTAATAGAGACGCAGCAAGAGTTACATTTACTCGAAGCTCAACAAGACAACGAACTCAAAGATGCTGAAGCTGATAGAGCTATAGAGAAAGAGCTACTTAAAAATATAGGTCACCAAGAAGCTATATGTGAAGCTTTAGAAGCCAAGATTATTGAGCTTATGAATGAGCATAAAAGTCTCAATAGTGAATATTCGAAGCTAACCATTGTAGAGCACAAGCATGACCTTACGCAAAAGAAGATTGATACACTTCACTCGGTTATAAAAGTGGCTGGGCAGATGAAAAGTAAGATCAAAAAAGATAAACGCCTTTCGCTTGAAAAAACGATCAATGAAAAATTTACTAGACTTAAAAAAGAAGGTTATGAAGCAGATAGCATTTGCTTAGATGAAGACTTCAATATCAACATCTACGATAAAGAAAATATAGCTATGGATATCCTCTCAAGCTCGTCAGGACAAAAACAGATCATTGCTACAGCATTGATATGGGGAATCTCGGAATACATCCCTGAAGAGATCCCTATGATCATCGATACACCACTAGGTCGTCTGGATGAAAAGAATCAAACGCGCATACTCAATGAGTTCTATCCTAACGCCTCAAATCAGGTCATTATCCTGCCGACACCTAGTGAGCTAAGGCATGAGGGCTTTACGCAGTTAAAAGCGCATATAGAGCAAGTATACGAGCTTAAAAATGCTGGTTCCGCTACAACGGTACGAGAAGTGTCAGCAGATAGTGTTATCCACGCTAAATCACCACAATTAAGTCTGGAGTTAGTCTAATGAGAACGACTTTATATTCAGAAGAAAACTTACATCGTATTGCTAAATACCTTGGTTTTGAAAATGAGCCAAAATGGCTTACGATTCGTTTTGCAATTTCTACTTCATTAGCTCTTGATGAAGCGATCAAGCATAATGATAAGATAGACTTTACAGGCGGTAAAGTTTATGCTTGGGATGTTATTACAGGTAAAGGTAAAAATGAGTTTCATGGAGAGCAAGCAGACTATCATGACTTGATTGCACTTATAGTTGCCAATAGTGATACTACACAGATGACTGGTGATAAAGATCTTGAAAAAGCTTTAGAGTATCACTGCGAAAGAGGCTTTAATATTTTAGCCTCTTCATGGAAAGATAAGAGTGATGTGTTTGAATGGTTGGGGCAAGAGTTTAATTAATCTTTTTCTTTTTTAACATAGTTTGAAACTATCCACATTATTTTTTCATTGATGATATATTGCTTTGTTATATAGTCAACTTGCAATATGTTCATTAATTCTTTTTTCAATTTTCCTAATGAACCCAAACTTCCGGCTCCTTGGTAATTTTCATAGTTAACGCTATTAATTAATTTTAATTGATTATAAAAATCATCAACTGTAATGTTTTTAATATTTTCATAATTATCAATTTGATCTTTGTTTTTCAAAATTAAAATAATCAAACTTGGTAAAACCTGCAATATAGCAACAATCCCTATCGCTTTTGTGAAAACTGTTTTTTCATTTTTCCATAGATTTTTTTCTTTAAATTCATTATCTAACACCTTACTAAATGCTATGACGTAATTCAACAAGTTCTGTAAAACAATATACTGTTTATCTTCAGTCTTAAATAACTCAGCATAAATTGGTATTCTCTGAGAAAAATTACCATGTTGTTGTACAAGAATCTCTAATTCTTGTTGTAAATAGGCTAAAGAAATATACTTTTTAACTTTATTTTTATCTGTCTTTCCATCCGGAAGTATCTTAATTCTACTCTGCAATGGACTATGATCACTAATATTAAGAAAATTAATGTATTCGTAAATTATTCGGCTATTAGTAATATTTTCCAAAAAAGTATTCTTTAAATGTACTAATACTGATTTGTCAACACTTTTTTGTGTAAAATTTACAGTATAAAAAGTTTCAGCCATTAAATCTGATTTAAATCCAAGTAAAAAAGTGATAGGCACTTCATACAATTTTTTTTCATCAGTTAATCCTTTTAAGCCCAAAAATCTATGCTGACCATCTATTACGATTAAACTACCAAATTCGTATGGAATATAAACAACATCTTTACTTATATAAGCACCATCAAAACTATTAAATCCATTAATCCAATCATTATCTTTGCATTCTTCAATACAAGTACAATTTTCTGGTAAATCTAAATTAAAATCATCAATTTTTTCAGGAATGGTTTTTATCTTTCCTCCAACAATAATAGTACTGGGAAGAATTGCATTACTCTCAGTTTTTACGTATTTAGTGATTTCATCTGCTCTTTGCAAATCTGCAGGTCGGTTGAATGCTTTCTCTTCAATATCATCTTTTTTAGAGAATAAATTTAATACCTTATCAAGTGTCATATCTTGATGATATTTTTTTCTTACTTCATCATAATTTACAGGTCTTAGCCTAGCCATAACTTCTAAATTTTCTACAGTCAACTTTCCAATATAAAAAATCTTATCATTTTGATTTATGCTCATAATTGGCACTTTAATATATTGTTTTTCACCAATATTTATTACATTATTCATGGTTTTACCCCTTCGATTTTACTAATAGCAACTTTTGCTATTTTAGTTCCTTTAGTATTAGCATCTTTTTCATCTTTCTTTATGATTTTGATTCCATCTCTTTCATATACAAGTAAAAATTTAAAAAATAATCCAAAAATAATTAACAAAATAATTGTGTAAACAGCAAAAATTACATAAAATTTTTGTTCAGAAATATATTGATTTTCGCTTGGAAAAAGAATCTTATCAACTTGCACATAGTATCCACGTGTAATTATAATAGTTCCGATAACAAAAAGAGTATTACTTTTCAATCCTTTCCATTGAGCAGGGTTGAACCAATCAAGCATTCTTATCCTTTTCTAGTTCCCAAAATGCTAAGTCTCGCATTTTATTCATATTCTTCTTTCCATCAACATATATACTAAAATGTTCTTCTAATTGCCTGATTTGGTCCATTAAATTTTCCGCTTCTGCTTTATTACTTATGTTAAATATTGAACTTACATCTTGAGACTTTATTTTGTCTACCTTGTGAATGATCCATGAAAGAATGTACTCGGTATAGTCATTATCTGATGTTTTGAAATGACTAAGTTGTTGCGTAGATAAAATCGTACCTACTCCAAACTCACGACCCTCTTTTAGTATCTTTCTAAGGCTTTCAAAGTCTTGAGACATAAAGTTGTCTGCTTCATCAACCAGGAGCATCTTTGTCATTTGACGATATCCATTCATCTGAGCAGAAGCTCCTTTTGTTTGCATCTGGGTATAGAAGATGTCTAACGTAATAGCAACGATAAGGTTTTGAATATCTGGATCATAGCCTGCAATGTTAATAACCGTCATGCCATCTAACATATCAAATAGAGATGTGGTATTTCTTGAATCGGGTTCAAAAATTTCAAACGAATTGAGTTTCTCTAGTGCTGCATAAAGTGAGTCGTATGCTACTTTATCTTCATTCGAGTAAATCTCCCAAATATCGTGAATCGTTGGTGCTGGTTTTGTCCACGTGGATGGATCACTTTTACTAATCCCTTTTTGCTCATACGCTTCCATGATAATACGATTTAAATTCGACTGCTGTACTGGCCCCAATCCAAAAGCTTTGGATAGAGTTGTTTTGAATAAGTTCGCAGTATGTACTGGCAATAATGGGCGCGAGCCAAACAATGAAAGTGGGTTAAAGGGCAGGTGATATGGCTCATGTACTTTCGCATTAGTTGTAGTAACAAATTGATCATCAAGATAATCTTTTGCTTTGTAGTTGAAAATTAAAATATCAATTGGCAATGAATCAATGTTATTAGACGAATTCTGGATTATTTGAGTAATTACTGATTTGGTGAATTGAGTTTTACCAGTCCCCATAGTCCCAATGATGGCAGTGTTGGTATTGAGTGTTTTACTACTATCAGTCGGATACCAAAGGATCTCTTTTTTGTTTTCAACATTAGTACCAAACCGTATTTGCATCGGAGTGATTGGTTGGCTTATTGTTATAGCTGTTTGGACAGGCAGTTGATTTTGTTCGATTTCTTGCATTGTTGGAATATTATCTACAAATTGAGGCTTTTCATTTTGCAAGTCTTCAGCGCTATTAAAAGCTACAAAGCTTGCATCTTTTAAAATATAATCCTCATTCGTGCCATACTCACCATTACGCATTTTTATTTTTAAACTTTCGTAAGTTTCTTCGAGCATTAATTCTTGATATGAAGAAGGAAGAATGCATTCTAAAATATTTTCTTTTTTACTAAAACTACTCCATGTTTGCGCGTCTAGGTAAGCAATAACGGCACCTTCACTATAATCGTTTAGCTCAACTAATGGATAGGTCCCTTTTAGAAGTTCTTCTCGATTGGCATGTAATGGTTTGAAGTAGTCACTATCAAATACATCATAAAGCTCATACTTTTCTACTTGCATAAATACTTGTCGAATAAAGAGACCTTTTAGCAAGTTGGATTTGAATGAGTCTCCATAAAAAAGAAAATCGTAGAAAAATGATTTAAGAGATTTTGCTTGCTGTATAGCCTTGGATAAGCTAGCACTACCTGATTTTACTTCGACAGGATAGAGGACGACTCCATCCTTTGTAAAACCAACGAGTAATATATCGTCAGAGATGTAACCGATATGTTTTTCATCATTTGTTTGATTTGCATTGTAGCGTGAGAAATCACCTTTTGACATGCTAAGACCTACATTGCCAGCAACTCTGATCATTTCAGCTACAGAGAGGGGAACCCATGTGATATTAGGAGCATCTACTAGTGCAGTCATATATTTATATGCAGCTATGATACCTCTCTTCTCGCGCTTATTTCTTTCATCTTTTTCGGAAATCATTTTAATGAGCCATTCACCATTAAAAGCATTAAATTCTCGAATAATATTTGCACCATCAATACTAGATGAGCTGCTGTTTTTTGAGTTACTATTTCTTACTACATTGGCATAGAGCTCTTTTTGTGCTGTAACGGTAATGGCATCATAGTTTGCTGATGAGCTGTACTGATCTGAATAATGGATGAGGATAAGATCTTTTTCGTTACTAAAAAAGTCTAGGGTAACTTTGGGATCAATGATCACTGTCCATAGAGCATTTTCATACGACTGTTTGAGAAGCTCTTTAAAGCGATCGCTGATCATTAGAGAGATTACTTCGTCTTCGTCACAAGGGGTACCTGATTCAAAGGCAGCTCTTTGAAGGGCATTATAGATTTTTGCTACTTTTAGATGTTTCTCCTCTGATATATCAATATGTTTTAGACCAAAGCCACTGTAATAATAACTATCCTCTTTTTCAGAGCTTTCTCCAGAGATAAGACCATTACAAACCAATCCCGATTTACGATCATTTACTTTAGGTGTTTTGACTTGAACTTTTTCGTTGTTTTTAAATAGGGACAGATGACAATAACTTTGTTTTTCATTTAGTAAGTGCTTGCTATAGGTGATATGGGTTCGCATCACATCGATAATTGTTTCTGCGTTTTGATTGAGTTTGTATTTATTTTTTAACTCTTCATAACTATTAGTATCTGCAAAGATATCAAAAGCAGTTTCTTGATACTTTTTATCATAGAGGTTGATAATAATCTTTTTTGGGTTAGTCTCAAAGGTGTTTTTATAGTAGTCTAGGAGTCCTTTAAAAACTTCGCTATTTGAACTGTTGTTGATACTGTTGATGATAAGTGGAGCATCATGTCTGAATTCAAAGAGTTGTTCAAAAGCTTTGATAAACTCTAAAATCTTTTCTGTTGTCAACTTAGCAACATACCCAAATTCATTCTCTTCGTTAGGTATAAATTCCAGCCATAATTGATCATGTGTAACTACTTTTGTATAGGCATATTGATCGTTTCCTTTATAGAGGTATGGAAAAAGACCTTTAGGATTTAATCGTTCGAGGGTGACATCTGCTAAATCTTTATAACTATTACTTGTATCACTTACTACAGTGTTTCGTAGGTGTAATACATAGGCGAGTATTAAAGGAGAGAAGGGGGAGAGATACTCTTTGCCTTCGATATCTACTTTTCCTATGTTAAACATATGCTTTTGCTGGTCTGTGAAAGCTTTATGATTTTGAACTTTTTGCATGTAATGATGGAAACTATCTACAAACTTCGATGCTATTTCACACAAGCCATCATCCCATGCACATAGAGATGGGGTCGTCTTATTAACTTTAAAGTACTCTAGGAGTGATAAAAAGTTTACATGAATATCTTTATCTATATCCACTAGTAGTGAAACTTCCAGAGGGTTCTGTTTTTTATAAAAGATAGTTTCATTGATGAATGATTGCTCTAGCTCTACAAAAGTGAGTCGTTCAGCTATTAATGGGGATTCGCGATTATCTAAAATAGCTTTATTTGAGTTTTGCTTGAACTCGGCATTAATACCCTGTGTAAATAGCTGATCCAATCTATCTTGATTAAAAATAAGAGGAATTGAAAAACCCTCCTTCTCTTTTTCCCCTTCAACTTTAAGCTTAAGAGCATCCGTACCATTGGTTATAGAAAACGCTACTTCATCATTAGCATTGTAAAAATTCTCTATGTCTATGCGAGGGTGCTTGATAATATCAATAACATCATCATCATTTGTAAGTTCATATTTTTCTTGATCAGAGTTTGAAAAGTTTAAATCAAAGTGATTGAGTTGCAGCAAGATCTCTTGCTTATTTGTATTAACTATAAAATGGTTTTTGATGGTATCTAAGTTAAATGAATCTTTTTTTAGTATAAGAATTTTAAACGTATGTGTATCTGCTGACTTGGCTCCATTGAGCTTTAATTTGAAATATAATGGTTTGTAGTCAAAAGGAATATTAACCTCTAATGTTCTAGAAATTCCCATGTATTTAAACGGTGTAGCTTTTTCCAACTCTTTATTATCAAGGATTTTGAATTGCTCTTGTTGAATACGATCACCTTTAAATTTAAAAAAGAGTGATAGATTATTTTCATCTGTAAAAATAATGATATTTTTTATACGTTTTCCACTAGCTGTATCACTTTCACTTCTTATTTCTTTTTCACTATAGTTAACATTCAGATACTCAAAAGAGATTGTTTCACCGCGATTTTTATCAAGTTCTTTAGTAAGCTTATTGTAAGTGACATCTTCCCAGTCGTTCATAATGAAATGTTTATCTATAAACTCAGGTGAATATTGTTTGAGTTTATCTTCTAATTCAGATGAAAAGTTTATAACATTTGTTTCTATTTCATCGTGCAGTTTTTGATTATTTTCGAGGCGTTTTTTTATAACTTCAGACTTATCTTCTTTAAGAAGATCAATATCATCAAAAAGTCCTAGTTCTTTAAAAACAATTCTGTCGTTGATTATGGAGTTATAAATCGAATAGTAGCCAAATGCTGATTGTTGCTCTTCTTTGATGATATTTGTTTGGATTTTCATCAATTCTTTAAAGAGTGTGCGATTAGATGTTTTGGAAGTTATTAAATCATTGAGATATTTTTCGACAGAAGAAGCATGAAACGGTCCTCCACTAGAAGCCAAATCAGTTGCACTGTTAAGCACAGTATCTAGACGACTTTTATGTAACACTAAAAGAGCGCACCCATGAAAGACCTCTTCAGGGCGAGATACTGCATCTCTTAGACCTGATATGAAATTTTCATTCATTGTATTTTCAACGTCATTAACGTAAACAAGTTTTATTGAATTAATCTCAATATAGGGAAGTAAAGTTTTCTCATAAATAATTGTTCCTGATTGGGAAACGTTTAGTGCTTCAATGAGTGAAGTTATATTTGTTGAATCATCCGAATGAAACCTATATCTATAGCCAGATTTTATTCTATCGCCAAGCCAAGCCTCTAAACGCTCTACTAAGAAAATATTAAATTGTTGGTTTGACATATACTGCGTCTCCACTATCACTTTTTCTATCAATATTCCCTACGCGTTCAAACAGCTCTAATAGTGCATCTTGTGATTTTGCATCGAAGTACACTCCGCGATCTTTAAACTCAGCTATAAGGTCTTGAAAACGTAGATGTAGTTTATCTGCTATAGATAAGTTGGTGAGTAGCAAGATAGTGTCTTGATCCATAACCAGTACTTTGCCTGAGCGACCTCGGACTTGAAAAAAGAATCTAGCTATTTGGTTCTCAAAAGCTGTTAAAAATCTATCAAGTACAGCTTTCTTGTCTGTTCGAAACTGCTCAACTGTGGTGTTGAGTAAATTTTGTAAAGCATCTTTAATGCTACTTGATAAAGATAAGTCTGCAATCATAGATTTTGCTTGTCTATAACTTCTGCGGAGATCATCTAAAGCCTTTACATTATCCTCACTGAGTTCAATGTCTTTAAAGTTAAAATATTTAAGTGACTCGTCTTCTATTACTGTGGATAAATTTTCAAGTAAAGACAGATAAGGAAATAAATTTCTTACTTTTGCTGCTAATAGCTTATAGCCATGATTCGTTAGATTTTTTCGCTCTGAACTTGCTTTTTCATGATTTAAAATAAAGTATACTTTTTGTGGTGATGGTTTTTCTATTGCATTATCATGTAGATTTAATGCTAATTGAGATGAATAGGTAAACATATAAAATTTTAAAAACCTGTCAATTTGAGCATGAAAATAGTGTTGGTTTTTTAATAAATAGTTAAAGTCTTGAGTAAAAGTGTCATCCAAAAACTCAATATAGGAACTAGTCTGTAGGTCATGCTTTTTATCAATGGTATATGTATTGAAGAGATTGAAAATATCTTGTTCGATAAAATTTAATTGTTGCGTTTGGCTTATGCTTGTCTCGACTGGTTGAAGCATTTGAGAAAAGAGTGAAAAGGCTTTTTTTGTTTTGGTGTCTATTTTAGGAGTGGAAAGATACATGAGCGGAGTAAGTGGAGTAAGCTTGTCCTTTGCAAAGTAGATATTTTTGACAATTTCAACATGCTTTTTTTTATCTATTTTTTCTTCAAAATGGATCAGTACTTTCTCAATAAAGTCTTCTGAAGAAAAATCTTTTGCTAATTGTTTGTTGAACTTGAGTCCAACGAGTTGACCTGTCAAATCATTTGTATCAAAGGCATTTTGAATATTAGCATTTTCATTAGTAGTTAATGGAAAATATTTGGGTGCAGTTTTATTGTCTTTGTGAATATGATTCACATTGATTGCTTTAAGCTTATCAATTAACATGTTCAACAACCTCTATTTCATCGGTATTATTTGTAAATGTGATCTCGTTTTGTTCTTTCATAAATACCAAAACATCTGTGCTTTTTATCTTGTCGGATATCTTTTCCAAAAGTTCTTCAAAAATAATTATGCTATTCCTATCATGTTTATTGGGACGATATCCCTGATTGATGGATAAAACCATTTTATACATACTAAGAGAAATTGTGATTGTATCGATAGGATGATCATTAACTTTTAAAGCACATTTAAAACTATTGATTGAAGTATCAGTTATCTTTTTTAAGGCCTCAGAGTCCTGTTGAATTTTAATCTGAGTACAGATGTGGTAACTGTTTAAATATGAAAAAGTAAAAAGATTTTTCTCTGTTAGTTGTGGAGCATGTTTATTCGCATAAGAAAATATTGCTTTTCTCATTTCTTTGTAAAAATTATTGATTATTAATTTATTGTCACTACGACTATTATTCGCTGATATTAAGCGAATAAATTCTAAAGTAGCTTCATCATTATAATCTTCTGAAAATTTTTTATGATAGTTGCTTGAGCATTCTGATTTTCTAAAAAGAAAAAATGTTCTAATTAGGGTGTGAGGATCGTTAGACCTAAGCATAGGCTCTTTGCATACAGTATTAAACTGTTCTATAAATGTTTCTAACTCAATATCGTTCTTTTTACTTGAACGTTCCAATATGAATGTATCAAGTTGTTTCGTGCGATAGAGTATAGGGTCTTCTTTCCTTATGTTCTGAATGATTGCATTAGTATCATCTTCAAAGAGCTGATCTATTAAAAGCTTAGGACCCTTCAGTACAGTATAGATAAAATCAATAATGCCTCGTGTTGTTAAGAACTGATCATATTTTAGATGTATAGTAACGAGCAGTTCAACAATGGAAGATTGTATAGCTTCAATACCAAGAAGTTTGAAATTTTGATGAACAGTGGTGTGGATATTGTTTTTTAAGTCTTCATCAAAGGCACTATAGAAAGGATTATTACTTGATTGTAATGTGATTTTATTTAGTAAATTATGTATGAATGATGAGCTTATAGCATTGTCAGTCATCTCAAATTTTGGATAATCCTCAAAATTTATAAATGTTATTTTTTCCGATTGCTCTTTATCATTAATATAGATAGTGATTGCATTTTTAATGTCATAGTGCTCGTCACTACCTTCTCGAGAGAAATTGAGTAAGATACCTATGTTAATACCGACTACTAAAGACTTGTTGCCGTTTTTAAAGTGAGTAAAAACTTCATCTAAAGCTTCGATTGCTGTTTGATCAGGTCGAAAACTATGTGTTGCGTCAATGTGAGTATCGTAGTTGTCTTTGTAAGTCTTTTGATTATTTCCAATGATGGCAGACTTACCATCTCCACTACTACCAGATAAAAATATTATTGTTTTTGATTCTTTTTTTTCTTCAAGTAGCTTTCTGTAATCTTTTTCAATATCAGTTTCTATGTATAGGTAATCAAAAATATTTTTAGATTCTAAGTCAAGTGCTAACTTAGGAGTATAGACCGCATCGGGTGATGACTTGGATAGTTTTTCAATGATAGTGATTAATTGACTCATGATTTCCTATAGGTCCAAAAATAGTAGTAATGTGGCATTCTAATCATTTTTATATTTAAAGAAGTTTGTACGTGATAATTTTGAACAAGTTGTGAATATATAAAATATTTTTGTTACCAATTGTTATTTAATGAGGATAATTTTGGAGAGAAACATGATGATATGATAGGAGGGTATAAAAAAGATTTACAAACTAAATTACCGTACTAATGCACCTCGTATATCATTTTCTGTGGGGCGAATATAGCGCATAGTTGTTTTGCTATCCCGATGACCGATGAACATCTGAATTATTCTCGTATTGACCCCTCTGCTCGCGTATTCGGTAATTAATCCTTGGCGAAAGCTATGTGAAGTGTAACCGCTGTCTCCTAATGCTTTTTGCATATGCTTGTTGATCGTATTGATCATATTCACGTTACTTAGTGAGGCATACGGCTTATTGAGCTTGCGAATGAGCTTAACATCATCATCCAATAACAAATCCGAGGCAAACAGTTTTTTTATAGCTTGTATCGCGTTTTGTGAAAAATAAAGTTTTCGTTCCATATTCTGCTTATGGGTAACAATTTTGACTTCACCGTTGTTAATAATGCTTTTTAAATCTTCCACTCTTAACTGCGAGATTTCATTGATGCGGATACCTGTATAAAATAATATGGCATATATCTTCAAAAAACGCTCTTTGGTGAAGTCTTTGATCTCATCATCCCGTTTTGTAAAATTAATGAGCCGTTTGTACTCCACTTCCGTGATGCTTTCTTTGATACGTTGTGTTTTTGAATTTTTCATATAAACCTAACCTTTTACCCCTTGATACGGATATTTTATTAGGTTGAATATGCAAAGCAACTGCAACTAGCGTGTCAACCGCCCATAAACAGGGGAAACCTAATAAATTAGATGAAAACGTTAGGTTTTTTATACATGATGATTGAAGCCAATGAAATTTGCCTCAAGAAAGGTATGTGCCCAAGCTATTACCTAGCTGGACACATTTTTTCATATCGGATTCCGTAACTCTCAAAGAGTTCTTTACTATCGTATTTAAAATCAGGGTCGAATATAGTTTCACATAGCCCCTTTTTCTTCTTTGGCATCAGTTTCCTGAACGCCATTATTACCTCTTCTATCAGTACCTTATGTTTCATATTATGTTCCTATATTTTTTATTTTTGTATTATTGAAGCACTCGTTCCGCCCATTCCATGATCAAATTACACACCAAGAGTGTTCTCTTGTCTCGATAAAAGTTTTGGAAGTCTGTTAGTGTTTACTTTTATCAATATTGATTGCCACTGATACAATTGAATAATTTTCATTTTGCACCGCTCAATTTCTTCCTTAAATATAATAATTTGTTATTTGTATTGATATCTTTCACACAGCTAATAAAGCGTTTGGCAAATTATTCAGCCTAGCACCTATCCAAACATTTTTAGAAATACAAATCATTCCCATAGAAATAAATATATCAATATAAAATAAAAGGAGAATTACAAATGGAACTGATGACCGAGGAGTTGCAAAAAAACTTGCCCAAGCTATACGATACCGAGGATACGAAAATAGAGGATAAGATCGTTTATATTCGATACTATGAGATCAATAGCGGCTGGCAATGGTTCATTACTGAATATAGCTCTAGCGATAGACTGTGTTTTGGCTATGTATGTGGCTTTGAAAATGAATGGGGTTATTTTAGTCTAGAAGAGATGGAGCAGATCGATTCGATTATTCGAGACGAAATGTTTAGACCAATTAAGTTCAGCGAATTAAACAAGTCGACGGAGAAATAAGATGAAAGATTATGAAGATTTAGAAGACGAGGTTAAGCAGGAACTTGAAGCCATTTCGGATAATGATCCGTATGGGCTCAGTCCAAAAACGCTTTTCAAAAATATCCTGTGTTCAACAGGAGATGATGAAACACTATCAAAAATATTTGAGGTGCCGTTATCACTGGTGAAGAGGATTAAGGAGAGAGAATAAATATGGGGCGGAAGCTCCATATTTTTTAGAGATAGTAGAAATTACTAGTATGCAAATTCAATTTTAATAAATTACAGCTATACTCGGACATATTAAAAAAATACACTGTGAGGAATGATACCTTGGAGCCAGTAGAAATAAAAAAATATCCATTAAGTCTAAATACATTCAAGTTTACTGTAAACACGACTGATCGAACATTTCAAGAAAGTTTATTTGATTTTCTTCGTACTCAAAATTTATTGGAAGTATTTAGTAACACAAAAATAAAAATGTATTCCTATACATTGAATAGGGTCAAAGCTATAGAAGCATTGGCTACTGGTAGGGATGAGAAATATCTTTTAGACATTAAAGAGAAGGGCAGCGTTTTTTTTACTTTAAAAATTACCAATAAACACGATTATAGCTTTTCATTTGATGGACTATCAGAATTAATACCTTTTGATTTACCTGTGAGTATATTGGGTGAAAAATCAGATGTTGCTTATGCTAATCAAACGATTTATTCCGATGAAGGTTTGATTGCCGAGAGAACATCAATATTACAAAATTGTTTAAAATTTATAAAAGAAAAAGGGTTGTATGCTAATAGTAAAATCAAATCTTTTGGACTATCAACTACACCTGAACAGGTTGAATATTATGAAAAAATCAGGTTAATCAAGTTTAATACGGATAAGAAGAATGGTGCATACAGCTCTTGGGGATATAAAAAATCAAGTGATATATATACATCCAAAATAAATTATTATAAAGCGTATATAAAATATCCACAAGATATTGTTGAAAATTTTAAAGAATTATCATCCGATAAAATTATCAAAAAACTTCACAAGGTATTGGATAAAAAATTAAAAACTTGTGAAGATATAGTTATTCAAAAAGAATCCCAAGATAGATACTGTGTGAAAGTCAATGCAAGTTGTTCCATGAAATTTGATTCACCAATAGTGATTTCAGAAAGGAATCATCTTGAATTTAAGCTTGATATTGATAGTAAATCGGATATATTTAAAATTTCACACACTAGTAGAAAAGGTGTTAAGCAAAATTTGTATAGAACAACGAAAGAATCAACAAATAGCACATCGGATCAAGTGCATTCAACACATGAAGCGACATATACAGATTTTAACGTATATCAAGAGATTGAAACCTTTCAGCAACAAGTTTATTCATTATTCAATGTAGCAAAAAAATGTATTTCAATTTCATTGGATAATCAGGGGAAATTGAAAAAATGCGTGAGTCAAATAAGTAAAGACACGCAAAAAGAGTTATCAATGTTTCATAAGTATTCATCTATCAACCTTTTCAGGAAAGATTTGAAACTTTATGTCAATACATTTGAGGAAGCGATCAAAAGCTACAATGATTCGGCACTGAATATAATCGAAGATTTTTCTTTAAAGGTAAAGAAAATCAGTGCATTATCTAAAAATAAAAAGAATGTGGGTAATTCGCATGAAATGATAGAGTTGAAAGATGAATTTTCTTCTGAAATGACTAAGATTATGGATGATTATTTACAAGCATTTGAAAAGTTCCTGTCTGAATTAACTTCAGATGATGAGATAAAGAATGGCTATTACATAAAAAGTGAAACAGTATATACAGAAGAAAATTCATTTACATTAAATACAAAAGAGCAACTTACTTGTAGCTTTTATGTGAATAGATGGGATACAAAACATAAAGAGATATTAGAGAAGTATGATGAGGATAAAAAGCATTATTACACACTCGATGATGATTTGAGCGATATTGTAAATCACCTCATGAGTTTTACCTCAAAATACAAATTGCTAGTAATAAATGATGATGCGTTGCTGAATCAAGTCTCAGATGAAAATGCAGAGCATTTCAAAACAAAAAAGAAATTTCAAGATATGGTTTTAAATGATTCAAATGTCACTGAGCTTATGGATTTAAGCGAGGCGAAGCTAACGCAATACCTAAAAAAATTATTGGATAAATAGTAAGAAATATAATTTTACATACTAATAAATAGTATTAAAAGTATAGGAGGGAGCACTCTCTATTGTTAAATCTCCAAGTGTAGTATGTACTCTACTTGGATCAATCCTCATGTGATCATTTCTTTGATCATAACAGCCAGATGAATATTTATTAGTATGTAAAATCTGAATATTTGCCACAATTCGATCAACTCCAAGATTTTCTTCAATCACCTTCAAGACTTACGTGTGCTGTGGGCGTCATTCGATTTTTTTATCTTTATGGATAACAAACCTAATACCATAGAAATTATCCCGTGAGCATGTGATTTACGCTAGTAATAACATCGCTACAAAACACATAAAAGGATAAAAAAATGATTGAAAATAATCATTCTATTAATAGCGTTTTTGACGTTATGAAATATTGTACCAAGGAGTATCAATTGGATGCAAGAATGGGGCCAAAAGCCATCATTCAAACGTTTTCACGACGTCCAGTTACCAAACAGGATATTAGTACCATGAAGTCGATTCTTGAAGAAGAAGGGCTAATCCCCTTTAATTCTGGAGAATTTGGAGTAACTTCATTATTAGAAAAGAAAAAGTTTTTATCATATGTTGATTTTAATGATGATTTTACCGACTATACAATGGTAGAAAAAGATGAATCCATGTTTTCAAATAAAGAAGTTTTTGAACAGTACGTTAAAGAGTATAAAATTTATATTGAAAAAGAGAACGCAGACCTCTTAGGTAAAAAATTACAGGAGTTTGGACATACGTTAAGAGAACCAAGTATGTATGACATAATGCATGACCTTAGAGGTGAACCATTGAATAACTTAGATGATTATATACTTGATATCCCCGAGATTAATGATTTCTTGGCAGAAGGTTCTTATTTGATTTTCTACGATGGCCTCGTTAGATATTACGTAAACAGTCCGTGTGATATGAGACTAGCCATTGATGCAGGCATGAAAACAGAATATGAAATTTTCCCACTGTTCTATAAAACATATTATCCATTCGCTATGGATAACGGTCCTTGTGAACGTTTACCAAGCAATTGTTGGTTTGAAAAAATCGATGGTGATCAATACCTAACCGTTAATGATACCAATGCGTATATCAAAGTGATGGAAAGAGTGTCAACGGCGGAGTTAAATTCGGCAGATTTTCGTAAAAAATATTACGAATTGTAACCTTAAGCGACGATGGTTTAATCTACTCCTTGTCCTGATTTTTCCTCTTGAAACTTATATAAGTCTGAATTGACTATTCCCTCATCTTTTTTCTCTTTTAAACGATACGAATCCCCAAGTATATTTATGACATGTGAATGGTGTAGTAGTCTATCGAGTATGGCTGTAGTCACTACCTTGTCGTTTGCAAATATACCGCTCCATTGACTAAACACTAAATTGGACGTAACTATGGTTGCTCCTCTTTCGTATCGCTTGGAGATTACTTGAAAGAAATGGTGAGCGTCCTCTTTGCTCATTGGGAAATAGCCTATTTCGTCAATTACAAGGAGTGATGGTGCCATAATAGCTTGACGAATAAAAGAGTCGTAGCGCTTCTCTTTTTTGGCATTACTCATCTGCATAATAAGATCAGAAATGGTGATAAACCGAGCTTTAACCCGTTTTTGCACTGCACCGTAGGCAAGAGCAATAGCTAAGTGGGTTTTACCCACACCTGATTGCCCAAGAAGGATAATATTCTCGTTTCGTTTTACAAACTCAAGCGTAAAAAGCTCTTCCACTTGTCTTCGATTAACTCCTACGGTAAAGTTAAAATCAAACTGTTCGAGCGTTTTTATCGTGGGAAACCCAGCCATTTTTGTGAGGGTAACTCGAGAACGTTTAGCTCTATTATCAGATTCAAATTTGAGCATCTCATACAGATACTCACTGTATTTCCAATTCTCTTTTGCAGCACGATTACTAAGCTCATGGTGCATCTCCCCAAAGGTATTTAATTGTAGCTCACGACAAAGCGTTTCAATCTTAGTGATTAGTTCCATAGGGTTCCCCCTATAGCGTATGCAGGCACCACAAGATAGGCAACGGCAGGTATAAACTCATCATAGCGTTGCAAGTCACGGTTGGGAATATGAATGGTAATTCTATTGGATGTTTGGCTATTTTTTGATACACTCATACCTGTAGCTTTTGTTGGGTGGACACCGCAATAAGGCTTAGGTAGAGGATGCAGCGCCAACTGCTCTTCTGCCAACAAGTCAAATGGTTTATGCAAAGTTGTTTGATGTATTCTGGAGTTAGCCGTAAAATCCAACCAATCCATAACTGCCGCATTGGCGTTCTCTAAACTCATTTTATACCCCATCATCGAGAGCCTGACTTTAAAAATATTGTGAAAACTGTATCTAAAATAGTGGTTAAATCTCTCTACTTTCCCTTTGGTTTGAGCACGATAAGGTTTGCAAACTTTAAGTTGCATCCCGCAGTGTTTTTGGGCAAAGTCACGAAACTGTTCGTTGAATTTATGTTTACCAAATCCATAAGCGTTACGCTTAGTGATAACGGTCTTCATATTGTCATAGAGACCTTCATGGGGCACTCCGCCAAAGTAGCTAAAGGCGTTCATATGGCACTTGATAAGCGTCTCTACTTTCTCATCACTCACATATTCAACATACGATGCTCTGGAATATCCCATAGTAGCTACAAATGCGGATAAGCCATCTTTTGGAAATTCAACCCAATCGACTTGCATCTGTTGGGCTTTTTTCGTCTCAAACCTCACCAACGGTTCTTCGTCTTTGACTTTTTGACGAAGATCATGTCTGCGCATAATGTCTTTCATCCAACGTAAAGAGCCTCTATACCCTAGCTTCTGAATCTCTTGATAGATGGAGGTGTTGGGAATCTCAACACCCAGAGTATGCGCTTCTTCGAGCATTCTTGCAATATTGGGCAAATAGGAATCTACGGTTGTTTCAACTGTCTCTCGCTTGATAGCAGGAATATACCCCTCAGGCAACTTAGCATATTTGGCAACAGTGTCTCTGTTCATACCCAACTTGCGTGCTATTGCACTTTTGCTAAGACCATCTTTTAGCATCTGATGTATCATTTTTACTTCACCTTTTTTAAGCATACGCCCCCTTTCTAAATCAGAAAAAGGACTTTAGCGAATTTAATCCGCTTCTTTAAGCTTTTGGTTGTAAAAACTACTTTTTAGCAGCTTTTTATACTGCCCATTTTAACTCCGCCGTTGACACCCCCATCTATACGGTAATGAAAATGATGAATCATTCTTCAATCGACATGACTATGCGTTACGCCAAACATGCTCCGGATGCAGGTAAACGCGAGGTCGATAATCTCATCTAAACTATTAACTCCAAAATATATTGGAGTTAATTCAGTAAACATTAGCACTGTAGTATCAAATGGTATCACTTGTATAAGGGGATTTCCACTAAAAACCGCAATAACCCCAAAAGTGGCGGAACATAGGTGGAAAAAATAGACATGGTTCAAACCAAAGGATAAGGGCTATTAGCGAGGATATTGCAACAAATATTTTTTAAATAGTACCGGAAAATAGCCGGAAAAAAGGTTTTTATCCATTAGCCTGAAATGGCAAAAAAGCATTTTTTATGCAATGAAACAAAGGGTTTATGGGGATTTTTGATGATTGATTTAAAAGGGTGGCTCCGGATACTGGATTCGAACCAGTGACCAAGTGATTAACAGTCACCTACTCTACCGCTGAGCTAATCCGGAATGTTTAAGAGGTCGTAATTATAGTGAGCTTTATCTTAATTGTCAAGATTTTTGAGCTGTTTTTGGTCGTTTTCGCTCTTTGTTTTGTGATGGGAGGTAAAAAATGACATTTGAGCGTTCAATTGAGGTTATCTTTCCTTCATTAAGCAGATCTTGAAACCGTTTTTTGGACTTTTCATCGAAAAGGGCGTTGATGTCATCTTCGGTTAACGGACGTTTATCAAGCGTTGTAATAATATCATTATGAGAGAAAGTGGATGGGATGGCTTGAGCATGGGTACGAGAAACAATATGAATGGGTAACGTGGTATCAAAATGGTGTGATAGATCAAAGAGCTCATTAAAACTCAGTCCTTCTACAGGGTAGGCTGGAGGTCTATCAATAGTACCAATATCTATGCGCTCACAGGGTATTGCTAATAATGCTTGATTGAGCGCTGCTATTTCTTCGTGTGTGTCATTAAGGCCTCGTACAAAAAGAATCTCAATAAAGAGTTTTCCATGATAAACGTGTGAAAATTGCTGAATGGAATTTATGATGTCTACAATGTTGATTCCCTCTGCAGGGCGATCTATTTTACGAAAAACTTCCGATGTAGCCGCATCAAGTGAAAGTTTGACTTGATCAAGTTTGAGCAGTGTATGAAACACTTTTGGATCGCTTAAATAAGCGCTGTTAGAGAGAATGAGCGTTTGTTTATTCCCTTTAATAGTGTCAATTTGAGCGATGAGTTCCTCAAGATAGGGATACATAGTTGGCTCACCATTGGCAGTAAGGGTAATGACATCAATGTTGGGATGTTGAGTCAGTGCATGTTTTAAATCTACGATGATTGTTTCGACGGGGGTAATATCGTGTTGCTTGGTGATGGCCGGCAGTGGTGCTAATTCACAGTAAAGACAGTCGAAATTGCATTGTTTAGTAGAGGCGGAGAGATCGATCCCAAGTGACACGCCAAAGCGACGTGAATGGATAGGACCGAATATGGTGCTCATGTTAGTTTTTTTTACTTACTCTTTGACATTCACTGACAAAGTGCTGCGCATGTTTGACAGGAACATCCGGGAGAATCCCATGACCTAGATTGAAAATGTGACGTTTGCCACCCATAATTTTTTGAATCTCTTCTACAGATGATGTCGTCTCTTCTTTGGAATATAAACGGCATGGTTCCATATTTCCTTGAAGAACGTAGCGGTCACCGAGTTTTTCTTTTGCAAGAGCCATTGGTGTGCTCCAATCGACGCCAAAAACGTCAAAGTTTCCATAGACATGATCTAAGAATGCGGGAATCCCTTTTGGAAACATAATAACAGGGATATGCGGGTATTTTTCTTTTAAATACTCGGCGATTTCTACCATATAGCTCCATGAAAATTCATCGTACTTTGATGGTTCGATTGCTGCCGCCCAGCTATCAAAAATTTGTACGACATCAATACCGGATTGAATTTGTTTTTCCATGTAAAGCTTGACAACATCGGTCACTTTACGAAGGATTTTATGGAGAAGTTCTGGATTGGAATACATCATTTTTTTACAAACATTATATGTTTTTGTCCCATGTCCTTCTATCATGTAGGTCGCAAGCGTCCACGGTGCTCCTGTAAATCCGATCAATGCTTTGTTATCACTACGTGCATCAAGCTGTGAACGTAAAAGTTTGATGGTATCGTAAACGTAGGTAAGTTTTGAAGCGGCTTCATCTCCGCCAATGAGAGCATTTAAATCCTCTTCAGTTTTGACAGGTTTTTCAAAAACAGGCCCTTCGCCATTGACAAAATCAAGTTTCATACCCATCTCATTGGGAACGACCAAAATGTCACTGAACAAAATGGCAGCGTCAACGCCGACGATATCAAGTGGCTGAATGGTTACTTCGGCAGCCATTTCGGGAGCATGGCAAAGGTTTAAAAAGTTTCCTGCACGGCGACGTACGGCCATGTACTCAGGTAAATAACGTCCAGCTTGACGCATCATCCAGACGGGGGTATATGGGGTCTCTTTGCCAAAACAAGCGTCTACAAAAATTTTACTCATGATGACCAACTTTACTTAAAAAATAAAGACCAACAGCCACTGCCGTGATCGAGAGAGCGAGGTATAAAAGCTCTAGTGCTCCGGTGAAGACAGTATGTCCTACTTTTTGGAAAAAACCGACAACCAAAACCATGACGATAACTTTAGAAATTTTATCTTTAAGCTGATCAAGTGAATGAACGGCTAAAAGTTGATTTTCTTTTCCATTTTCATCTTTGGCTGCATCGATATCGGAGATAAAAAGCTCATATAAACCAAAGGAGAAGATGATCATTACGACACCGATGAGATACAGGTCAACAGCACCGATGATGCCTCCTACGACTTCTTCATGAAAGTGCAGCGGATGCGCATGAGTAGCATAGGTGTTAACAACATATATCATTGTATTATAAATGTCAAAACTGGCAATAGCAAAGAGTAATACAGCCCCAAGGAGACCAAAAATTACGGCTAAGATAATTATAAAGCGTGAACTCCAAAGGCCGTGTTCAAACAATTTTTCAATTAAACCCATAATTATACTCCTTGCATCTCTACCCATTTCTGGGCAATTCGTACGGCATTGGTGGCAGCACCTACTCGAAGGTTATCGGCAACAACCCATAGGTGAAGAACATTTTCGCGATAAAGATCGCTGCGAATACGTCCGACAAAAGTTTCGTTTTGATCCATGCACAAAGATGGCATTGGGTAAAGACTTTCATTGGGTTCATCTAGAACAATAATATTCGGTGACTTACGCAATAGCTCACGGGCCTCATTGGCATCCACTGCTCCGTCAAATGTTAGGGTGAGTGTTTCTGCGTGACCGCGTAGCGTAGGCACACGTACGCATGTTGCACTCACTTCAATCTCTTTGTGCATGATTTTTTGGGTTTCATTGACCATTTTGAGCTCTTCTTTTGTGTAACCGGTATCAGTAAAAGAGTCGATTTGGGGAATAACGTTGAGTGCTATACGGTGAGGGAATTTTTTTGGTTCTGCATCATCAAGTGTAAATGCGAAGAATGCCTGCATTTGTTCAACGAGTTCTTCCATGGCAGATTTTCCGGCACCCGAGGTTGCTTGATAGGTACTAACATCGATACGTACGAGATCGTAGGCAGTATCGAGCGGTTTGAGTGCTTGTACCATTTGAATAGTCGAGCAGTTAGGGTTTGCAATAATCCCACGATTACGCCATTGTGCGATATCTTCAGGATTTACTTCAGGAACAACCAATGGAACATCGTCGTACATTCGAAAGTGACTGGTATTATCAATAACAACAGCACCTGCTTCTGCAGCATAAGGAGCAAATTCGGCAGATATACTTCCACCAGCACTAAAAAGGGCAATATCAATTTTTTCTTCAGCAAATACAGTTGATGTGAGCTCTTGAATAACGATTTCTTGGTCGTTGAAACTAACCGTATTTCCTGCACTTCGTGCACTTGCAAGGGGAATGAGTTTGGCAAGAGGGAAATCGATTTCTTCAAGTACACGTAAAATCTCTTCACCTACGGCACCGGTCGCACCGACAATAGCAACATTATAAAGTTTCATGAAAAATTCCTCAGGGTTAATGGAAATGCGATTATATCCAATGGGGACTTTGAACTGTTTAAACTCTTCCAAACCCTCTGGCTTCTAAGAATAGATCGTCTACACCAATAATATCTGTATCGCTTAAAATAGCGGAACGCTCAACAACGGAGATAAGTTCTCGAATGTTGCCGGGCCATGTATACAGTTCTAAAGCTTCTATCGCATTGATATCGAACACTTTGGAAGAAAATCCGTACTGGCTGCAGTTTTGGTGCAATATGGCGGTTGCAATGGGGATAATTTCCGTACGTCTTTCCCGTAATGGAGGGATACTCAGTGGAATGGTATTGAGCCTATAATAAAGATCTTCTCTAAATTTTCCATCCGTAATATTTTGTTGTAAATTGGCATTGGTAGCCGTGATAATACGAACATCAATCTTAGTACTTTTTGAAGAACCAAGACGTCGGATTTCACGCTCTTGCAGAACACGTAAGAGTTTGGCTTGGAGGGAATAGGGCATTTCTGCGATTTCATCCAAGAAAAGTGTTCCGCCATTGGCGAGTTCAAATTGACCAATTTTACCCTCTGTAGCATCCGTAAATGACCCTTTTTCAAATCCAAAAAGTTCACTTTCTATCAAATTTTCAGGAATAGCAGCCATATTAATAGCGATAAAGGGTTTGTCATTGCGAAGCGACTTTTCATGTACATGGCAGGCAAAAACTTCCTTACCAACGCCACTTTCCCCTAACAGCATGATATTGGCATCGGTTTTGGCTGCTTTATCAATGTAGGTAAGTAGTTTTTCCAAGGCGGGAGAAGTACCTAGAAAGCTACTTGTTTTGAGTGTGCATTTAGGAGTATTTTTTTTAACTTTTTGCTGTACATTGGCACTACGTTGTATCGCGGCAATCAGCGTTTCAATTTCAAAAGGTTTGAGTAAAAAATCTTTGACCCCAAGTTGTATGGATTCAATTGCGCGTGTCAGAGTGGCATTCCCTGTTATAAAGATAACTTCAAATCTTCCATTCAAGCTTTTAACAAATTCAATACCATCCATTCCGGGCATATTGATATCACTGATGATTAGGTCAAAGGTATCATCAAGTTTTTTGAGAGCATCTTTAGGGCTTTTAAAAGTGTGAACGTCGTATTCGCTGTAGTCACTCATAGCAATTTCAAGTGATTTACGCATATTGATATCATCTTCGACTATCGCAATTTTCATTCGCACCCTTGAGCTATTTTAATAGCGAAATTGTAACAGAATCATCATTAAAATCGACAACATAACACCGAGTAGGAAGAGTCATGGAATCGCTTGATACATGTCCAGAATTAGAAATATTTTGGTGACTTTGAAGTTTGATAGTTTGTTGTGTTGCAAATTCAATAAATTCATCCTCATTGCTATTGATAAGGGCTTGAAGTGTTTGGGAAGGTTTACGTGGAAGAACTAAGCTCTCTTGTTTTATTCCAAGACAAGGGGTCATGGATTTAGAAACACTTACTCGATCGGAAATTAATGTTGAGTTTTGAGTTATAAGACGGTATCCAATCAGATATTCATCGCCCATAAGGGCAGATGTACTGATTACTGCGAAAACTGTGAGTAAGAAAGGACGATTTCGAGTTCCACTTCGCATAAACCATCTTTGAATGTTGTATCCATGACATTGGCACCGCGTACCATCGCGTCAACAGAGGTACGTACTATTGAGCGCTGTAGCATCATGTTTTTGATTGAATCTTGTCCTTCTATGTGGACACCTTTGATTCTCTCAGCAATCTGACGGTAGCCATCAGCGAGAGCTGCACGTTTAGCAAGCGCATAGGCCTGTGCAGGTGATGCAGTAACCGTTGGAGCAACGCCCTGGCCAAAGACAGTGATGACAAGCTGATGTGAAGAATCAAGGGCAGGCTCAACACAGTTGCCTTCCGTGCCACTGTAAACACATCGGACTTTTCCTCCTGATGTATCAGGGCTTAAAATCCCTGCTTGTAGAGTAGATATACTTAAAAGCAAGGCAAGAGCTGCTGAGTACTTCATGGTTAATTTCCTTCAATAGGCTAAAATAGTATCTAACCTAAAGCAAGTACTATTCCAGATTTAACGTTCCTTCGTTTTCTTCTGTAATTTCACCCTCTTCATCTTCTTCAGCTTCTGTTTTTGGACATCGTGAAATACTCTTAACGTCATCCCCTTTGATGATATAGACACCGCTGGTATTACGTCCGGATTTTGCAATGGTTTGCATATCAACGCGGATCATCTTGCCCGCTTTTGTAAGTGCCATCATGTCCATGGTTTCATCGACCATGAGACATCCTACAACCGTTGTTCCTGTTTTTGCATTGAGCTTCATTGCGATTACGCCGGAGCCTGCACGGTTGGTAAGACGGTATTCTTCTGCTGTTGTACGCTTACCAATCCCTTTTTCACTCACCATCAAGATTTCTTGCTCATCATTTTTAATGATGTTGGCATCAACGACAACGTCACCTTCGACTTTGAATTTGATACCGCGAACACCGCGAGTACTTCGACCTTGGTCACGGGTTTTTTCGATTTCGAATTTGATACACTGGGCAAATTTAGTAACAATAAAGAGGTATTTTGTCTCTTCATTGGCAATGTGTGCTGTAATCAATGCATCATCATCATCAAGTACAATTGCTCGTACTCCATTACTGCGTACATTCGAGAATTCACTCAAGGCTGTTCGTTTAACGATACCATTTTGAGTAAAGAATACGAGTGATTTATTGTCATCAAAGTCAGTCGTAGGAATGATGGATCGGATTTTTTCATCGGCCTCGAGATTAATGAGGTTAACAACTGCCTTCCCTTTGGCCGTACGTGAGCCCTCAGGGATCTTGTACACTTTCAGCCAGTGTAGCTGCCCGCGATCAGTGACAAACATCAACGTATCATGGGTATTACAGGTATAGAATTTTTCAATGAAGTCATCATCATAAGTGGTAACGGCAACTTTGCCTTTTCCACCACGACGTTGTTTTTCATACGATGCGAGTGGAACACGTTTGATATAACCGCGGTGACTGATGGTTACAACCATTGGCTCATTGGGGATCAAATCTTCGATGTTGATGTCGTCGTAATTGTCTTCGATATCCGTAACACGTGGGATATTGAATTGTTCTACCAGTTCGATGAACTCATCTTTGATAATGCCTTTGAGTACTTCTTCACTGCGAAGAATAGACTCTAAATATTCAACATGGGCCAAAATCTCTTTAAGCTCATTTTCGATTTTGTCACGCTCAAGACCGGTAAGGCGCTGAAGGCGCATGTCCAAGATGGCCTGTGCTTGAATAGGAGAAAATCCAAATTCGCTTATAAGTCCTTCTTTGGCACTTTCTCCATCTTTACTTGCACGGATGAGTTTGATGATCGCTTCGATATGATCGAGTGCTTTTTTCAAACCTTCCAAAATATGGGCACGTGCTTTTGCTTTTTCAAGATCAAAAATAGTACGACGGATGATAACGGTTTTGCGGTGATTGATAAAATGACCCAACATCTCTAATAGAGTAAAAATACGAGGCTCTTGGTTGAAGACCGAGAGCATAATAATCCCGAAGGTTGTTTCCATATTCGTCGATTTATAAAGGTTATTAAGGACGATTTCGCTCATTGCATCACGTTTTAGTTCAATAACAACACGGATACCTTCACGATCAGATTCATCACGTATTTCGCTGATGCCTTCTAGAAATTTGTCTTTGACTAAATCGGCAATGGTTTCGATAAGACGTGCTTTATTTACTTGGTACGGAAGCTCATCGATAACGATAACGTCTTTGTTTGCTTTTTTCTCGATGTGTGTTTTAGCACGAACACGGATACGGCCTCTGCCTGTTTCGTATGCGTCTAAAATACCCTTTTTACCATAAATAGTTCCACCTGTTGGAAAATCAGGAGCTTTGATGAACTGCATGATTTCAATGAGAGAGGCATCAGGGTTATCCATAAGATGTACCAGTGCGCTGAGAACTTCATTAGGATTATGAGGAGGGATGTTTGTTGCCATACCGACAGCAATACCGCTTGAACCATTAATAAGGAGATTGGGAACACGTGTAGGGAGGACGACAGGTTCTTGTGTGGTACCATCATAGTTATCGACCATGTTGACCGTGTCTTTTTCAAGATCTTTGAGCAACTCTCCTGCATAACGGGTCATACGCGCTTCCGTATAACGCATTGCTGCCGCGTTGTCTCCATCCACGGAACCAAAGTTTCCTTGACCGTCAACCAGCGGTACGCGCATGGCGAATGGTTGTGCCATACGAACCAATGCATCATAAACGGACGTGTCACCGTGCGGGTGATACTGTCCAATGACATCCCCGATGATACGAGCTGATTTTTTGTATTTTGCACCCGCAGATAAATTAAGCTTATCCATCGCGTAAAGAATACGACGGTGAACCGGCTTAAGTCCATCGCGTACATCTGGAAGTGCTCGTCCAATGATAACGCTCATGGAATAGTCAAGATAACTGCTCTTGAGTGTGTCTTCTATATTAATATCGTGAATTTCGCTGTTGTCTAGCAGATCGTTCATGCAGTCCCCGAAAAGTGAAGATTAAGTCGCCGATTATAACCCAATGAGGCTTAAGTGATGATTTGAAATGAAAAATGGCAGTGATTAAATTTTAATCATATAATTGTAACAAATCGGTTTATTGCTCCTGTAGAATGATGGCTGAGTTTTATAACACACTTAAAGGAGTAGAGATGAAGAAATTCATTTTATCATTATTACTTTTGCCGATGTTGGCATTAGCAGAAGATGCGGTAACTGTAGTTGCACCTGTACTAAATTCAGGTGATACAGCATGGATGATGATGTCAACAGCATTAGTAATGTTAATGACACCGGTTGGTTTGGCACTGTTTTACGGTGGGATGACAAGAGCTAAAAATATTTTGAATACTTATGCAATGGTATTTGGTGCTTTTGTAGTTGGCTTTATTGTTTGGATTATTGCTGGATATTCAATCGCATTCGGTACAGCTGATGGATCAATGAATCAAGTAATCGGTGGATTTGCCAATGTTATGCTTAACGGAATCAAATGGGATGATTTTTCAAGTGTTGAATTAGGTCAATTGTATCCTAAGTACGTCTTTGTAGTTTTCCAAGGAACATTTGCAGCGATTACAATTGCTATTGCCTCTGGATCAGTAATTGAACGTATTAAGTTTTCAACATGGATGGTCTTTGTTGCTATTTGGGTAGTGGTTGTTTATGCTCCGATTACACACATGGTATGGGGTGGTGGTTACCTTTTCAACTTAGGTGCACTTGACTTTGCTGGTGGTACAGTTGTTCACATGAATGGCGGTTTGGCTGGTTTGGTATTGGCTCTTTTGGTGGGCAAGCGTGCAGGTTATCCAAAAACAGCAATGAAACCTGCGAGTGTTATTCTAACAGCTGCTGGGGCAGGGCTTCTATGGTTCGGTTGGTATGGATTTAACGGTGGATCAGCATTTGGTGCAAATGCTATCGCAGGTGTCGCGTATCTATCAACAACGATTGCGGCATCTGTTGCAGCGGTTACATGGATTACAGTTGAATACATGGTTTACAAGAAAGCAACACTTTTAGGTGCAGCTACAGGAGCCATCGCAGGTTTGGTCGCTATCACTCCAGCAGCAGGTTTTGTATTGGTACAAGGGGCATTTATTATCGGTATCTCAGGAGCATTGGTTGCATTCTTCGGTGTGATGGTATTGAAGAAAATCTTCGGATACGATGACAGTCTTGATGCATTTGGTGTTCACTTTCTAGCAGGTTTATGGGGTGCGATTGCAACCGGTATCTTTGCGGTCAACGATAAAGCATTGTTATGGGACGGTCCGCTTAAGGCTTCAGGAGATCGTATGGGTCAAATTATGGTTCAGTTGGAATCGGTTGCAATTGTTGGTGCATTTACCTTAATTGGAACGGTTGTGGTGTATTATATCGCTATGGCAATTACCCAAGGTTCACGTGTAGATGAAGAGCAAGAGAGTATGGGTCTTGACGAATCTATTCACGGCGAACGCGGATTTAATTTATAAAGGAATTAGAATGAAAAAAATTGAAGCGGTTATCAAACCATTTAAACTTGAAGATGTAAAAGATGCGCTTGCTGAAATCGGTATTACCGGTATGACGGTAAGCGAAGTAAAAGGATACGGTCGTCAAAAAGGGCACAGCGAATTGTATCGCGGTGCTGAGTATGTTGTTGACTTTATTCCTAAAATTAAAATGGAGATGGTTGTGGATGACTCGATGGTAGATCAAGTCGTTAACACCGTTGTGGAAGCAGCCCGTACAGGTAAAATCGGTGATGGAAAGATCTTCGTTACCGACATCAGCAGAATTATCCGTATTCGTACAGGTGAAACAGATAGTGAAGCTATTTAACCCTAATTGATTAAAATTTAATCAGTTTTTTTTCCAAATTCTTTAATTTGGAGCTATAATGCACACCTTTATCTCAAATTAAAGGTGATGCTTATGGATACTGCCTACGTTATCGACACCCTCTTTACCCTTTTCTCTATTACGCTGATTATTTTAATGGTTCCAGGCTTTGCAATGCTAGAAGCAGGACTAGTGCGAACAAAAAATGTTTCGAGCGTATTGACCGTAAATGTGATGATTTATGCGGTAGCTTCCATGGCATTTATTTTGGTGGGATATACACTTGCTTTTGGTGAATTACAAAGTGTAACAATGAGTAAATGGGCATTTTTTATGTTTCAGATGGCGTTTGTCGGTAAAGCGATCAACATTATGAGCGGTGGTGTCGGTGAGCGGGCAAAGCTTTTTCCTCTTACTATTTTTACGATTATCATGGGAGCATTTATTTATCCGACAGCGGTCAATATCAGCTGGGGAAGCGATTGGTTAAAAGGTACCTTGTTTGATTTGAATATGGTAGATTTAGCGGGCTCTACCGTCATTCACTCTACGGGTGGATGGGCATTACTCGCAGCAATCATTATTATTGGATCACGTAAAGGGCGATATGTGCACAATCAAATGAGGGTTATTCCTGCCTCGAATATTCCTTTGGTTGTTTTGGGCGCAATGCTGTTGTGGATTGGATGGTTTGGTTTTAACGGTGGATCTGTTGGCGGTATTTCGACCAAAGAATTGGCGGACAGTGTGGCATTGACGATATTTAATACGAACATTGCAGGTTTAGCTGGAGCAATTTCCGCAGGAATTTTGATTTATGTCCGTTATAAACTTTTTGATATTACGATGATTCTCAATGGGGCTCTTGGCGGATTGGTCGCGGTAACGGCAGGGGCGCATTTATTTAGTATGTATGATGCCCTTGCAATAGGATTTATTGGCGGTATTTTGGTCGTGGTTGCCATTCCACTCTTTGACAAAGTTCGTATTGATGATCCTGTTGGTGCCCTTTCGGTTCATTTGGTGAACGGCATTTGGGGAACATTGGCGGTAGGGATTTTTGCGGCTGACAGTGCGAAAAATATCACTTTTTTGAATCAACTTAAAGGTGTTGCAGAAATTGCAGTTTTTGTTTTTACGGTTTCATTTGCGATTATCTATTTTATTAATAAAGTGTTTCCATTTAGAGCAACGGATGAGGAGCAGCAGCAAGGGCTTGACGTCAGTGAATGCGGACTTGAAGCCTACCCTGAGTTTAAAAGGGCTATTTAGCAATCTCACGATATAATTTTCTGAAGTTTTAGTAAAAGGGAAATTATGAGCATTTATCGAGAGTACGACATCCGAGGTATTTTTGAAAAAGAGCTCAACGAAGCAACGATCACTCGATTGGGTGAAGCGTTGGCAGAGGAGATGAAGCCCTTTGGCAATGTTGTTGCAGTCGGATACGATGCGCGAAGTCACTCTCCTATTTTATTTGAATATTTGACTGCGGGTTTGAATGCCGGCGGTATGACCGTACTGGGGATGGGGATGGTGCTTACTCCTGTCAACTATTTTTGCAACTATCAAACTTTCGATGGTATTACCCCCTGCGCCTCTGTTATGATAACGGGGTCTCACAATCCTAGTGAATACAACGGTTTTAAAATAACCATCAACAAAACCCCTTTCTTCGGTGAATCCATCTATGCCATCGGTCGTAAAATTGATGCGATGCCCTTTCCAAAAAAATGTGAACGTAATGTGATTGAAATAGACGCTTTGAGCCGTTATAAAGAATATATGATTAGTGCCTTTTCCCATTTAAAAGGGATGAAAGAACGTATTGTATACGACTGTGGAAACGGGGTTGCAGGACTCGCAATTGAGGAAATTTTTAACAAGCTTGAGCTTAATGCAAAAGGGATCTATATCGATCCTGATGGCACTTTCCCAAACCATCACCCTGATCCTAGCGAAGAGCATAACCTTGAAGATATCAAAAAACTCTTAGAAAAAGAGGGAGATATTGCCTTTGCCTACGATGGAGATGCGGATCGTATTGCAGTCTTGACCCATAAGAACAATATTAAAGGGGACATTATGGCCCTTTTGTACGCATTGAAAATGGATAAACCGACGGTTATCGGTGAGGTGAAATGTTCGCAAGTGATGTATGATACTCTACGCGAGCGCGGTGCAACTGCCGTAATGTACAAAACAGGGCATTCTAATCTAAAAGTCAAGATGAAAGAGCTTGGGGCAGATTTAGCGTGTGAAGTGAGCGGGCACGTCTTTTTCGCTGATCGCTATTTTGGATATGACGATGCAATCTATGCCACGTTGCGCATGTTAGAACTGATTTACCAAGGTGTTGATCTTGATGCCGAGATTGCGAAATTGCCACAAGTATTTTCAACGGAAGAGATTAAAGTGGCAACCACTGAGAGCGAAAAGTTTGTATTAATTGATAAGCTCAAAGAGTTACTTAAAAATCCGCCGGCGGATTTTCCTGCCATTCGCGAGATTATTCAAGTTGACGGTGTCCGTGTGATTTTTGATAAGGGGTGGGGTTTGGTGCGTGCGAGTAATACGACTCCGGTACTAGTTACCCGCTTTGAATCAACGGATCAAAATGAGGCTTTTCGGTATGAAGAAGCCCTCAATGCCCTCATCGTAGAAGCACAAAATCAACTTAAGGTCTAATCCATGAAAACCGTCACTTTGACAATGCCGCTGGATATGCATGTCCATCTTCGTGATGGAGATATGCTCAAAATCGTAGCACCTCTCACTTCGTATACGTTTAGCGGTGCATTGGTTATGCCCAATTTAGTTCCTCCGGTAACGACCAAAGAGATGGTAAAAGAATATCGTCACCGTATTAAAGAGGCAATGGAATCGGATGATTTCGAGCCGTATATGACTCTTTTTTATCAAAATTACAGTCGTGAATTTTTAGAAAGTGTTCAAGATGATATCACGGCTATCAAAATTTATCCCAGCGGGGCAACAACGAATTCTGAGGGTGGCGTTGTAAGTTTTGATATAGAACCCATGCGTGTAACACTAAGTGCAATGAGTGACTTAGGAATCGTCCTCTCGGTACATGGCGAGACGCAGGGTTTTGTGATGGATCGTGAAGCAGAGTTTATGAGTGTCTATGAGAAACTTGCTATTAATTTCCCAAAACTCAAAATTATCATGGAGCATATCACGACGCGTGAAGCGGTAGAGATGCTTGATAAATACGAAAATCTTTATGCTACCGTTACGGTGCACCATTTGATGATTACACTGGATGATGTTGCGGGTGGTATGCTGCGTCCGCATTTATTTTGTAAACCTATTGCCAAACGACCGCATGATCGGGATGCGCTTTTAAAAATTGCTCTTAAAGCGCATCCAAAAGTGATGTTCGGCTCGGATTCAGCACCACACCCTAAACATGCTAAAGAATCGTGCGGATGCGGAGCAGGAGTATTTACAGCTCCCATCGCTTTGCAATTACTCTGTGAGATATTTGAGGAACATAATGCTCTTGATAATCTTCAAGCGTTTGTGAGCGACAATGCACAGCGTATATACGGTATTTGTGCCGAGTATAAGGAAGTAGTGCTTGTTAAGCGTGATTTTGTAGTTCCCGAAATGTACGGTGAAGTTGTCCCAATGCGAGCGGGTGAAACTTTAGCATGGTCTATTGAGCGTGTCGATTAGGCTTCTACTCTTGGAGGATGATCTTCTTTTTGGAGAATCGATCCAAGATGTTCTTGAGGAAGAAGGGTATGCCGTAACGTTATGTCGTAATGGGCATGAAGCCCTGGAAGCTACCTATAGAGGAAGATTTGATGGATATCTTCTGGACATTAACGTTCCTTTAATGGATG
This sequence comes from Sulfuricurvum sp., assembly GCA_030694265.1. Classification (GTDB taxonomy): domain Bacteria; phylum Campylobacterota; class Campylobacteria; order Campylobacterales; family Sulfurimonadaceae; genus Sulfuricurvum. The sequence goes on from JAUXYP010000002.1 coordinate 351,606, forward strand.
GCTTATCCCTATTACGTTCATTACGCACAGCAGACGATCAAACACCTGCAATGTTTCTCACTTCACACTGTGATATGGAAACCCTCTCAATCGCGTATGAAAATGGGGCAGACGATTATCTCAAAAAACCGTTTGAGATTCAAGAACTTATTATGAGGCTAGGTGTACTTTTACGCCGAGGGAAGGCAAAGGGTCAATACCAGTCTTTAGGTGCATTGGTATTGGATGAATCTCATAAGCGTATTTTAGTGGATGAAAATGAGATTATCCTTACCCCTAAAGAGTATCAATTAATGGCTTTGTTAATACGTAATGCGGGTGAAGTGGTTACCAAAGAGATGATGATCGAAGAACTTTGGAGTGCTTCAGAAATGATGAGTGAAGGCGCCATTCGCGTTTATATTAATCGACTCAAACATTTAATAGGAAGTGCGCAAATACTCAATGTGCGCGGATTCGGGTATCGACTTGTTCCGTAATGTAGAGATTGCACTGATCACTTTGCATGTTATGAGTGTGGCCATTATTGTTGGAAGTATTTATGTTGTTTATGAGATATTAGAAGTTCATCAGTGGGGTATCATCGCATTATTGGCCTTGATCATAGGTGTTGGAATGGGTAAAGCGGTTTCAAAAGTAGCTATGGAACCGCTCAAAGAGTACTTTAAGCATTTGGATCGTTTTTCAAAAGAAACGCTGCATGAACTTAATTTACCCATCAATACGATTACCGCCAATCTCTCTATGTTACGTAAAACGCATGAGGATGAAAAAAGTATTAAGCGCCTTGAACGTATCGAAATGGCTACAGTGATGTTAAAAGAACGGTATAATGAGCTTGATTATTTAATCAAGAAACAAATGGAGAAAGAGAGTATTGAAACGTTCGAGATACGTGATCTTATTTACGAAAGGCTTTCTTTTCTAAAGCCTCTGTATCCTCATGCCCAATGGGAGATTATAGATGAGCCGTGTCTGGTTACACTTGATCGAAAGGGTTTTGCCAAAGTTATTGATAATCTTGTAGATAATGGGGTGAAATATTCCCCATCTTCTGCTTCGATTACTATTTTATTGAACGATAACAAGTTGTCTATTCGTGATGAAGGAGTGGGGATGGATGAGATGACTTTGGTCCGTATTTTTGACCGTTATTATCAAAGCGATAGTACAATGGCGGGTTATGGAATAGGGCTTGGTCTTGTTAAGCGGTATTGCGATCGTTACAAAATTGGTTTGCATGTTCACTCGCAACTGGGTGAGGGGACATGCGTTACACTTGAACTAAACAGAGGGAAACATGGAAAATAACAGTTGGTTGGTATTGGCGGAGCAGACGCTCAATTACGGAGTGATGGGTATATTGGTATTGATGAGTATTGTCTCTTTATGGCTTTTTATTGAGCGTCTTATGTATTTTGGCAATCTTCGTGTTAGTGATTATGAGACCAAAGATGAACTGGAACTCGATCTTGGTGACAACGTCTCTACGATTGCAACCATTGGTTCCAATGCTCCCTATGTCGGATTGCTCGGAACAGTTTTGGGGATCATGATCACATTCTATTCTTTAGGGGACGTGGGTGCTGTTGATCCTAAAAAGATCATGACAGGTCTTGCTTTGGCTCTAAAAGCGACTGCTCTTGGGCTTGTTGTTGCTATTCCTTCAATTGTTTTTTACAATATCTTGTTGCGTAAAATGGAACGTATTTTGACCCAATGGGAAATAAATTCCCATAAAAAACGAGGCTAGCACTATGAAAATGAAACGGATCGATTCGATTAACGTTATTCCGTTTATCGACATCATGCTGGTTTTATTGGTGATGGTGCTTACGACGGCGACTTTTGTCAAAACAGGACTGATCCCTGTGGATTTGCCTGAAGCAAAAGGTTCCGCCACTGAACATAAGCCAAGCGAACTCAAACTGACAATTAAAAAAGACGGGACGTTATGGCTTGGGGATAACGAGCAAGTAAGCCTAGAACAGTTTGAACAAAAGGTGGTTTCCGGAGGCCGTGAAATGACAGTCGTTCTCTACAGTGACAAAGAGGCAGCATTTCAAAACTTTGTAGGGGTGATGGACGTCCTTAAACGTCTTGGTCATGAACAGCTCTACATCGTGACGGACAAGCAATAACGTTTAATGCATCAGATCAGTAACTACGTTTACGCACTTGATAATCTTCTGGAGTGGGAGATTCCCACCAAACGACTTCCCAACCCTTATCACGACTTTCCCTACATACTCATTAGAGGTGTTTTAACACCTCAAGAGTGCAAAGCAATTACATCGTTCGTGTTGGATGCCTCAGAGATACATACGGCTTCCTTGCGGGGAGGTAACGTGAACTCACACATACGAAAAACGGATATTTATACGCTTCCTCTTGAATACACCTCTTTGTATCAAACACGATTTAATGCCTTGCGCACGGATATCGAAACTTTTTTTTCTCTTTCAATAACATGTTCTACCCCCTTACAGGTACTGGGTTATAACGAAGGGGCATTTTACGTAAAACATGCAGATGACTCCAGTGAACTGCGTGATCGTGAGGGAAATACTGTAGGGTATGTAAGCGTTGCCCCCGAGCGTAAACTCTCTACCGTACTTTTTGCCAATGATGATTTTGAGGGGGGCGAGCTTCTTTTTAATTATTTGTATGATGACCAAGGTTACTCCATTAAGGTTCAGCCCAAAGCGGGTGACATGCTTGTCTTTTTGAGCAATCCTTATTTCGCGCATGAAGTATTGCCCGTTACTAAAGGATTTCGTTTATCTCTTGTTCAATGGCATGATGCACTCCTTTAATCCCTAACCCCTTCTTTTTAAACCACCCCTTTACCTTATTCCCATCAGTAAAAATTTCGCCTCCCTTTTTTTATTGTACGGTATTACGTATATTTAATACATATTAAATGCTTTATATAGCAATTTTGTGAATTAAACAATACGATAAACGATATAAACATACGTAAAAGCAAATATTATATTAATTATAAATAACATTTGATTGTATTTAATGGTCATTTTATGTTATAAAACGTATAATATTCCAATGGAAACAAATGATCTTTTTAATCTCTTGCACAATGCGGTGGAAGCACAGCGAAATGGGAAAAAGATTTCTCAAAAAGAGATGGCAGATCAGCTTGGATTGTCCATGCGAACGTATCAAGATTGGAGATTGGGAAATACGAAGCCCCAGTCGGCAAAAGCGGTTATTGAGATGTTGGGCATACTGGAGGATGATGAGATCATCAGAGTTGTACGAAAAATAAATAAATTGAAGGGGTAAAAGTATGAGCTGCTTAACACAAGAAGAGAGAATGGGATTAGACGAGATTTTTTTATCGATGGGCGTTACGCCATCGCCGTTTGAGAAATGCAAAAACTTTTATGCGCATTACACCCCACTATTTCGAGAAAGAGCAAAAGCATTGAGTTCGTATGCACCATCACGTAAACATCTAAAAACCTATGCGCAAGCAAAGCTTTTTTTACGTACTAAAAAAGAAAAATTAGGAAAACAACTCCGCTTGTCTCGTCATAAGTAAATTTTTTTAATGGGCTAAATTGTCTATAATGTTGCATCTATTTTAATAAGGTGTTGAATGCGCTATTTCTACTCTTCTTTCGTGATTATGGCACTGGGTCTGATTGCTTCTTTTTACCTCGGCGGACTCGCCGCTATCTACATTACTTTTCTTTTGATTGTTCTTGAAATTTCACTCTCTTTTGATAATGCGGTTGTCAATGCCAAAGTGTTGGAAACGATGGATCCAATTTGGCAGAAGCGGTTTATCGTTTTCGGTATGCCGATTGCAGTATTTGGGATGCGTTTGGTGTTTCCTCTAGCCATTGTTTCGATTGTGACAGGTATGGGATTGATGGAAACATTGCAAGTGGCGATGAATCAGCCTGCAGAATACGAAAAAGTGCTTAAAGCCACCGAATCGACAATCTTCGCATTCGGGGGAGCTTTTTTGTTGATGGTCTTTTTGGACTTTTTCTTTGAAGAGCGGGATGTTAAATGGGTGACTTTTGTTGAGGGTTCCAAAATGATGGAAACCTTCTCAGGCGTTGCTAACATCGAGTTAATTACCGCGATTATGGTCGGAATCGGGTTAGGACACGTTACGCAGGATTTTGGTGTTGTTCTGGCATTTATGTATGGTGTTTTACTTCACTCATTGCTGGGGATGCTGGATCATTTTCTCTCCTCGGATACGGTCAAAAGCGGAATAGCCGGATTTATCTATCTGGAAGTTCTCGATGCGAGTTTCAGTTTTGACGGTGTAATAGGAGCGTTTGCCCTGACGAGCAATATCTTTATCATCATGATAGGGCTTGGTGTGGGAGCGATGTTTGTTCGGAGTATTACCCTCTATTTCGTTGAGCATAAAACACTCTCTGCATTTCGTTATCTCGAACACGGTGCTCACTATGCGATTGGGATTTTGGCGATTATCATGTTGATGAAAATTACTACCCATATCAGTGAAATGGTGACAGGTACCATCGGTATCGGTCTGATCACTATCGCGTTTGCTCATTCGGTATGGGAAAACAGACAGGCAAATCTACAGGCCTAACCTTCTTCGCCGTCATCTTTGACGGCATTGTCTTCTCTCTTTTTCAGTTTATAATATTTGAGCATCCCATACAAACTGATTAGCATCCAAATCGATTCCATCAAAAACGACGCAAGATTCCAAGCATAAAGCAATGAAATGATGATCAGGAATGCTCCCAGAGTATTTAAAATGGAGAAGCTTAAATCTTTCGCATCCATTTTTTCAAGTTGCAAAAGCATATAGGCAACAATGATAATAAAGACGCCGATAATTCCGATGAGGTCGGTTAGTGATAATTGCATATGGTTTATTCCGTTGTAGGTTTAGTTAGGAAGTGTATCGAAGAAGGGTTAAAAAGAGAGGGATAGTTCGCCGAAACGCCAAGTGATTGACGTTTCGTAGACGAATTACATCATCCCTGGCATTCCGCCCATTCCACCCATGTCTGGCATTGACGGTTTCTCGTCTTTTATTTCGTGGATTGTAGCTTCAGTAGTTAGAAGCATACTTGAGACGGATGTGGCATTTGTAAGTGCAACACGTTCTACTTTGAGAGGATCAATGATCCCTGCTTCGTACATATCAACGTATTCACCGGTAGCGGCATTAAATCCGATATTTTCATTGGTTGCTGATACGATGGTATTTACCACTACACCTGCGTCATACCCTGCGTTTTCAGCAATTTGTTTGACGGGAGCCGTGATCGCACGTAGGATGATTTCCCATCCGATTTTTTGATCGCCGCTTAGGTCATGTTTTACTTTTGCCGCTGCACGGATAAGCGCTGCGCCCCCACCGATAACAATTCCCTCTTCAACAGCCGCTTTGGTTGCTGAAAGAGCATCGTCAACACGGTCTTTTTTCTCTTTCATTTCTGTTTCAGTTGCAGCACCTACCTTGATAACGGCAACACCGCCTGCAAGTTTTGCAAGACGCTCTTGAAGTTTTTCTTTGTCGTATTCACTGGTAGTACTTTCGATCTGAGTACGAATTTCTTTGATACGTGAAGTTACCGCTTCTTTATCACCGGCACCATCAACGATAGTTGTGTTATCTTTAGTGATAACAACACGAGATGCTTGACCGAGGTCTGCAACGGTTGCGCTCTCGAGTGTACGTCCGATCTCTTCGCTGATGAGTTGTGCGCGAGTGAGTACTGCGATGTCTTGAAGCATTGCTTTACGACGATCACCGAATCCCGGAGCTTTGACCGCTGTGATGTTCAAAACGCCGCGTAGTTTGTTAACAACCAAGGTTGCTAACGCTTCACCGTCAACGTCTTCTGCGATGATAAGAAGAGGGCGTGAACTTTTTTGAACCTGCTCTAATACTGGGAGTAAATCTTTGAGATTCGAGATTTTTTGATCAAAAAGGAGGATAAATGGGTGGTCCAATTCAACGGTCATTTTCTCGCTGTTGGTGATGAAATAAGGGCTCAGATAACCACGGTCAAACTGCATCCCCTCAACGACATCAAGCTCATCATTGATCCCTTTTGCCTCTTCAACAGTGATAACACCGTCACGGCCTACTTTATCCATAGCTTCTGCGATCATGGCGCCGATACGTTCATCTGAATTTGCAGAGATAGTTGCTACTTGCGCGATCTCTTTTTTATCGTTGATAATACGTGAAGCCGCTTTTAGTTCTGCCAAAATCGCTTCTGTTGCTTTGTCCATACCGCGTTTGACTTCGATTGGATTGGCACCTGCTGTGATATTACGAAGACCCTCTTTGAAAATAGCATTAGCAAGGATAGTCGCCGTTGTTGTACCGTCACCCGCTTCATCAGCTGTGTTGGAAGCCACTTCTTTAACAAGCTGTGCTCCCATGTTTTCGAGTGGATCTTTGAGTTCTACTTCTTTGGCTACCGATACACCATCTTTGGTGATCATTGGAGCGCCGTAGCTTCTTTGGATAAGAACGTTACGACCACGTGGCCCCATAGTTACTTTTACGGCATCCGTGAGCTTTTGTACACCCGCTGCTAATTTGTTACGTGCGTCGTCTGAATAATGAATTTCTTTTGCCATTGTGATTCCTTTAATATGATTGGTTAATTATTTAATAATTCCGAATAAATCATCGGTTTCGATGACCAAGTACGTTTTACCCTCGAATGAGAGTTCGTTTCCAGCGTATTTACCAAATACGACCGTATCGCCTGTATTTACATTTTCAACTTCAGTACTGACAGAAATGACGGTACCTTGAGAAGGTTTTTCTTTTGCATTGTCTGGGATAATAATACCTGATGCAGTTGTGGTAGCCTCTTCGAGACGTTGGACCAATACGCGTTTTCCAAGCGGTTGAAAGTTCATAGCATTTCCTTTAATTGTAATCAATTTTTATGTCCGCGATTGTACACGAGAACACATTAATTGTCAATAACTTTAGTCACATGGACTCAATTAGTATGAGTTATTTTGAAGTAGTATTTTTTAGCATACGTAGATTGTTTAAAAAAGATTTATGTTTTAGCTAATAATAAGTTATATGTTACTATAATTTCGACCTTGTTAAACTATTCAAGAATAGATGGCTAGGTAGCTCAGCTGGTTAGAGCGCTGGTCTCATAAGCCGGAGGTCGAGGGTTCGAGTCCCTCTCTCGCCACCATCTATTAATTCAACTCCCTTCAAATTCATTCAAAAAATCCTTTTAAGCTCCACAAAATAGCCGTTTATATTCCTTCTTATCCTCCGATGTCCGTTTATGCACTTCATATAAAACTAAGATTTTTAGGGGTAGGATTAGGGGTAGTTTGCTTTAGGGGTATCTAAACTCCTAAAAAGATACCCCTAAAAAGTGAGAATACCCCTATGGCGCGTAAAGCAGTACCCCTAACCGATACAGAAATAAAGAAGGCAAAATCAGCCGAGAAAGATTATAAACTCTTTGACGGTGGCGGGCTATTTTTACTGATTAAACCGACTGGTGGTAAATTGTGGCGTTTGAAATATCTCTTTGAGGGTAAAGAAAAGCTAATTTCATTAGGCACATATCCCGAAACGACATTACTTGAAGCAAGAGCAAAACGAGACGAATTTAAACGAGAGATCACCAAGGGGATAAACCCATCTGCAGAGCGTAAAGAATCCAAAGCAAAAATAGAGGCAAAAGAGATCGAAGAACAAGCGGCGGTAGAAGGACAGTTTCACCTTGTAGCGTATGAATGGCTTAACTCACTTAACAATGACGAGAGTACGCATAATAAGCGCGTTTCATCGTTTGAAAAAGACATTTTTCCCTATCTGTGCACTTACAATGAACGGCACGCCATTATCTCCTCAAAGCACATTAAAGACATTACTCATCCCGAATTATTGAAAATTATTAAAATAAAAGAGAATACGGCTCCCGAAGTAGCAATTCGCCGGTTTAGAGATTGTAACCGTCTTTGGAAATATGCTATTAATCATGGTCATACGGAAATCAATATTAGCGATCGAATTAGTAGCGATGCATTTGTTCTCCGGAAAGAGAAACATATCCCTAAGATCACGGACGAAAAAATATTAGGAGAGCTTTTAAGAGCTATAGACAATTATAAAGGCGAAGGCGGGATCATTCTACGAAATATTCTCCGTTTTGTTTCTATCATACCTTTACGTGCCGATAATCTATGTAAATTAAGATGGAATCAAGTTGATTTTGATAAAGCAATCATCAAGATACCACGATGTGAGATGAAAGTTAAAGATGATAATCTACCCGACTTTGTAGTACCGCTTCCGATACAAGCGTTAAATATACTCAAAGAAGTAAGAGAAATTACGGGATGGGGGCAATGGGTATTTCATGGGGTACGAAATAATCTTACTCATGCAAATAAAGAGAGCGGCAATAAAGCATTGCGATCATTGGGATTTATTGACGAAGCAAACGGACGTAAACAAACACTACATAGTTTTAGAGGTACATTTCGATCACTCAGTGAAACATACGCTAAAGAGCATGGGGTGAGTTTTGAAGTTCGAGAGCGTGCATTGGATCACCATGAGCAAAATAAGGTTGTCAGAGCTTATACCCATAAAGCGGATTACACTGAGCAGATGCGAGAACTGATGCAATGGTGGGCAGATTTTTTAGACAGGCTAATGCTACGCCGCTCTTAATTTTTCATCATCAATTTTGATAAATTTAACTTGTGATTGAATACCTATTTTGGCTTCATTTCCACGCCCGACCGCTACTAAGTGCCTCAAAAAATGGGGCTTATTTAGCTAATTATTTATTAGCTACAAAATCCCTTCCCTTCTTTTCCCTCCATTTGAGCTTGCGAAAAAAGGAGCGCAATATAACCGTTAGGGTTGATAGTGCGCACTATCAACCCTAACGGATTAATCGTGCTATAATTCTCTACTTCGCAAGCTCAGGAGAATTACAAAATGGCAATCTCATCGATCAACTTCGCCAAATCTTCCGGCGGTTCATTTGCTCATAATGACCGATCAGAAAAAGAGCCGGACTATCTTCTTCCGGTTGAACATCGATTAGAAAATGAGTGCAACCGATCTGCACCGGAAGCGCAAAAAATGCTAGAGAATTTGTTTGAGAACGCCAAAGAAAATTACTCTAAAACCTACGGTCAAAAGTTCCAAACCAAATTTGAAAATGCGCACTGGGAAGCTGTCATAAATCTCAACAAAGAGCATACGATCAAAGACGTTGAACGTCTCGTTCGAGAGATCGAAAAAGAGACGGGATTTACAGAGGTACAAATTGCTATCCATCGGGACGAGGGGCGCATTAACGAGAAAACGGCTCATCCGATTTATAACCTACACGCCCACGTCAATTTTTCTACTCTCGACAAAGAAACGGGGAGACAGTTGTACCGTAGATCGATCAGCAATTCAGAACGGGAGAAGATACGCAAAGAGAACGGTATCCCCGACGGGGAGAAGATACCGAAACATTTAACCGCTGTTATGGACAAAGCGAAGCTCTCAAAGCTCCAAGACATTACCGCCCGTGAATTGGGAATGGAACGGGGGCAAAAAGGCTCTGAGAAAGTGCGTTTAGGGCATAAGCAGTACCGAGCCGTAGAGCAAGAGAAAGAGAAGCTTTTAGAGAAGATCGATGAACTCCAAAAAGAGAACACAGAGCTACGCTACAGCTTCCGAGATATGCAAAAACAGATCACCGCCATAGAGGCTCCGACCGAAGATAAAAAAGAGCTTCATAGGCTCAATACCGAGATCAACAAAATGAAGATCGAGGGAGCTACCAAAGACCTCAAAATTTCAGAGCTTGAAGCGAAGATGAGAGAGATCGAGGAGAAGAACACCGATTTATCAAAGAGCCTTGAAACGGTGCGATCACTCAACCGCTATGCGGAGAGTGAGAAAGCAGAGCTTAGAGCGCAGAATATCGCCAAAGATCAAACGATAGATCAACTTAAAAACGATTCAGAAAATACGCTTAAAATAACTCAACCGATACACGAGCCTATAAACGCCTCAAAAATTGCCAAGCTCCTAGAAGAAAACGAGATATTGCAGATCACGAACAAAGCTCTTGAAACTGAAGTTTCAGAGCTGAAAGAAAATCGTGCTGTAGGTGATATCTCCAAGGAGATTGAGGAGGCGCATTCGAAAATCGGGGAAATGGCGAGAATAGCTACTTCCAACGCTGAAGCCATCGAAGAGCTAGAAAAAGAGCTACCAAATCGTGACCCAAAAAAAGTAGCAATAGCCGTTTATAACTCTCATATCGTCGCTGATACGGGGATAATGGGGAAATTTGGCGGTGAGAAAAAAGATACCGATTTGCTCATTGCGAATATGGCGAAAGAGATCGAAAAGCGAGACAAACTGCTCAAAAGAGCTGTTGATATGCTCAAAAATTCAGAGATTACGAGAAAGAGGGTTACAGACTCAATAAAAAATGTTGTAGAAAGCTCAAAAAAGCACCTAGAAGCGATTTTTAGCAAAATTACGGGTAAATCATTACCCGAAGTAAAAAAAGAGCGTGAGGAGCTTGTGAACGCTAAACCGAGAGGACTACGTGAAGCGGTCGATGAGCTAAACAAGCAGAAAGAGCCTGAAAAGGGGATAGAGAGATGATTATCTTCATGAAAGCCGTTAAGTCCTTTTTTTTAGAGTCTCAAAAAGTGCGCTAAAAAGAGAAAAAAATAGTTTGTTTTTTTATCAAACTATAGGAAAAGCACTCGGTATAGATGGGAAAAATATAGCCTATTGGCTATTTGATTTGTCAAGGCTTTTTACGAAATTATTTACCAATAAATAAATAATAATTAATTTCGTAACTTATTAGTAATTTACTAATTAATTATTAGCTCGTTTTTGTACCAAATAGATTGACCTATTTAGTACAAATTGTTTAAAGCGTCCGTGGGTTCTCACCCGCACCACTATCCCATACAAAGGGCTTTTTCTCTGTTTTCAACCAAAAGGGCTTATGCCCCTCTTCGCCGATAGGTGGGTTAATTTCTGCCTCTTCGGGCGGTATAGTTTCCGCCTCCAGCTTTTCTTCTTTTTCCTCATCCATTTGTTCGGATCTCCTTATTTTTTATTCTTCCCTCTAATGGTGTCGGCAATCCCACCGCCCATTGATCGTGCAAAGTGACCCATTGCAGAGCCTCCACTATTCGCCGCCGCTTGTTTCGCTGACTTAGCAGCATCGTATAATCCCATACCGCCTTTACCTGCTGCTGCAGCTCCTGCAACTGCTCCACCCGCTACACTCGCCGCCACGCCTAAGCCAGACGTTGAATTACCACCAAGCGTTCCCGACAATAGGCTATTTACTATACCGTTGATCATATTCACTACAGAGGCTAGGATGATAGATATTACAATGACCGCCACGTATGAACCAACGTCATTGTCTACAGTTGTTTGCAGCTGCTCAATGGTGTCTATTGTCAGCGCAAGAACCAGCTTAATGAACATCAATTCCAATCCTGCTGCAAAGAGAGCTTTTATTGGACTGATAGCCATTGAACGGGTATAAGCCAATCCGCCCAATGAAAGAACGATATACGTTCCTGAAATCAACATTTGAATTTTAACTAATGTCATAAACAGCTGCGCTGCCATCAGACTAAAGGCAATCAAACAAATCGCCCCTGCAAAAACTGCGGCAAGGCTTCGCCCTATATCGGTTATAGTCATACCCTCCCATATTGCAATGACTAGCTCCATTGCTGCTTCAAGAATGGTATCGGGTTGAATATCTCTACTTGTGGCGTTTGTCGCTATTTGTGCGAACGATTCGGGGATCATTGTCAAATAACCAACAGAATTGAAGATCATCAAAAAAAAGCCAATCCAAAGGATTTTTTCAATCAATTTATAAAAAAGGGCATTTATTTCTATACCTTGGATAGCCATAGCTCCAAACGTCAAAACAAAGTCAATGACGATGAAAGAGAAGAACAAGTACATCCCTGCTGGTTTGATAGCGGCTACCCATTGGGCGGAAGCGGCGGAAATTATCCCCAACACGCCTGCAGCATTGTTGTCAATTTCCGCTGCACCGAATAACATCGAGGGAATAAAAAACCCCAATAAAAAAATGAGCTTCATCTAAATCACCACGTTTTGATATTGGGTTCATTACCCTTGATAGAATGTTTTCTTTCCGATGCTGATACGGCCCGCTCTGCGCTTGCACATTCAACTCTCTCGTTCCCGGTCATTGACTCAAGTGTTTTACACTCTTGAACCAAGTCTTTTGCCTCATCGAGGTGAGTTTTATAATATTCGATCGTTTCGGCTTCATCTTTTGGTTCACTGCACCCAGTGAGCAAGATTATTGTGATTGTTGCAATTGTAAATATTATCTTCATTTTGGTGTCCTTTTTACCACGTTTTGATATTGGGTTCATTACCCTTGATAGACTTTTTGCTTTTTGCTATCCACGCATCACGAGATGCTTGTGTCGCCGCCTTCTCTTCATTCTGTTGTGCCGATGCTTGCGCCATAAGGTTCGTTTGCATCAACATAGAGGAATGGAGCTTTTTGAGGGTATCCGTTTGGTGCATAGCGATTTCATTGGCCGCTTGAATTGCCGCTTTGTTCCCGACCGCATTACGGCTCTGGAGCTTGAGCATATTCATATTCAAAGCGTCGTCTTGTAAATCCTTATTGACCGCTTTTAGGTTGCGGAGAGTACCGAGAGCCGTTCCACGGTTCTGATCGGTCAAGGATTTATAGTATTGAGAGAATGACGAGGCTTGATCTTTGATCGAACCGGTTGTTCCTCTTTTCATGTGTTCATCGTATCCGGGGAACGTCGCTGAGAATTTATCATCGAGGTTCGCCATGTTGTAGGCTATGCCGTTTGTCGAAACCATCATGCTTGAGAGCTGATTGATGTAACTGTTAAAGTTCGATACATCCATTGCACTCAAAGCTTCTAAATTCTGCTGTGCCATCTGCACCGCTTGAATGTTCTGCTGTAAGTTGTTTGTAGCAAGAGTGATCTGCTCAATCTGCTTCGCTTGGCTCACAGCATTGCCGACTTCTGCGGTCGCCCATTGGATTGATTGTAACGCTTGTGAAGCGTCACCTGCAGCATAACTATTTGAACCAATTAAACACGCCAATAATAGGCTAATTTTTGCTGTTTCTTTTAGCATTTAGCAGCTCCAAATATTCTTCTTGTGTGGTTTTTGGTGGCATCGGTTCACCGCGCAAAGAACATTTAAACTCTCTCCACTTATCCCCTAAAGTGAGTTTGGTTAAAAGTACAAAATCAAACTCTTTCCATAGGTTTTTAAAATACTCTTTAAAAGGTTTTCTTTCCATCACATTGTCCTTATTGTTTTTCATCACGCTGCCGCTATTTCTTCAATCAGTGCTTCTCTCAATGACGGGCTATCCGCCAACGGAAGCAGCTCCAAAATCTGATTAAACAGTACCTCTATTTTTGCAATCGCAACCATTTTTGGATATTCCTCTTTGATTACCCGTTCTACTCTCTCTTTTTTTGTTTCTTGTGGCATTTTATTTCTCATCTTTTTCTCCTTTCGTTAGTGAATATGTAATCGAGAAAGATTGACTATGCTGAAATTTGATCTCAGGGAGGTTTTGTGCTCTCATGTAATCGAAAATCATTTTTGTATTCTTAGCTTGGATAGCTTTTAGTAGGTTCGCGTCTTCGGTTTCGCCTATACTTTCAAGCAACTCTATTGGTTTTTTCAAATAGCTTTCTATTTGGCTGTTTATTTTGAGTTTTTTACGCATGATGTTCCTTGTTCTTCAAATAATCAAAAATACTATCATGTCCGCTTGCACGTAAAGCAGCTGACAATTCCTCACCTTCTTCTCGTTTCAACCGATTGGCAACAACCCATGGTTTCTCGTTGGTCAAATTCATGCGTGTTATTCGAGCGCGAATATTCGCAAGTGTCCGCCCTTTGCCGGAACGAACTTCTCGGATCAGTGAATCTCGATATTTCTCAAAATCACCTCCTCGCTCTGTAGCGATCGTATTAATTCCATCAATAACCATTTCGCGGGGCAATTCCTCGATATATTCAGAAAGTTCCGAATAAGGATCAGGCGTTGTAACAATCTCACAACCTAGCAACTCATTTTCATCTTCTTCCGAAATTGGAGGAGATGAAGAGGAGGAAGAATTGTCTTTTTTATTTCTCTCTTCTTCTTTCTTTTGTGTACCCCGATTTAAGGTGGTACCTTTTTTTGGGGTAGGTGTTACCCCGTTTTGTGGGGGTGCCCCTTTTTTCGGGGTATCCCTATTTTTGGGATGGGTTAAGACTTTAAAAAGAGTCGGTTTGCCCGGTACGGATACGTCCTCAATCAAACTTAACGCTTTTAATTCACCAAGAGCCACCCAAACGGTATCACTCTTTTTGATTCCAGTTTTCTCCATAAATTTCGATGCTGAAATTGCATCAAATTCTTTCCCCCATCCAAGAGTACTTCGGACGATGACGAGATAGCATTTGAGGGCGTTAGGACTCATTTGCGACAGTAACTTATCTACTAAATCATTCGGTATTTGAAAGCTATTGACTAAAAAACTCACGGTTTCCCTCTTTCCGGCGGGATACACCATTTCATGCCGTTTTTACTCTTGGATCATTCAAAGCATCATTCTGACTTTGTACAAATGCACGAATATCCGATTCTCTCCACACCGTTACCTTTGGCGATAATTTAGTTGATTTCAATTTGCCTTGTCTTGTATAAAGCCATACTGTTGACTGGGAAAGTTGGCCCAGCATCTCAGCGACCTTAGCTACACGATAGAACTGTTCCATGCGTATCCTTTTCGGTTTTTGCAAGTCGAATATTGGAATTTAAATAATCCTCGATCCATTCTTTTTTGTAGTAGACATCGCGACCAATTTTGGTGTATTGAATCCTCTTTTTAGTCCTTAAATTATTTTGGGTAACTATAGGAATTTGAGGAAAACTAAAAATTCCACTGGCCAACTCTTTAGTTGTTATCCACATATCACATCCCTTTGTATAGAATTATTTTCTACTTAATGATTTAATATAGCAATTGTTGCTACTTTATACTTAAAAAATTATTAAATATATAGATATTATTTCTAAATCATTATCTTTTTGCTATACTTTTAGAATTATTTTCCATATGAGAGGATTTTGTGCTTAAAACATATTCATTGTTATTTCAAAATACAATCAGAACTATTTCAAATTGGAAAGTTGAAAAACGTCCAATTATTTCATTGCTTGAAAAGTACTTTTCAAAAGAAGATTTAGAAGAATTTTTAGAAACAGGGAAAATTTCTAGATTAGAAAATAATATGGTGTACACCGATGATCTTGATCTCATCAAATCCCTCAATATAGATAATGCTATTTTTTCTGCAAAAGCCAAATTACAAAATCTAGAAAATAAAGCTAGCGATTGGCTTCATAATAAAGGTGCAATAGGTATTTTAAAAGATGTCTTAGCATCAATGGAACCAAACGCATTTACTATAGAAAATGCGAAAGATATTCTTATCGAGAGAATTAAAGGATACGAAACAAAATTATTTTCATTGAAATTAAAAAATTCAAGCCAACAAAAACTACTTAATATCTACATCCAAAAGTATTTTTCAAAATTAGAATGTTATGCGATCTGCAAGTATAGTGATGAAGTTTTTAATTACAAAGGCTATTTTTAAACTTTTCACTTTGGTGTTGATGATTGGAGTGGGAGTTTTCTTAGGCTGTGAGCATATATAGAGTTTTTAAGGACCTAGTTTTTATCAAGGAATGAGAATGTATTTCAAAAGTTTAGAAATCGAAAATGTTGGACCGATTGACCATATTAAAATCGAGTTTCCGAAAAATGGAACTGCTCCAAAACCTTTGATAATTGTTGGTGAGAATGGTACCGGGAAAAGTATTTTACTTTCTCATCTTGTAAATAGTTTGATCGTTGGAAAGCAAGAAGTATTTGATAATATCGAGGTTGAGAAAGGCAAGGTATATAAATATAGAAGCGCTGATTATATAAAAAATGAAAAGAACTATGCGTTTTCATCTGTGCAGTTTGAGTCAGGGATTAAGGTTGAAGAATGGCAGTTACGGAGAATAAAATCAGACTTTGAAGAACAACTAGGGTATTCATCTATTCGTACAGAATGGAGCGAGATAAAACCTAATGAAAACTCAAATTTCGTATCAACATTTTCGACTTATCCGGATCAAAATAAAGAGTTTTTTAAAAAACAATGTAATCTCTATTTTCCTGTCAATAGGTTTGAAGACCCTGCATGGCTAAATATTGATAATTTAACAGCAAAAGCCAACTATAGTGATTTGAAACGTATATCTGGCTATTCGAATAGAGATATGATCTGTACATCTCCATTGAAAAATAACAAAAATTGGCTTCTTGATCTCATTTTTGATCGACAAGCTTTTGAAATTAAAACACTACCATTCTCTTATAGACCTAATGCTGACGTACCTGTAACGACGTTAACAGTATTTACTGGCTATGCGGGTCAGAGCACAGATATTTATAGTGCTGTGCTTAATGTGTTAAAAGTTGTTTTAAGAGAAAGTGGCAACGTTAGACTTGGAGCAGGCACAAGAAAAAATCGTGTAATTTCAATTATGAAAGATGAAAAGAATTTGGTTCCAAATCTTTTTCAGCTATCGACAGGTGAAATTCAGTTATTAAATCTATTTCTTTCTATTGTCAGAGATTATGATCTATCTGATGGTGAGTTTAATAATTTAAATGACATCAAAGGCATTGTGATAATAGATGAAATAGATTCACATCTTCATACAATACACCAAAAAGAAGTCTTGCCTGAACTGATAGCATCTTTTCCCAATATTCAGTTTATCATAACAACACACTCACCTCTATTTCTTATTGGTATGGAAGAAAAATTTGGTAGTGATGGCTTTGAAATCATTGATATGCCTCTTGGAGAAAAAGTTGTTGCAAGTGATTTTTCTGAATTTACAGCTGCATATGAAGCTTTCAAAGAAACGACCAAATATAGAGAAGGAATAAGAGAAGAGTTGGAGCGACATTCAAAGCCAATAGTCTTTGTTGAGGGTGATTATGATATACGTTATTTAACTAAAGCGGCAGAATTACTTGGTAAAAATGATCTTCTTGAGCGTATCCAATTAAAAGATGGAGATGGCTTTGGTAATCTAGATAAAATTTGGAAAGCTTACAATAATTCTGTATCGGAAGTAATTCCAAGCAAGATAATTCTACTTTATGACTGTGATACAAATAAGCAGGATTCGAATAAAAATTTAGTTTACAAGCGGATTATTCCTCTTGTGACTGAAAATCCAATTGCAATAGGTATTGAAAATTTATTTTCAAATAATACTATTGAAAAAGTAGAAAGTGCTAACTACCATTATATAGACGTACATGAAGCATCTGTTACAAGGATTAGAGGAAATAATATCAACAAGCCTGCTTATAAGTCAGTTAATAAGGACGAGAAAGGCAACATGTGCGATTGGTTATGTGAAAATGGTGATTTAGAAGATTTTTCAGGGTTTCAATCAGCTTTTGATATCATTGAAAATCTAATTAAGGTTCCTAACAAAGTGTGAAATAGAAATTATGTGCATAGAAGGTTACGCTTTCCTCACTTTTTCTGATGGTGGAAATATCAAATTTTCTAGTCTTTCTCGTTAAGGTGAGAGGAAGTAGAGTACAAGAAGATCATCGAAGCTATTAAGACATACTCTACTGGGAGAAATCATGACTGATTTTAAAATGAAATTGTATCTAGAACCTTTAATTCGAGATTTGCATATCCCGCTGGAAACAGTTGAAAAAGGGATTTAAAATTTAAAACATGAGTTGAATTATGTCAAAAAAAGTCGATGTGAATTTGATCGTATTAAATATAGTTAAAGTCACTATTTTAATATATATGCTTTTTTTATTATGTTTTGGTTTATTTATCCCTTTTTCTAGGATGATGAGTATATTTATGTATACCGCAATCTTTTTTTTAATGGCTTCAATTGGTATTTACACATTTTTCACTAATGAAAAAGATAGTGAATTAATGATGAGCATGTGGAAACTATATTTTCCTGTCATTTCCCTCATGTTTATTTTTATGTATACGATGGATAATACTGCGCATCAAATGAGAATAGATTATTATAAAACGAAAGTATTGATGGAGAGTAAAACAAACTCAACAGATATGAATGCAACATTTAAGACGTATACTCAAAGAGTTGATCAATATTTGGATTCTTACAAAAATGAAGAGGTAAATCTTTCTGAAATACTGCATTCCACCAAAAAATCTGAGGTGGATAATACAAGAAACTTTTATGGTAACTTCGCACTTCTAGTTATTAATATGATGACTTCTTTTATGGTATTGTGGATGCTAAAAGAATTGTCTTTTTTCCAGAAAAAGAAATCTGTTACAAAACCAATGAAGCATAAAGTTACAGGTTTTTTATCAATTCGTGGTTCGAATAAGGGATAAATGCGTGATCGAGATAAATATCACGATTGGCATTTTATTTGATATAATCATAAAATGTTAGAGTTGACTTTTGATGTTAATGTGTTGAATTTTCAAATTATTTTGGGGGTAGCCAAAGTAAAACTGAGCATCAATCCCGTAAGCCATAAGAACAATGCAATCCATCATTAACAACAATGATAGGTGTGGTGTTTATATAAAAGAATGTTTAATTTTAGTAGTCTATAAGAACTTTTTAATATAATTTAGTTAAACTTAGTAACTTAATTAAGCTTTTGCCGCCAAGTGTACTTTTGTATATTTGACGGCGAAAGCCATTAGTTTCCTTTAATTTGTGATTTGAGTCATCAGGTGAGAGCGTTGACAAGAGGATCGTTTCGGGATTATTTTTTATGGTCAGGGGTGGCAATCTTCGGATTGTTGCCCTTTTTTTTTGCCCGGTTTTTTGTGTTTAAAGAGGCGGGGAAACGCCCGGCCCCATTCCGAACCCGGAAGCTAAGGCCGCCTTCGCTCATAATACTGCATTTTTCAAGTGTGGAAACGTAGGAAAGCGCAACTAACCTCGGCTATGTCTAGGTGTAGTCGGTTATCAAGACCAAAAAAAATAATTTCGGAGTGTATAAATGTATTATCTAACACAAATCTATATAGATCCTCGTATTGTTGGCCTTATGGCTCATATTCTTCTAGCGATTGGGTACAGTCTTATGGCTGCTGTCTATTTCTCAGGAGTAGCAACCCATTAACTTGGATTCTCAGGAAACGGAAAGCTCTCACTTTCGTTCCTGGGCGTCATCAAGAGCTTTATATACAGTCTGCCGACTTACTTTGAACTCCGGCGTAATCACAGCTAAGTAATGAATTATAGGGGTATCTTTAGGGGTATATTTTTAATAAATGCTGCATAAATCCCTAAAATAGGCATTTAATAGTAGACTCTCTCGCCACCATCTATAATTCAATTCCTCTTAAAAATCAATCATAATTTCCACTATCAAAATATGAAAAATAAAAAGACACTTTGATTTCACTATTTCAAGTTAGATATTTTGCTATGTAAAGTCCTGATTAGATCGAAAAGTTTATGGCCGTTACAGAGATCGATTATTAATCTCCTGTAAAGTACTTAATTTGGTAGTTTATACCTTTGCAGCTTTTGCTTTTGCAGCTTTCTCAGCGTTATCTTTCTCGAATTTTTCTCTCTCTGCTTTAAGCTTTTCTATATTTGCTTTGAATACTTGAGTATATCCTATCATTATTTATGCCTTTTTGATTTGTTATTGATAAGGGATTCTAGCTATTCTAGAGTTTACTTTGTATAAATTAAAATAGCTAATGCAATTGTGCTATATTTACTATATGGAAGAAGAATAGGGGTTGGAAATACTGAAATTATCATACATTTAATGCATACTTTTGCTTATTCATAGGTTATTGGCTAGAATTGCGGTTCTTTGTGAATAATTATAATGCGCCCTTAGCTCAGCTGGATAGAGCAACGGCTTCCTAAGCTGTAGGTCGCAGGTTCGAATCCTGCATGGCGCACCATTCTACTTTACGTCTTCTTTTATTTCAGTATTTTCAGTAGATGTTGTTTCCATAGGTTTATACTTTAAAACACCTGCGAATAAAAGTACCGAGGCTACGAAGAAAAGATACGTTCCCTGACCTGCAAAACACAAATCAACGCCTTCAAAGGGTATTGTTTTCCATTCCATAAATACTACAGCTGCAACGGCGGCAGAAATCGACGAAGCACTTCCCCACATAAGTGACAGTGGTTTATTTTTGATAACCTGGAATGCTGGATAAACATAAAACGCTAATAATACAAAAGCTAACTGCTGCCAACCGCTTGATGTGCTTATTGTTGTATCAATCCATGGCATAAAAATACTTATGATTGCAATAACAGTAGAAATGAGAATAACTTTACCGCCGAGATTGGTGTTGGACCATGAAAATGTCATAGAGTATTCCTTGTGTTGTTTCGCTATTCAAGCACAAACTATGCCTAAAGCGTTAAAATCGGATGATATCGCTGTCGTTGAGGACGCGTCCTCTGTTCTGGAGGAGCTTCATGGTTTTAAGTTCGTGGATGATAGTGGGGGCGAAGAGTGTTTTTAGATGCATTGCATAGATGGTAAAATCATTGCGTTTACATTGTTTCAGTTCATTTTCTAAAAGTATTGGGGTGAGATGTTTGCTATCAGATGCAAGTTTATCGAAACTGGAAGGAAAGGATACTTCAGTGACGAGTGTATGAATGTGTGGATTTTGATCTAACAGTTCCCATATTTTAGGACATTTATAGGTATCGGCGGTAAAGAGTATCCCTGAATTATTTTTTTCAATGATATAGCCGCAGCTCCCATTGGTGTGGTTGGTTTTGAAGGGGGTAAGCGTGACGTCGTCTATGAGGTATGGTTGATCCAGCTGTATTTCAATGAGTTCAATCGTTTTTTCGGCATGTCCAATGAGGTTTATTTCTTCAAAATTGGGCCATATTCGATGATTAAAAATAAATTGACGTAAATCTTCTAAAGTTTCTTTGAGCGCATAGATTTTAAGTGAAATGGCTTGTTGGGTAACAAAGAGGTCGGCTAGAAATGGGATATCGATAATATGATCGAGATGCGAATGGGTGAGAAAGATATGCTCAATGGTGAACACATCGTCTTTGAATGCATTAATTAGGTTCCCGGCATCAATGACACAATGTTTGGAAACACGTAGGCACGTTGTTCCCTGATTAGGAGTTCGTGTTCCGCTGGTTCCTAAAAACTCGATGTAGTCCATATTTTCTCACTCGCAATATTGTCGTAGACTGATTATAGTGTAACGAATATTAATAGAGGTTTTAGCTCACTAGCCCATAAAATTGATTTTTATTATGGTACATTTTATCGTCGGCAATGAGGAGAAGCTGATCCTTGGTGAGACCGTCTTGAGGGAAAGATGCAATGCCGATACTGGCACTGACGCATAGATTTAATTCGCCAATAGGTGCCGTAATTTTTTTCTTCAGTCCTTCTGCCATCCGTGTGAGTTGCATATTGTCTTGGAGATGTTCCACGATGATGACAAATTCATCTCCTCCAAAGCGTGCAACTGTATCGTTGGTACGAAAATAGGCTTGAAGTCGCTTTGCGACCTCTGTGAGCACATAATCTCCGGTTGCGTGGCCGAATTCGTCATTGATTTGTTTAAACTCATTGAGATCACAATAGAGTATTCCAACACTGTTCCCAATACGAGCTGCGTTGGCAATGGCATGGGAAAGACGGTCCTCGAATAATGAACGATTTGCTAATCCAGTGTGCGGATCGTGATAAGCAAGATAGTGTTGTCTTTCTTGGAGTGTTACTTCTTTGGTTATATCAACATGAGTGCTAAGATAATAAAGGGTGTCTAAAGTGATAGGGGTAATGGTAGTGGAGTGTAAAGCATCATAATCGTCTTTATGGCGATTCCAAATATTTCCATGAAAATTGTTTTCATTTAGAAGTTTTTCCCAAAAGTATTGAAAAAAATCAGGTTCATTTTTTGATGATTTCATCAAGGAGTGATTGTTCCCAATTAACTCTTTGGAAGTGTATCCTGTAAGCTCTATGAATGCTTGATTTACATACTGTATGATACCATTAGCATCGGTTACGCATAGTGCGGTTGGGGAGTTAATAAAAATTTGTTCAAAGAGGGCATTATGAGCATTGAAAATAGAAAGAAATGATTTAATATTAAACAGCTTACGAGAAAACATTCGAGTAACTCCACACGTATACAGACTGGCATCATTGTAGTATTTTCGTGTGACAATAGTGTCACATTTCGCTATTTTATAGGAAAAAAGTAGCAAAAACAGTTTTTTCCATCTTCATAGGTCACGTGTATAATAATATTGTAACGCTCGCAAATGGTTGCGACAATATTTAGTCCTATTCCACTTCCTTGTTTGCTATGGTCTTGGCGAGTGTAGCGTTCAAAAATAGCATTTTTATCTGCGATTGGATCTCCATAGCTTTGGAATAGGAGGATAAGCTCATGATTGGATTGTGTCAGCGTGACTCCAATAGATTGAAAGGGTTGTCCGTATTTGAGTGCGTTGGAAAGATTATTGTCGATGAGATATTCCAATTCGCTTTGATTCATCTCCACGAATAGTCCACTGCGAATATTGGAAACAATCTTGCTGTCCACTGCAGATGCAACGGGAGAAAAGAGAGTAATGCTTTTTTCAATAATCAAACTGATATCAAGAATACTTTTGGGTAACTCTACTTTGTCGTTTTGGAGGGTGAAAGCCAGCGAATCATACATGTGTTCCATAGAGATCAACGAGGAAAGAATATGAAGTTTTGCTTCTTTGTGCGCATCGTCATCAATCATTGAATGTGCTATTTTGATGACACTTAGTGGCGTTCGTACTTGATGGATGGCATTGGCGGTAAAGGTTTTAAACTGGGCCAAGAGGGTTTGTTTGGTCTCGATTTGATTTTTGAGATCGTTTAACAGCCAGTTATAGGTACGCGAAATTTTGCTGATTTCATCGTCTTTGGTCAGAATTTTTATATCTTTTAGCGGTGTTTTAGAATGCATATGGGATTGTAAAAGGGTAATTGGGACAATGACACGACGGTAAAAAAGGGTAGACATAGTAAGTACGAAGCCTATGAGAAGAGTCCAACTGATCAGCATGGTCATTTTCATGGTTTGTGCATTATTATAAATTTCGGTTTCATCGAGTTCTACAACCAAAAAAGAGTAGCTCTCCTCTAGCTGATTGTAATAGCTTTGCTGAGGTAGCATTACCATACGCAGATATCGGCTATCTTTCCAATAGGTGAGCTCTTTTCGGGTATTGTGTTTAAACATGATGTCTAAATAGGGGTAGAGGAAGAGTTGTGGGTATTTGAACAAACTCACACTGGTAGGGTCTATACGTTGCAAAATCTGCTGAAAATTGCCAAGACTTCCCCATAACTGGATGACATCCTTATTTTTGATCTTTGAAAGGCGCTGAGACCAAAATAGCTGAGAATCTATTGATTGACGATTTGTTTTATAAACCGTATAGATGGAATGGCTATACAGGGTTGGAACCAGCTCTTTAAGATGGTTCATAAAAGTACGAAACGATTTTGACTCTTTAAGGGTTTGCCTCAGCTGGATGATATAGTGTCTATTTGCACTGGCTTGAGTCGTGTAACGTTTGAAATCGTCAGAAAAGGATATGTACAGGGGTTCGCTTATATCTGTTTTTGTCGGATGATTAAACAGTGAGAGCAAAAGCTTTGGAACAAAAGTGTACTGTTTGAAATCAAGACCTAAATCGTGTTCGAAGGTTGTACGTTCTACGATCATGTTCTTATTAATAAGGTAAATATCATACTGGCTGTCACTGTCTTCAAGTATCTTTTGCAAGGGTTGCAGGGAAGCATTCATCCCATGCTTCTGGAAGTAGCTCTGTGCTTGTGCCATTTTGGCTATTTGGAGGGGTTGTGTCTGTGTAAAGGTGTAAACCATTCCATCGTAAAATCGGATGATTTCATATCGGATAGTATCCGATTTTTCATGAGCCGTGTGGGCGAGTTGTTGGGAGATAGTAGTAGTGGCATAGCTATATAGCCAAATAGATCCTATCGCCATGAGTATTAAACTGATTGCAGTAAGAGTGAAGAAAAGGGCTTTTATACTGCGTTTTGGCAATAGCATATTATTGAATGGATAAGGGAGTATGACGCACTAGAGAATGCAATAGCCACTTCCCGTACGATTTTGGATGCAATTGTCCGGTAGTTTTTTACGCAAACGGGCAACGAGTTGACGTAAATGTATCGCCTCTGCGTTCATTCCCCAAATGGTACGTTCCAATAGTTCAAGAGAAACCGTTCGCCCTTTGTTCTCAACCAAGAGATGAAAGAGCCTTTTTTCTTTGGGTGTTAATGCTATTTCACATGAATTATACAAAAGACGCTGGTCGTCTAGAGTATATTCCAGCCTCTCAAAAATTTGAATACTATTTGTTGTATCTTTTTTGAAAGTTCGGATTTTGAGTTCAAGCTCTCGAATATCAAAGGGTTTTTTCATATAGTCATTGCACCCTTTTTCGTATGCTTTACTAATGGTATCAATATCAATCGTTGCACTTATCATAATGATGGGTTTTGTGGGGTACAGTTTTCGGATCTCTTCCATTACCGTGATTCCGTTTAGCTGAGGGACATCAATGTCTAACACCATGACATCAAAATCATCGGTAATGGCTTTGATCGCTTCGGTTCCATTGTAATAAGCTCCGACTGTAAACCCTTTACCCGTGAGGTATTTGGTGATCGCTTTGTTCAGTAGATAGTCATCTTCTAAAAGAAAAATTTTCACGTAGACTCTTTTTAATAAGCATTGAGAGTAATTCTAGCAGGAAGTGGACGAAAAACATACACTACTTTAGAAATAAATATGTTATTCTTGTCATAACTTTTTTAGACAAAGGGATTTGATGTCGCTCAAAGTTGTTCTCTCCCACAAAACTCATTATGCATTTGACAAGCCGATTAATCTTTCGCCTCATGTTATTCGTTTGAGACCGGCGCCGCATAGCCGCACTCCGATTGAAGCGTATTCGCTCAAGATTAAGCCGGAGACTCATTTTATCAATTGGCAGCAAGATCCCTTTGGCAATTATCTGGCACGTATTGTTTTTCCTGAAAAAACGACGGAGCTTGAAATAGATGTAGAAATATTAGCGGAGCTGGTGAGCATTAATCCGTTTGACTTTTTTGTAGAAGAGTATGCAACTAATTTTCCGTTTAAGTATAAAAAAGAGCTCAAAAAAGAGCTTGCTCCGTATTTGAAGGTGACATCAAAAGGCAAACTACTCAAAGAGTTTGTCAAAGAGATCGATCTGACGCCGCGTACTATTAATGATTTTTTAGTAGAACTCAATATCAAGTTAAATCAGTATCTGAACTATACAGTGCGTATGGAACCGGGTGTCCAAACGTGTGAAGTAACACTGGGAAAACGATTGGGCTCATGCCGTGATTTTGCATGGTTGTTTGTCCAAATATTTCGCCATTTAGGACTTGCGGCACGTTTTGTTTCGGGATATTTGGTACAGCTTAAATCGGATATGAAATCGCTTGATGGTCCTAGTGGTCCTGAAGAGGATTTTACCGATTTACACGCGTGGACCGAAGTATATATTCCTGGTGCGGGATGGATCGGATTGGATTCCACGAGCGGATTGTTCGCAGGGGAGGGGCATATACCCTTAGCGTGTACACCAAATCCTGAGAGTGCAGCACCCGTGGAGGGCGGTATGGATAAGTGTGAAGTAGAGTTTACCTTTTCCAATACCGTAACGCGTGTGTTTGAATCTCCTCGTGTGACGAAGCCGTATCGCATAGAGCAGTGGGAAGCGATTAAAAAACTTGGCTTCGAGGTAGATAAAGAACTGGTCGCCAATGATGTACGGATGAGCATGGGGGGAGAGCCGACATTTGTATCGATCGATGATCAGGAATCACCTCAATGGAATACGGATGCGGACGGTCCTCATAAGCGTGAATTGGCCAATGTCCTCTCCAAACGGCTGCTCAATACTTTCGGGTATGGAGGAATGCTGCACCATGCGCAGGGCAAATGGTATCCAGGTGAACCGCTGCCACGATGGATGAGTACTATTTTTTGGCGTAAAGATGGAAAGCAGATATGGAAAAATCACGACCTATTGGCCAGTTTGGACAAAACGTATGATGTGAGGGCTGAGGATGCGAAGAAGTTTCTCGCACGCTTATGTGTGAATTTGGGTATCAATGAACAGCATATCTTGGATGCGTACAATGATCCGTTGGTAGCGCTGTTGCAAGAGGCGCAGCTGCCAATCGATGTCGACCCCCTCAAAGTTAATCTCAAAGATCCATGGGAACGTAAAGCGCTGGCAGAAAGTTTGTCAAAAGGGCTGACTACTCCGTGCGGTTTTGTACTGCCTTTAAATTCAGACTCCAAACATTGGATTACATGTACATGGAAATTTCGACGAGGACATCTTTTCCTATTGCCGGGAACTTCCCCCGTAGGGTTGCGTCTTCCATTGGATTCACTTGTTGAAAAACCATTGCATGAATTGGATCAGGGGTTTGACAATGATGCGTTCGCTGTTTTACCCCAGCTTGGAGAGTATCACAGTGCGATAGCGGCACGAGCGGTAAAAGTTGCAAAGAGTAGCAAGAAAAAAGCGGAAGCAGAGATTTTTGTCCGTACAGCCATTTCTGCTGAGGTCCGAGAGGGAAAACTTTTTTTATTCCTTCCCCCCTTAAAGCGTACCGATGCATTTTTGGATTTGATCGCATCGATCGAAACAACAGCTGCCGAGTTAAAAATCCCAGTGATGATTGAAGGGTATGAGCCACCGCACGATCTTCGGATTGAAAAAATGCGGGTTACTCCTGATCCGGGCGTTATTGAAGTAAACATCCATCCCACCAGCAGTTGGGGGGAACTCACTGAGCTGATCAGCACGCTGTACCAAGAGGCGCACTTTTCACGTTTGGGAACCGAGAAGTTTATGCAAGACGGTAAACATACAGGGACAGGTGGAGGTAACCACGTCACTATCGGTGGTATGACTCCTAGTGATAGTCCGTTGCTTCGCAGCCCTGATTTATTGCGCAGTTTGATCACCTTTTGGCAACACCATCCTGGCCTTTCGTACCTTTTTTCAGGATCGTTTATCGGACCCACTTCGCAGGCACCGCGTGTGGATGAGGGGAGAGCTGAAAACCTGTATGAGCTTGAAATCGCGTTTTCACAAATCCCACAGGGTCAAGAAGTCCCTTTTTGGCTGACGGATCGATTGTTCCGACATATGCTCACGGATATTACGGGTAATACGCACCGCAGTGAGTTTTGTATCGATAAGCTCTATTCTCCGGATTCTTCGACGGGACGATTGGGGATTTTAGAACTGCGCGGATTTGATATGCCTCCGCATCAGGAAATGTCATTGATGCAGATGCTGTTGGTTCGTACCCTTGTCTCGCTGTTTTGGCGCAAACCGTACAAGCATAAACTTGTCCGTTGGGGAACCCAATTACACGACAAGTTTTTAATTGAGCACTATGTACGTGAAGATATTCGGGATATCGTAGACTTTTTACGTGCCGAGGGGTATGCGTTTGAACTGGATTGGTTTGATCCATTTTTTGAATTCCGTTTTCCTTTATATGGTATGAATATGATTGAAGGAATTTCGTGTGAATTGCGTGCAGGTATAGAACCATGGCATGTACTAGGAGAGGAGTCCAGTTCACAAGGGACTGCACGTTATGTCGATTCATCACTGGAGCGCGTGCAAGTAAAAGTATCAAATTTTGTCAATGAGCGTTACGTATTGACGTGTAACGGGGTTAAAGTACCGTTGGTTTCCACCGGAGTGGAGGGCGAATATGTTGCAGGTGTGCGATACCGTGCGTGGCAGCCATGGTCGGCACTGCATCCGACGATCGGAGTCGACACTCCGTTGGTATTTGACATTGTGGATAAATGGAATCGACGATCGTTGGGTGGATTTACCTATCATGTATCTCATCCAGGAGGTAGATCGTACGATACCTTCCCGGTCAATTCTCTCGAAGCACAGTCGCGCCGTTTCAGTCGCTATACGGCTTTTGGCCATTCACAAGGAGAGCTTGAGGAAGTTCGCGCACCGATCAAGGCGCAAGGCAGAGAGGAAGGTATGTCATCAGCACAGGTTGTTCTCAATACTCCTAAAAAGAAAACTTTTTCCTATCAGGAACTTCCAGGAAGTCTGGAATACCCGCTTACGTTGGACTTACGTCGGAAATGGAATTCAACAGGAATGAAAGAGTGAAGAAAAACGGATGATTTTTGAGAACTACACCAGATCATCGTATGATGAGATGTTTAATGAAGACGGAACGATAAGAGAGCATTGGAAGGCACTTGCGGACAATCTCGACAATTTAGGAATTCAACAGCTTAATGCCAAACAAAAAGAGATTGATTGGAGACTCGAAGACAATGGGGTTACGTACAATGTGTACGATGATCCAAACGGTACGAGCAGACCCTGGCATCTTGACCCTATTCCGCTCATATTAGAAAGCAGCGATTGGGAGAGGATAGAGGCGGGTATGCGACAGCGAGCAGCGTTACTGAATCTTCTATTTAAAGACATATACGGAGAGCAAAAGGTACTAAAACAAAATATAGTCCCCAGTGAGGTCATTTTCGGTCATAGCGGTTTTTTACGTGAAGCGCATGGATTGTATCAGCATCTGAACCATCCTTTGATGATTGTGGCTGCTGATTTGGCGCGTGGTCCCGACGGTAAAATGTGGGTAATCCATGATCGCGTTCAGTCTCCATCAGGTCTGGGCTATGCGATTGAAAATCGATTAACGATGAACAGTGCGGTTCAGGAATTGTATTCCAACATTTCGATTCGTCGTTTGTATGCGTTTTATGAAGATTTGAAATCGATGCTTACAAAGCTAGGTGCCAATACTAAAAGCGAGCCATTAAATGTCCTGCTCACGCCGGGACCGCATAATGAAACTTATTTTGAGCATGCGTACTTAAGCTCATTTTTGGGGTTAACGCTGGTTCAAGGACAAGATTTATTGGCTAAAGGGGGAGCTATTTGGCTTAAAAGCCTCAAAGGCCTTCGTCGAGTAGATGCAATCTTACGACGTTTGGATGAGAGCTATTGTGATCCGCTTGAGCTGCGTTCCGATTCCAAGCTTGGGGTGTCAGGATTAGTACAAGCGGTTCGAAAACAGGGGATTACAATGGCAAATCCCTTGGGCTGTGGGGTGCTCGAAAATTTAGGACTTCATCCATTTATGCCGGAATTGGCCCATTTTTTCTTGAATGAAGAATTGATATTGCCGCAAATAGCAAGCTGGTGGTGTGGTCAGAGTAAGGAATGTGAATACGTACTTGAAAATATCCCAACCCTGATCATAAAAGCAATAGACCGTAGCGGTAACGAATCGGGTACGTATGTGGGGAAAAGACTTTCTCTTGATGAACAGGAGCAGTTGCGCGTTAAAATAGTGGCCAATCCCTATATGTTTGTAGGTCAAGAAGAAGTTCAATTTGCAACGGCACCAAGTTTAGTAGAGGGAGAAATAAAGCCTCGACATGTAGTTATTCGCTCATTCTCGATAATAAAAGATGAAGAATACGAGGTGATGCCTGGAGCACTGGTACGCGTTGGGAGCAATGATGATTCGTTGATTGTTTCAGGTCAGCGTGGTGGAAGTAGTAAAGATTTATGGATTTTGGGTGAGTCAGGCCCTATTGCACCGAATAATGCATACAAACCCAAAGCTACTTTTGAAAATTCATTGGAAAATATACCAAGTCTCCGAGCGGAAAACTTGTTTTGGCTTGGGCGTTATTTGATGCGATGTATCATGAGTGCACGAATGATTCGTATTACTTTGAAAAGCTTGGCAAATGCGACACGTTACGATAGTCAAGGCAATCTCCGTGCACAAGAAATTTTGTGCGATACATTAAGCCATTTGAGCATGACGTATCCGGGATTCTTAGGCGAGGGCGATGAGAAAGTGACTGATCCCGTGAAGGAAATATGGTCGGTAATTGCACAAGGTGACCGGATAGGGTCACTTTCTCAAGCCCTTAATATGCTTTCCAATGCCAATACCAGTACGAAAAATCTTCTTCCTCTGGAAGCATGGCGAATTTTTGAACGGCTGATGCGTGAGTGGAATGACTATGCCAAGGACACTTTGCCCTCACAGCGAACAATGATTGCAGGGCTTGATAGTTTATTAGTTCATTTAATGGCCTACAAGGCACTTATAGAGGATAGTTTGTTTTTAGAACAAGGGTTGATTTTATACGAGATTGGAGGAGGGCTTGAGCGTTCACAATTGTTGATTACCAAATCACGTGCGATGCTGACAGCAGTATATGAACCGTTTACGGAGTATGAAATTTTGGAGACACTATTGGGAAGCAGCGAGAGTTTAAATGCCTATCGAGCACATTATCGAGCATCTATAGACTTGCCGCATGTGAGTGAGTTTATGTTATTGGACAGTCAATTCCCAAAATCATTGATCAGTGAAATAGCTAGACTATTAGAGTTGTTACCAAAATTACCAAAATTCAAAAGTGATATTTATTTAAGTCGATATGAAGAGCCTCTTTTTGAAGCATTCTCTTTTTTACGCTTAAGTCGAATCGATAGTTTGTGTGCATTGGCGCCAGATTCAGTTGTTCGTGAGAATATGGATATGCTTCTTGCAAGTATTTCCGATAAGTTAATTGTGGCATCCGATGAGTTGTCTAAAACTTATTTTGCCCATTATGATGAGTAGCCATGTTGTATCATATTTTTCATAGCACCCAATTTTCCTATCAGCAGTGGGTTAGTTTTAGCCATAATTTAATTCGGCTTAAGCCCAGAGATACCCCTTTTCAAACGGTCATTGATTTTTCACTTTCGATAGAACCGGATGCTGCTGAGCTTGAAAGTTATACGGATTATTTTGGCAACCATCTTCACCATGTGCTTATACGTGAACCGCATCATCAGCTAAAAGTGAGTGCACAAACTTGTATTGCAATGGACATACAAGCGATCCAACAGAATAAACTCATAGCAGACTATGCAAAAGAGGTCAGCTACTCGCAAGTGATTCAGGCACTCAAAGCCAGTACTCCTGACGTCATTGATGCTAAGCAATTTTGTATGCCAAGCCAGTTTCTTAAAACAACAGATCCTTTATTACGTGATTATGTTTCACACTCCTTTTTAGCAGAACGTTCTGTTTATGAAAGTGTGCAGGAATTTATGGGACGTATCTACAATGATTTTCAATTTGTGAGCGGTTTTAGCGATGTGAATACACCTGTGGAGATAGTATTCGAAGCACGTAAAGGGGTATGTCAAGATTTTGCACATATTGCTATTAGTGCCCTCCGCTCACTTGGTCTTGCTGCTCGTTATGTAAGCGGGTACATCGAAACATTGCCTCCTGCAGGAGAAGTAAAACTGTTTGGTGCCGATGCCTCCCATGCATGGTTTTCTGTGTTTATTCCGGGATTCGGATGGTTTGATTTTGATCCAACTAACAATGTCATTCCGTATGATCAGCATATTGTATTAGGATATGGACGTGACTATGCCGATATCGCACCTATGCAGGGGGTAGTTCTGGGTAGCGGACGAAGCGATGTAAGTGTGACGGTAGATGTGACACGTGAAGAGATACAAAGTCAAAGCCAAACTCAATCGTGATTATTTTTTAATCAAATTCGGTAGTAAAACAGTAATCTTTTTACTCTATACTGTTGGAATGAAACCGATAAAAGTTCAATTATGTTTATTGTTGGTGTTGTTCTTCGTTACGCTTTTAGCATCTGAGTGTACCGCTAAAGAACTCTCTACATCACAAATTTCGGCTTTGATCCGTCCTATCGAATCTCTCGCGATCCAATATGGTACAGGAGACATTAAAGCCTATATTTTTCTTGATCCAAAATGCCCGCATTCCAGAGATTTTCTTTCTATGATTCATGATAATGACAAAATGCGTAGTATCTATCACTATTATATTTTCTTTTATGAGCTTAAACGGCTGCATTCACATGATCTGATAGGAACTATCTATGCGTCGCAAGCTCCACTACAGCAAACATTAGGGGTGATGGTTGGCGAAAAAGAGATAGAAGAACTAAGATCATTTCCTGCCAAAGTAAATGAGCGCATAGAAGCGATTGAAGCAGTTGCCGAGGCTATTGGTGTCAACAAGCGCCCCTATTTGATACTTAAAAAAGAATTGGATTAAATCATGTATTATCACACTCCCAATGTTACTTTATATGTTCGTACTGTTCTTCGCTATAGAGGTTGGATACTTGCTGCTTTTGTGATGATTGCCTCTCTTGCATTTACCTTTTTTAGGCCGGAGCTTATTTCATCAGATACACTTTATTGGCTTAGTGAATCAAAAGAGCTCCAAAAGACACATGCCCATTCGTATGAAACGGAACACGTAGCTAGATTAAGCGTGAATGTTCCAATATTCGATGATGTGTCTAAAGTAAGATTGACTGTACTCCAATCAGAGCTCGACTATAACAAAGATATTACGCAGGTTGAGTCGCTTTTTTCTTTATATCGTATTTCGAGTGAAGGTGGAGAAGACTCTTCCTTAGTAAAAGCATTACCGATACATGAGTTAAATGTAAAAGGTATTATTGGATTTGTTTCTTCATTTAGAGAACCTTATAAACAATTTGTTAATGATGACTTCACTCGCTTTACTTTTATTATTCATTCTAAAGTACCCATTGAAATTAGTACTTTGAAGATTCCTTATACCTATGAGTATTCAGAACCATCTACTCAAGTACAGGTAGGACATTATTTGGGATATGTGCTCATTTTCATAATAGCTGTTGTCGTTATGTCTCGATGGTTATTCAAAAACTTCATAGCAGCATTTGGAGCATTAACTGTCACACTGTTGACATTGATTTTAACGTTTGCAACGATTCAAATAGTGACGGGAAAGCATCAAATTCATATTGCGATGACGTTAATGGTGGTAAGTGTCTCCATCGGTCATTTTCTTTACTTCTATTATCGTTGGCATATATCACAGTATAAAGGTACTCCAACCCGGGCAATCGAAAAAAGTATTGACCGAAATCTTGCCCCAGCACTTTGGACACTGCCGGTTTTAGCAATCAGTCTGGGGTCATTGCTGTTTGCTGATTCATTGATTATTACAACATTGAGTTTGAGTTTAATGATTTCATCAGCGTATGCATACGTGATTAATGTGACATTCCTACCAGCACTTTTGAGTTATTTTACAGTGAAGCATCCCCGTGTCAGATTTGCGAGTATATGTTACACATTTGCCAATCAAGAGATACATTATAATCACCGCTTGTTGCAGCTCTTTATGGTAGTAACCATTTTGGTCTCAGCAGTAACCATCATCCGTTTTACAACAGGGAATATGGAAATCTTTGATACGCATGTTCATGAAAAAACCATTACGCTAAAAGTCCCTTTTGAAGAGATTGATCTTTCTATGTTGCAAAAACTGCGACAGTTCGAAATCGATTTGCGACATAATAATCCAGGAATTCAAAAAGTAGATTCAGTTCAAAGCGTTTTAACTCAGTTGGATATGGCAAATTCACCTAAGAGCCCTATAGATGAACAACGGGTGCTCCAAGCACTCTTTTTCTTAGAGCTCAATGATATGGAAAAGGTCTATATAGATGATAGGGCATTGAACGTTACGATATCTTTGGACAATGCAGATCAATCAGTAATAATACGATGGATTAAAGGGTATACAAAAATACCGTTTTATTTTACCGATGTGGAAACACTTTCAGAGAGTGCCAAAATGGACAAACGTATTCTTTTGTCTGGATCACTTCTTGTGGCACTGGGGATGATTGGTCTGGTTATGGGAGTCGTATTTAGATCTGTTAAAATAGGGCTAGTAGGATTTGCGGCAAATGCAATACCCGTTATATGGTTCGGTCTCATAATGTTAGTATTTGACTTAGCGTTAAGTATCGAAGTATTGATTGCCATGACCATATCGGTAGGATTGACTTCGGATACGATTATTCACTTCGCCTATAAATACTTTCGAAGCCGTTATTTTGGACGGACAAAAAAGCATGCGCTAGAAATCATGTTTTTCTATGCAGGGATTCCTACGATAATCGGAGCGGGCGTTTTGATGGGTGTGTTTGCGCTTTTGACGCTGACACAGCTTGAAACATTACAGCTTATCGGAGGATATGGGGCTATTTTGATGTTCATATCACTCATAAGTGATTTGTTTATTCTCCCTATTTTATTGTTAGCCATCGATGAAGAAAAAGGGTATCATGTGACCGTACGGCACTAGAATGAAGATGTAGAATTATATTTTCTGATACCAAGAGAAATGGATTGTCATTTTATCTAGAATTCTTTTGCAAACCTCTTGACAACTAAGGTATATTTCCCTATAATTCTCCTCCACAAACGATGAGACGCCTTAAGTTAAGGCATTGAGTTTGAGTTTGCGATCATTGAAAACTAAGCAGGTTAAACGGTTTGAGACTTTCTCAAATACGTTGACCTCTAAAATATGTCAACACAATACAACAACCGTCTATTTACTTTGGTTAGGAAACTAACC
>JAUXYP010000005.1 GCA_030694265.1 Sulfuricurvum sp.
GCCATGTCTTTAAACGCTAACGGTATTGATCAAAAAGATGTATTGCCTTTTGTACATATATCTGAAAACAGTTTTATTGACACGATGGGCTATCAAAATCATGGCTATGCCATAATGACGTTTCAATAGAATTATTGGTTAAAATGATAAACAAACCATCCTATAAAGAATAGCTTAAAGCACTAGTGTGTTTTTAGGGTGTGCTTTATGGTTTGATTTTTTGAGCATTTTTAACAAAGTGTTCAAATGATCAAATTTAAAAAAAGTAATGCATTTATAAATTGGTCAAAGTTCTATGAAAACCCATTGTTCTCACAAGTGTTAAACTAACAAGTTTACTTTTTATGTTGGATGAGTACTTTGCTTGGATTGTATGGTTGGTTATATTTAAAGAGTGAATAGATAATAGTGGCCAGTTTTTTGGCGACTATGATGATAGCCTCTTTTTTAGATTTGCCCATTGATACTTTATCTCTAAAAAGTTTGTGTAATTCAGTATTGTGTCGTATGGATGCAACGGCTGCAAGATATAAAGCGTGTTTTGCTATAGGAATTCCTCTTTTAGCAAGTGTCCCTGTGGAGAAAGACTTACCAGATTGATAGAGCGTAGGGTAAAGCCCTAAAAAGCCGATAAACGCTTTGGCCGAATCAAACCTTCGTAAGTCACCACATTCACCTATAATGGCTGCGATGGTTTTTTCTGCAACCCCTGGGATGGTCTTAAGATTATCAATATTTGAAATATCATCATCAAATCGCTTATCAATTAGTTCTTGGATTTGTACTTCAATTTCATCTTTTTCTTGAATTAAAAGCTCTAATATCTTAATATTAGTTTTGATCATTAAAGCTCTCGATTCATAAGCTCGACCTGTATAGATGGAAGATTTGGCAAGTTCAATTAAGTACTTAGCCTTTTCATCGCTAAAGCTATTGCCTTTGATATGTCGAAATAATCTGGTCAGCTTTTCTGGCGTGGCTTTTTGAATGTCCAATGCCGTTGGATAGCCTTTAATGATCTCTAAAGCCGTTTTTGTAAAGATATTTGGAAATACATTGGCAATCTCCGGATTGACCGTAGCCATTACAGTCGATATCTCTCGTTTGACCGTTTTTATCTTATCGTCCAATGATTTTTTCAGACGGTTCAAAACCTTTAAATCATGATATTCCTCATCACTAATATGACTCGCTTTGTATTTGCCACTGGCTAATAGTTCGGCTATGACATAAGCATCTATGGAATCATTTTTAATCTTCTTCATCGTAGAAAAGTCTCTATACTTAGCTGTTTGATACGAGTTAAGCAGTATCACTTTATAATCGGCTTCCGTGATGTACGAATAAAAGTTTTCACTAAAGGCTCCGGTTGATTCAATCCCTATAGTGAAGTCATCGCTGTCCAATGATAATTCAGCTAAACGCTTCAACAGCTCAATCAAACCAAGTATATCTGAATGAATCCAAAATGGTTTACAAGCCACTTCTCTTGATTCATCTAAAACACAAACATAATGTTTCTCTTTGGCAATATCAACCCCAACATAATACATAACACACCTCCAACTTCCGTGATAGTTTAAGATCTCATAGCTTCGTGTTATAAAAGGTAGAAGTAAATCTTCTCCTTAGCATCCTATAGATGATTTCGTAAAGCTAACACAAGACGTTTTATGTGCTGGTGTATTACCCAAAAAGGAAAAAAACTTGTTTATTA
>JAUXYP010000008.1 GCA_030694265.1 Sulfuricurvum sp.
GGGACCTAAGGCGAGGCCGACAGGCGTAGTCGATGGACAACGGGTTGATATTCCCGTACTGATGAAGAACCGCCCAAGCTAATCCAGTAATGCTAAGTGTCTGAATCCTTGCTGACGAACCCTTCGGGGTTAGCGGCGAGGCCTAGCACACGACCCTACGCTGGTGCGGTTAGCGTATTAACAGGTGTGACGCAGGAAGGTAGCCGTACCGGGCGATGGTTGTCCCGGTGTAAGGATGTAGGCCGAGAGATAGGCAAATCCGTCTCTCATATAAGGCTGAGATCTGATGCATAGCCCTCACGGGCGAATTCGGTGATCCTATGCTGCCAAGAAAAGCATCGACGCGAGGTTCAAGTCACCCGTACCCCAAACCGACTCAGGTGGTCAGGTAGAGAATACCAAGGAGATCGAGAGAATCGTGGTTAAGGAACTCGGCAAAATGCCCCCGAAACTTCGGGAGAAGGGGGGCCGGATGTGTGAAGGGACTTGCTCCCGGAGCATTGAAGGCCGCAGAGACCAGTGGGAAGCGACTGTTTACTAAAAACACAGGTCCGTGCTAAGTCGCAAGACGATGTATACGGACTGACGCCTGCCCGGTGCTGGAAGGTTAAGAGGAACGGTTAGCCGCAAGGCGAAGCTGAGAATTTAAGCCCCAGTAAACGGCGGTGGTAACTATAACCATCCTAAGGTAGCGAAATTCCTTGTCGGGTAAGTTCCGACCTGCACGAATGGCGTAACGACTTCCCAGCTGTCTCAACCGCGAACTCGGCGAAATTGCACTACGAGTAAAGATGCTCGTTACGCGCAGAAGGACGGAAAGACCCCGTGACCTTTACTATAGCTTTGTATTGGTGTTTGGTGTGGCTTGTGTAGGATAGGTGGGAGACTGTGAAGCTTGGACGCTAGTTCAGGTGGAGTCATTGTTGAAATACCACTCTGGTCACTCTGGATATCTAACTTCGGACCGTAATCCGGTTCAGGGACAGTGCCTGGTGGGTAGTTTAACTGGGGCGGTTGCCTCCCAAAAAGTAACGGAGGCGCCCAAAGGTTCCCTCAACCTGGTTGGCAATCAGGTGTCGAGTGTAAGTGCACAAGGGAGCTTGACTGTGAGACTGACAGGTCGAGCAGGGACGAAAGTCGGGACTAGTGATCCGGCAGTGGCTTGTGGAAGCGCTGTCGCTCAACGGATAAAAGGTACCTCGGGGATAACAGGCTGATCTTGCCCAAGAGTCCATATCGACGGCATGGTTTGGCACCTCGATGTCGGCTCGTCGCATCCTGGGGCTGGAGTAGGTCCCAAGGGTTGGGCTGTTCGCCCATTAAAGCGGTACGCGAGCTGGGTTTAGAACGTCGTGAGACAGTTCGGTCCCTATCTTCCGTGGGCGCAGGAGAGTTGAGGAGAGCTGACCCTAGTACGAGAGGACCGGGTTGGACGTACCACTGGTGTACCAGTTGTTCTGCCAAGAGCATCGCTGGGTAGCTACGTACGGATGAGATAACCGCTGAAAGCATCTAAGCGGGAAGCCAACTCCAAGATGAACTCTCCCTGAAGTTCCCTTGAAGACTACAAGGTTAATAGGCTAGATGTGTAAGAGAAGTAATTCTTTCAGCTGACTAGTACTAATAGAACGTTCGTCTTTATCTATGCTCATCGCCTTATTAAGCATAAGGTGGAATGTGCATAAAGTTACAATTGTTGACGACTTAACAATGACAATCCAAGTGATCATATCACT
This sequence comes from Sulfuricurvum sp., assembly GCA_030694265.1. Taxonomy (GTDB): domain Bacteria; phylum Campylobacterota; class Campylobacteria; order Campylobacterales; family Sulfurimonadaceae; genus Sulfuricurvum. The sequence continues at coordinate 1,737 of JAUXYP010000008.1, forward strand.
CAGATCAGAGTCTATCTCGATAGATTCGATTCTGAGTGCTCAGGTGGCTATAGAGAGGGGGAAACGCCCGGTCCCATTCCGAACCCGGAAGCTAAGACCCTCTTCGCTCATAATACTGCATCTTTCAGGTGTGGAAACGTAGGTCGCCGCCTGGCCTCAGATTTTAATCCCTTCTTACTAATTCTTAAACTCCCTTTCTTTAAAAAATTTAAACTGATATACTCCCATTCATGAATACAACTTTATTTTTTCTCAGATCATCCGAACAAAAAATTGCATATAACATCTTGCCATATGCTTTAGCTCTTGATGCAAATCTTCCAATATTAAATGTTTATACCAATGACTACGGTTTTAAGAGTAGTGATGTGGGTATTTATTCCCAGAGCAATAATTCAGTCTCTGCAGCTGCCTGGATACGTTTATATAAAGAATCTGATGGTGTTAGTGGTTATGTTGACGATGTCACGCCTGTACTTGTGATTGGAGTAATCCCTGATGTTAGAGGGATGGGAATAGGTTCATTGGTAATGGATCAGCTATTGCAAGAAGCAGCTGTTGTCTATGATCAAATCAGCGTTCAGTCTACTTCTTGTGCGATAAAATTTTATGAGCGATTGGGCTTTGTGCGGTTAATTGATTCAGAATCAAAAAATATTTTTACAATGGTTAAGAAGCTTGAGAAAAAGGCACTTACGAGACCAACGGATGGATATGATCCGCGGCGTTGGATGGATTGAGGTGACTAGAGGTCGCCCTCTATAACTTCTTTAAAGGTGTTGTAGTAAACTGACTGCATATCTGAGAGGTTCATGGCAACATCATTAACAGAGAATATATCTCCTCCAACGATACCTATTTTTTGAGATTGAAGATCACCTAGCATTGCTTTAAAAGCGGCAGAATTTTCAGGGGCTACTTCGATAATTGCTCTAGACATACTTTCTGCAAATATATCGCGTGTATCAACAACACTTACTGTAGCTTTAATACCTTTACCGCTGACACATGCCATTTTTGCTAAGGCAATGGCTACACCGCCAGCACTACAGTCTTTTGCAGATGCCAATAGCCCTTTTTTATTAGCTTCAATGACGAGATTCCATAATGCACGTTCTGTTGTATAGTTGATGCTTGGTATTTTTCCCGCTACGGTTGCGTAGAGTTCTTTCATGTACAATGATCCACCAAACTCACTTTTATTTTCACCAATCAAATAAAGGGTATTACCTTCTTTTTGGAATGTAGATAGAAGTACTTTATGTTGGTCTTCATTGACACCGACCATAGCGATCGCTGGTGTTGGGAATACTGATTTACCATTGGTTTCATTGTAAAGAGATACATTCCCACCGATGACGGGAGTGTTGAGTTCAAGACATGCTTCTTTGATTCCAAGACACCCTTGGGCAAACTGCCACATGACCTCTTGGTTTTCAGGATTTCCGTAGTTGAGACAGTCCGTGATTGCTTTTGGAGTTGCTCCACTCATGGCTACGTTACGACCACTCTCTATAACGGCTGCTGCAGCTCCTGCTTTTGGATCTATGTAGCAGTAACGAACATTACAATCAGCACTCATGGCTAAAGCAACACCGGTTTCTTTGATCCGTATAACAGATGCATCGAGTTCACCGCCTTTTTTAATCGTACTGGCTTGTACCATAGAATCGTATTGTTGGTAAATCCACCCTTTATCAACCACTTCCATGGATGCAATGAGTTTTTCAAAGGCTGTTTGATTGTCAATGACGTCAAAATCGTTGAGTGTTACGTTTGCGATAGCGTCTAAGTAGGTTGGACGGCTCATCGGACGATCCAAGATAGGCGCTTCTTCACTTACGGGATCAACAGGAACATCAGCACATTTTTCGCCATGCCAGAAGAGTTCCATATTGCCTGTTGCGGTTACTTCCCCAATGACCGCACAGTCAAGGTCCCATTTTTCAAAAATATCGATAATAGCTTGCTCAGTTCCTTTACGTGCACAGATAAGCATACGCTCTTGGGACTCAGAGAGCATAAATTCATAAGGTGTCATTCCCTCTTCACGTGCAGGTACACGGTCAAGGTGCATGATCATACCACTTCCTGAGCGTCCTGCCATTTCAAATGAACTTGAGGTAAGACCTGCTGCCCCCATATCTTGAATACCGACGACATAGTCGGTTTTAAAAAGTTCTAAACAGGCTTCTAATAGGAGTTTTTCGGTAAACGGATCACCTACTTGAACAGTTGGACGAAGACTTTTAGAGGCTTCGGTAAAACTGTCTGAGCTCATAACTGCTCCACCCAATCCATCGCGACCTGTTTTTGATCCTACATAGATAACAGGATTACCGATTCCCTCTGCCCGACCGTAAAAAATTTCATCGCTTTTCGCAAGCCCTAACGTAAATGCATTAACAAGAATATTGCCGTTATAGCATTCATCAAAACTGGTTTCACCACCAATAGTAGGAACTCCCATACAGTTTCCATATCCACCGATACCAGCTACAACGCCACGCACTAAATAACGTTGATGTGCGCTGATATCGTCTTTGTTGCGGACATTTCCAAAACGAAGTGCATTGAGGTTGGCGATAGGGCGTGCACCCATGGTAAAGACGTCGCGCATGATTCCGCCAACACCCGTAGCGGCTCCTTGATACGGTTCGATAAAACTAGGGTGATTGTGACTTTCCATTTTGAAAACCGCCGCATAGCCGCCACCGATATCAATAACACCAGCATTTTCACCAGGACCTTGGATAACCCATGGAGCTTTTGTTGGAAAACCATTCAGGTGTCTTTTTGAAGATTTATAACTGCAGTGCTCACTCCACATCGCCGAAAAAATACCAATTTCAACGAGATTTGGCTCACGCCCGAGTATTTTTTTAATATGAACATAATCGTCATTAGATAGTTTGTGTTGTTTGAGTACGGTTTGGATGTTTTCGAGAGTGCTCACTGCGATTCCTTGAACAAATTAAAGATTACCGCGATTATACCAAAGCCAAAGAGTCACCTCTCTTAAAGTGATGCTACTTGTATTCAAAATCGGCTTCGGTTCTATGATTTTTTTTGAGACTAAATAGATCATAGAACATCATAGAGTCAACTTCATAAGTTTTTTTTCCACCGGGTAAAACAACAGTCAATTCATCTCCTTCTTTTTTTCCAAGCATTGCTTTTGCGAGAGGAGAGTGAACGGAAATGAGACCATTTTCGGGTTCACTTTCCAGTGTGCCGCAGATGGTATAGGTAAACTCGTCATCGCTGTCTTGATCTATGATGTGTGCGGTCAAGCCAAAATGTATACGCGAGTGATCTAACAGTGAGGGATCAATGATCTGTGCTTTCTCGATCATCGAATTTAGATAGAACAATCGCTTATCTATATGACGCAATTTTTCCTTTGCTGCATGGTACTCAGCATTCTCACTGCGATCTCCTAGTTCTGCGGCACACTGTTTTTCTTGATTTACTTTTGGTTTTTCGATATCTTTGAGATATTTAAACTCTTTGAGAAGTTCATCATATCCTTTTGGAGTCATAGGTTCAATGGGCATGTTATTTGGCAAAACCTAAAATATAATACGTGGGTTTTCCTTGAACTTTTTGAATTTCTACTTTGAATTTTTCACAAAAATGGTTGATTTTTCCCATGGCTTCAGCTTTACTGACATCACTTGTCGCATCAATTTTTATTTTAAAATGGTCGCTGCTGTTGGACAGGGCTACATAGGACTCGCTCGTTTTTAGTGCTTCGTGCAGATCCAAAATATGTTTAATTATCTTTTCATATCCGTGTGTATTTTTTTCGATATTTTCCATTTGTAGCAAAAGTGCTTCGTTGGCGATTAGCCCTAATTGGTTTAAAACTGCATCATGTGTCATACTTGAAATTCCTTCTCCTAAAATTATAAGGATTATTCTACCATAGAAGGATAGATAGACTATAATATCCCTATGAAATCACTCCTAATTCGTCTTACTCATGGTCTTTATGACCAAGACATTGCTCCTGAAGAACGTGAGCTGGTAGCTCAATGGCATGGTATGAAACTATTGATCCTGACAGATCATAAATATCAGTTTTCGACACAGTATCGCGCAGGTATTATAAGTCTTGCTCAAACTTCCGGTGCGTATTTACAGACGATCGGGGAAAGTATACGTGACCATTTTATCGATACAAGTCACCTTATGGGGGCTAAAAACGGTGATCTTGTAATTGCTCAGAGGTTACTGGGTAAAAGAGGGGGGCCAAGTGCAAAAGTGATCCTAATTGTTGGACGCAGCGAAACATTTAGTGTCGCACTTTTGGTTCAAAAAAACGGTACGTTGGTACTGCAGGATATTCGTACCGAGCAGGGTGCGGGTTTTTCATTGAGCGATTTGCCTGAAGCACGTGAAGGGTCTGTTTATCAGATCAATAATCAAACAAATACGGTTACTGCATATCTGGGTAATATCAGTGACCCAAAAGTGGATGAAAAGATCGTTCTAGCCCTTTATAATAAACATGATGAGTTTCAAGAAGACGTTTTAGAGATGGCGGCATCGTTTCCAAAAGTTGTTGATGCCTCACTTTATCCTGATCGTCGGGATTTACGTCACTTGCCATTTTGTACGATTGACCCTGTAACTGCCAAAGACTTTGATGATGCAATTTGCTATATTCCGCAAACAAACACCCTATATGTCGCGATAGCTGACGTGAGTGAATATGTCAAACCCTTTGGCGCTATAGATGCTGAGGCGATTTATCGGAGTTTTTCGATTTATTTGCCACATCGCTCTATTCCGATGTTGCCAAGAGAGTTGAGTGAAACGCTCTGTTCCCTTCAGCCGTTGGTTGACCGTCTTGCATATACCTTTGAGATGAAGATCAATCCTTCTACGTATGAAGTGGACTCTTTTGAATTGTATGAGTCAGTTATCCATTCTCATCGCCGATTTAGCTATGAGAATATCGATGCTTTTTTAGAAGGAAATCTTGAAGCACAAAATCCGAAGGAAGCTTTAACGTTAGCTTATATTCCGGCACTCAATGAACTCACGGGAAAACTGAGAGAAGAACGTTATAAAAAAGGGTACCATTTTCGCTCCAGTGAGCTTGAAATGCGTATTGATGAAGAGGGCAATATCACCAAAACCGAGTTTGCGGTTGAAACCCCATCTCATGGCCTGATTGAGGATTGTATGCTGTTGGCAAATAAAGCAGCGGCCTCGATGTATGAACGGGGTGTTTTTCGTATTCATGAAACCCCAAGTGCCCTCAAGCTACAGTCTCTTTACCAAGAATTGGCGAGTATCGGTATCTTCGTCGAATTTCAAGGTTCGATCAAAGATACGATCACTGCAATACAGGCAGAAGCCGAAAAACGAGATCTTACCAGTGAAGTGGATACATTGATCATCCGTGCTCAGATGCAAGCACGTTATGCTCCCTACAATATGGGACACTTCGGATTAGGCTTTGATCACTATACCCATTTTACTTCCCCAATTCGCCGCTACAGTGATTTGATTGTGCACCGTTTACTTAAAGCGATCAAGGCAGGTGATACGGAGGAGGGCTCCTATGTATTGCGTAATATTGAGTCGTTGTGCACCTCAATCAGTGAAAAAGAGCGAGAAGCTAGCGACATAGAGATTCGATTCCAAGAGCGTAAATTTGCACGCTGGGCCAATACGGTTATCGGTCAGAGTTTCAAAGCGCGTGTTATGCGCGCAGAAGATCAGATTATGGCAGAAATCCATGATGTAGTAACGGGAGCAAAAGTGAGTGTTACAACGCAATTTGGTCTCATGCTCTTCGATGATATCATTGTCAAAATTGAAAGTTCCAACCTCGCCACTGCTAAAATAATGGGTTCTTTTGTGAATAGAATTGAGAAGGAAACGGATGAATAGACAAGACCTCGATCGGCACCTTCAAAACAATTCGGCACCCAGAGCAATGGCGCTGTTTGGTGAAAGCCATTTTTTGATTGATGGATATGCTCAAAAATTAGCGAGGATTGAGGGGGCTTCGGTTCTAAGTCTTTATCATGATGAATATGATTTTAATGTTGCCAAAGCGCATCTTTCCCAAGGTTCTTTGTTCGGAGATCAAAACCTTTTGATTATCAAACATGAGAAAAAACTGCCAAAAGCAGAATTGGATACCCTCGTAGAACTGGTGGGAAAAAACGAAGATAATACATTTATTTACTGTTATATGGGAGAAGATGTCAAGGGTGCAGATACCGCATTCAAAGGTTCCCATACTGGTTCGGTTCGTTTTTTTAATCCGTATGCAAATGAAGCGAGGGCAATCGTTCTCCAAGAAGCCAAAAATATCGGATTGAATCTCGATGCGCAAGCCGCTTTTCATTTGCTTGAAATGCACAATAATGATTTGGCATTAGCATGTAATGAGCTCTCAAAGCTTTTTATTTTGAATAAACCGATTACGATGAAAGAGATCGATGAGCATGTATTTGGTCTTAGTGAAATAAAAATCGATCAATTCATAACACAAGTTATCGAAAAAAAAGAATTTCTCCCTGCATTGCGCCATCTATTGGAATCGGGAGAGGATGAGATTCGGCTCCTTACGGGAATCAGTGCTTTTTTGACACAATTGTATTTATTTAATACCGCTATTAAGATTCACGGTGTCGCTGATTCAGCACTCGTATTGGGGTATAAACTTCCCGGATTTATTGAAAAGGAGCGTGCGGCACTTTCCATCAAAATCACACCTGATGCGTATAAAAAGGGGCTCAATCTCTTGCTTGATACTGAATTGAAAATGAAAGCAGTCGGTTCTCCGGATCAAGAAGCACTGCTACTTTCTTCGCTTCTCAAGCTTCAAAGTATTTTATAACCAAGTTACTTCTTTAGGTGTTTTGTAATGCCTGAAAGATTACTGCACGCTTCAATATTTAATCCTTTTAAGTTTGAGTAAAGCACTAACTAGCAATCCAACAGAGGAAATAGAACAAATTTTAAATAAATTCAATAATGTAAAACTCGATGAATTTCATTGGGCAGAATTAGATACATGGGCGAATAATCTCGAAGATATAGAAGCAAAAGAACGAGTTTTAAGAATAATAGAACAATTCAAAAATTGGCAACTGGATTCCCACAAGTTGGGAATGACGAGTTAGAAATTTACGCGACCGCTTCACTCCATCGAGCCACTTCAACCGTCACGTGCTTTTGACGAGCAGATTCAACGATATTTTCCAATTTCATAGCCGTGCTGTCTGATAGCCACTCTTCCCCACATTGGGAACAAACGGTGGCAGGGACATCACGTACAACAACGACACCAAAACCGAGATCAACTGTAAAGGTACTGACGCCATTGGCAATAGAGCCTTTGCATAACGGGCAAGTTTTCATCATTTTATCCTTGTGGTAAAGTTATTCTCAAATTCATCAGAATTCGGTCTGTATGCAGTGATAATATAACAATCCTCACCCTCCATAGCCATTACGATATGAAGCGGCATCGGGTCTGAATACAAAACCAAAAAGCTGGGAAATGGGAAATCTTCGGGATAAGATTCTATAATCTCACCCTTGTATGCGCACTCCATCACTTCGTTACGGGTAATTGAGCGTTCAAACATACGTTCAAGAGCATGTTTTCGCCAAATAAACTGAGTGATTAAGCGCATAATTTCTCACGATCATAATTGAGCTTTAGGATATTATACTACAAGAATCATGAAACTAAATAAAACTTATATTAAGCAAATTTTTAGTATAATCCGCGCGTTCCTTGCTCTTTGCAACACGATTGTCGTGCTGTATAACAACCATAAGGGGCGAACACCATAAGGAGACATACGCTATGAGACATTACGAAAACTTAGTAATCGTAAAACCTACTCTAACTGAAGAAGAAATCAAGAACACCCTCGCGATCGTCGAAGAGTTTATCACATCAAACGGTGGTGAAATCATTGCACGTGACCCAATGGGTATGAAAAAATTGGCTTACCCGATCGAGAAAAACGCTCGCGGTTATTTTTACGTTATTTACTATAAAGTTGCACCTTCTGCAATTAGTGAAATTGAGCGTCGTTTCCGTATCAACGAGGAAATTTTACGTTTCGTCACTATGAAGTACGATACAAAGCGTGAGATCAAAGCATGGAACGATATGGTTGAGAAAACTAAAAAAGTCGCTCCTACTGCTCCTGCCGCTGTTGTTGCTGAGAAAACAGAAGAAGTAGCTTCTTAAGCCCTAAGGAAAACACATGTTTAATAAAGTAATTTTGGTTGGAAATTTAACGCGCGATATCGAGCTTCGATACTCGCAAAATGGCTCAGCGATTGCGAATACCGCTATTGCTACGAGCCGTAAGTTCACTGTGAACGGTGAGAAAAAAGAAGAGACATGTTTTGTTGACATCACTTTTTTCGGACGTTCGGGTGAGGTTGCCAATCAATATCTTCGCAAGGGTTCTAAAATCCTAGTAGAGGGAAGATTACAATTTGAACAATGGGTTGACAAGACAAGCGGACAAAAGCGCTCTAAGCACTCCGTTATCGTTGAAACGATGCAAATGCTCGATTCACGTGGCGGTGAAGCTTCTCAGGGTGGTTACAATGAATACAGCGATGCCGGAAGTAGTCAAGGCGGGGGTTATGATGCTCCACAGCCAAAAGCGTACAACCAAGCTCCTGCATACAGCAAGCCATCTCCGGTAAGAATGCCGGAAAACAATCTTCCAGAGATTGATATTAACGAAGACGAAATTCCGTTTTAACGAAAGCACAAGGATAGAACCATGTCAGAAAAAAGAAAATACAAAAAACGGTTTTGCAAATATTGCGAACAAAAAGTAGATTTCATTGATTACAAAGATGTATCATCATTGAAATATTCGCTCTCTGAGCGTTTTAAAATCATGCCTCGTCGTCTTACAGGTAACTGTAAGCGTCACCAAGACATGGTTACGATTTCAATCAAACAGTCTCGTGCTGCTGCATTGATCCCGTACACTGTATCACGTAAAGTGATCGCAGGTGCGCCATTCGACGAGCGTTAATCGCTCTTTTACCGGTTTTGTGCCGGTAAATTTTTCTTCCTCTTTCCTCTTCAACAATTTACTTTTTTATTAGAATAAACAATCACTAAACTCAAATGCATTTGAGCTCTTTTTTTAACTTCTAACTATTTGATTGATGATAAAAAAGGGATGAATAGCGGTTTTTGGTGTGAGAGACTGAATGCCCCCTAAAGGGGACTTTACCCATATATGCGGGAATGATAAAGTATTATTCTTTTAAACGCTCAATTTTGGCACCTAGGGCACGTAATTTTTGCTCTAGATTCTCATACCCACGATCAAGGTGATAAATACGGTGAACATTTGTCGTTCCCTCTGCGGCCATTGCCGCGAGTACAAGCGCACTAGAGGCTCGTAAATCTGTTGCCATTACATCTGCCCCCACCAGCGGAGACTCACCAATAACGGTTGCTGTATGACCGTTTAGACGGATGTCAGCACCGAGACGCTGAAGCTCACTGACATGCATGAAACGGTTTTCAAATAAGCGCTCTTCGATAATACTGGTCCCTTTGGCAAGTGTGGCCAGTGCTAAAAATTGTGCTTGCATATCGGTTGGAAATGCCGGATATTCTTGAGTGATCAACTCAACATGTTTTAGTTCAGCAGCTGGATGAATCGTCATGTTGGTACCGTCGATGTCAATAGTACATCCCATTTGCTCCAGTTTTGCAGTAACGGCATCAAGATGGTCAGGGCGTACTTTTTCCAGAGTAATAGTGGAATTGGTGATTGCCCCTGCACACAAATAGGTACCCGCTTCGATACGGTCAGGAATAATTTCAAAATCAACCATATCAATGGTTTTTCCACCTGTTCCTATGATCGTAAGTTCTGACGTACCAATACCTGTGATGTTGATACCGCTGTCTCGTAAGATTTCGCACAGCTGTACGACTTCAGGTTCTTTCGCACAGTTTACAAGGACGGTTTTTCCATGGGCCAACGCTGCTGCCATAACGATATTTGCGGTACCCGTAACCGTGATTTTATCAAAGATAATATGGGCACCTTGTAACCCTTTTGGTGCTATAGCGTTAACATAACCCGCATGAATGGTAATTTCTGCACCCATTTGTTCTAACGCTTTGAGGTGTAAATCAATAGGGCGTTGACCGATTGCACATCCACCAGGAAGAGAAACTTCACAGTGGCCAAAACGTGCAAGCAATGGTCCAAGAACAAGAATTGAAGCACGCATTGTCTTAACAATATCGTAATTTGCCATAGTATGATTGACGGTTGACGTATCAAGCTCTAAAACATGGTTTTTTAGTGTTTGTGTGGCGCCAAGATTTTCCAACAGTTTAAGAAGTGTTTTGATGTCTGCCACTTCAGGTGTATTGGTCAAAGTGACCTTGTTATGCGCTAAAAGGGTTAAAGTAATGAGAGGCAATGCTGCATTCTTCGCTCCCGAAATAGTAACGGTTCCGCTAAGCTTAGTAGGGCCTTGAATACGTAAATAGTCCATAAAATTCCCAAATAATAAAGTGTAACATTATAAGGTAATCTTGTTTAAAATGGTATAATTTGCCAACTTAAGAAAAACAAGGAACCCTCGTGAGTTCAGCACTTGATCGTTTAAAAAATCTGAGCGCGCAGATTTCCAGTTACGAATTAGAACGTAAGAATAATCTTAAGAGTCTTGAAGTACTTTATAGTTCTTTGGGCATTGATAGCAAGGTGGTATCTTTCCATGACCTGTTTGAGTTTAAAGCTATTAATCTTTCCGGGATTTCACTGAGTGATGAGAGTCTTGGAGTGGTTAAAGAGGGAAAATACGCGCAGATTATCGGTATCATTTATGACAATACCGCTAAAGTCAAAAATAAAAATATCTCTTTGGCCTATTTCGGGCGCGCCGAAAAAGTGAGTGGAGCGATGAAACGAGACATCATCACCTTTGTATTGGGATGGCGTTTTGAAAAAAGCTTTCGTACGTTAGAACACTATCATAACCTTATGGCACAGTTACAAAAATTACCGGGTGAGTAATGTATGCTGATCTTTTTCGATACAGAGACAACAGGCTTGGAAGTAGGTGATCGACTCTGTGCGATTGGTTTGATCGACGGGGATGAGATCCATTATGAACTCATCAATCCCCTCAAAAAAGTCCCCCCGAGTGCGAGTGCCATACATCATATCACGAATGAAATGCTTAAAGATGCTCCCGTCTTTTCTGTCTCTAAAAGTCATGAAAAATTGGCATTGCTTAATACCCCTGAAAGAGTTTTGGTATCCCATAATGCCCCTTTTGATTTGGCGATGCTTCAAAAAGAGGGAATTACATGGCAGGGAAAAGTGATTGATACGCTTAAATGTTCGAAAGCATTGATGGATGATTTGGATGGGTATTCTCTACAGTTTTTACGCTATGAACTCAGGCTTTATCGTAATGAAGAAGATGTTTTTAGAAGCTATGGTATTGATATTGTCCCTCACCATCCCGTAAGTGATGCCCTGCACGCGAAAATGATTTATGAGTATCTGCTTGATTTGTCTGATGATAAAAGCTTGATAGAAATGTCTAAAAGTCATGTTTTATTGACACGACTTCCTTTTGGAAAATACGCAAAAAAGCGTATTGAAGAAATAGCACTTAAGGACGCTGCATATTTGAAATGGATGTTAGAGAGTCTGATGGATATGGATGAAGATTTGCGCTACAGTATTGAACACCATTTACGTAGCTTATGAATTGTGTTAAGAGATGAATCTAAATCTATGTTAAAATACGGAAAATTTATGGAGGTTTCGTGAAAGTAGCAATTCAATGTGAATCTCCATTATTACAGCGCTCATTAGAACTTTTTTTAGAAGGGCGTTTGAGCTCGCAGCGTCATTGTGATATCGTGGTTCGAGATCATGAGGTTCATAACGACGAGCATCTATCCTTGATTATCGGAACATCCAAGAATGCAGATTTGATCAAGCCATTTTCCAAAGCGCAACTGTTTCACGCACTTGGGCAAAAGTTGGATGTGGTTAAGCATGAGGTATCACTAAGCACTTCCCCTCTTATTGAAGAGGAAGATGAAACGGAAGTGAGTTTTGACATCCTGGAACGTCATATTGAAAAATTGACACGTGAATATCAGGCAAATATCCTCAAAGCAGTTCGAGCATTTTATGAAAAGTGAAGCGGTGCTAACCAAGCGGATTGTTGCCGGTAAATATAAGGGAAAAGTCTTAAAGCTACCTTCCAAGGAGACTACACGAAGCTCAAAATCGATTGTTTTGGAGTCATTTTTCAATACACTTCAATTTGATGTGATTGATTCAGTCTTGGTCGAAGTCTTTTCAGGAAGCGGTTCGATAGGATTGGAAGCGCTGAGCCGTGGGGCAAAGAAAATTATCTTTATGGAAAAAGATCGCGATGCGATTAAAGCGCTTCGCAGTAATATTGCCCAAACGGACCCAAGTGCATGTGAGGTGTATGAGGGTGACAGCTTTGCGAATATCGTACAGGTAAAAAAACGGCTTGAGGCGCTGAGGGAGAGTGCTTTTATCTATGTCGATCCTCCATTTGCGTTTCGTGAGGGGATGGAAGAGATTTACGACAAAATGTTACTGTTAATTGCCTCTTTACCTCTAAGCATTGTTCAATTGATCACTATTGAACATATGAGCACATTGGAACTTCCCGAATCAATTGGTGAATTTCACCGTATTAAGTCCAAACGCTTTGGAAAAACCTCGCTTACCTATTACGCCTAAATTTCCTCCTCTAAGCCTTTAAAATATGGAACAATGTTTGCTATATCTTTGCATATAGCAAAGGATATCGATGAAATTACTGGCTCTTTTTTTCCTTTTATTTACGTCATTACATGCAACACGTATTAGTGAAGTTGCTAATATTGTGGGTGTTCGTGACAACCAAATTATCGGTTATTCGTTGGTCGTCGGTTTGAAAAAAACCGGTGATGGCACAACCTCTAAATTTACTCTTCAATCTATCGCCAATATGCTTAAGGCCATGAATATTGATATGAATCCGGTTGATATCAAATCAAAAAATGTCGCTGCGGTTGTCGTAACGGCTAAATTTGCTCCGTTTGCACGACAGGGTGATGCCTTTGATGTAACGGTATCCTCTATCGGTGATGCAAAATCTCTCGAGGGCGGTACGCTTTTAATGACACCTCTAAAAGGGGTAGATGGCAAGATTTATGCATTGGCCCAGGGTCCTGTGAGTATTGGCGGAAAAAATGAAAAAGGGGCAGGGGCTGAATCACATCCAACTGCCGGTATGGTCTATGGAGGCGGTTTAGTTGAACGTGAGATAGCACAAGATCTTGCGCACCAAGAGAGTGCGACGCTTTCGCTGAAGACTTCAAATTTCGCGAATGCTGTCTCCATCCAAAATGCGGTTAATGCCAGGTTCAAGACAGAGATTGCAAGCGCACTTGATTCACGTACGATTTTAATCAAGCGACCAAACAATAAAAGTATGGTTGAGTTTATCGCTGAGGTTGAGAATCTTTCCATTGATTATGCATTAGAGCAAAAGATCATTATCAATGAGCGTACGGGTACGATTATTGCTGGTGTTGATGTAGAAATCCAGCCTGTTGTGATTACGCAAGGTGAGATTACGGTTAAGATTCTTGCGCAAGATACGGTTTCAAAACCAAATGGAAGTGTTGCAATGGATAAATCTTTGGTGATCGGTTTGAATGAAAATGAAGTTTATACCCAAAAAGGGACAACTACAGTTGCTAATATCGTTCGATCTCTCCAAAAATTGGGAGCGAGTCCAAAAGCGATGATCTCCATTTTGCAAGCGATGAAAAGTGCCGGTGCTATATCCGTTGAATTGGAAGTGATCTAATGGATATTGCAAGCGTTAATACGCAAAAAGTTCTTCCAACAATCGGCTCAAAAGATGGGGACAAAGTACTTCGTGAAAAAACGGATCAATTTGAATCCATTATCGTAAAAATGATGTTGGATGAGGCGATGAAGGATGAAAAGAATCTTTACACTACCAATGATCCTGGTGATAAGATTTTTAAATCAATGTATCGCGAAGAGTTATCCAATGCGAGTGCGGGAGGGTTTGGATTTTCACAAATGCTTTTCGAACACCTGACTCAAAAAGGGGTGAAACATTAAATTTTTTGGTATTTTTGCCGATATGATGAATAGACATCATAAACGTAAAAAAATAAGGATTTAACATGATTTCAAGCGTTAACGGCTCACTCATTAGAGGAGCTTATCCAGAAACAACATTGAAAAGCAAAGAGCAGGAGAAATCCTCTCAAACCGTAACAAAGCAAGGTGATACAAGCCGAATCGAAGAGCTTAAAGCTTCTATCGAAAAAGGGGAGTATCGAGTGGATATAGAAGAGTTAGCAAAGCGCATCGCGCACGAGCTAACCTGAATCTTTAGGAGTTTATGATGTTGTCTTTCCAATTACAAAGTGCGATCAAAGAGTTAGACGCTCTGATTGCACTCTCGCTCGAAGATATTGAAAATATAAAAGAAGCTAAGCACAATCCACAGTTTGACCGGCTTTCAATCAAAGAAGAAAAAATTAAAAGCTTTGAACATAAAAAAGCGATGATTGATCATGAAATTTCAAAATTAATGACACAAGAGCCTGTTAAACCTCTGAGCGAACTTTTGGATGAAGAACAACATCAGCAATTGGAAACACTTAAATTACGTCTTAATACACTTCGTACCGTGAATCAACAGTATGCAAAAATGGTTTTGAGTGTAGGCGCATTTTTTAATACACTGCTAGAACGTATTATGCCAACTCAGATGCATGGGTATCGCAGTGTGGCCACACGAGATTCTGCATTTTTGGAAGTGAGAGCATAACATGGCATCTATATTTAACGCACTTCACATTGGTTATTCCGGACTTAACGCAGCACAAATCGGTATCGACACTACAGGGCATAATATCGCCAATGCTGAAACAGAAGGGTACACTCGTCAAAGAGTGGTGACATCAGAGGCTCCACCTATTAGTATTACTCCCGGTTCTAGGGGAAATGGTACAAAAATAACTGAAATTGTTCGCGTATTTGATTCTTTTGTGAATGACCGTTACAGTGCAGCAGCGCAAAATAAAGAGTATTCAGACACACTGAAAAAGAATCTTGAAGAGTTGTCGACCTATTTTCCTGATATTGATAATGTTGGTATTAAAGAGGATTTGAAAAATTATTTTGATTTGTGGCAATCTCTTGCATCAAATCCAAGTAATACAGCAGTAAAGATAGCATTGGCACAGCAAACGCAGACTTTGACTCAGCATATTTCACAAACGCAGGCACAAATTGGAGCCTTGCAAAGATCAACGGATGATCAAATTTTGGTTAATGTTGAAGAGGTAAATCGCATTGGCGGACAAATTGCTGATCTTAATAAAGCAATTAATGTCGCGGAAAGTGACGGAGTAAGCAATGCGAATGATTTGCGAGATCAACGTGAAGTACTGTCCATGTCATTGGGTAAATTAATAGGTGCGAAAGTATTTTCAGGAAGCCTTGAAAGTAATATGCCTGTTGATAGCAATATAGCAACAAAAAATGGAACTTACACAATACAAGTCGGTGGATTTAATATTGTTGATGGTTCGTATTTTCATCCCATAGGTGTAGATGCCAAAAGCAATGCAGGACAATTTAATGATATTTATTATGAGCGCCAAGATGGTGTTCGATTTCCTTTTGCTGATAAAATTACAGGTGGGAAAATAGGGGCATTGATCGAATTGCGCGGTAGTTTGATAGGCAATGACGGGAAATTTAATGATGGGTTTTTGCAAGAGAGTATAAATACCTTTGATGTCTTTGCAAAAGGGTTGATCGAGGTTACTAATAATTTGTACGCACAAACTGCAACTAAAACAATGCAGTCCAATGCATTGTCATTTAGCGACAATCAAGCGTTGCTTAGTACGGATGAAAATTTTAAAGCAGGTACATTTGATCTAGTCGCGTATGATATCAACGGTAATGAAGTCGCTCGTAGAAGTGTCACTATCAATGCAAGTAGCGTTATTGATAATGCAGGTGTGACCAATTTATTGGGCGACGGTATTACTAAAAACAGTATTGCAGAGCAATTAAAAGCACAAAAAGATGATACCGGTGATAATAATGCGCTCAATGACATCGATGACATGATTACAGCGACGTTTGCTAAGCCTAGCAATGTTTTTTCCCTTTCTATGAACGGTACCTATGCGGCTTCAGGATTCACATTTTCTATTGAGGATCATGGAACCAACTTTGCAGGTGTAACAGGGGTTAATCGCTTTTTGGACGGTAATAATGCCAAAAATATTGAGTTAAGCGCACCTTTAAAAAAAGATCCATCGGCTATTCATGCGTATAAAGCTCCTGCCGCCGGCGATAATCAAACAGCACTTGATATGGTGCAACTTCAATTTGGCCGTTTTGATTTTAAAGATCGCTATAATAAAACGACATCAGATAGCATGTATGGTTATTTTGATCAAATGGTGACGAGTATTGGTACAAAAACAAATGCAGTCATCGCTTCCAATGATAGTATTACGTCACAATTTAATGCTATTAAGCAAGAGCATGATTCCATCAGTAAAGTGAGTATTGATGAAGAGATGGCCAACCTTATCCGTTATCAGACCTCTTATGGGGCAGCTGCAAAAGTTATTACTACCATTGATCAGATGATGACGACACTTTTAGGACTCAAGCAGTAATGTTCTATGCTAGTGTCGTCCTGCTTGTGGGCGTCATATTGCTCTCTTTTTTTGGTGGGGTAGTTTACTGTGTAGATCCCTCGCATCTGGATAAAAACAGTATTCTTCTTGCTCCTTCGTATACACATTTATTTGGTACTGATCGCTTGGGACGAGACTTGCTTGCACGTTTGATTGAAGGGGGGGAAGTCTCCTTGATTATTGGCTTTATAAGTGCCTTATTGTCCACTTTTATAGGATTGTTATACGGTGTGAGTGCAGCACTGTTGAGAGGTGGGTTTGATAAGATTTTCATTGTTATCGTAGACTTATTTTTGACCTTTCCGACCCTCTTTTTACTCCTTACGCTTGTAAGTTATGTCAATGCATCGGTATGGGTGCTGATACTGATTATTTCAATTACGGGATGGATGGGGACGGCGCGCTTAATTCGTTCTGAAAGTTTTGCGATTGCCTCCAAGCCCTTTATCCGGATTTTACACATCGCCCATGTTCATCCGCTTAAAATCATTTTCAAATATTATGCACCATTACTTGCACCCATCGTATTGGTCAGCTTTACCTTTGCAGTTGGGGGAGCCATTTTGGCAGAATCAGGACTTTCGTTTTTGGGTCTTGGTATCACAGCACCCGCGATGAGTTGGGGAAGTATTCTTAGTACTGGAAAAGAAGTTATTGATATTGCATGGTGGGTGAGCTTTTTTCCCGGATTGATGATCTTTATTGTCACCTTTTCCCTTATGAATATTTCCAATACCTTGCAGGCACGGTTAAATCAAAAAGAGATACGTTGATTATCTTTTAATTTAGTATTATTCAAAGTATCCTTGTGATTTCCAGCAGACTGTCCGGGAATAAAAAGTGGTTTTCCTTTAGTGCTTTAGAATTGATTAGGATGACCGGATTACGCTCCATCTGAATCGAGAGTAGTAGGCCGCTTTCTGCGAGCTTGTTGGAGTCATATATGGCAGTTATGGTACCAGAGGATGTAGTGGCAGTATGTACTTTTTTGAGTTGAGACACACTTGCTTTTAGTACATAAATAAAATGATAAGAGGCAACGTTATCGACTTTATCAAATGGAAGTATCTCTATGAGGATGGGATGAGTATTGATCCGTCCATTTAAATTTCGCATAAGTGTCTTCATGGATGATTTGGCTATATCATCGTCTTCGCGATCATAAACAATCAAAATTTTGAATGGAGATTTATTGTTTGCAAATATGAGATTTTTTTCAAGTATTGCAATTTTAGGCAATAGAGTAAGCTGCGTATCCAATAGAAAGGTATCATAGGATGCGTTGCAACTAAATGATGTTAGGGCAAGCATCATGATTATTTTTTTCAAAATGTACCCCTTAACGTAGCCATAAACGTGCGACCTATTGCAGGATAGTCTCCGTTATAGGTTTGATTTGGACTAGGATAAAGTTCACGCTCATTAAAAAGGTTCTTAACGCTGAATTGGATCTCACTGTGAAGATGCGGTAGTTTATATCCAATAGTAGCATCGATTATCCCGATTGCTTTCATATCGTCTCGAAGATCAGCGGAAGCTCTTGGTGTACTCCCTTGCCATCGTCCGGATACCGATCCGTACCAGTTTTCATATAGATCGTGAGAAATGAATCCACGCAGTGTGTCAGACGGGGTATTTGCGAGAGTAATGCCGTTGCCATCTTCGGCCAAGACATGCGTATATGCGGCATAAAAGGTTGTTGTATCGTAGCGTTTTCGCCACTCGCTTTCGATACCTCGAATAGTGCTTTTTAATCCATTGATATATTCATAACGGGCCAATGGTGTATTGTATTGCAAGTAAATTTGATTGCTGTTATCGAGTTGAAAAAGATTAAGAGATAGGGTGTGTTCTATGTCGAATCGATGGATGAATTGGCTTTCATATGCCGTTACTGTTTCGGGGAGTAGCTCTGGATTCCCCCATCTTGCTTTATTATTGAGGGTAAACATCTCTTGCCATGAAGGATTTCTGTGGGCATGGGAGACTGAAATTTTAATCGAATTGTCAGAGTCAATGGTGTAAATAGCTGCGATTCTTGGAGCAATTTGTGCATTCATTGTATTGCGCTTTTCGACAGTTAGTGAAGCATAGCCGATCCACGAAGAAGATAGTGGCCGTTCGTAGTTGACATAGGCGTTCAACTTACGTATAAAGCCATCAGGATTGAAAAATGGGCGAGTCGCTGAATAATCAGTCATACCGATACCGCTGTCCCTATCCGTACTGAGGGTTTTCTCGGATACCACACTACTCCATGATCCTCCTACTCCGAAAGTTGCATCTCCACCGTATATTGTTCCCTCAATGGTGTTATTGACCTGATAGGTTCGGATAATAGCTTCGCTAATTCCGTAAAAACCATTAGGATAGGTAACGGCTACTGTTGGCGGAGTAAGCGATGGGAGAATGAGTCCTGCGGGACCAAGGAGAGAATTACTGGTAAAACTGTCTTGAACCATTACGGCTTGCAGGGTTCCTGTAAAATCTGCTGCTGTATAGTGAGCACCGGTACGTACTTGCCATTGATCAATATTATAGTGGTCATCATCGGAAGCAAGGGCATAGTTAATTCCCCCACCGGAGCCATGCCGGTACGAAGAGAGGCGTCCATCTGCGAAAAAGGCCCCTTTTGAGATCGATGCGGAAAGCATAGTAGCATCGGTAGCTGATGGGGCACCACCTGATCGAGAGAGTGGTGCATTTACCGTGCCGAGTAAATTATTAGACAGACCATCCTTTTCATAGGAGAGTGAGAGATTGTCATGAACCGTATAAAAATCTGCGGCAAAAGAAAAGTTGTCATGCGATGATGCATACGATGCTCCGGCTTTCTTGGTGCCATAGTTTCCTATTGAGGTGAACCATCGTCCACCTTCTTCTGAGGCTTCCCCTTTGTAGGTTGTTACCATGATGGATCCGGCATAGCCTGAATGGCCGTTACTATAGTTGCCAGGGCCGCGTACAACTTCAATGCGCTTGATCATATCAATGGGCATTGTCAGGTAGGCGGTATAGCCATCAAAGAAAAGGTCATTGACCTCGATACCGTCAACGATCAGCTTGCTCTGACCGTAAGCAACGGGATTGGAACCTCGAAAAACGGGATTAAACAAGGAAAGATTGTCACTGGCGATGTTAACTCCCGCCACAAGAGCAAGGGCTTCTTTGAGTGAAGAAGCACCTGCATGAGAGAGTTCTTCTCCATCAAATACGGTCATAATATACGGAAGATAGTCGATATTTTCCCGGTGAATTTTGGCTGTTTTTGAAATAATAGTCATATCGTTAGTGAGACTCTTCAAAAGATCAGAATCGGACTCATTTGCTAACAGTGAAAATGGAATTAAGAGTAACGCAGAAGAAAAGCGGGTCTTCATAGGTATTCTTTTATTGAAGTTGTATATTCTAGGGTGGATAACATGACAGGATAGCGTTCAGCACCTATGAGGTATTGAAGCGGACCAATTGGCGTATAGGGGAGACCAGAACAATTGAGAAGCCGGAGAAAAGCCAGTTCAATTGCCCCGACAAATTGTACTATGCCATAATCCAATGATACTCTATGAATTTCATTTTGCATTGCTTGAAGAATTTGCATCGTTTTTTTGAAAGTTCTGTGCGCTGAGAGAACAGTAATGCGTGAAATTTCAGCGGTTGGCTGATCTCTTTGAAATTTTATGGAATCAATTGTCATCGAATTAAGTGTAGGCAGCCCCAGTGCACTATTAGGGAGGATGAGGCGGCACGATGCGATGAGAGTATCATTTTCCCAGACACCGAATAACAGTGCATACTCGTCATATTGATCGTATTCGACTCGTTTTCCATCCTCTTTGGGTGCGAAAAAATGAAATTCTTCCACAAAAATATCATATCGCTGTTGTAAAATTGCAATCTGTTCTGTTTTAATTGATGACATTCTGCATTCCACGCTACGGATCCTCTTATATTTTAAAAAAGTAATTAAAAACAGTTAATCATAGCTAAAATAGGCTGTTTAAAGTGTTATTAAATGAATTTTACAATAGAATACATAACTTTAAAGATAGATTCAGGTTAGTTTGCTAGCAATGTGATAATATTTTGATATTTAAAATAATAATATATAACTGTCAGTGAATTAAAGTGAATCGTTTTCTTTTGAATTTAAAAGGTATTTTAATGACATGTCGCTTTAATAGCCGTCTTTCGTATAAAATTGTTGGATCATTAGTTTTGGTTTATATTTTGATTAGTGTGATACTTGGAATAGTTTTTAGTATGGTAGTTGAAAATACGATGCTTGTTTCAGAAAAACAAAAAGCAAATCTTTTGTTGCAAACCATTGAAAAACCGCTTCAGATTATGCTTTATCTGAAATTTTATGATCAAATTTCCGAAAAAGTTTCACCTGTAGTCTCTGTCCCTGATGTAGCAGAATTGTTAATTCGCGATTCCAGTGAAAAAGTTTTGTATTTTTATAGTAAGCATAAACAACCAGGCTCATCCGTTCATAAAGCAGTGAGCATCACGCATTCGATTAAAGAACCTACTACTAGGCGAGTGATTGGATCGGTTACATTGCGCTATAGTGATTTGGCTTATCATGATACACGTGGATCGATTTATAAAATGTTATACAGTATTGGCATACTAATGGTTGTTTTATTTTTTATGGCGGCATGGTGGGTTCGCTATTTACTTTCACCATTGACGATCATTGCTCGTAAAGTTCAGTATTATCAGCCTGGTGACATTATGGAACTGGAGGAGAATGGGAGTATAGAGATAGAGCAAATAGTGATGGCATTTAATACGATGCAAAAGGTTACTAATCTCTATCTTAAAAAGATGGAAGAGATGAATGCCTCATTAGAGATAGCAGTTAACGAAAAAACACTCGAGCTTGACAATCAGTATTACATAGATAATTTGACAGGATTACCTAACCGTTACCGTCTTCAGGAAAAATTAATGAAGGGGGACATTACGGCACTTGCAATTGTCAATATAGATGATTTTAAGGAAGTTAATGACTTTTTTGGAATTGCGATGGGTGACGAAATGCTGGTTGAACTCGGCGCATGCCTAAATGAGGTGTCAAGTCCGTGCTATCGACTAGGCGGTGATGAGTTTGCATTAGCATTTTATGGGCTTTTTGATCAAACTGAACTAGAACATCGCTTGACAGTACTTATTAAGCTATTGGATGAAAAGGCCTATATAATAAAAGGGCAGAGTCTAAATATCAGAGTGACTATCGGTGTTACTGTGGGCAGTGAAAAAGCGCTTACACGTGCCGATATAGCTTTACATCATGCGAAACATAATAAAAATCAGATTGCTTTTTACCATCAGGTAGATGGAGGGGAGGCACGATACCACTCCAATCTAATGATGGCGGCTCATATACGAAAAGCACTTTTTGACCATCGGATCATTTGCCATTATCAGCCGATAGTCAATATAAAGACGGGAAGAATTGATAAATATGAGACTCTGGTTCGAATGTTGGATGAAGAGAATAATATTGTGCCGCCGATGGATTTTTTGCCCATTTCAAAAAAGACAAAACTTTATCCTCAAATTAGTCTTGCGGTAATCCATCAAGCCTGTGCTCTTTTTGCAACGCGTAGTGAAGAATTTTCGGTTAATTTGTCTGACAGTGATATCCGTAATCCACATACGGTAAGTGAAATCATTAAAGCCATAAAGGATACGGGAACTGGTCCTCGAATCGTTTTTGAGATTTTGGAATCGGAAGGGATTGAAAATTATGATGAGGTGACTCAATTTATTTCTACTGTGAAAGCATTGGGGGCAAAAATTGCAATTGATGATTTTGGTACCGGGTATTCTAATTTTGAAAATATACTTAAATTAAGTGTTGATTACATTAAAATAGATGGTTCGCTGGTCCGTGAAATTAGTTCTAACACACGTCATCGCATAATTGTTGAAACTATTATTGATTTTTCTCAAAAAATTGGCGCCAAAACAATTGCAGAATTTGTCACTGATGAGAATACTTACAATATCATCAAGGAATTGGGAGTGGATTATTCACAGGGGTATTTTACGGGTAAGCCAATTCCGCTTACATAAGGAATGGCAGGGAAGTCATTATTGCTGTTTTAAAATAGCTTCAGCGTTCATAATGGCATAAGGGAAGGGGAGATTGATGGAATCACATGAGGTTTCCAAGCATTCACCGCATCCTTTTCCGATATCTGCTTTTGCCTTAATGATTTCGGGATCATTGCCGTATTTTTCTACTAAATCGACAACATCATCCAATGTAACATTTTGGCAAATACAGACGGTCATCGCAGTACGTGCCCTACAAATTTAGACATATTATTGAGAATTTTACTGCCGCGTCTAAATCCTAAGCCGCACGCTTCATAGGCGAAGAAAACACCAGCTTGATAACTGTTTCCCTGAGCATCTTTGGGCAGCTCAACATACTCTTGATAAATAGCTTTGAAATTTCCGTAGGGTCCGTCATTAGCTTCTATTGTCTTACCTGAAGCATCAATGATACGTATATTTGCCCCCTCACGTCCAAATACGCGTTTTTCAACACATGCGATCCCTGGCAACGGTTCAAATAAGGTTTTTAGGAGATAAGGAGAATCAGGGAAAAGGTCGCAAAGAATTTTGAGCATCCCTTTGGATTGAAAGAGCAGGGTATATGCAGGGTTCAGAATAATTGCTTTTTGATTGTTGACAATGGAAGAAAGTAAAACAGCGAGTTCCGGTTCATCGATGGCAATGTCTTCCCAAGGGAAAAGTTTAAACCAGTACTCATAAGGGTTATCGTCGCTGTCGTATATCCCTTCTTCATCGAATTTAACACCGCCCATAGCTTCAAAACCTGTTTCAAACCCGGTATCTATTGCCATTTGCTGAAGTAAACGTACGGTTTGCTCTTCCTCGACGTTATCGTTGATAGAACTGAACAGTATTTTCCATCCATCATAGTGTTCGTCAAAGGTTTCAGTATCGTCAAAAAGGGTAACCAGTCTGCGAAAGTTCTCGCTGATCGCTTCGTACACATTGTTAAACTGACGTTCTTCATCCATGTTGTTGTGCTTGAGAATAGCCCATTGTAAAATGGCGGTTTCAAAGAGTGACGTTGGGGTATCGGCATTGAATTCGATCAGCTTAATCGGTATACCGTCAATCCCGCCTGCGAGATCAAAACGGCCATACAGATGCCAGTGAACATCATTGTCCCAGCTTTTTTTAATCAATTCGATCAGGTTAAATGGAATACCTAGCTCAAAAAAAAGATTATTGTCGATGACGTGCTGCGCCGCAGTAGCATACATCTCATAAAGCTCGTTAACGGCCTCATAGTACGCTTCTGCCTCTTGATCGCTCACGAGAACGAGTTCATCGGCTACGTATTTGGTTTGATCGCTGTCGGTATGCCAGTGAAACCCAATGGTTTCCAGTACGGTATCATTAATGGGTTGTATTTTTTGCAGGTTTACCATCATCAGCCTCCGAAGCTACTGGATGAACTACTACTTCTAGAGCTTGAGCTTCCAAAAAAACTTTTTTTAGAGCTTCCACCAGAGGCTTTGCTACCGCTTTGATTGGCGGAGCGATGATAGGCTGATTTATTGGAGGCATCTTGATTTTTGCGGAAATTGGTGTTGTTCATAAGGCTATTGGCAATCATATTACCCAGTAATGCTCCACCTGCTGCTGCGAGAATGGTTCCCCCAAGGCCAAGCCCTTCGCTTTTTGGCTCTGAGTTGAGTTCGGACTTACCTTCCTGCATTTTTTTGTACTCTTGATCGGCCATCGCTTTGAGTTCTGCTTCACTCATAACCCGTTCGTGGACGGTACCGTTTTCATCGGTTTCGTGGATAATAGCGCGGCTTGGTCCCGTTGTTGGCATCTCTTCGATTACCACATATTTACCGTTTGGCTGTTGTTCTACGACCAAAAATTTATTAGGTGCTTCTTCGTTTTTTGTCTCATCTTGAGAGCTTTGGCATCCGCTTAAAGCACTTAACACGGCCAATCCTGCTGTTCCCATTATGACATTACGTGCACTAATACTGTGTTTCATGATAATTCTCCTATCGTAGTTGTTTATAGTGGGTAGAAGTGAGTCTAAATATTTTTGAGGGCTCACGCTCATGAAAACCTTGCGCATCTTCTATGATGAGATCGCTGTGCTCTTCACAAAAATGGCGATCAAAGTGTTTCCCGCTTTCGTTGGCTGAAGTCGAATAGAGCCACCCATATTTTGCAATCAATGATGCATGAGGTTCTTCGCTTACATAACGGAAAGCCTGATTTTTGAGGACAAAGGTTGTCTTTCGTGCATGACGAAACCATACCCGATATTTGAGGGGAATACGGGTATGCTCTTGTAAAATTTTGAGAGAGGCAAACACTTTTAAGTAGGGTTTCCCCTCCTTGCGCCCTTTGACAATATTTAATCGTGATTTATCTTGGGAAAGAAATCCGACAGTAGTGTCGGTCTGAGCGAGAATGAGATGCATTGGCTTATTGGTTTAGATAATCTTGCAATGCTTGCGGCTTCATCCATGTATCATCATGCATTTGTTCCATAGCTTCAATGGCAGCACGGGCAGCACTTAAAGTTGTAAAATACGGGATACCCATACGCAAGACAATTTGACGAATCTGCTCTGCATCCTTTTTAGCTGTCTGGTTATCGGAGGTATTGATGGCAAGAGAAATATCACCATTTTTCATGATGTCTTCAATGTTTGGGCGACCTTCGGAAATTTTGAGTACTTTTTCACATGCAATACCGGCATCCGCTATGATTTTCTGTGTTCCACCTGTCGCTACGAGTGTAAATCCTTGTGTTGTTAATCCACGTGCAATCTCAATGGCATGTTTTTTATCTGCATCAATAAAGGAGAGGAAACATGTACCGGAAGTGGGAATTTTATTCCCTGCGGCAAGTTGGCTTTTTGCAAAACTGACCCCGAAGTTTTGGCTGATACCCATAACTTCACCCGTTGATTTCATTTCAGGAGAGAGGACCAGATCAGCACCGTAGAGCTTGTTGAACGGGAATACGGCTTCTTTAATGGCAACATGCCCTTTGAGACGAGGTTTCAATAAACCGTCCTCTTCCATGACAACATCGTAGTTATCGTAGTATTTTAGGGCATTGCGCAGAGTATCTCCCAGCATGACACGAGTCGCGATTTTAGCCAATGGCATACCGGTAGCTTTTGAAACAAACGGTACGGTACGGGATGCTCTTGGGTTCACTTCAATAATGTAGACTTCATTTTGATAAATTGCATATTGAATATTGAGAAGTCCAATGACGCCAAGTCCTAGTGCAATCACTTTGGTTTGTTGTTCTACTTGGTATTTAAGCTCATCACTTAATCCTACAGGAGGAAGGGAACATGCGCTGTCACCTGAATGGATTCCTGCTTCTTCGATGTGCTGCATAACAGATCCGATATAGACTTCAGTTCCATCAGAAATCGCATCCACATCAAGTTCAACGGCTTGATCAAGGAACTTATCAACGAGGACCGGAGAATCATTACTTACCGATACTGCGACATCCATATAGGTTCTAAGATCGTTCTCGTTGTAAACGATACGCATTGCGCGTCCGCCCAAAACATACGATGGACGTACAAGTACCGGATAACCCAATTCTTCAGCGACAATAAATGCCTGCTCTTTGGTCATAGCAATACCGTTTTCAGGCTGCTTTAATCCCTGCTCAACGACAAATGCGGAGAATTTCTCACGATTTTCTGCCAAATCAATAACAGCAGCAGATGTTCCGGCGATAACAGCACCCATCTCTTCGAGTGAATTGGCCAATTTTAACGGCGTTTGGCCCCCAAAGTGAACAATAATACCGTTTGGTTGTTCCGCTTCGACAACGGCACGGACGTGCTCAAAATCAATAGGTTCAAAATAGAGGACATCCGAAGTATCATAATCGGTTGAAACGGTTTCAGGATTACAGTTGTACATAATCGTCTCAATACCCATTTCTTTGAGTGCAAATGCAGCGTGAACACAACAATAGTCAAATTCGATTCCCTGACCGATACGGTTTGGTCCACCGCCTAAGATAAGAACTTTTTTCTTATCACTTTTACGAGGCTCTTGACGTCCAAGCCGGGAGATATTGGTCGTTGAATACAAATATGGAGTCAGTGCTCCAAACTCGGCAGCACAGGTATCTACTTCATTGTATTCAAAGGCAATTTGGAGTTCTTTGCGGGCATTATAAACATCCTTTTCTTTTGCATTGCCACCATTTTGAGTAATGAGACGCGCGATATTTTTATCTGAAAAACCTTCTGTTTTAAGGCGTCGTAGTTGGTTTTCATCTTTGAGTGTAGCTGCCGTAATCACAGACTCTTGGGCCACTAGCTCTTCTAATTGGGTAAGGAACCATGGATCGATTTTTGAAAGTTCAAAGATATCACTGTGGCTTAAGCCCATACGGAACCCTTGTGCTACGTAGAGGATACGCTCAGCATTGGGACGACGTATCTCATGTTTTACAAATTCTAAATCGCCATCAATAGGATCAAATCCGCTTAAACCCGTTTCGAGAGAGCAGAGCGCTTTTTGGACAGACTCTTTAAAAGTGCGGCCAATTGCCATCGCTTCACCGACCGATTTCATACTGGTAGTAAGGGTTGACTCGGCTTCTGGAAATTTTTCAAAGGTGAAACGAGGAACTTTGGTGACGATATAGTCGATAACGGGTTCAAAACTCGCCGGTGTTCCGGTAATGTCGTTGGTAAGCTCATCGAGTGTAAATCCAACCGCAAGCATCGTAGCGATTTTGGCAATCGGATAGCCGGTTGCTTTGGATGCCAATGCAGATGAACGGGAAACACGTGGGTTCATTTCGATGACGATCATACGTCCTGTTTTTGGATCAACGGAAAACTGTACATTTGATCCACCGGTGTCAACGCCCACTTCACGTAAAATAGCAAAAGAGGCGTCACGCATACGCTGATACTCTTTGTCGGTGAGGGTTAGAGCAGGGGCTACGGTGATGGAATCACCTGTATGAACGCCCATAGGGTCAAAGTTTTCAATGGAACAAACGATGATACAGTTATCGTTACGGTCACGGATAACTTCCATTTCGTACTCTTTCCATCCAAGGAGAGACTCTTCGATCAAAATCTCCGTAACAGGACTTTCATCGAGTCCTCTTTGTGCTAAGAGTTTGAATTCATCGATGTTGTAAGCAACACCGCTTCCTCCGCCTGCGAGGGTGTAGGAAGCTCGAATAATAAGGGGGAAACCAATATTGTTGGCAGCGGCAATGGCTTCGTCAATGTTGTACGCATATTGTGAGATAGGAAGATCCATTCCAATTTTAATCATGCACTCTTTAAATGCTTGTCGGTCTTCTCCTTTTTTGATAGCAGAAGGGCTGGCACCTAAAAACTCAACACCTTCCAACATCCCTGCTTCATGCATTAACATAGCAGCATTGAGTGCTGTTTGTCCCCCCATGGTTGGCAAAATTGCATCGACGTTTTCTTGTTTAATAATTTGGGCAATAATTTCAGGTTTGATGGGTTCAATATAGGTGCGATCCGCAAACTCAGGATCGGTCATGATAGTAGCCGGATTGGAGTTGATCAAAACAACGCGATAGCCTAACTCTTTGAGGGTTTTAACCGCTTGTGTTCCAGAGTAGTCAAATTCGCACGCCTGACCGATGACAATCGGGCCTGATCCGATAAGGAGTATGGTTTTGATGTCTTCGCGTTTTGGCATTAGTATCCCTCATAATCAATAAATTTGCTAATTGTAGGGAAAAAGCACTTAAAATCGGATTATTGAAGGCTATCTCACCTTCGTGATAATATGAAAATAAGCAGGTTTTTTGGCATAAAAATAAGGTTCTAATACGGCACTTTGATAACCGCTGGCTCGTGAGATAGAAATGACTTTTCCAACTTGCAAGCCAGAAAGAAATATTTGGTCCAATCCAGAGGTAGTTACTTCATCTCCAATGGCAATCGGGACCCATGTCGGGATAAAATCGACGATCAAATGACGTTCATTGTTCCCTCGAACAATACCGGGGGCCATTGAACTGCCTACTGAAACGGCATAGGTACTTTTGATATCTCCGTTGAGCAAAGCCATAGGACGTTTATGGTTAGAAACCACAATACCTGCGGCATATCCTCGATACAAAAGGCCGTAAACCTGTTTGGGGTCAAAATGATCCATTTCGAGCCACAGTTTATGAGGGTCTCCCATACGAACATAGGATATGGTACGTACCAATTCAATTGAGGGAAGGGTTTTGATCGAACTGTTTTGTTCCCGTAGCATATTACGGTACTCATCTGCTACTTGGTGCATTGTTAAGAGTTCACGTTCATAATAACGATTTTCACGTTGCAGTCGAATGATGGTGTTTTTTTGATTCAGATGCTCTGTCGCGCTTTGGTTAAAACTCTGAATTTGATTCAGATAGACAAGCTTGATGGATTGTGATAACTTTAAAAAAGGGGCTTGGAGAAACGGGCTGAAATAAAGAGCTCCGCTCACGCATCCTACAAAGAAAAGTGTGAGCGAAATACGCTGTTTATTCATTATCAAACAGTTCGTGAAGTTGATCAATTTCTTCTAAAGCACGTCCGGTACCGCGCGCAACACATAAAAGTGGTTCATCGGCTACGTACACAGGGATTTTAATGGTTTCTGATAGGAATTTATCAAGCTGGCGGATTAACGCTCCACCACCTGTCAAGATGACTCCGTTATTGACAATATCACCTGCTAGGTCTGGGGGCATATTCTCAAGTACATCGCGAACAGCCTCTAAGATTTCTTTGAGTGGATCACGCATCGCTTCACGTGCATCTTCACTGCTAAGTTCCAGTGAGGTTAACAAACCTTCCACCTGATCACGACCGTTAACGATCATTTTCAGCTCTTGTGCCAATGGCATCGCCGTACCGATATTGATTTTGATATCTTCAGCGATACGCTCACCGATGAGAAGATTGTATTTACGTTTGACATAATCCATGATCGCACGGTCAATTTTGTCACCTGCTACACGAATGGAACGGCACAGTACCAAGCCGCCCAAAGAGATAACACCGATTTCAGTAGTTCCCCCTCCGATATCGACAATGATATTTCCTTTTGGTTCACGGATATCGATTCCAGCACCAATAGCAGCAGCCATCGGTTCATCGATAAGATACACTTCACGTGCACCCGCGCTCATAGCTGACTCACGAACCGCTTTACGTTCAACTTGCGTCAAACCGTAAGGGATACAAATGATAATACGAGGACTGATAAGGCTGCTACGTCCGTGCGCTTTTTCGATAAATTTACGGATCATTTTTTCCGTCATATCAAAGTCAGCGATAACTCCGTCTTTCATTGGACGGATGGCTTTAATATTACCTGGAGTTTTTCCCACCATTTCTTTTGCTTCACTACCGACGGCTAATACTCTTTGGTGGCCATTTTTTTCCGTTTTAACGGCAACAACAGAAGGTTCGTTGATCACAATCCCTTTTCCTTTGACGATAACGAGGGTATTTGCGGTTCCCAAGTCGATGGAGAGATCATTCGAAAACATACCGATAAATTTATTGAATAACATTTTTGTGTCCTATGCGCTTTTTTTAGTAGTTTTTTTGATATACACGGGTTTAGTTCCCTCTTCGACCACTTCTTTGGTGATGAGGACTTCGTATCCAGGATATTCAGGAAGCTCATACATGATATCGCCCATGATCTCCTCAAGGATTGCACGTAATCCGCGTGCTCCTGTTTTACGAGCCAATGCTTTTGCTCCGATGGCACTTAGCGCTTCTTTTTCAAAGGAGAGTTCAACATCATCAATCGCAAAAAGTTTGGTGTATTGCTTAATCAACGAATTTTTAGGTTCCGTGAGGATACGGACCATCTCTTCTTCACTGATTTTGTTCAGGGATGCAATGATCGGCAGACGTCCGATAAGTTCAGGTATAAGCCCATAGCTGACCAAATCATCAGGTTCAACATTTTCAAAACTGTCATCAATTAGAGTTGTAGAGCGTTTATCATGACCGAAGCCCATAATATTATTACCACGTTTACGCTCTAAAATTTGACCCAATCCATCAAAGGCACCTCCACAGATAAAGAGAATACCCGAAGTGTCAATTTGAATGAAATCTTGATTAGGGTGTTTTCGTCCCCCTTTTGGAGGGATATTAACGACTGCGCCTTCGATAATTTTGAGCAGTGCTTGCTGCACACCCTCTCCTGAAACGTCACGGGTTATGGAACGATTTTCAGACATACGTGAAATTTTATCTATTTCGTCAATAAAGACGATTCCTTGTTGTGCTCGCTCAATATCTCCATCGGCTGCTTGAAGGAGTTTGGTAAGAATATTTTCAACATCCTCCCCAACATATCCAGCTTCCGTTAGGCTTGTGGCATCGGCAATAGCGATAGGAACATTCAAGACGCGGGCAATGGTTTGTGCCATAAGGGTTTTACCGCTTCCGGTAGGACCTATGAGGAGAACATTGGATTTTGCAATTTCGGTTTCATCATCAACCAAATGGCGTTTGAATATACGTTTGTAGTGGTTATATACGGCCACGGACAAGAGTTTTCGTGCACGTTCTTGTCCAATGATGTACTGTCCCAAAAAGAGGTTGAGTTCTTTTGGAGTAAGCAATTCAGTGGTGGTTATATCGGACGTTTCAGATCCAGTTGTTTCACTGTCTCCAAACATGATTTTATAGGCTGAAAATACACAATTTTTACAAATATAGACAGCTGTTCCAGCAATCAGCGGATTGTGTTCGCTTTCTTCTGCTTCGCAAAAGCTGCAATGGCGATGAATCATCCTTGAGTCCTTTCATAGGGGATACCCCGTTTGGTATTGATAATAAATGTACACATGTTTTTAACATAGTCGCTGGCAGTACTTTCTAAAAGGGCAGTTGCAACCTCTTGCAGTGGCTTACCTGATTCAAATAACTCACGGTACGCACTTCGAAGAGCATCAATGTCTTCGCGTTCAACATTCCGGCGAAGGCCGTTGAGATTTAGTCCACGCAATACTGCACGATTGCCTTCTACGAGACAATAGGGAGGGACGTCTTGGGAGAGTGCGGAAGCACCGGCAACCATCGCGTAGTCACCAATCTTTACAAATTGATGAACCGGTGTCATTCCGCCGATTACGGCATGATTTCCCATTTCAACATGGCCTGCTAATGTTGCTGCATTGGCTAAAATACAGTGGTCTCCGATAATAACATCATGCCCTAGATGGACATATCCCATAAACAAGTTATGCGATCCAACAACGGTTTTTCCACCGCCGCCAGCTGTACCTGGATTAAAGAGGGTGAATTCACGTATGGTGTTATGATCACCGATGATCAATTCAACTTCTTCACCGGCATATTTGAGGTCTTGAGGGATCGATCCTAAAACGGCATGGGAAAAAATGGTATTGTATTCACCGATTGTCGTATTTCCGTAAATGCAAGCACCTTGGGCAATTTTAGTCCCTTTACCGATTTTGGACTTACTTGAAATAAAACAAAAAGCTCCGATTTCGACATCATCGGCGATTATGGAACCTTCTTCAATAATGGCGTGAGGAGAGATTAAGCTCATGGGGACCTACTTGTCTACGATCATGGCTTTGAGTTCGGCCTCGGAAACGAGCGCATTATCTACGTAGGCTTTACCTTCTAAAACCCAAATAGACCCTTTGTGTTTGATTACCTTCATACGGTATTCTAGACGATCTCCCGGACGAACAGGTGCACGAAATTTTGCACCGTCAATACTCATGAAATAAACGACTTTTTTTGCTGCTTCTTCTTCGGTCATGTCCATGCTTTGAAACGCGAGGATACCACCTGCTTGAGCCATACCTTCCAAAATCATAACACCTGGATAAATTGGATGCCCTGGGAAGTGTCCCTCGAATATTTGTTCACCGATAGTGACATTTTTGAATCCGATAAGAGATTCGTTAGGGGTAATTTCCGTTACTCTGTCAACAAGCAGAAAAGGGAAACGGTGTGGTAAAATTTTTTGTATTTGAATAACATCCATCATATGCAATAACACCTTGGTTAAATTAAAGTGGCTGATTTTAGCGTAAAAACGGTTAATTGGTAATTATAAGTTGTTCTCTAGTGTCATCGTAGGTTTTTGTTTCTAATATCAAGGTGATTTTAGAACTTGGAATCTCATCGATCACAATTATGGCAGATGTGTTAAACGCCCCTTTGCATAGATGCATGCGTAATGTTATTTCTACTTCTGATGAAGGTGCGTTAAACATCAGCTCTTGTGTGTTTTTGTAGTTTGATGAGGTCAAATTGTTAAAGGTTTCTAAGGTAATAAAACGGACCTCTTCACGGTTTAAAAAATGTTGACGGTCAAGTTCAAAATCAATTTTCCCCTCTGTGCGTGTACGGTTAATCGTTGAGTAGATGAGCGGATAAGAAGGGATAATATCCGTCCCTGCTTTTAGAGATGCGCGTATGAGACGATAGTTTAAAAAGCGCTCACGTATGATTTTATAGGGGATGTTGGTATCTTCAAGATCCATACGCTTGGAATAGAGTTCAAGACGTTCTTCAATGGAAGCGGGAAGGATTTGTTTAGAGAGGGGAGAAAACATTTCATCCATCAATTTATGTTGTTGATCACGTTGCATGGTGAGGCCGAAAATACATCCGCAGTAGTCTTGACGGTAGAGCTGTTCAGTTTTACTAACTCTGGATTGATCGTTCGTTCCGCCGTTTTTACGGTAATCAAACGCGATGAATTCGACACCGTGTGATACATGAAACGCATCGCCTGATTTTTTAAGCTGTTCTTGGGATTTTTGGGGACTTACAAGCAGGGTGGTTGTCATGGAGGTTTCGCCCAATTCCAACGCTTTATGGGCACTTACTTCAAAGCGGCGGTCAAAACACACTTCGCAACGCGCCCCTTTTTCAGGCTCTTTTTCAAGCCCTCGGACGGCGTTCATCCATGCTTCAAAATCGTAAGGTCCTTCGATGAGGTCAATACCCAGTTTCTTACAGCTTCGTTCAACGTCCAGAAATCGTAGTTGATATTCGCTGTAAGGGTGAATATTGGGATCATAGAAAAACCCGGTGAGTTTTTCATCGGGGTATTCCTGCTGCAGCTTCTCCATAAAAAAGTGAGAATCAACGCTGCAGCAGATGTGTACGAGCATGATTAGTCGCGTGCTGCTAAAATTTCTACTTTTTCGATGACGTCACGCATTTGGATGCTGTCAAGAACCGCCATAGATTCTTTGTCATCTGCTTCGATTCCGCCAAATACTGTGTGGACACCATCAAGGTGTGGAGTCGCAGCAAAACAGATGAAAAACTGGCTTCCGCCTGTGTTTGGTCCTGCATGTGCCATAGAAAGAGTTCCCTTGACGTGACGGTGCGTGTTAAGGGATGTTTCACAAGGGATAGCCCATCCTGGACCGCCGGTACCTGTACCCGTAGGACAACCGCCCTGTGCCATAAAGCCTGGAATTACACGATGAAAATTAAGACCATTATAATAACCGTCATTGACAAGTGCTGCGAAATTTGCAACGGTATTTGGAGTCTCTTCATTGTAAAGCTTGATCCACATAACCCCTTTAGCAGTGGTCATTTTTGCCCATTGGTAGCTTGCTGCCTCTTCGGCAGTTGGTGTATAGGTTTTAAGTTCTTTGCGTCCGAACATAATGAATCCTTCAGGGAATTTTTTGCAATTATAGTCGATTTTGCTTAACTGATCGGGCGTAATGGGCTATAATTGGAGAATTTTATTTGATAGGAATGGCATGGAATCATGGTTGCAACGTCGCTTATCTCGTATTTCATTAAGAGAGCTTAATTTTTATACGATTGTTTTTATCCTTTTTTTTACCTTTATCTTTTCATCTTTATTGATTTACGATGAGTACAAAGATTTTTTAAAAACAGCACAACATGGGACTGAAATAAGTAAAAACAACTTACCGGGAACTCCTATTTCCTTTCAAGACTTGCCGAAAACACGTTTAATTAAAGTGATGGTAGAAATTGCAACATTAGCATTGATTTTATTTGGATTTATTGTAGGGGTATCAAAAATTATTAATACGATGATTGCCAGAGATATGGAGCGATTTTTGACCTTTTTTGAATCAGCACATGAAAAAGAGGTTTGTATTCTTTCCAGTGATCTTTATTTTAATGAGTTTAAAAAAATGGCCGGATATGCCAATGGTATGGCAGCTATGATTTATGATCAAAAAGAGTCACTTTACACGCTCAATATAAGTTTAGAGGAGCGTGTGAGACAAAAAACGGAAGCGTTACAACTTAAAAATGTTGCGCTTGAAAAGGAACAAAAATTTTCCGAAGGATTGCTAGAATCACATAAACAGTTTATCCGTTATGCGATTCACGAGACAAACACACCGCTATCGGTGATAATGGCAAATATTGAACTTTTTACGATGAAAGAGGGACGTAACCGTTATCTGGCAAAAATTGAAGCGGGAGTCAAAAATATTTTTAGTATTTATGATGATCTGAGCTATCTTGTGAAAAAAGATCAAATCGAATATCCTAAAAAAGCGATTGATTTGGGGGAATATGTAGCCAGCAGGATTGAATTTTTTGATGAGGTTGCTCATTTTTCTAATCTTTCTTTTGAGTATATAAAACCTGAATTTTCGTCTTGGATATCTTTTAATGAAACAAAACTTCAAAGAGTCATTGATAATAATCTGACCAATGCCATTAAATATTCAATAAGCGGTGAAGTAATCCATGTAGGAGTCCATTGCAGTATGATGGAATGCGCTTTTTGGGTTCAGAGCAAATCTGAAAAAATTTACAATGAAGAAAAGATTTTTGAAGCATACTATCGTGAGCGTAAAAAAACGGATGGATTTGGTCTTGGACTGAACCTCGTCAAATCGATATGTGATGAAGAGGATATCTCTATCGTGATTGATTCCAATTTAGAATTTACCCGTTTTGAGTATAAATTTAAAAAGAGGGGCATGGATGAAAATTTTCCTTCTTGAAGATGACACGATGCTTTGTGAATCGATTCATGAGTATCTTGTATCCATAGGGCATTATGTCGTTACCTGTGCGAATGGTGACGAAGCGCTTAAAAAGATTCAATATGAGTCTTATGATCTGCTTTTACTGGACATTAATGTTCCGGGGATGAACGGCCTTGAATTGCTTGAGAAGCTGCATGAGCTCAAAATCCGCACCACATCGATCTACATCAGTGCTCTCGTCGATATTGAGGGGATTAGCAGAGCATATGATTTGGGATGTTACGATTATTTGAAAAAACCTTTTCATTTGAAAGAGCTTGCGTTGCGTATTGATAAAGTCATGCAGAATACTGCACTGCCTCAAAGTCATTTGCGTCTTTCCAAAAGTTACAGTTATGATGTATCGACCTCAACGCTTATGTGTGAAAACAGTTCACAGATGCTATCGAAAAGGCAGCTTCAGATCATCGATTTATTGGCGCGTAACCGTGGCAGAATTGTTGAATTTGATCAGTTTAGGGCTTACATATGGGATGATGATTATGTCGATAATGCAACCATACGGGCAGAAGTGAGTCGTCTAAAAAAAAGTCTTAAAGAAGATTTCATCCAAAATATTCGTGCGTTAGGATACATGATCGATATTCCTCGTGGAAAATAGCGTTACTTTTTTACTCACTATTTTATAGCTATTCTGATTTTTACAGATAAATTTTTCTAATTTATCTAATGCTACGTTCGCGCTACGTTTTCTTTTTATGATGATGGAGTATGAAACCATTAAGGAGGACAGATGAAGCACGTGTTGTATCGATCGCTTTTAGCATCTATAATTGTATCCAATGCTTTTGCAGCGGATGATTTAACCGGAATGTTTAAAGAGGGAAAAGCAAGCGGGCAAATCCGTTTCTTTTATGTAGATAGGGATTATTCGGGAATTGTTTCTACCCATCGTGATGCTACGGCTATCGGCGGGTATTTGAAATATGAAACCGGTGTGTGGAACGGGTTTAATCTGGGCGCGGCATTTTATACGACGAATGGATTGATGATTCGTGATAATAAAGCGACCAATCCAGAAGTGGATCCAACGCTGCTGGGTAAAGATAATGATTCTATCAGTTATTTGGGCGAAGCGTATCTCCAATATAAAAAGGACAATACAACGTTTAAAGGGGGGCGTCAAAAGCTGGATACTCCGATGGCGGGAAGCGATGATGCCCGTATGCTGCCGAACCTTTTTGAAGCGTACATGCTGAGCAACACGGATATCAAAGATACGACGCTGATGGTGGGACATATCACCAAATTTGCGCAGGGGACATTCGGCCGTGCGTATAATGGCGCGGGTACCTATGCGGACAAAGTATTGAGTGTTACTTCGGGCTACTCGATGGTTGATTCCAAAAACCATGTCGGCGAGTTTGTGAACATGGGAACCTACGCTATCGGTGAGAATACCGGTGGGGTGAGTGTTCTTTCGGCTAGCTATACGGGGATTCCTGGATTGAAACTTCAGCTGTGGGATTATTATGCCCACGATATTCTCAATGCGATTTATGCGGAAGCTTCATACGGCTGGTCCTACACAAGTGGTATTGCACCGTATGTAGCGGCACAATGGATCAATGAGCAGGACGTAGGATCAAACACTGCTAATCCTACTTATGAACTTGCACATATTAACAGTGATTTTATCGGTGTAAAAGCAGGGGTAAAAGTAGCCAATTTTGACCTGTATGGTGCCATTTCTCACAACAGTAAAGATGATAATGCAGCTATTAATGGCGGAACGATGACACCGTGGGGCGGTATGAGTGCTTATACGCAGGGAATGGTGACTCGACATCAGTTTATGGCCGGAACCGATACGTGGAAAGTTGCAGCTTCATACGACTGGAAAGATTACGGAATCAATTTGAATACGGGGGTGTTCTATGTCGAATTTGATATGGATTCCTTAAACGGATATTCAACAGCAGGTTATCAAACAACGGCAAGTGAAGCGGGATTCGATATCATATACAATCCACAAGCCATCAAAAATCTCCAACTGCGTCTGCGGGGAAATTTTCCACGAGAGTATAAAGAGACAGCGGCGGGCAATATGGATTGGGATGAATACCGTGTTATTGCCAACTATAATTTTTAAAGGAGCTTTACTATGAAACAAGAGATGGTTGATCGACTTAAAAACGATCCTGATTTTTTACAACTTGTACGTGTACGAAGTAAGTTCGCATGGACATTGACGATTGTTATGTTGGTGATTTATTTCGGATTTGTTTTAACGATTGCATTTGATCCATCTATCTTAGGAACACCGCTGTCTACAGGGTCTGTAACAACCGTTGGAATTCCAGTGGGTGTTGCGGTTATTGTAAGTGCTTTTCTTTTAACAGGGATTTATGTACGTCGTGCAAATGGTGAGTTTGATGAACTTACTCGCCGGATTAAAGACAAAGCGAAGGGGGAAGTATGAAACCAATAATTTTTTTACTTTTAGGGTCAGCAGGTATTTTTGCAGCTGAAGCAATTAGCGGTGCGGTAGACAAACAACCGTTAAATATGTCAGCAATTATTATGTTCATAATCTTTGTAGGAGCAACACTAGGGATCACCTATTGGGCAGCAAAACGTACTAAAACAGCCAAAGATTTCTATACTGCCGGCGGTGGTATAACCGGTTTTCAAAACGGTATGGCGATTGCGGGAGATTATATGTCTGCTGCATCATTTTTGGGGATCTCAGCTCTCGTCTATGGAAAAGGGTATGATGGCTTGATCTACTCTATCGGATTTTTGGTCGGTTGGCCAATTATTTTGTTTATGGTGGCCGAACAGCTCCGTAACCTCGGTAAATATACATTTGCGGACGTTGCCTCATACCGTTTGCGTCAAATGCCTATTCGTACATTGGCAGCGTTTGGGTCAATTTTGACGGTTGTTTTGTATCTTATCGCTCAAATGGTCGGTGCGGGTAAACTTATTCAACTTCTTTTTGGCTTGGATTATGAAATCGCTGTTATTTTGGTCGGTGTTTTGATGATTCTTTATGTAACATTTGGAGGAATGCTGGCGACTACGTGGGTACAAATCATTAAAGCATTTTTGCTTTTATCGGGTGCTACATTTATGGCGATTGCGGTTATGGCTCATTATAACTTTAATTTTGAATCCTTATTTGCAACAGCCGTTCAGATGAAAGATGTCTCGATTATGGCTCCTGGAAAATTAGTGAGTGATCCGATTTCGGCGATTTCACTTGGTATCGCGTTGATGTTCGGTACTGCGGGTCTTCCACATATCTTGATGCGCTTTTTCACGGTCAGTGATGCAAAAGAAGCACGTAAATCAGTTTTCTATGCGACAGGGTTTATCGGGTATTTTTATATTCTGACATTCATCATCGGTTTCGGTGCAATTGTTATGGTATTTCAAAATCCGCAATATCTTGATTTGGCAAAACAAGCCGTAGATGGTGGTTATCCGATCCTTGGCGGCGATAATATGGCGGCAATTCACCTTTCTCATGCTGTGGGCGGCGATTTCTTCCTCGGATTTATCTCTGCGGTCGCATTTGCAACCATCCTTGCGGTTGTATCTGGTCTGACACTTGCGGGTGCTTCGGCGATATCCCATGACTTGTATGCCAGTGTGATTAAAAAGGGTAAAACCGATGGATTGATGGAGATGAAAGTTTCTAAAATCGCAACGGTTATTCTCGGTATCGTAGCAATTTTCTTGGGGATCACTTTCGAAGATCAAAATATTGCGTTCATGGTTGGATTGGCCTTTGCAATTGCGGCAAGTGCAAATTTCCCGATTTTGTTCCTCTCTATGTATTGGTCAAAACTTACAACTCGTGGCGCATTATTTGGCGGTTCATTGGGCTTATTGACGGCGGCAGTATTAGTGATTTTAGGGCCGACGGTATGGGTAGATGTATTGGGTCATGCAGATGCAATCTTCCCGTATAAATATCCGGCACTTTTTTCTGTGAGTGCCGCGTTTATCGGCATTTGGTTCTTCTCAATTACTGACAGCAGCGATTCTGCTGCTAAAGAACGTGAAGCATTTGAAGCGCAATACATTCGTGCTCAAACAGGTATTGGTGCTGAGGGTGCGGTAGAGCATTGATAGGAACGTACAAGGAATACATCCCTTGTACTACGCTCGCCGCTAAGGCACTGAAGCTTGCCCCTTTGGGGCAGATAATTAGGAGTTGTCTTTGAGTCTTTTTGATCAAAAAGCATTATTGATGTCAATCCATCCTTTTGATCTTTTGAGTGAACGGATGATCGAAAAACTTATGACCCAAATGGACATCGCGTATTATCCAAAAGAAACGGTATTGATCGCTCCGAGGGTAATAGCTGAATTTTTGGTCATCATTATCAAAGGGATTGTCAATGAAACAATCGATGGTGAAGTTCAAAATGTCTATTTTGAGCGTGATAGTTTTGACGCTAATGCCCTGATTTACGGAAATACTGAAAGTACTTTTATTGTTGCAGAAGACCTTATCTGCTATGAACTCCCCAAAGAATTTTTTCTTAATCTTCTACAAGACGTCGAACCGTTTCAAAACTACTTTATGCAAGACTTCATCACCAAACATCTCCATCTTAAAGAGCGTCAGCATCAAAATGAGTTAACCCCTTTTATGATGTCGCACGTTGATGAAATATATTTGCATAATCCATGTATCGTAGAGGCCAGCCAATCGATCAAAGCATCACTTCAAATTATGACACAGCATCATGCTGATGTAATTTTGCTGCATGATGAGAATCGCATGGGAATAGTAACCGATACAAATCTGCGTGAAAAAGTTCTTTTGGTTGGGAAAAGTACTGATGATCCGATTGGAGAAATTGCATCGTATGGTCTAATTACAATTCAACGAAGCGATTTTTTATTTAATGCCTTATTGCTTTTTACTAAGCATGGAGTAAAACGTCTTGTCGTGATGGAGGATGATAAAATCGTCGGGGTACTGGAACAGCTAGACTTACTCAGCCATTTTGCCAATCATACCCACTTGATTGCTGCATCGATAGAGCGTGCTGTAAGCATCGATGAATTACAAAGTGCACAACGTGCTCTTACTCATTTAGTACGTTCTTTAACGAGCAAGGGAGTACGTGTACGGTACATTTCGAAACTTGTAAGTGAACTTAATAGTAAAGTCTATCGTAAAGTCTTTGAGATGGTCTTGCCCCCGTTGCTACAGGATAAATGTGCACTGATCGTGATGGGAAGCGAAGGGCGGGGAGAACAAATTCTACGAACCGATCAAGATAATGGTCTGATTATTCGTGATGGCGAAGATGAAGGGATCTTTGAATCGTATATGATCACGTTCAATACGTATCTGATTCAGCTTGGATTCCCAAAATGCAATGGGAATGTAATGGTTTCCAACCCATATTGGCGCCATACTGTAACCGGGTATCACAAGATGATAGGTGAGTGGATGGATACGTTCAATGAAGAGGCTTTGATGGGATTGTCGATTTTTTTGGACGCCCATTGTGTTGCAGGAGATGAGGCACTTTTACAAGAGTGTCGACACTTTCTTTTTGAGCGTTTTGAAGGGCGAAGCGATATTTTGGCACATTTGGCTAAATCTGCTTTGGCTTTTGAAACACCATTAAGCCTCTTTTCTGGTTTTGTCTTGGGGAGAGCGGAGCATGAAAGTGAATTTGACATCAAAAAAGGGGGGATTTTTGCCATTGTGCATGGTATTCGTATTTTGTCATTGGAATATAAAATTCCCCTAACCAATACGACTGAACGGATCAAAGAGCTTAACAATCTAGGATTGTTTGATAAACAATTCGCTAGCGAGCTTATCGAAGCATATGACACGTTACTGAGCATTCGCTTACGATTTATACTATCGCAAAAGCATGGGAATGATGAGCAAAATTATGTAAATCCAAAATTGCTTACAAAGCCCCAACGGGATTTACTCAAAGATGCTTTTAAAGTTGTCAATACCTTTAAAAAATTTCTTACCTATCACTTTCATTTGGGAATGGTCGTATGATGTTTGAATCATTGTTTTGTAGTTGGAACCGCAAAAATTTGCTTGACTCAAAATACGAATGGCTTTTTGATTCGTATACTGGCGATGAGGTTGTGGTCTTTGATACGGAAACAACGGGATTAAATACAAAAGAAGATGCAATTTTAAGCATAGGAGCAGTCAAGATAAGGGGAAATAAAATTCTTACTTCCCAGACTTTTGAACTCTTCTTAAAACCATCAAAAGAGATCAGTGCTCAGAGTATCAAAATACACCATATTCGGCCGTGTGATCTGGAACATGCCGTTGACCCGCTTGAAGCGGCACATGCATTCTTGGAATTTATCGGTAATCGACCCCTGATTGGCTATTATCTTGAGTTTGATATGGCCATGATAAATCGCCTTATCAAGCCGTGGCTTGGGGTTACTTTGCCTAATAAACAAATAGAAGTTTCTGGGCTATATTTTGATAAAAAAATTGCTTTGATTCCTCAAGGAAATATTGATTTACGCTTTGATACAATCCTCCAAGATTTAAGCATTCCAAAGATGGGTCTGCACAATGCATTGAACGATGCAATCATGACAGCCATGATCTATATAAAGTTACAACAACCATTTAAACTACATTAAGGAGAATTAAAAATGAGTGATATCGTAAAACCAACTTTTCAACCTAATCGAGAGTTCGCAAAGCAAGCCCGTATTAAAAATATGTGTGAATATAACGATCTGCAAACATGGGCCTCAGAGGATTATGAAGGATTTTGGGGACATTTTGCCAATGAGAAGATTGATTGGTTCTCTCCTTATAGTCAAGTTCTTGATGAGAGTACTGCACCGTTTTATAAGTGGTTTGTGAATGGTAAATTGAATGTTGCGCATCAATGTATTGACCGTCACCTCGCAACGCGAAAAAATAAAGCAGCGATTATTTTTGAAGGTGATCGTGGTGATAAACAAATCATTACCTATCTTGAACTTTATTACAACGTTAATAAATTTGCAAACCTTCTTAAAAATGAATTTGGTGTCAAAAAAGGTGACCGTGTTGTTATCTATATGCCGATGATTCCGGAAGCTGCGTATGCGATGCTGGCATGTGCCCGTATCGGTGCTATTCACTCGATCGTCTTTGGCGGATTTTCTGCTGAGGCGCTCAAAGACAGAATCGAAGATGCTGATGCAAAAGTGGTCATCACAGCAGACGGTGCTTACCGAAAAGATAAGCCGTATATGTTAAAGCCGGTTGTCGATGAAGCGTTAAGTGGGAATACTCCGGTTCAAAAAGTTTTGGTTATTGAGCGAAACAACGAAGAGATTACCTGGGTTTCAGGACGTGACTACTCGTACAACGAACTCATCAAACATCAGTCAACTAAATGTGAAGCGGAAGTAATGGATGCGGAAGACCCACTCTTTTTACTTTATACTTCAGGTTCTACCGGAAAACCAAAAGGGGTTCAGCACAACAGTGCGGGATATATCCTTTGGGCGCAAATGACGATGGAATGGGTCTTTGATGTCAAAGAGAACGATACCTACTGGTGTACTGCCGATGTTGGCTGGATCACAGGGCATACCTACATTGTTTACGGTCCACTTGCTATGGGTGCTACGACGGTCATGTTTGAGGGTGTTCCGACCTATCCGGATGCAGGTCGTCCATGGAAAATGGTGGAAGAGTATAAAATCAATCAGTTCTACACGGCTCCGACAGCTATCCGTGTTTTACACAAAATGGGTGAAGACGAACCGGCTAAATATGATCTTAGCAGCCTAAAAGTTCTTGGAACGGTTGGTGAACCGATTGATCCTCCAGCGTGGAAATGGTACTACGAGGCAGTCGGTGGCAGTAAGTGTGCTATCGTCGATACGTATTGGCAAACGGAGACGGGTGGTCACATTGTCTCTCCACTTCCGGGTGCGACTCCGATCAAACCTGCATGTGCAACGTTTCCGCTTCCAGGTATCATCGCTGAGATTTTAGATCCACAAACGGGTGAAAAAGTGGGAGTGGGCGAGGGCGGTTATATGTGTGTTACACGTCCTTGGCCGTCTATGATTCGTGGCATTTGGGGTGATCCAGAGCGCTTTGTGAAATCGTATTTCGGTGATGTGAAAAAAGATGGGAAGCCTGTATATTTTACGGGCGATGGCGCTGTCTATGACGAAGAAGGCTATATTACGATTACTGGGCGCACAGATGACGTTATCAATGTCTCTGGTCACCGTATGGGTACTGCTGAGGTAGAAGCGGCATGTAAAAAACACCCAAATGTTGCGGAAGTTGCAGTTGTCGGCAAGCCGCATGAGCTCAAAGGTGAGGGGATCTTCGCATATATTGTTTTAAAAAGCGAAGATACTATGGCTGAAGAGATGGAAATGGTCAAAGAGATCAACAAGGTTATTATTAAAGAGA
Organism: Sulfuricurvum sp.; assembly: GCA_030694265.1. Classification (GTDB taxonomy): domain Bacteria; phylum Campylobacterota; class Campylobacteria; order Campylobacterales; family Sulfurimonadaceae; genus Sulfuricurvum. The sequence goes on from JAUXYP010000008.1 coordinate 46,068, forward strand.
TTGGAAACATCGCTATCTGTGATGATATCGTTTTTGTACCTGGATTGCCAAAAACACGTTCAGGGAAAATTATGCGCCGTATTTTGCGCTCAATTGCCAAAGGCGAAGTGATTACGCAAGATATCTCGACTCTCGAAGACCCGAGTATCGTGGCGACGATCGAAGTCAAAGTTAAAGGATAACTTTCTTTGTATTCCCCATTGCGGGAATATTATAAACTGCAAATTTCCCTACCATGCGTTATACTTATGCCTAAACTTTAGAATAATGGATTTTCATGAGATATAAAATTGGACATTTTCAAAACAGCATTGCAACCTTAGAACTAAAAGAGAGAACGCTCTACCAAAACACGTTGATTTTAGGAGAAGAGGGATCTGGTAAGACTCATCTAGCAAATAAAATACGACATTATGTGATGGCTAACGGTATTCCTACCCTTTATCTTGATTTTTCAGACCCCTCTATCGAAAAAATCGAAGAGAAGTTCAAAGATGCGGATACGTTTTTTTACCTTCGTTTTGAGGAGAGTGACGAATTTGAAGCGGCTCTTGATAAGGCGATTGCAGAGCGTCGTAATATCTATATGGCGGCTAGCACTTCGTACTTTGCCAGTAAACGCAATGTAAAAAGCAAGCTCTCTCGGATGATACAAAAGCATGAATTATTGGAAAATTATTATTACTTTTTCCATGAAATCGAGAGTTTGAATGGATTTTATACCAAATTTGAAGATTTCATTTATTATATTTTCGATCTCGTTAATATGAAAAAATACGGATTTACTTTCCTCGCACAGCCTAATGAGATATTCGAAGATTCACGCATCAAGCTTCTTTTCACATTCCTCTATTTGGGACGCTGTTCAAATGCGCATTATTACAATACATCGGTTTTACGAAGTTTGAAGACTAATACGTTTTATTATCAGTATCGTATGGATAATCGCTCATTGTTGTTTAATCAGATACAAAGTGATATCGCCATTATTGATGCCTAAGGCATTTGCTTTTTATCTTTGACTCAGTTGGATTAATCAGGCAAAAACTGCCTGAGCGGATAGTGTGTTAGGCGGGATTGGCTTCTTGAACCATTTTTTCGAGTAAACTGAACAGTTCTGTACTGTGTTGTTCCATCAACTGCATATTCTGAACAATTGAATCTTTACTCTTAACGCTTTGGCAATCTTTTCGTGTTACACACTCAAGCGTTTGCGCTACGAGTTTGTGAACAGCGCTATGCGGTGCTTCCATCATTTTGTATGCGGATGTATTGGAGAAAAGTTGTTTTCCTTCACCCTCGTAGTACCATTTACCCATTCGGCAATTATGATGATCTGTTGTAGCGATGGTATTGCTGGAATTTTCATGGATAATTGAGGAGTAAGTATTGTGTTTGAAAATGATATGATCGACTTTTACCAGCGTAGTGAAAAGTGAGTCATTGATGTATTTTGCCGCTTTTGCAGAACTGTGTGCCGTGCTGGCAAAATTTTCCAAAATATTTTCAAACTCGTAGACATCGGAACGTGATTTTTGTGCAATGTCTCCGATGGTATCCGAATTGCCTTGGATGTCATTGGCCTCTTGCTGCAGCGTGTTGAGGGTCATGGAAATCTCTTGTGTTGCTTTTTGGGTTCGCTCTGCGAGTTTTCGTACTTCGTCCGCTACGACGGCAAATCCACGTCCATGTTCACCTGCTCGTGCGGCTTCGATCGCCGCATTGAGTGCTAAGAGGTTGGTTTGGTCAGCGATGTCTTTGATAAGGTTGGCAACAGCGTTGATCTCATTGGTGCGTTGAGTAAGCGAGGTAATGGCATCACTCGAAGTAGAGATTAACTCCATAAGGTTTTCGAGATTAGAGACAACAGTTGTGACACTGGATTGGCTTTTGGTGACTACTTGTGCTGTTGCGGAAGAAGCGTTATTGATCTCTCTAGCAAAATCACAGTTTTTTTGTATGTCATTTTGGATAGTGGACAGAGAGGTGGATACGCCACCGCTGATACGTTCAAATTCACGACCTAATTCGGTGCTCATTTTGCCTTTGAATGAGAGGGCAATTTCATCAATGGCATTGTTGAATACAGCGCCAATTTCGGTGAAATCCCCTTTGTACCCTTCTTTGAACAAAATACGGTTGATTTTCCCCTGATTAGCAGAATCCAGAGAGGCGTGAATGTCTCGCATCATTTGCTCTACTTGATCGAGGAGATCATTGATACTCCACGCAATACCTTGGAGAGTATGTTTGTCTGAGATATGGGTAATACGCTCTGAAAGATTTCCACTGGATGCTTTGAGAAGAACATCGCGTATTTGGCGCACGAGGGTGTCATTGAAAATTTTTGCACATGGGTCATCATTCTGGGTGATAAAAAGACCTCCAGTAGCCGCTATGAAAAGAATACCTGCAGGTATAAATGTGCCAAGAATTGCTAAATAGACAGCGGCACCAATCGTAAGGACGAAATAAAAAAGAGTCTTTTTATTGCTGAAGAGAGAGGACGAATTCGTCATAGGTGACTCCTTGTTCATTTAATACGGTGTTTAGTAGATTAAGAGACGCGTCCATACCGCCTGTTTTTTCTGCTGCGAGGAGTTGCGCATAGATTCCAGGGATAACTTCGAGTGCTTTTTTACTGGGCTTACGGCGTACGGAGTGGAAATCACGAATACTGCCGTTGGTGTTTTTGGTTGCTGTGACATTGGCAAAAACCCAATAGTATGAGCCGTCTTTTGATAGGTTTTTGACGTAAGCAAAAATCTCTTCTTTATTTTGAATACGATCCCATAAAAGTTTGAACACTATTTTTGGCATATCGGGATGACGTAAGATTGAGTGAGGAGCATCTAGCAGTTCGTGTTCTTCGTATCCTGAGATTTTGATGAACGTTTTATTGCCGTAAATGATTTTACCGCGAGTGTCAGTTTTGGAAACAATAAAATCATTTTCATTGAGCGTTTTTTCATTTTTTGTCGGATTTGGTCGCTGCATGTTTACTCCTTTGTAATTTTAGTATGTTGGTGTTCTTTGCAAAATGTGTTAAACATCTCAGGTAAAAGAGGTTTACTGTAATAATATCCTTGTATTTCATTGCATCCTTGTGCTCGTAAGTATTCAAGCTGTTCTATGGTTTCTACTCCCTCGGCGATCGATATGAGTCCAAGGCTATGCCCCATTTGAATTACGGCACTGACGATGGCTTTGTCCTCAGGATCGGTACTGATATCACGGACAAAGGATTGATCGATTTTTAGTTTGTAAATTTTAAACTTTTTGAGATAAGCCAAAGAAGAATAGCCCGTACCAAAATCATCTATCGACATACGAATACCACGCTCATGTAGATCATTCATAATGGCGATAGCGGATTGCGGATTGTGCATCGCTATCCCTTCGGTTAATTCGAGTTCCAAATATTCGGGAGGCAAATCCACTTCTTCAAGAATACTCGTGATGAGATTAGGCAGATTCGGATGTCGAAATTGAACGGCAGATAGGTTTACTGCCATGATGATTGGAGACTGCCCTTGCATAATCCAACTTTTAGCTTGAGAAATTGCGGTGCGTAATACCCATTCTCCGATGGGAAGAATCATTCCATTATCCTCAGCAATAGGGATGAATTCAACCGGAGAGATGAAGCCAAATTGCGGATGTTCCCAGCGAATTAATGCTTCTGCCCCAATGACAGTGGCATCTTGTGCACTCAGTTGGGGTTGGTAGACGAGATGAAATTCATTTCGCTCTAATGCGGTATGCAAGGCATTAGTAAGATCGAGGTTACGTTGCGAATTTATTTGCATTTCGGGAGTAAAGAAAGAATAGGCATTGCGCCCCTCTTTTTTTGCTCGATACATTGCGACATCTGCATTTTTAGAGAGTGTTTCGATATCGGAGCCATCGGATGGGTAGAGTGCAATTCCCAATGATGCAGTGACGGAGAGCTCATGATTTTCCAGATGGAATGGATTGGCGATGGATGTGAGTATTTTTTGGGCGACTTGAGCGGCGCCATTGACGTCGGTTTCGGGCAATAAGAGGACAAATTCATCTCCCCCCATGCGAGAAACGGTATCTCCATCACGCAGCCCATCAGTGAGTCGTTTTGCTAAATCTATGAGCAACAAATCCCCGATGCTGTGACCGAGTGTATCATTGATGGTTTTAAAATGATCAAGATCGAGGAAAATAAGAGCAAATTGATCTTCGTTTCGCTTTGCGAGATTGAGAGTATATTGGAGGTGATCGTCCATTTGGATACGATTTGGAAGTCCTGTAAGTGCATCAAAATTCGCCAAATAATGGATCTTCTCTTGCGTCTTTTTTTGTTCGCTGATGTCTTCTTCAATGGCAATGTAGTGCGTCGTTCGGCCCTCAGTGTCTAAAACAGGAGCAACGTTAATGGAATAGATGTAATTCGTTCCATCTTTGCGTTTGTTGATAAATTCTCCCTGCCATTTTTTCTGTTGTACTAATGCTTCCCACATAGAATCATACGCATGTGCTGGTGTATTTCCTGATTTAAGAAGACGCGGATTTTTACCGATCACTTCCTCTGACGTATAACCCGTATTGGTGATAAAAGCAGCATTAACGTATTCGATGTTCGCTTTGAAATCGGTGATGATAATGGAATTCGGGCTTTGTTCCATAGCTTGGGTTTGAACGAGAAGTGTGCTTTCATCAGATTTTCGTTGGGTAATATCTCGCGTGACTCCCAATAGGTTTGTCACTTCACCTTTGGCGTCGCGCATTGGGGTTGCATGGGTTTCGAGCCAACGGCGTGTCCCTTGAAGCCCTGTTACTTCAAATGCAAAAATACCGCTTTCTCCACTCATAACTTTGCGATGCAAAGCTATAAATCCTGCGCGGTATTGGGGAAGTATATAATCGGTTAAGCCATATTGCTGTGCCTCTTCGAGCGTTTGCGCCTCGAGCATCGCCAAACCTGCCGGATTCATTTGCACTAATTTACCGCGGGAATCGACGACTTTAACGCATTCAGGTTCGGTTTTAATAATGGTATCAAGACGCTGTTCGCTTTCGATCAGTGCATTTTCTGATTTTTTGCGGTCAGTGATGTCTTGGTAAATTCCAAGTAATCCTATAATAGTATGATTTTGGTTATAGAGAGGTACTTTTGAAGTACTTAGCCAAATTTGTTCTCCCGATGGTGTGGTTTGAGGCTCTTCAAAAAAGAGTTTTGGAATACCGCTGTCTATGACTAGGCGATCATCTGCACGGTAGAGTTCTGCTTGCTCTGCCCACGGCATTTCAAAATCATCTTTGCCGATGAGCTCTAGGGAATTTTGTTTATCTGCATCATTCGCAAAGACATCATTACAGCCTAGATACTTTAAATCGAGATCTTTCCAAAAAATACGCATTGGTGCAGTGTTGATAATCGTCGTCAGTAGATGGTATGAATCGGAGAGTTTTTGCTGTGCACGAATGCGTGCGGCATCACGCTCGAAGTTGTCCAGCGCATAGTCAATATCGGTTGCCATTTCGACCAATAGTTTTTGAGCAGCTTCGTCGAAAGCGTTTCTCTCACCAGCATAAAGGGTAAAAATACCGATCACAACACCGTTACGGTGCAGAGGTACTGCGGCAGAGGCTCCCCATCCGAATTGTTCACCTTTTTGATGCCATTGCGCAGTGGCGGGGTCATGGATGAAATCCTGGCACCAAAAAGGGCGATTTTCGCGGAATGCTGTCCCTGTAGGACCGTGTGAGGATGGATGGGCAGGGTCTAAAAAAATACGAAGAGTTTGAAGATAATCAGTGCCGTCTCCGGCATAAGCAACTGCTTTTAACTCATTGGATTCTTTATCAGCTAATCCAATCCATGCCATCTTCATCCCGCCGAAGGTGACGGCATCTTGACAGATCTGAGGAAAAAGCTCATCTTCGTTTTTACTGCGAACAATGGCTTGATTACACTGGCTGAGGGCAGCGTATAAATCGCGCATTCGATGAGCATCTTCTTGTGCTTTAGTACGTTCATTATTGATTTTGGCAAGTTTGTTTTGGGTTTCGGACAACCATGCTAGAACACTGTCTTCCATCCCTTTGTTAATTTGTATTTTAGAAGAGAAATCTCCGCTACCAATACGTACGATATGAGAGTGAAGGAGTCGTAATGAGCCTCCCAGTGTCAAATACAAAGCTTGACGTATGCGCCATAGCGTCCATATTAATACAAAGCCAATAAAAATAAAAGCTAGACGCATCATCAATGCCATTTTTTCTGCGTTATGAACTGCTACTTGGGTTCGCTGATCCATTAAAGTGTGAGCATCACTGATTGGTTTCATTATGGCGTATTTGGCTTGATGATAGAGGGCATCGTGCAGCATTTTAAATGCTTTATGGCGATTTTCATCCGTTGTCGGGGTTGTTGATTCGACAATCTTTATGGCATTAAATTCAATTTTAGTAAGCTGGTCTGAATGGCTCTTTGCTTCAGAGAGCAGGGCAAATTCTTGGCGCGTAAATTCAAGCTTTTGCATCATGGTTAACAAGGAAATGGGTTTTGTTGCTGGATAGGGACGTTTGTCGTCCGATAATACGAGATCCCAATAGATGTCTCCGTAGTGAAGAGGGCGGGGTTTTAGTCCATTTCGGATATCGAGAATTTCTTGGTAGTGCTGTTTGTAGATTGGATCACCGGTAAGGACATACGTACGCACCATACGGGTTAAATCATCGGAGGATTGGCGAAGTTCATCCGCTATTTGATGAGATTCATAACGCTGATGATTGGCTCTATCGATGGCTTTTTCGGAGCGTACATAGAGGACAAAGATAAGAACAGAAATTAAAAATACGGAAATCGATCTCCACAAATAGTGATTAAAGAGAGATATGTCTTTATTGGATAAGAGCATTGTGTTCCAATTAACTTTAATAAAATAATTTATAGATGTAATAAAATTGTAATTATAGCGTATAACAAGGGGATATTTAAGGACTTCGGAATAAATTTAAAGTTTAATTATTTCGTTCCTTGGCAAATGCTGCAAATGCCTCTGGCAATAATGGTTTACTGTAATAATACCCCTGTATCTCATCACAACCTTGTTCACGTAAAAATTCCAGTTGTTCAAGCGTTTCTACCCCCTCTGCGATTGTTTGAAGCTCAAGGCTTCGGGCCATATTGATGATTGCGCTGACGATTGCTTTGTCTTCGGGATCGGTACTGATATCACTGACAAAGGACTGATCAATTTTGAGCTTATAAACTTTGAATTTTTTGAGATAACTTAAAGAAGAATAGCCCGTACCAAAATCATCGATGGACATTCGGATACCGCATTCGTGCAGATTATTCATCGTGTCGATAGCGACTTGTGGATTACTCATTGCTATGCCTTCGGTTAATTCAATCTCCAAGTACTGGGGCGGCAGTCCTGTTTCTTCTAAGATGCTAGTGATGAGATCGGGTAGATTGGGGTGACGGAACTGAAGCGCGGAGATATTAACGGCAATAATCATTGGAAGTTGCTCATTGTCTATCCAGCTTTTTGCTTGTTGGATCGCAGTACGCAGTACCCACTCTCCTATGGACAAAATCATTCCGTTTTCTTCAGCAATGGGTATGAATTCAGCCGGAGATACGGTACCAAATTCAGGGTGCTGCCAGCGAAGCAATGATTCTGCTCCAAGAACACGTTCTCCTGATGCACAAAGCTGCGGCTGATAAACAAGATACAGTTCGTCACGCTCAAGCGCATGATGCAATGCATTGCTCAATTGAAGAATGCGATGAGAATTGGCTTGCATCTCGGGAGTAAAAAAGCAGTAGTTATTTCGTCCTTCATTCTTGGCCCGATACATTGCAGTATCGGCATTTTTTGAGAGCATTTCAATATCTGTACCGTCATTGGGATACAAAGCAATGCCGATGGAGGCTGTGATCGAAAGTTGGTATTCTTCTATCAAGAACGACTGGGCAATGGAATCCAATAATTTTTGGGCTACTTGAATCGTTCCGTTTATATCTGAACCGGGCAATAAAATAATGAACTCGTCACCGCCCATACGAGATACGGTATCTTGATCCCTCAGTGATACAGTGAGACGTTTGGAAAGCTCAATGAGTAACTTGTCTCCAATGCTGTGTCCCAGTGTATCGTTGATGTTTTTGAAGTGATCGATATCGAGGAATAAAACGGCAAAAAATCCATCATTTCGCTTTGCCAAACTCAAGCTGTATTGCAGATGGTCTTCCATTTGTATTCGGTTGGGCAATCCCGTAAGAGGGTCGAAATTCATGAGATAGTGAATGCGTTTCTCGGCTTGTTTACGCTCCGATATATCCTCTTTTATAGCCATGTAGTGCGTTATTTTTCCATCGTTTTGGCGAACGGGAGCGATGCGAATAAATTCGATGTACTCGGTACCATCCTTGCGCCGATTGATAAATTCACCCTGCCAATTTTCACCTCGCGTCAGATGATCCCACATATCGGCATAGCTAGTAGAAGGTGTTTTCCCGGAGTGGAGCAATTGCGGATTTTTACCGATCACTTCATCCAGCTCATATCCTGTTGTTTTTACAAAAGCGGCATTCGCGTACTCGATGTTTGCATCGAGATCCGTGATTACAATGGCATTAGGGCTTTGCTCTACTGCTTGGGAGAGTATAAGCAGTTGATCTTCACTCTTTTTACGCTGAGTGATGTCGCGGGACAAAACGATAAAGCGGGGGTTCTCTTCGCCGACTTCCAATTTTTTAGATACTGAAAGTTCAAACCATGTTTTTCCCTGCGGAAGTAGTAGCTCGATTTGCCTATCGTATGAAAATCCATTTTTATTCGCTTCTTGCAATGCCAGAAGGCACGTTTCGGCCGCTTCAGCTGGGAGGATGTCACGAACGGTTTTTCCTAAAAGTGTTTCGGGTGAAGCTGCGAGTAAATGCATACGCGGTGAATGGTAATCGTAATATTTCCCTTCCAGATCTACCTCAAACAATAAATCCGGGATAGCATTGAGTGTAGCGGATATTTGGTTATGTACTTTGAGTAATTGTTTATGCCAGCCTCGCAGTAATACATAAAGAATAGTGCCGGTTGCGATGACAAAAAACACCCCTTTTCCCAATTCAAATTGGCTTGCGATAAGGGTATTGCTGATATTAATGGCTAATAGATAGTCAGACCCAAAGATCCATAAGAGGCCGATGAGAATATAAACAAATGTTAAGGAAATGGGAGTCAGCCAGCATGTATGGCAAAACCGAAAAAACTTGCTAACCAAGGACATAATGCTCCGATAAATAAAGAAAATTGAAGAAGTTGAAGATTCGTTGTATTCTAGCATAAACTACTTCTTTAAAGGAGCGCTTGAGAAGATTTTGAATTGGTTTTTAACCATTAAACAGCTATAGTTGCATTAATTTTTTATGGGAGTCTGTGTATGGGTAGAGCGTTTGAATATCGTAAGGCAGCAAAAGAGAAGCGGTGGGGCAATATGTCCCGTATATTTCCAAAGCTGGGCAAAATGATCACACTGGCGGCAAAAGAAGGGGGTGCAGATCCGGATATGAATCCGAAACTGCGTTCTGCTATTTTGAGTGCTAAAACGCAAAACATGCCAAAAGACAACATTGAAGCAGCGATCAAACGTGCTTCGGGCAAAGACGCCTCAACGATTTTTGAGATGAACATCGAGGGGAAAGCTCCGCACGGTGCATTGATCTTTGTTGAATGCGCTACGGACAACAATGCCCGTACGGTTTCGAACATTCGCACCTGTTTTGGCCGTGCCAAGGGTGAGACGCTCAATAACGGTGCATTAGAGTTTATGTTCAGCCGAAAAGCAGTTTTCCGTTTTCCAAAGCCTGCGATGGATTTGGATGAACTCGAATTTGCACTTATCGATGCAGGGATCGAGAGTATCGAAGAAGAAGAGGGCGAAGTGAGTGTGTACGGTGACTACACCGCATTTGGCGCTTTGTCCGTTGAACTGGAAAAAATGGGAATTACTCCTGACAGTGCGGCATTAGAGCGTATCGCAAACTCACCGGTAGAATTTACCGATGAACAGATGGTTGACATTGATAAACTAATCGAAAAGCTCGAAGACGACGAAGACGTACAATTCGTCTACACCAATATTGCCTAAGTAAATACCTATTTATTAATCTGTAAGTCGCCGTGCGGCGACCATCCCTCCACATAACATCACTATCGTAAAACCGTACAATACCGTATAGCCATAGGTTTCCAAAATAACTGCTCCGGGAATGGCAAAAAACAGACCAATTGAAGTAATATTGGACTGTAATGCGAGGTACACCGGGCGTAAATGCTCAGGGGAAATGATGAGGATATTGTTGGAAAATGCCAGACGCATCCCATCCATACCAGCCCCGAGTAAAAAGAATAACAGTGCATAATGCCACAGATGGTCGGCAAAAAGTGCGAGAGCATTGGCGGTGATGTAGGCTATGAAAGAGACGGTGATGATGAGGCGGATTTTTCCGCGTGATGAGAGTTTCCCCCACAATAGATTGCTGAGCATTCCACCAACGACTTGAGAAGTAAGTAAATAGCCGATTTGAACGCCGCCTAGGTGTAAGATGGATTGGGCCTGCAAGATAATAAAGGGGAGTGAAAAGAGGTGACTGTAGGCGAGCAAGTAGGTACGGATTTGGCGTCGCAGTTGTGCATCGGAACGTAACAGGGAAAACGACTTGCGTAAAAAGGTACGAAAATGTTCCTCTTTGGGTGTGATGTTTTCTTTGATGGGTTCATGGATAAGGGCATAGGGGATAACGCCCAAAAGCATCACCAAAGCACTGAACATAAAAAGATAGGCGAAACTCTGGGGGGCAGGAGTGTATTCCAAAATAACACCTGCGCTTACACCGCTGATCAGCGCACCGACCCCTGCGGCAAACTGACGTTGTGCGAATACCCGTCCGCGATAACGATGGGAGAACACTTTGCCCAATATCTCATTGAAATAGATTGAGCCAAAGCCTGCTGCAAATGAGAAAATAAAAAGACCTATGCCGATGCACCATAATGTCCATGAGGGATGGGTCCCTCCAAAAATATAGATACCTATACCGATTCCAAACCATGAGAGAAAACGTGCCAAGAAAACAAAACGTAAATAGGGCATAACGCGTGTGTAACTCTGAGCGCCAAACGCGGCGAAAAGCTGAACGATGATCGCTCCACCTTTGAGCAACGAAGAGAGCAGTCCGATAATAAGAGAGGATGCTCCAAAAAAGTTGAGTATCAAGGGGAGGATAATAGCAGGTTCGGCTATGGTAGTGGTAATCGAGAGAAAGAAGCCGTGGGTAACTGCTTTTAACCGTGAAGATCGGGTGTCAATGAGGGACATCAGAGCGTGTCACTGTCCGATTTTGTATGGTGTATCGCGGCATCAAGGAGAAGTGTTTTGGCAAAATGATTTCGGGTCCCTTTTGGAAATTCAGGGTCTTTGATCAAGACGGAGATTTTTTTGCTACCGTTTTTACGGATGAGTCGTTGCAGTTTTAGCTCTCCCATCCCATAGGCAAAATCGACAAGATACCACTCTTTGAAAATACTTTTTAGATCTTTGATATAGCGTATGGCGGCATCGGTTGAGAGGCAAACATCGGTGCGTTGATCGTTCCCTTTTTCGATTTTTAGTCCGTAGGTACGTCCTGATTGAGCCATAAATTGCCATAGTCCTGCTGTACCGTGTCCGTAGGCATTGGGATTGAAGTTAGACTCGCAATAGGGGATGAGAGAAAAGAATGCAGGTATGCCTGCCTCTTCAAACTTTTTTACAATTTTTTGATGCTCTTCTTGGGTATTCTTGTACCGTTTATAGAGTCCTTTGTACCCTGTTTTGTAGTCCTCGTTGACGTTTGAAAGAGCATCAATATCCTCGATAGCCTCAGTTGAACCGATGGAAGAGAGAGATGCATTCAAAGCCGATTCACTAGGCTGTGCACTCAGGGAAGTACAGGCAAGAGCGAAGAGTAAAAGAAGGGTACGTAAAGTGTTCATTATGCCTCGATGTAATCCAAATCTTTGTGAAAGGTTTCATGGGTGTAATACAGTGCGACAAGTGCAAGACCAAAACAGACAGAACCTACGATAGCTGCGGATGCTAGAAAGCCGTAGTCTCCTTTGAGTGCCATAAACGATAGAGTGATTGGAACGACGGCCCCGCGTACAAAATTGGGAACGGTGGTCGCAACGGTGGCTCGGATATTGGTTCCGAACTGTTCTGCTGCCATGGTGATAAACAAAGCCCAATAGCCGCAGAAAACACCAAGGGCAAAGCATGACCAATAGAAGTCTTGGACTGCGGCGCCTTTTAGGGTGTACATCCATGCAACGCTAAACAGTGATAAGAGTAAAAAGAAGGTAAATGCTTTTTTACGGCTTTTGAGTTTTTGTGAGAGGTAACCGCTTGCAAAATCACCGACGGATAGACCGATGTAACAGTACATCAATGCCTGACCAGCGGTTACTTCACCTGCAATCTCCAGCGATTTTGCAAATTCAGGAGAGAACATGACGAGGATTCCGACAACATACCAAAGAGGGATCCCAATTGCGATGGCTTTGAGATATTTTCCCAAAAGAGCGCGATGGGTAAAGAGGGAGAAAAAATCACCGCGGTGGATATCTTCACTCAAATTGTGCTCAAACATGCTGGATTCCCGTACTTTTAAACGCAGTAAGAGCAGTGAGAAGCCTAAAAGCCCCCCTAAAATATACGCATTGCGCCAGTCGAAATTTTGTGCGACGAGATTGGCCGCCACAACGCCCAATACCCCAACACCTGCGATGGTCATGACTCCATATCCTCTGAGATGTTTCGGTAGGATTTCCGCAACCAGTGTTACCCCCGCACCCAGCTCCCCTGCCAAACCGATTCCAGCAATAAAACGAAGTGCGGCGTATTGTTCGACATTGGTGACAAAAGCATTGAGAAAATTGGCTACAGAATAGAGGATGATCGAGGCAAACAAAACCGATAGACGTCCTTTCTTGTCCCCCAATATTCCCCATAAAATTCCTCCGATGAGCATACCGCCCATTTGCATATTTAAAATGGTAGTTCCCCATGAAGTAACCTGCTCAGGATTGAGTCCAAGCTCGGTGAGGCTGGCAACACGGACAACGCCAAATAAAATAAGATCGTAAATGTCAACAAAATAGCCCATCGCGATAACGATGACGGGGAGGCTCAATACTTGGCGGATAATAGTTAGAGATGAGGTCGGCATTAAAACTCCGTAAAAAATGGTTATTTGATTATATAGAGTTTCTACTTAGGAGAGGTTGTAAGTGGTGTTATGTCATAGTTGTGCAATAACAAGGAGCGACATGGCCGCTGGATCAACGATTTGCAAAGCACAGCTTAGTATGGCTGATATGGATCGACATTATTACGAAACGCATGAAATAACGATTGCGCAACACCCCTCTGAGACACAGCAACGTTTAATGATCCGTTTGGCGGCATTTGCCCTCAATGCGGCTGATCGATTGACGATAAGCAAAGGAATCGGCGGAGAGGATGAAGAGCCTGAACTGTGGGAGAAAAACTACGGCGGTGATATTGAACTTTGGATTGATCTAGGGCAGGTCGATGAAAAACGACTGCGAAAAGCGTGTGGAAGAGCCGATAAGGTAATCGTTTATACCTATAATCTCAAAAGTGCAGAAGCATGGTGGAGACAAAATAGCGCAACGTACGCAAGGTTTAAAAATCTAAGTGTCAGGCATTTGCATGCCGAGGGGATTGAAAAACTCTGTGCTAGAACGATGCGACTGCAATGCAATATCAGCGATGGAGAGCTAACTTTGCACAGTGAGCTTGGTGATGTGGCCATCCGCCAAGAAATATGGCAGTAATTTGAAAAAAAATTAATGTATTGATATCTAAAAGACGATCTTGTAACAAATATAAACAATAAATTATTTTAAAAGAGCAGAAAGGGTAGGCGGATGCAAGAAGAAAGGAAGAAAATTCTTCAGTATGCCTTGAATTATGATATCAAGGATGTCCATACTTATTCGGGTTACAAAGGTGATTTGATGGTTAAGATTATTACCAAAGAAGAAAAAGTAGTCACCGCCATCAAAGAGTATGCGCTTTCTCTTGAAATCAAAGAGGTAGTTGTCAAACACAATGTGGATTATGAACTCTATTGTGTGACGGCTGAAGAACTGGTATAGAGTTTATACGATAATTTCTAAGGGGTACTGCATGCAAGGAGAAAGAAATAAAATTATTCGATATGCTTTGGATTTTTACATCGAGGATGTTAACACCTATTCAGGATATAAGGGTGATCTGATCGTCAAAATTACGACAAAAGACAAAGAAGCCGTGATCGCTATACGAAAATACGCATTATCTTTAGGGGTGAAAGACATCGTTGTCAAGCATAACCCGAATTTAGTGCTGTATGAACTTTATTGTGTAACTGCCAATGAAGATGTGTATCACATCAAGATAGAAGATTTAATGAGTGAGACTAATCACAAGTCGTGACATTGATTCTCGTTGCCGTTAAAAATACATAGTCTTTACCCGTTAGGGTTACTCGAAACTTTTTTTGTTGTAAATATTTTTTGCAATAGTAAACGTCTTTATACAACAATGTCATCTCTGAATAGGGGTAGTTAGGCGCTTTTGCTCCGTAAATCATCTCCCCTCCCATCCATCGACAGTTCGGAAATCCTAAAATCAGTGCGCCATCGTGGGTTAAATACTCTTGAACGAGCTTCATGAACAGCGGTTTAAACTCAATACCAGGACTTTGAAGTGTGCCGATTGTGATGATGAGGTCAAAGCGTCCTAGGTCTAACGATGCTAGGTTATTGATATTGTGAACGTAGAAGATTGCATTCCCCTCGTTAAATCGCTCACGTGCCTTCTCAATCGCTGAAACAGAGTGGTCGATTCCGACTAGCTCTATCGTTTCGTAGTCATTGGAGGGAAGGATTGTACGAATAAGTTCAAACTCATCTCCTGTGTTGATTCCAAGATTAAGAATCCGTTTTCGCTCACCAACGCGGACACTGCGCAGCGCTCTGAGATACGGAGAGAGAAATGCAGGCTCTTCGTTTTTATGAATCGCGGCAAAGCGGGACTCTACCCCGTATTTTTCCTCTTTGGCGTCACTGTGATGAAACGAGTCGCCCAGATCGAGTTTCTCATAGGCGATTTGTACGGTATGTTCTGAGATAATTTTTGGTGTAAGCATTCGGCAAAAAAGAATCTCTCCCAAATCGCTCCACGCCTTGTAACTGCGGTAAATATAGGTAGCTTCATCGATGTGTATCGATTCTCCAGCATAGCTTCCGCGACCGATATCGGGGTTCAGAACTTCAAAACTGAGGGTAGTGTTTTCTGTGAGTGTTTTATGTGCCCAGCTGAGAATATCACTAAGAGGTTCGGAGGTGAAGGTTTTCATGGTGAGATTTTATCATATACGAGAACGATTTTTGCTTGTTATATCTATTAAACCAAGAGTAGGAATTTGTCATGAATATAGATTCTGTTTCGAGTATTTCTATGAGTACAGCCTCTGCTGTTACCAAAGATGAGAGTGTTGACCAAGATTATATGACGCTGATTGGACAGTTTTATCATGCCGAACCGTATGAAACTAGAGATGAGATCAATGCCAAAGATGGTGAATTGGCACAGTTTAAAGAAGATTTGGTCACCAAAGGGGCAGCTGTTTTTCTCAAAGATTTGAACGAAGAAAAAATTGAAGCACTGGTCGAAGAGTACCGCCAAAAACTCCTCAAAGAAAAAGAGAAAAATCCCGAGCAGCCGATGGATATTAACCAAATGGTAAACGATTTCCGTAAACAGCTCCTTAAAGAGCTGATGGAAGCGCAAAAAGCACAAAAAGATAACAAGCCAACGGAGAGTACAGCATTAATGAGCAGTGATATTCTCGAAAAGATCAAAACTACTCAAGATGATGGAAAATCGGGCTTGCCAGAAATTGGATTTTTGGAGCAGATACTTAGCTCTTCAAATAGTGAAGCAAAGAAAAAAGAGATTGTATAAGTTAGGTGATATTTATAAGAGAGATTGGAAAACGGTATGGATGATACCAAAAATACAACAAAGTATTTTATAGGGATGATTGTTGCGATGCTCTTTTGGGGGGTTGCATGGACGGCGGGCAAAGTTGCGGCGGAACACTCCAATGCACAAGTGGCCGCATTTTGGCGTTATGCTATTTCGTTTATCACGATCATTCCGGTTATTTGGTATTTGAAAATACCGCTTAAAACAGACCGGATAGGGTTTATGTATATGTTCTTAGCAGGGATATTGACATCACTGTTCAACTATCTCTTTTTTGCAGGACTTTTTCATGGTCAAGCAGGGTATGGCGGTACGATGGTAACCTCTTTGGCCCCTATCATCACCTATATCCTCTCGATCTCATTTTTGGGGACCAAGGTCACAGGCCGACAGGTCATGGCGCTTTCCATTGGAATTTTCGGTGCGTTGATTTTACTTCGTGTACCGTTTGAGGGATTTGCGTTTTTGAATGTAGAGAGCTCTTATTTTCTCGGTTGTGCCGTTGTGTGGGCATTTGTCACCATCATCGCCCAAAAAGCCGCCAAAAGAGTTCATTTGATGTTTCATACGTTTGTTGTTTTTGGGATTGCGGCTGTGATCAATTTGCTGTTCGCACTCCCGCATCATCCATTTGATTTTACTGCGTATGATGAGACTTTTTGGGTGACTATTATATTTATTGGATTGGTTCCGGGTACGTTTAGCACGGCGCTGTATTTTGTCTCAGCGGGCAAAGTAGGAGCGCATCGAACAGGGGTATTTATGTTTATCGTCCCTGTGGGAGCGATCATTTCGAGCTGGTTTGTCTACGGCGAAGCATTGGCACTCTCGACGCTTATTGGATGTCTGTTGGCATTTGTGGCGGTGATTTTGTTTAATATGAAAAAAACTTCGAGTAGGATTTAAGATGGCATCTGAACACATCGTCGATAATATGGATGTTTTTGCAGAGAGTTTTGAGGGGATTAGTCTTCATGGGATTAAGATTAGTAAAGCAGAGTTTGAGGATTGTACGTTTATCTCGTGCGATTTCAGTGAGACTTTTTTCTTTGCGTGCAAGTTTGTAGAATGCCGTTTTGTAAACTGTAACCTGAGCATGATGAAGCTAACCAATACGAAAATGAGCGATGTTGATTTTCTCTCGTGCAAAATGATCGGAATTGATTGGACAATGGGAGATTGGAAGAGTTTGCTCAATGCCGATCCATTACGATTTCGTGAGTGTATTCTCAACGACAGCAACTTTTTTGGTCTTACGTTGGAGGGAATGGTGATGAAGGAGTGCCGTGCCAAAGAGGTTGATTTTCGTAACGCAACACTTAAAAATGCCAATTTTGTTGGCACGGATTTCAAAGGGGCGTTGTTTGCCAATACCCAACTCGAAGGTGCCAATTTTACCGATGCTCAAAACACCTCGATTGATATACGCTCCAACCATCTCAAGGGAGCGATTTTCAGTCGGTATGAGGCACTGTTTTTACTCGAAACGATGGGAATTGTGTTGGTGGATTAGGCTTGCTTTATTTTCTTCTTTTCTAATTCTAATAAAAACTTTTTTTTCTCGATCCCTCCGCTGTAACCGCCTATGCCCCCTCCTGTTGCAATGACACGGTGGCAGGGGATTAGGATGGAAATGGGGTTGCGGCCATTAGCGTTTGCAACGGCACGAATCGCTTTGGGATTGCCACATAACTTGGCTTCTGCGGCATAGGAGACGGTTTCACCATAGGGGATGGTGCATAGAATCTGCCAAACTTCTTTTTGAAACAAGGTTCCGATAGGAGAAAGTGGGAGGGTAAATATTTCTCTTTTACCTTCAAAATATTCGTACAGTTCCTCTTCCAAACGCATTAATAGAGGATTCTCTGAGGGAGTACTTTCGAGTGTTTCATCGGTGAAGTCGAGGGTGGTGATTGCTTTCTCGTCAGCGGTAGCAATCATTTTTCCAATTGGGGTGTCTATGATGAGAGTGTCATAGAGAGAATTGGATTGCATGATTACAGCGATATCACGTCGGTTGAAAGAAGGATACGCATCGTATCATAGGCGTTTCCAATTTCACCTACTTGCAAAGCGGAAGTGTCGATGCCAAGAGCTCCAAGACATAGTCCGCAGCTGTATACGGTGACACCGCGAGATGCCAGAGCTTGTAAAGATTCGATGATCTCACTGTTTTCTTGCTGTGTCGTGAGCAGTACCCCTTCGTTGACGAAGATGATGTAGCGGGGAAGTGACTCGAATTCCAGCGTTGTTTTTAAAAAGCCGTTCATCAGCTTTTTCCCAAGCTCCCCATTGCCGATCCGATCCGTTTTGACAAAAATGGTTCGGTTTAAAAGAATATCTTTATTGGTTTCAACACTGACATCACAGCCAAATCCCTTGATGATTCTCATCACTGTGACACCGTCCGAACGTTTCTCCTCTGTAGCGGTGCATCCTTGTGATAGGGCAAATCTTCGGCAGTTTTCTACCGAGGATACACTGTTTAATTCGAGATCAATGATTCCGTCTTCGCTCAGTGCTTCGAGGGCTTTCTTGAGTTCCAGTACGGGTTTGGGACAGTCTAAGTCTTTACAGTCGAGGTTCATTGGATGATTCCTTTTTTAAATATCAGATTTTTGAGACTTCGCTCTTCATCGCTTGCCGGGAAACTTTCTAAATTTTCCAGCCTCTTAATATAGCTGAATTCAGGGGCGTTTTCATGAAAAAGCTTTTTGATAAATGCCGTATCCAGTTCGGGCGCATTGAGTGCAGCCAAAACAGTGCACTCTGATGCTGCAAATTCGTGGAGTCTTCGGATGATTTTTGCATAGTCGCTTGTTGCTGCAAAAGAGCCTTTTTGAAAGCTTGGTGGATCAATAATAATGAGGTCGTATGGTCCCGCTTTTTTGATACGGCTCCATGATTTGAGGATATTGTAGGGCATGAACTGTACTTTTTTAGTATTAAGAGTGTTTAGTCGGTGATTCTCTCTCCCCGTGGTGAGGACGTTTTTGTTCATATCGACATTAACGACCGATACAGCACCTCCCTCAATCGCCGCTACGGAGAATGAGCAGGTATAGGAAAAGAGGTTTAGGACATTTTTGTCTTTTGCATTCTCACGGACAAATGATCGTCCGATTTTCATGTCGGGGAAGAATCCGATATTTTGTGCATTGAGAAAATTGATATGGTATTTGAGAGTGTTTTCAATGGCAAATGTTTGTGCAGGCATTTGTCCTTCTATGATGGTTGAAGGGGCATCTTTGATATAGCGTTGCTGGATGATGAGTGTCTCCCATTTTGCTTCAGTCGTATAGAGATCACGCAACATCGAGACAATGGCCTCTTCTTCATCGTTTGCTTCAAATAATACGGCAAAAAGGACTTTATCCACACTGTCAATGGTTAGAAAGGTATATCTTTCGTACGTATTTCCGCGCCCGTGAAACAGACGGGTGTATTCTTGTGTGCAGTTGTGGGCGTTAGTTCTTAAAATATGATATAAATCTTCTAAATTCAAAATAGCTCCCACGGTTTGTTCCATTGAATGAGCTGTGTTTTACATTCACTGCTGATAAACCGTTCACCCTCATCGGGAAGCGAAACAAAGCTAAACTCTTCACCCTTGAGGACAAAACGTAGTGCATAGGCATGCAGATAGCCGCGATCTTCCCTACGTGCTTCATCAGAAGCCGCATACCGTTCATCTCCGGCGCAGGGAGAGCCGAGACTTTTTAGGGCGACGCGTATTTGGTGTGTTTTTCCCGTATGGGGTTTGACGAGAAAAAAACGTTCATGGGTCCGCAGGGCACAGCTGATGAATTGCGTGATAGCAGGATTATCCATAGTCGGAAGGAGTTTATAATCACCACGCCTGGCACTTCCCATATCTGCTTTTATCCATCCCTGTTTCTTTTTAGGTTTGCGCATACTGATGGCGAGATAATATTTCTCCACTTCACGGTTTTCAAACATTTTGCCAAATTGTGCGGCTACTTCGGATGTTTTAGCGAGTATGACTAAACCTGAAGTCATTTTATCTAAGCGGTGGACGGGGAAAAGGGGCATGCCCATTTGCTGGCTTACCTGGACAACAAATCCTGCTTCTTCTTCGGAGTGGAAATTGACTCCTGCTTTTTTAACAGCAATGATAAATTGATTGTTTTCGTATAAAACGGCTATGTTGCTCAACGGGTCTCTTTAAGAAATATATATGTGATTGTATCGCAATGGTGGTACAATCTGTGTAAAGTGTGACAGGAGGCAGAGTATGGAAAATGGTATTTATACGTGTCCTATGCATCCAGAAGTACAGCAAAAAGGGCCGGGGGATTGTCCAAAATGTGGTATGGATTTAGAACCTCTTACGGTGCAATTAGAAGAAGATACGAATGAGATAGAGGAGATGACACGCCGTTTTTGGGTCAGTGCCGTGTTGGCAATAGTGATTTTTATCAGTGCAATGGGCTCCATGATGTGGCCTAAACTCTCAGACACTCTGATTGATCCAAAAAGCCGTCAATGGTTTGAACTCATTATTTCTATACCCGTCGTATGGTGGGGAGGCTGGATCTTTTTTGTACGCGGTTGGCAATCGATTCTAACACGTAATTTTAATATGTTTACCCTTATATCTTTGGGTGTCTTAGCCGCGTGGTTTTACAGTGTTATTGCTGTTGTCTCTCCCACGATTTTTCCACCAGAGGTATTCGAAATGGGGGTTATTCCCGTTTATTTTGAAGCGGCATCAGTCATTATCGCGCTGGTCTTAATGGGACAAGTGTTGGAACTGCGTGCCCGAAGTCAGACAAATTCCGCAATCAAACTCCTGATGGGACTGGCACCTAAAACAGCACGTATTATTCGACCTGACGGGAGTGAAGAAGATATTTCCCTCGATCAGGTTGGGATTGGGGATCATTTACGTGTACGGCCGGGTGAAAAAATACCGGTGGACGGGGAAGTGATCGAGGGGGAGAGCAATGTCGATGAATCGATGGTGACGGGGGAACCGATGGCTGTCTCCAAAAGCATCGGCGCATGGCTGATTGGTGCCACGATAAACGGCACGGGCAGTTTGATCATGCGCGCGCAAAAAATAGGCTCGGATACGATGCTGGCCCAAATTGTTCATATGGTGTCACAAGCTCAGCGTTCCCGTGCCCCAATTCAGAAGCTCGTGGATATTATTGCCGGCTATTTTGTCCCCTTAGTGGTAGTGGTTGCACTGGGAACTTTCTTTGGTTGGTATTTTTTTGGCCCTCAGCCAGCATTAGCGTATGCTGTGATTAATGCCGTGGCAGTGTTGATTATTGCATGCCCTTGTGCGCTAGGTTTGGCTACTCCTATGTCGATTATGGTGGGTACGGGCAAGGGGGCGATGTTGGGTATTTTAATTAAAAATGCTGAAGTACTGGAAATAATGGAAAAAGTCGATACGCTGGTCATTGACAAGACAGGGACATTGACACAAGGCAAACCGCAATTGGTGTCGATAACGGTGAATGAGGGGTACGATGAGAATGAATGTTTGCGTATGGCAGCTATTTTAGAACACTCCAGTGAGCATCCTCTAGCTGAGGCTATTGTGCAAGGGGCGCAAAAACGAGGGTTGGCCCTCGGTCACGCAGAGAGCTTTCAGTCCGTAACCGGAAAGGGAATTGTCGGTGTGGTAGAAGGGCATAAGGTGGCATTTGGAAATGTGCAGCTTTTGGAGAGTTTGGGGATTGAGGCCGGGAAATTAGGTAAACGTGCAGATGAATTGCGCCATGATGGTCAGACCGTGATGTTTTTGGTCATTGATGGAGAGCCTGCCGGAATTATAGGTGTTGCCGATCCACTCAAAGAGTCCACTCCTGAAGCGATAGATTCCTTGCACGCCCTTGGAATTCGTGTCGTCATGCTAACGGGGGACAACCAGATTACCGCACAAGCCGTTGCTTCAAAATTACACATAGATGAGATACAAGCAGAAGTTTTACCACAGCAAAAAGCACAAATAGTCAAACAGCTTCAGGATCAAGGTCGTATTGTGGCTATGGCGGGTGACGGTATCAATGATGCACCGGCTCTCGCGCAAGCTCATGTGGGCATTGCGATGGGCACAGGGACGGATGTGGCTATAGAAAGTGCAGGGGTGACGCTCGTCAAAGGGGATTTACGCGGAATCGTGCGTGCTCGTCGTTTGAGTGTTGCGACCATGCAAAATATTCGTCAAAATCTCTTTTTTGCTTTTGTATATAACACCGTGGGTATCGCGATTGCGGCAGGTGCCCTTTATCCCCTGTTTGGAATATTGCTCTCACCCATGGTCGCTGCGGTAGCGATGAGTTTTAGCTCGGTATCCGTGATAGCAAATGCCCTGAGGTTACGAAGTCAAAAATTATAGTGAATCCGTTTCCCAATCGATGAGGCGATATTCACCTGGTTTTAAATCTCCAAGCGTTAAAGCTCCGATACGAGAACGGTGCAATGCCGTGACATGATTGCCAAGGGCGGCAAACATACGGCGTACTTGATGGTATCGCCCTTCGGTTATCTCAAGGGTAACGTGAGTCGCGTCGATGATCTCCAGTTTGGCAGGGAGACAAGGGCTTTTTTCACCGTTGAGCATCAAGCTACCGGATGCAAATATTTTGGCTTCATCTCCCTGTAACGGACGATCAAGGGTCACTTCGTAAAGTTTGCTTACATGATATTTTGGTGACGTGAGGCGATGGAGCAGTTGCCCGTCATCGGTGAGTAGCAATAGTCCGCTCGTCTCTTTATCCAGACGTCCGATAGTGGAGATTTTTGGGTCACGATTGCGCCATCGGGCAGGAATCAGGTCATAGACTATTTGACCTTCGCCATCATCATGAGAGCACACCAAACCCACAGGCTTGTGCATCAAAATCACTATTCCTTGTACTGGATCAAGCGGTTCTCCATCAAACAGTACATCATGGTGAAAGGCTTTGAAATCAGTTTTCGTAATCTGTTTTCCCTCCACCGTGACAAGTCCAGAGGCGATGAGTTTCTTGGATTCATTACGGCTTGCATAACCTAAACTAGTAAGAAGCTGGTCTAGGCGTTGTTTAGAGAGCTTCAAGTTTTTCATCACTCTCTTTTGTAATGCGTTCGAATTCATCACTGGCCACTTCTAACCGCTCAAACAGTTCTTCAATCTTTTTTTCATCGGCAGCGACGCTTTTTGAAACTTCCATGAGTTTACTGCTATCGCTATTATTGGAATAAACGATGAGTTGTTCATGGGAAATTTTGAGTTTCTCTTCGAGTTCCATAATCGTATTTTCACAATAATCGATCTCTTTTTTAAGAGGATTTAAAAGGCGTGAGCGCTCTTGTATAATCTCGGTACGTTGTTGTTTTTGTTCTTTTTTAGAACCTTGTTGGAGGGGCTTTTGTGCTTTTGGTGCATCGCTAATATCGTCTTCCCAGCCAATTTTTGCTAAAAATTCATCGTAGGTACCGTTAAAAAACTCGGCACCGCCCTCACGAAAGACGATCAGCTGATCGGCCAGCTCACGCAAGAGCATTTCGGAGTGGGTAACGATGACGGTAGAGCCTTCAAAACGTTTCACCGCATCGCAGAGTGAATCGATGGACTGCATGTCGAGGTGGTTGGTCGGTTCATCTAAAAAGAGGAGATTCGCAGGAGTGGCGATGATTTTACCCAACATGACACGGCTGCGCTCTCCCCCTGAGAGGATACTGATCTTTTTCTCACCGTCGTCACCGCTGAACATCATGGTTCCGCAAATACCGCGTACTTTGACATTGGGCAACGTGTTGTCCGCGCTTTGGATTTCATCGATGATGGTGCTGTTCATATTTAGACGTTCAATATTGGTTTGACCGAAATGGGCGATTTTTGTTGAGGGGTGCATAACGATCTCACCTTGTGGTGTCAGTACGCCTGCGAGGGTATTGAGCAGGGTCGATTTCCCTTTTCCGTTTTTCCCGATGATGGCAAGGCATTTATTTTTTTCCAAGTTAAAGGAGAGGTTTTGAAAGAGCAGTTCATTTGGCGTGTATCCAAAGGAGAGATCTTTGACACTCATGATCACTTTTGCAGGAATCGGAGAATAAGAAAAAGAAAACGACAAATCGCTGTCGGACTCAAGATTCTCCATTATCCCCATTTTATCCAGCTCTTTTTGTTTGGATTGCGCCATGACAGCTGTGGAAGCACGGGCTTTGTTTCGAGCGATGAAATCGATCAGTTCCGCACGCTTTTTGTCATGATTGATCTTGCTTTTTTCGTACAGCTCGTCTTCTTGGGCAATGTGCGCGTAGTATTTGATACTGTTGCCTTTGATAATCGAAACATTTTTACGACGTAAACCCATTGTGTGCGTGCTTACAGAGTCCATAAAATCGCGATCATGGGTGATGAGGATCACTTCACCCTCAAAGGCACGTATAAAGGCTCCTAGCCAACGCAACGAAACGATGTCGAGGTAGTTAGTAGGTTCGTCCAACAGCAGGAGATTGGGTTCGGTAACGAGGAGTTTTACGAGATTCATACGGATCTGATATCCGCCAGAAAAACTCAAGGGGTCTTTGTCCAAATCCTCTTGGGTAAATCCCAAACCAAAAAGAATCTTTTCGACTTTGTAGACATCGTGCTGTGCATCACCTTCTAAAACGGAAGCACACTCGTCACGGACGGTTTTGTGAGTGAAATGAAGATGTTGGCGCAAAGTACCGATACGGTAGTTTTTGGGGATAATGATCTCACCGCTATCGTACGGTTCTTCGCCCAAGATGATTTTAAAAAGAGTCGATTTTCCCGAGCCGTTGCGCCCTACAAAACCGATTTTATTACCGGAAAAGAGTTTGAGATTGAGATCTTGAAAAAGAACTCTCCCTCCGTAACTTTTGGTGAGATTGTTGATTTGGATCATTAGTCTTCTATTTTATGAGGAAGTTTACCCGGCATTGCTTCCTTGGTAGAGAGCATATTCTCGATTTGGAGCTTTACCTTGTCATAACGAAACTGTTCTTTGAATCCCTGGATTCTGCCGCCCGCTGCATTGGGGTGTCCGCCACCGCCTACCCATTCGCCGGACATCATGGCAACATCCACACGATTATGACCGCGAAGACTCATCGTACCGCGGGTTCCGACATCTAAAAAGAAATCAAACTCACCATAGGTGGTCAAAAATCCGTTGCCGATGATAGAGGTGTTGCCCAAGCCATAGCTCAAATAGCCGCGCCACCCTTTGTAATAAATGGTCATAGTAGAGCGTTTAGTTCCTAGCAGTCCGACAATATGCTTGGTTGAAAGATTGTCCAGAGTATTGTCCACACCGTCTTTGAAAAAATCTTTTTTCATTTTATGCAGCGTTTCGTCCAATGCGATGTTGGCGTTAGGCTCAAAGCGCATAAGTGCCGCTTGCTCCAGCATCGCGAGTTTATAAGCACGATCTTCGGATGCAAACATAACCCGATTAATCTCTTTGGCATCGCTGATCAAACGCATGCATACTTTGCCGTATTCAAAATCTTCTACTTCATCTTGGTGCCACAAATCGACGGCATTGACCACTTTGACAAAGGCTTCGAGCCATCCGCCACTTTGCAGTCCGTAATGCTCTTGGGCATACTCATAAACGATTTTAGTAGCACAACGCTCGGTATCCAGAAAATACCATGGATATTGCGCCGCAGTGTCTTTTCCGCTTCCGTGGTGATCGAGCAAATTGATAGTGATTTTCCAGCCCGTGTCATTAAGACGGTTGATTTCATTGTTCAGCCATTTGGCCTCTTCGGGATAAAGATTGAGATCGGTGATTAATATAGTGGCTTCTTGCTTCTCTTTTTTGAGGAGTTCCACAATCTCTGTAAGTCGCTCCATCACTTCTGCACCGTAGTTGGCGTTATAACTGATCATTGTATGAGAGGTTTGTGCCATAACGAGCTGACAGCTGTAGCCGTCGAGATCGATGTGCGAAAGGTGGTAAATGGTTTTGTTCATGAATATCCTATTTATCTAATGTAATGGAGCCTAGTACTTCAAACTTGGCACTGGAGTCGATTTCGGCGTGAGAGAGGGTGATGATTTCAAGATTGAAACGTTCATATATCTCTGCCAGCGGTCGGCGTAGTTTTGGATCAACGATAATGACGATGGGTGAGACCCCTTTTTGTAGTAGTTCACTTGCTTTTTGACTGGTCGCTTGTATGAGAGCGTTGATCTCTCCGACATTGAGCATGAGTTGTTTAATACCGTCGTGTTCTTGGGACTTTTCCAGCAATCGCTGTTCGCTCATAGCGTCAAATGTCAGGAGCTTAATCACTCCGTCTGCCCCCGTATAGGCTTGGGTGATAATACGCGAAAGTTTTGCCCTGACGTGTTCCGTGATAACATCCACACTTTTGGTATATTCGGCTACGTCGGCGATGGTTTCGAGAATGGTGATCATGTCTTTAAGAGGGACACGCTCGTGTAAAAGCGCTTTGAAGACGCGTTGGATCAAGCCGATGTTGGCTACTTTGAGTAAGTCGTCAATAACGACCGGATAATCATTTTTGATTTTATCAATGAGTATTTGCGTCTCTTGACGGGTTAGTAACTCTTCTGCGTATTTCTTGATCAACTCACTCATGTGGGTTGAAATTACGGTTGCAGGGTCAACAACGGTGTAACCATTGATGATTGCATCCTCTTTTTGCTCAGGAGCAATCCAAAAGGCGTCGAGTCCAAATGCCGGTTCTTTCGTCGGTTCTCCACCTTCGATCTCTCCGATAGCCATTCCGCTGTCCATCGCAAGATAACGGTCCGGCTGGATGATGCCATCACCGATGGAAACCCCTTTGAGCAAAATCGAGTATTGGTTTGGTTTGAGATGCAGATTGTCACGGATACGCACTTGCGGCATTAAAAAGCCAAAATCGGATGCAATCTTACGGCGCATTGAGCGAATACGCTCCAATAAATCGCCCCCTTGTGTTCCATCCGCAAGACGTATTAACTGATACCCAAGAGTGAGTTCCAGCATTTCGATTTTGAGAATGTCTTCCAGTGCCGCTTCTTCTTCTTTGGCAATCTCTTCGTTGGATCGTTTGCGTGTAGTAGAGGAAGTGGAAGTCCCAGCAGTACTGTCATCACTTGAAGCATCAGCCGTGCCTGATGTGCCGATTGAGGGAGATTTTGTAAGAACAAAATCCCCTTTTTCAA
The DNA here is from genome assembly GCA_030694265.1 of Sulfuricurvum sp. Classification (GTDB taxonomy): domain Bacteria; phylum Campylobacterota; class Campylobacteria; order Campylobacterales; family Sulfurimonadaceae; genus Sulfuricurvum. The sequence continues at coordinate 73,324 of JAUXYP010000008.1, forward strand.
ATTTATAGAGAGCGTACCCAAGCCCTAGAAAAACCAAACCGACAAAGCCCATGGAGATGGTTGGAAGTCCGGGAACAGCGGCAAACATCAGCATTATCACACCGACGATAATCATGACTTTGGCATTACCCATAAGTTGATTGATACTTCCCTCGGCAAAACTGCCTTCATCATTGGAAGCACGGGTGATCATAATACCGGTTGCCGTGGAGATAATTAACGCAGGAATTTGGGAAACAAGACCATCTCCGATCGTGAGAATGGTATAGGTTTGTGCGCTGGCAGAAACATCAAGATCAAACTGAAAAATACCGATGAGAAAACCGCCGATAATGTTGATCGTGGTGATGATAATCCCCGCGATAGCATCCCCTTTGATAAACTTGCCCGACCCGTCCATGGCCCCGTAGAAATTGGCATCTTGCAAAATTTCGGCACGTCGGCGTTTGGCCTCAGCTTCTTCAATGAGTCCACTGTTGAGATCGGCGTCAATGGCCATTTGTTTACCAGGCATTGCATCGAGTGTGAAGCGCGCTGCGACTTCAGCAACGCGGTTCGAACCCTTGGTGATAACCATAAAGTTGATCAAAACGATGATACTGAAAATAATCACCCCGATGACGTAGTTCCCGCCGATAACGAAATTTCCAAAACTTGTGACGATATCACTGACGGCTTCAGGCCCTTCATGACCATGACTGAGAATCATCCTCGTCGTAGCAATATTTAGGGAGAGACGAAAGAGGGTGATGATCAGTAAAAGAGTCGGAAAGGTTGTCAAATCCGTAGGACGTGGTATGTAAAGTGAGATAAGCAAAATGAGAACCGAAATCGCGATAACAACTGCGAGGAGCAAATCAAGCATTCCGCTGGGCAAGGGGACGATAATGATCGCCAAAATAGCCATAACAAAAACGACCATACTAAGGTCACGGGATGCAAATATCGCCGAAAGGATGGTGCTGGCGTTAACGACTCTTTTTTTTGCTTTTGCCAAGCGTTACTCTTCTAAAATGGCTTCAAGGGTAAGGATACTTAAAAAAGCATCTACTTTTCCCTGCAATCGGTTTAAAAAAGGCCATAATCCACATGTGCTTGCCTGATCGGAAGGGCAGCTATCCTTGGATGGAGCGCAGTTAAACACTGCCGGCATTTTTCCCTCAGCAGCTTCCATCACATCCAGCATGGTGATTTCACTGGTTTTACGGGCCAGCTCAAATCCGCCGTTAACCCCTTTGAAAGATTTCAAAATTCCTTTTCGAGCCAAGGACTGGAGAATTTTTGCCAAAAAACTCTTCGAGATATCGAGTTCACGTGAGAGGGTGTCAGCATCGAGCGGTTTTTGCGCTTTAGCTAAAGCGATCAGTGACAATAGAGCATATTCGCTGGCTTTTGTCATCAACATCGCTTGACCCCTTGTGTTTATTTTATGAAGGCTATTATAGCAAAAAACTATTAGAGGTTACTTCGTGAGGTTTTTATAGCTAATTGAGAGTTTTTTGGCTATAATTCCGACCTGCTTTGAGAAAATTATTTTTCAAGTAAATTAACTACCCATCAGGAGGCTATTATGGCTTTAGATACGGCTAAAAAAATGGAAATTATCAAAGAATTTCAACGAACAGAGGGTGATACCGGTTCAAGTGAAGTTCAAATCGCATTGCTTTCAAAGCGTATTGGTGATCTTACAGAGCACCTTAAAATCTTCAAAAAAGATCACTCTTCACGTTTAGGTCTTTTGAAATTGGTTGGTCAACGTCGTCGTTTGATGCGTTATTTGAAGCGTACAAATCGTGCAAGCTACAACAAGTTAATTGCTGAGCTAAACATTCGCGACAATATCTAAACCCCTCTGATAAAGAACTGCCTCTATTGAGGCGGTTTTCCTTCCCTTATTTATTTTCACCTATCTTATTCTTATCAATCGCTATTCCGCCGCATTCAAGAGTATTAACCAGATCAGTCGTGTAAAGTTTGTCGAAATTGGCGATCATGATTTTTCTAAGGTACTCTTTTTCCGCCTGCTCCGCCCGCATTAAGCTTCCTGCAAAAATCCCTTTTTTATCTATGACCAAAGAGGTGATGTCACTGTCCATACTGATGTGGTTCATCAGTTCTCTAATATTGGTTTCAAAAATGGAACTTAGTAGTGAAAACATGCCCGCTAAATAGGCTTTATCTTTATTTTGCAGTGATGCTTCGGCTTCCATGCTTTCGGCTCTTTTGATGGCAAGATCAAGGAGTGTTTTAGATGCAGGATTTCTTGAAAGTTCCGAATAGAGGTAGAGCATAAGCCATCGGAGAAGTTTCTGTCTCCCCATCAGGTTAATCACTTGTGTCAAAGATTCAACTTTGACGTTGAGTTTTTCTGAGTTATTAAAAAATTGGATCAGTTTATACGATAAATCGGCCTGTTTTTTCAAAAAATGTTCAAGTTTTTCGTTGGCGGTATTATCCTCTTTGATAATTTTTATGAGTTGAAGAATGACAAATTGGGCAGCTTCTTTTGGTCCGACTATTTCGATCACTTCGGGCCGGTCAAGATAGTATCCTTGAAAGAAGTCAAACCCTAGTTCTTGGCATTTTTTATAATCTTCTTTTGTCTCAATATTTTGAGCCAACAGTTGAATCCGTGTGTCTGCAAATTTTTTCATCACTTTTTCAAGATTTTCAGGTTGAGAGAGGACAACGTCCATTTTGATAATATCTATAAAATTGAACAGTTTTTTAAACTTATTAATCATCTCAGCACTGGAGTCAAAACGTTCTAATGAGAGCATGAATCCTCTTTTTTTATACTGGATAATCTTATTGATTATAGTGTCATCGAGTTTGATATTTTCGTGAATATTGAGGACAAATCTATCTTTGTCAAGAACATCCAAAATTCCTTTGGTAAGGCTGAGTTCATCAATATCTATAAATCCTAGACTACGTTTTCCAAGTAATTTGTCGAGCTCGGGACTGGTTATGGAACTCATGACAAGCTGCGATGTACCTTTGACACTGTCCGATAGACCGGTGTCTCTGTCTGAGCTGTCTTTAAAAAGGAGTTCATAGGCAAAAACTTGGTGTTTCCTATTGAAAATTTTTTGTATTGAGAGCCGTACAATATTCATTTTGATCCTTTGAGAGCTTCGGTTATTCTAAAAACTTTTTTAATTACACATTATGATGATAGTGTTCTAATACCCGTGTGTATTCTTCATAGATATTTCGCGGGGTAAGTGATCCCGCATACATTTTGAGGATTTGGTGAATAAATTGGAGAGGATATTCGATAGTCAATCCGGAATTGTGTGCATAGATGGCATTCAATGTTGTGTACATCGCTTCGTAAATTTCCGGTTCTTCCATTTTTAGACGGTCCAAATTCTCTTGGGCTTGGATTAATTTAGCATCGTTAAATTCTCCGCGCTCATTCGTTGTTTTACGGTATTGCACATAATCTTTGAGACTTTTACGGTTTAGGACATAGTCAGTAAATGTTTCGATGAGTGTCATGATTGCTCCTTGCAAAATGATTGTTATGCAATGATTGTACGCTCTAAGTGTAGCATGAATGTAGCAAAATATTTAAATGCCAAAGATCTTTTTTGCCCGTTCCAAATCTTCAACGGTGTCAATCCCGAATCCGCTGCTGGCCACTTTGACCATTGATATTTTTTTGCCGTGATAGAGAGCACGTAGCTGTTCGAGTTTTTCGATGTCCTCTAACGGTGCTTCACCAAGGGCACAGAAATCGTGGAGAGATTTTTTTGTAAATCCGTAAATCCCGATGTGCCCAAAATAGGAGGCTTCCCCGCTTCGGTTGAACGGGATAGGAGAGCGAGAGAAATAGATGGCATTGTGCACATCATCGGTGATGACTTTGACCATATTGGGATCATTGGCGGATTCGGTGTTGATGGCATTGTAACAGCTCGCCATGATAAAAGGTGCGTTTTGTGTTTTGAGTGCATTGAGACGTTCGATCAACAGCCCCAATACTTCTGTCTCGATAAACGGCTCATCAGCTTGGACATTGATGATCAATTCATCATCAGCAATATCGAGGAGTTGAGCGCATTCGTTTATACGGTCGGTTCCGCTTTTATGAGTTGTGGAAGTCAGGCGTGCCTCCACACCGTATTGGGCACAAATTTGAAGTATGGATTCATCATCACACGCAACAACAACACGGTCGATGGACTCGACTCTCTTGGCGGTACGGATAACCATCGGCAAACCACCGATATCCGCGAGGACTTTTTGAGGAAAACGGGTAGAAGCAAGACGGGCAGGGATGATAATCATAGTAAAACCTAATATAGTGATATAATTAAACAATTATATCCCAAAGCCTGAGAGATTGGGTGTCTTTTAGAGGTTGTTAGTTCGGTGATTATTTCGAAGAAAAGTTCGAAAAACGTCGATAAAGCAATCATTAAATGCAAAATAGAGATGAAGGGTGGAACGAGAAATGAAAGAATTTATCCCACAAATCCTACCCTTTCAAAAAGAGATAGAAACCACTAAAATCCTCAAAAAAACGATCAGTGCCAACCGTGCTTTGGCTCGTCTAAATGGTGTGGCAAAGATTATTCCCAACAGTGCGATTCTCATCAATTCTTTGGTGCTGCAAGAGGCAAAAGACAGTTCAGAGATAGAAAATATCATCACTACGCATGATGAATTGTACCGCGCAGGTTTGGATATTTCCAGTGTCACTAATGAAGCCAAAGAGGTGCAAAACTACCGAGAAGCACTGTTAAATGGTTTTTCGCTTGTACAAGATAATAATTTGCTACTCAAAAAGTACATCATAGAGATTCAACAGGTCTTAGAGCAAAACAATGCGGGTGTGCGACGTCAAAGCGGTACGATTTTGAAAAATGTGCAAACAGGAGAGGTTGTCTTTACTCCACCTCAAGAGTATGAAGTCATACAGGCACTTTTGGATAATCTCGAAACGTATATCAATGAACCCAACGAGATAGACGATCTCATCAATATGGCGATTATCCATTATCAGTTTGAGTCTATTCATCCGTTTTATGACGGAAATGGGCGAACGGGACGGATTATAAATATCTTGTATTTGATTTTAAAAGATTTGCTCGATATTCCTATCCTCTATCTGAGCCGTTATATCATCACTCATAAGGCGGATTATTATAGACTTCTCCAAGAGGTTCGAACCAAAGATAATTGGGAAGAGTGGATTTTGTATATGCTCGATGGTGTTGAGCAAACATCACTCGAAACGGTTGAACTGATAGAGAGCATTAACGATTTAATGATCGCTACCCAAGATAAAATATCGACTGAACTGCCGAAAATTTACAGCAAAGATTTGGTTGAGGTGCTTTTTATGCATCCGTATACGAAGATAGAGTTTTTGGTGGATAGGCTACATATCACGAGGAAAACGGCTTCAAAATACCTCAATGAGCTAGAAGTGTTAGGTGTATTAAAAACGGTACAAATCAAAAACAGTAAATTTTTTATCAACGTTGATTTATTTGAGATATTACGCAAAGGGATATAGGTAAAAAATAGCAAAATTTACGCATAGCATATAAGCTATGGGTAAAAAGTTTGTAAATTTACCCATAGGTCTAAGCCTATGGTAAAAAAATAGCAAAATTTACACATGACTAAAAAAGGTATCTAAATGCTCCTTTATCAGCCCGACGGCGGCTACTGCTATAACAGCGATTCGATACTGTTGTATGGCTTTATCACACACTTTAATCCCAAAGGGCGCATGCTCGATGTGGGTGCCGGATGCGGTATTGTCGGATTGCTTGTTGGTCGGGATTGTGATGTCCAGCTAGAAGCGGTTGAAAAACAGAGTGTTTATGCTGAATTTTCGAGACGTAATGCGGAGATCAATAACATTGGCTACTTATTACATGAGTGCGATTTTTTGGAATATACTGATACGTTGGGATATGACTGGATTGTCTCAAATCCCCCTTTTTATCATGAAGGCTCTGCACGCTCAGAAAATGCGATGATCCATCAAGCCCGTTACAATGTCCATATGCCCATTGATCTTTATGCACAAAAAATAGCGAAGCTTTTAAGACCTCAAGGTTCTGCTGTCATCTGTTATGATGCACGACAATTTGCGCAACTGTGCAGTGCATTTGAAGCTGTCAAATTAAGAGTCGTTGATGTACAATTCGTCCATTCTAAAAGTGACCGTCCCAGCACGCTGGTGATGTTTCGGGTAAAGAAAAACAGCAAGTCGGCGATGAACGTATGGGCACCGCTGATTACGTTTGAAAACGATTCCTATACTCCCGCTGTACAGGCGGTTTATGACAAAGCAAAGGCGCACAGTATCAAATGTCCGATTATATGACACAAGAAGGTTTTAGCTACGCGTTTGATTCGAGTGCCTGTGCAGCGTGCGGCGGTAATTGCTGTACGGGTGAGAGCGGTTATATCTTTGTTTCGGTGACGGAAATCGCCGGTATTGCCAAATTATTGGAGATGGAGGAGGGTGAGTTTCGCCGTACCTATCTGCGTAAAGAGGGATTTCGGTTTTCGCTCAAAGAAAAAATAGTAAACGGTTCACATGACTGCGTCTTTTTTGACCGTAAGGCCAATGGGTGCAGTATCTACCAAGCTCGACCGCTTCAGTGTCGGACATTTCCTTTTTGGGATTATTTTCGCCACCGAGTCGATGAACTAAAGCAGGAATGCCCGGGAATAATTGGATGAATAAATATTTATTGATTTTAGCAGTGTTTACGCTGATGGCGCACGGGGCTGTTCGGGCTAAATTGCCGATTGAAATAACCGATGAGACCTATATTTTGGCAGCAATGGATGCACAAGTGCGTCATAAACACGATTTGGCTTCGAAATATTTTAAGCGTTTATATCTAAAAACAGGAAAAAAAGAATATTTATACAGTTCGTTACGTATGTATGAATCGATTAAAGACATTACGTTATTCTCGAATGCAACACAAGAAGCATTGAGTAAAAATCCTGAGGATAAGATACTGCTGCGCTTCCATCTTATTGCTTTGCTCAAAGAGGGAAAATATGCAGAGGCTTCTCACGAGGCTTTTACTTTGTCCCGACTAACGAAAGAAAGCTCGGATTATCTTTTAAGTGCAGAAGCATTATTAAAACTTGGTAATTACCAAAGCGGTTACAATGAGCTAAAAAAAGCCTATGAGCTTAGCTATGATGAAGAAACGGCTGATCGCATGGCCCTTCTTATGTATGCACAATTGGGCCAGAAAGAAGAAGCGATCCGTTTTTTAAAAGAGCACATCGGTGCCCATGGAAATTCGAAGATTGTAGGCAAACGGCTAGGGAGTTTATATGCGGACAGTGGAGCCTTGGAAGATGCTGCGCAAGTTTATGAGGCTACGTATGAACTCACCAATGATCCGTTGATTGCACAAGAAGCAGTGAGAATCTATGTGTATCGGCAAGAGTTTCAAAAATTACGTATTTTGCTTGAAAAATCAGAGGTGAATGATCCTTTGCTCTTGGAGCTGTATGTACGGGAGAAGGAATTTAAAAAAGCATCGCTACTGGCGCGTAAATTGTATAAACGTGATGCTAATCCTCTCTATTTAGCGCAAAGCTCAGTATTTGAATATGAAGCTGCTACAGATCGCAATGACAGTCAATTATTAAAACAAGTTGTAGATGGCCTGAAACAGGCAAATGAAGAAATAGAAGATCCGATGTATCTCAATTATTTGGGCTATTTAATGATTGATCATGACTTGGGTGTTGATGAGGGGATGAAATATGTGCAAAAAGCACTTGATAAACATCCTGATTCTGCATTTTATCTTGATTCGCTCGCATGGGGAAAATATAAATTGGGTGAATGTGCGGAGGCATTGCGTTTGATAAAACGAGTGGAATCCATGATTGGCACAGATGAACAGGAAGTAAAAGACCATCTCAAAGCAATACAGAAGTGTAAAACGAAGGAAAAAGAATGATATTAGACGACATACTGGAAAAAACCCGAGAAGATGTAAAGATCAGAGAAGCTAAGTTTAGTATGGACTGGCTAGGCCGTTCTTTGGCGTTTAATTCAAGAGCACCACGGGACGTGTACTCATTTTTAACATCAACGGCAGATGAACCGTTTCGCATTATCGCTGAGGTTAAAAAAGCGAGTCCTTCACGAGGGGTAATCCGTGAGGATTTTGATCCTGTAGCCATTGCTCAAGCCTATGAGCGCGGGGGGGCAAACGCTATTTCTATTTTGACAGAGCCTCATTTTTTCCAAGGAAATCTTGATTATCTCGCAGAAATTCGTCGTTATGTGGGTATCCCATTGCTACGAAAAGATTTTATCATTTCTAAGTATCAGCTTCTTGAAGCGTTGGTATATGGTGCCGATTTTGTCCTTCTTATCGCGGCGGCACTCTCCAAAAGTGAGCTTAAAGAGCTTTTAAATTATACCCGTCATTTGGGGATGGAAGCATTGGTGGAAATACACGATAAATCAGAGCTGACCAAAGCAATCTATGCAGGTGCCGACATCATTGGAATCAATCACCGTAATTTGCAAACGTTTGAGATGAACATGAACCTCTGTTACGATCTGATCCCTCTGATACCCAATGGAAAAATTATTGTGGCCGAAAGCGGTATCTATGAACACGGTCAACTGGCTGATTTAAATAAGGCGGGAGTGGATACTTTTCTAGTCGGAGAGTCATTGATGCGTCAGGATAATGTTGAAGAGGCACTGCAAAAACTCAAAAATGGGTAATTGCAACACGGTTGTGACATCTTGGTGAATATTTAAGCAATACCTAATACTCATTTAGGATATTATTGATAGATAACATTTAGTTTCCGAAGGGAAAGCATGACAGAACCTATCACACCTGAGTTACAAAAATTTTACGACATCTTTGATGGCGTTGATCAGAGTAAAGTTTCGGAATTCAAGGATTTTCTAGAAACGAATGCAGTTAATTTTAACCTCTTTAAAGAGGGTAATTTTATTGAACGTTCCTTCCCTTTTGATATGATCCCCCGTATCATCCCCAAAAAAGAGTTTGATCATTTGCAAGCAGGGATTGTTCAGCGGGTTCGTGCCCTTAATGCCTTTTTGAACGATATTTATACCGATCAAAAGATTGTAGCCGATGGTATCGTCCCCAAAGAATACATTGATTCAGCTACAGGGTATTTACCTAGCTTTCAAGGGATTATTCCACCCAAAGGGATTAGAACCCACATCAGCGGGATTGATTTGGTAAAAGATACGGTGAGCGGCGACTGGGTAATTCTGGAAGACAACCTTCGTGTACCAAGCGGTGTGAGCTATCCTCTTACCATCCGTCGTGCTTTTCGTCATACGTACCCGGAGTTTTTTGAGCAGATGAATATTTCTAAAATTCGTCAATACGGTATGCAACTCAAAGATGCCATGGATCATGTCAATACAGGCGGCCTCAATGTTATCTTGACCCCAGGGCGCTACAACTCGGCATTTTATGAGCACAGCTATCTGGCTAGAATTACAGGAGCGGTATTGGTTAGCGGTGATGATTTAGTCGTTGAGAATGAAGTCGTTTATTTACGCAGTTATAATGGTGAACGCCTACGTGTGGGTGCGATTTACAGACGATTGGATGACGATTTTTTAGATCCCAAAGAGTTCGATGAAGAGAGTCTTATCGGTGTACCTCGTTTGATGAGTGCGTATCGTGCGGGGAATGTTGCCATAATGAACGGTATAGGAAATGGGGTGGCCGATGACAAAGGTATCTATTATTTTGTCCCTGAAATGATCCGTTATTATCTCAAAGAAGAACCGATTCTCGCAAATGCACCGACCTATTTACCGTATTACGAAAAAGATCGTCAGTATGTACTGGAAAATATTGATAAACTCGTTATAAAAGATGTCGCGGAAGCGGGAGGATACGGTGTCTTGTTTGGTAATCGTTTAACCCCTGAACAGAGGGAAGAGATCATTGGCAAAATTATTGAAAATCCACGTCGTTTTATTGCACAGGAAGTGATTGAATTTTACGACCTGCCATGTATGCTCAATGGAGGCATAGAGCCTCGAAAGGCGGATTTACGTGCGTATGTGATTTATGGGGAAGAGATTACGGTCAGTATGGGCGGATTAACCCGTTATGCGATGGAAGAGGGCAATTATTTGGTAAACTCTTCTCAAGGGGGAGGCTTTAAAGATACGTGGGTGGTAGAACTATGATGGATACAGCAATTACCGTTAATGCAGCACGACGGCTTTATTGGAAAGGGCGTTATTTGCAGCGTGCTCAGACCATGCTTAAAGAACTGGTGATAGGATACGACAACGTCATTGACCGTGATATTGATTACGGTCGGTACCACTATGCAAAATTAGACATAGAGATTGATTATGGGGATGCCCACGATTTCCTGCGTCAGGGCGTTTATGGCAATCATGGGAGTTCCATTGCCTCTATGATTCTGATGGCCAGAGAAAATGCAATAGAAACACGTAACCTTTTGGATGAACGAGGATTCGCACGATTGAATTTAATCCATAGCCGTATTTTAAGTGAATGCGGAAAAGTGGTTACGCCTAGCATGTTGGAAGATTTTATTGATGATATCTCTTTTATTTTAGGTATTTTTTCTTCAGAGTTAGGACGTACAAAAGCCTATAATTTTGTGCGCTTAGGGCAATACGTTGAACGATTTGATCTTATTTTACGACTCTATGATGGATTTGATTATGTAAATTCTGAATTGGATGCGATGAATACCATTGCAAAACGGCTTAATCGTAATTATCAATTCAGTAAAATTTTCACATCCGATTTACAGAGAGCACTCGCTATTGTGAACGGGGTTATTGATAGAGTGATCGAAGAAAAGGCGTGCATTTTGGAATTTTCCGAAAAAGATGTGCAAACGCAAGGGTGAGTATGGGTAACATAGAAGAAGTATTGACGATTGAACTTCCAGTAGGGGAAAATTTCCGAATTCAAAGATGCCGTTACGCCCCTACACAAGGGCAATCGACGAAACGGATCTCCGTAGTCAGCGGTATTCATGGAGACGAGCTTGAGGGTCAGTATGTTTGCTTTTTATTAGGACAATGGTTGCGAGAGCATCCTGATACGATCAAAGGAACCATTGATATTTATCCGGCAATTAACAGTTTGGGAATCGACAGTATTACCCGTTCCGTCCCTTTTTATGATGTTGATTTGAATCGAACGTTTCCGGGGAGTAAAAATGATTTTCTTCCAGCACAAATAGCCCATGGGGTCGTTAATCTCATGAGAGGCAGTGATTTCGCGATCGATATACACTCCAGTAATGTCTTTTTACGTGAGATTCCTCAGGTACGTATTGCAAAATCCCAAGAAGATGTTCTTGTCCCTTTGGCAAATTTACTGAACATTGATTTTGTCTGGGTACATGATGCGGTGACGGTTTTGGAATCAACTTTTGCCCATGCGATGAATACGATAGGGACTAAAACATTGGTAGTTGAAATGGGCGTCGGAATGCGTTTGGGCAAGGCGTATGGTCACCAATTACTGGATGGATTGCTCAACCTTATGGCACACGAGGGAATATTGGACATTGAACCGTTAAAAGTACGTTTTCCAATCCAATCCCACGTGGGTGAAGTAGCTTATCTGAATGCTTCGTGTCCAGGATTGTTTGTCCCCGTCATTGATCATTGTCAAGTTATCGAAAAAGGTTCGGTTGTCGGTCATATCGTGAGTGCATTGAGTGGTGAAGTCTTGGATGAAGTGATTGCTCCGATAGCAGGAATTCTCTTTACGATTAGAGCCTATCCGATTGTGTATGAGGGCTCATTACTTGGACGAATTTTTGGAGAAAAACAATGAAGCGATTTGACATAGTGACGCTTGAATCACCTAATCGGGCACCTTTACGAATCGAAGGTTTTTTATTTGGTTCAGAAAATACCCAAGGGCCTTCAGTTGCCATTGTCGGTGCTATGAGTGGAGATCATATCAATCAGCTTTATGTAGCATCGCAGTTTGTTGAATATTTGCGTACCAAAGAAGAAGAGGGGATTATTATCGGCCGTATCCTTGTGATTCCTGCGGTTAATGCGTATGCTCTTAATATGGGTGAAAAAAACTGGCCGCTGGATAAAACGGATCTCAATATGATGTTCCCAGGATACGCCCAAGGTGAAACAACACAGCGCATTGCATCACGCTTGTTTGACACACTCAAAGGGTATGATTATGGGATTATTTTGGAAGGTCGCCGTGATCAGGGGATGTGCCTACCGTATGTGAAATTGGTTCAAAGCGGTTACGAAGATTTGGAATGTGTGAAAGACTTGGGCTTGGGTTTTATCCATTATCGCCCGCACGACCCTGTTGAAACGGCGATGCTTCAATATAACTGGCAATTGTGGGAAACGAAAGCATTCTCGATTGTTTTTGGAAAAAATGGGGCAATAGATCAGAGTGTTAGCAACGAGGTACATACGGCAATTGTACGATTTCTTTCCAAACGTGAAATGTTAAACATTCCTGTTTTTGAGGGACGAAAGAGCAATATAGTAGATCCAAACCGTATCACCTTGGTCAAAGCATCGCGTGCAGGTATTCTTATCTCAAAAGTAACGTGTGGGACGCATGTCCAAAAGGGAGAAGTTCTTGGTAAAATAATAGATGCCTTGAGCGGTGAAAGACTTGAAAAAATAATTTCACCCTGCGAGGGAATTGTGACGTGTCAGTATTCCCATCCTCTCATCTTCCAAAACTCTATTGTATTTAGGATTGCATCGGTAGAGTTGTGCTGCCATCTAGAGACAAAGAAAAAATAACGTCTCTTAGCTCAAAAGTTTTTTGGCACATTCATTGATACGTTTTCCATCTGCCAATGCCCCGATACTCTTTGATGCAGCACCCATAATTTTGCCAATATCTTTGATAGACGCAGCGCCTATTTCAGTAATGATAGTGCGCATGGCGGCTTCAAGTTCTTCATCGCTTAGCTGTTTTGGAAGATAGGTTTCGAAAATCGCCGCTTCCGCAGCTTCTACGTCATACAAATCCTCTCGTCCTGCTTCTTTGTATTGTGTCATTGAATCGTTGCGTTGCTTGACTTGCTTTTGGATGATCTTGATGATATCCTCATCGCTTAGCTCTTTACGCTCATCTACTTCGATTTGTTTCATGGCACTGCTAAGAAGACGTAATGCATCACGTTTGACGACTTCTTTTTCTTTCATAGCAGTTTTGATATCGTTATTTATTTGTTCTTTCAAACTCATCTGTTTTCCTTGGAACTATTTTTGCTTATTATAGCTAAATAACCTTCTTGAATGGACGAATATGGGGACTAAGACCTACCTTTCTATTGTTGCCGTATCGTTACTTATCAATGGGTGCACGGCCAGACTTACGGAGCCTGATATCACCTTTACTCCGCCTAAATACGTTGAAGAGATGCCGGCACGTGAGGAAGAGAGCAGTTTTGCGGCACGCGGCAGCTTATTTGGCCAAGGCGACAGCCCGCTGTTTTCGGATCACAAAGCGATGCATGTGAATGATATTGTTACCGTAGTTATCTCAGAGACGGCAACAAGCTCTAACAAAGCGGTAAAGGCTCTCAGTGAAGCGGATACTTTGGGACTCAATGGCGGCGTGTTTACAAGCGGAGGACAAAACTCGGCAGTTAACTCGGCAACGGCAAAGCTTAATGGTGTTGCTAATGTTGGGTTCAGTGCGGGTTCAAATTCGAATTATGCGGGTTCAGGCTCAGCGACTAAAAATGCATCCTTTACGACTACAGTTTCTGCACGTATTGTGAAAGTGATGGTGAATGGGAACTATTTCATCGTAGGGCGTCGAGAAATCATGGTAGATGATCAAAAGCAAATCATGCAGTTAAGCGGGGTGATACGCCCTTACGACATCGATCAAAACAATCAGATCAGCTCTGCCAAAATCTCTGATGCCAAAATCATGTATGCCAACGAAGGGGATATTGATCGTTCTGTGAATCAGGGATGGGCAAGTAAGATGGTTCAGGCCGTTTGGCCGTTTTAATTACCTAATAACTTGTAGCGGATCAATATGGGCGTTACGCTGTGTAACCTGAAACATCAATTCTCTCGCCACACGACCGATAATAGAACCCTGCTTTAATCGTTGACCTACGGAAATGGTAGGGGCAATTTTATCCATATGGGCATAGATGGTGTGCAAGCCATTATCGTGTTCAATGATGACAACATTTTCCAGCATTGCAGTTGATTTGGCAAAGATTACTTTACCGTTGAAAATGGCTTTTACTTTGGCATCAGATTCGCTTGGACGCAGTGAAACGGATTCGTTGTAAATTTTGATACCGTATACAGGATCCGTATAGGGACCAAAACGTTTTGTCACGACATAGCCATCGAGGGGTGCAATCGTACGATCACCACTATAGTTGGCTGTTTTAGACGGCTGATAGGCAGAAATAGCTTCTTTAGCACCCGCAGGAAGCGGTTTGGAACCAGGTTTTACCGCCATGAGAGGAGGGGGAGCTTTCTGAGGTCTCATAGACTCTTTCTTTATTATATTCAAGCTTGCAAGCGTATTTTGAAGGGATTGTTGTTGATTTAGAATACGGCCAAGTGAACGTTTGTATTCTTGTTTTTCTTTTTCGAGCGCAGCGATTGCTTTTTCATTTTGCTGTTTCGTCGCTAGTACGTTTTGTTTTTGCTGATCGATAATGGCAATCGATTTTTTGAGTACTGTCGTTTGAGAAGAAAGGGCAGAAATTTTGGTAGCATTTTCACCAAAAATAAAATTGAGTTCTTTGATCTCTTGATTGATCTGTTTGAGATGAAGCTTCAATGCTTCTTCGGTGATGATGGCATTTGCCTCTTTGGCCCGATCGTCGTTAATCAGAAGAGAGATAGAGGTGTTACGGGCAATGGCGAATACGAGTCGCTGTTCAATATCATTTTGGGTTTTAATCAGCTGATTTTGCTGCGTTTCCAAACCGTGTAAGCTTGATTTATTGGCTTGATACACGGTTTCTTTGGAATTGAGTTCAGTAACGAGCGTATTGATCTTCTGTTGTTGAATACCAACGACCTGTTTTTGTTGCAAAATTTTATTGGCAGTGGCTTCAAGCTTGCTATTAAGAGATGAATAGGTTTGTTTGGCTTGATTTAGCTTAGAGGTAGCCGATTGTATTCGTTCATCAATTTTAGCACCATAGACGCTTACGCCAAGGAGGGTTGCCAAGATAAGGGAACGGTGAAAAAAGGTCATTTAGTCCTCTTCATTAGGAAAAATAACGATCATAAAGGTTAAGGCAACCGATATTCCCAAAGCAATTCCTAAAGAGCGAAGGGCATCATTGACAAAGTTGAAAAGTTGAACGCTGATACCGATGGCTTTGAGCTGGGCGATTAAAAAGCCGTAATAATCGATGACAAAAAACGCTAAACATAAAATAATCGTTGCGATTATTGCATCCACGATGGCCAAACGAAATAAGACAGCAGAGCGAAGCCATACGGGAGCACCAAAGAGGGCCATAATACTCATGCGCTCAGCGTGCTGAAACTGCCATAAACGCATTTCCTTGAGGATAAGAAGGGACGTAACGGCAGCAATGGCTACGGAGAAGACCTGAACTACATTTTTGAAAAGCAGCATCAGTTTATAGATAGTATCGTGTGTCTGGGCAAATCCTTCAACACGTTCAACGGAAGGGTTGCGCTGTAAAAGATGCTGAAGGCTATTGATCTCTTTTGGCGATGGATATCGGTTAAGATAAATACGGTAAAACTTTGGTAAGGTTAATCGTAAGAGGTCAAGATTTTTTTGACTCATTTCCCCTTTGAGGCGATCTAATACTTGCATCGTGCTAATAGGTTCACTGCGTTCGATCATCGAGCTCATTGATTTAAACTCTTCAGCAGTAAATGCTTTATTAGCCACGACAATGACAGAGTAGTCGTCTTTGAGACGTGTTTCATATGCTGCAATGGTACGATCTACAGCAACATAAATTTGTACTGATGCCAAAACGGTAAATAGGGCGATGATGAGGGATATATGATTTTTAAGCGATTTCATTGATGTTACCCGCGTCGATATGATAGTGTATGTAAGGGACGTTTAGCCCCTCTGGAATATGGTGAGTCACAACCACAACGGTTGTTTTGAGCTGAGAGTTGGCACCCTCTAAGAGGCTCCAAATAACAGAGGAGGAGTATTCGTCCAAATTTCCCGTAGGTTCATCCGCAAGGATTAAAATAGGGTTATGCGCCAGTGCCCGTGCCATCGCAACACGCTGCTGCTCTCCACCACTGAGTTCGAGCGGATATTTTCCTGCTTGATGAATCAGTTTGACATGCCCTAGAAGTTTTTGAACCTGAGAGCCGCTCACATCGCTCGTATACCCTGAGATGATAAGGGGAAGCATGACATTTTTCTCAATCGTCCACTCTTTGATGAGTTTGTAATCTTGAAAGACAATACCGATATGACGGCGCAGAAAATTGAGTTTTGAGGTACTGATACGGTTCATGTTAACCCCACCGACACTTAGCTGTCCCTGCTTTGGTTCGATAGCACCGTAAAAAGATTTAAGAAGCGTTGATTTACCGCTTCCACTGGCTCCGGTGATAAAGACAAAGCTTCCTGCGTCGATGGAGAAGGTTGCTCTGGAGATTATGGTTTCGAACTCTTTGTAGGAAAGAGAAAGGTTTTGGGCGATAATGACTTTATCCATGTAGCAACTCGTTTAATAAGATATGGGCTTTTAGATTGGCACTTGAGCGAACTGGCTGTGTTGGAAAATAACGGGCTTTTCCGTTTTCAACAATCAAGTAAAGATGTTCAGGGCGATCAAAACTCCCCATTGCAAGGCGAAGCATCCATCCCCCCTCACGTATGTCAAAACTGGCTTCTGTATTTAGAAACCCCCACTCCCGCCTGAAAGTTTGGCGCTCTAGTTTAGGGAGTATAGCATCATTAATAGGCGTTTCGTTAAAGATAAACTGTCCCTCTAAGACTTTTTTGGGACTTTCGAAATCATTGATGAGAGTTACATCATAAATGTTTTTTTCCATTCGCTTCCATCGGTCTTCATATTTGCTAACGATGGCAATTTCTTGATTTTTACGTACTTCGAATCGTGCATAGGCAGGGTGAGAATAGGTTTCGAGGGCGAAACGATAGTAGTTCTCGCTGTCGGTACGCAGTTCAAGTCTCCCTTGAGGTGCAAGAGTACGAAGTGCTTCTTCTACAAAGACATCACCGATGACGCGTCTGTGCGGCTTTTTATCCCATGGAACGGGAAAATGGACATAGATACGGCTAAGGGTATTGGAAGGGATAAGCTCTAAAAATAAACGGGCATCGTAATCCAATACCATTATATTAGTGAGGTTTTGTATGGTGATTTGTTTGAGTGCTTGTTCAATAGATGGCTTATGTATCTCTAGACCGATAAATAAAACATCAGGGTTCAGAAGTGCTTGATGCAGAAGATGTCGTGCTGATCCAAATCCTACTTCGACACGAACTTCACGATCGGTTGGAAAATTGTCGGCAAAAAAGTCGACGGATTTAAGTGCATCATGCGTTTTGAGATGAACATTTTCCCCAGCAGTATCGACGTTGGAATCGAGTATGGCAATACCGGAATGTTTTGCGTAAGCAAGCAAGGCTTGTTTGATAAGATAATTCGGAGAGGGACGGGTGATTTTGTCACTTTTAAGAAGATCTTTTTCTCCGCTTTTTTTATGCAGCACGAAAAACTCACGATCCCGGAAACGGGTGGCGATTAACGACTCTTTACCCTCACCGCGTGAAGTAGCGATAAAATCAAATGCAACATCCCCTTCGATGGCGGGAAGCGCAATGGGATGAAACGATTCTAGATGTAAATGCGGCATACGTTATTTGGTCTCATAATGTAGCGCAATTGGAAGGGTTGGAAGAGAACGAATGCCGTCTTTGTCAACACTGACAACTTCGTAAAGGTATTCGACGTTTGCAGTAACGTCCCCATCGTGAAATTTTGTGTCAGAAATATTATTGATCTCAACGAGAAGACGATCAATCCAACTTTTTTTGGTTGTTTTGATAACGGTATACGATACCGCTCTAGGATCAGTGTTTGTCCATGTCAAATCAACACCATTAGGACTTATTTTTCCGTCAAACGAGGTGGGTGTTTTTGGTTTTACTAAGCTTGATCCCTGAACTATAGGGGTGCTTTGCAGGCTTTCTAAATCGTCTTTATCGACAGCTGTGATTTTATAAAAGAAAATTTCCCCGTCTTCTTTTGTGATGTCGGTAAATTTAGGCTCAGTGAGTTTTACATGGTAGACGTATGTACCATTAGAAGTATTGGAGCGGTAGATATTATAATGATCCAAATCATTGATTGAACTTGGTTCCCAGCTCAATGCGATTGCTTTTGGAAGATCACTGGTAGAAGTGATGTTTTTGATCTCCGGCGGTAATGGTTTGGTAACGAGTTTGCTTGTTTCGCTAGGTTCAGTGATCAGTTTGTCATACGTGACGGCACGTACACGATAATAATAAATTTGACCGTCTTTAAGATCACGATCAATAAACTCTGCATTTAAACGTCCTGTTATGGTAGCTATTTCACTCCATTTTTGATCGTTCACATTGAGTCGGTCAATAATATAACTGTTGATTTTAGCATTAGGGTGTGGACGCCATAAGAGTTTTGCGCTTCGCGGCATATTACCTACGGATTGAAAAAAGCTGACAGGAGCGATCATTGGGAGGGTACTTACGCTGACTGTCTCGCTGGCAGGGGACTCAGTGTTTCCTTTGCCTTTAGATGAAAACCGATATTGGTACTGCGTGTTAGGAACCAGATGCTCATCAACAAAGTGCGTTGCAAAGCGGCTGTCGATCGTGGCAACACGTTGAAGCTTTTTGTCTTCGGTACTTTGTGTAGATCGGTAAACATAATAACCGCTCACTCTTGGGTCTTCCATTGCCTTCCATTCAAATGCAGTAGAGGTAATATCAGACAAAGAACCGTTCATCGAAGGAGCAGGTAAAGTTGGATCAATAGTAATGGTTTTTTCTGGAGTAGGCAGTTTGCTGCATCCGGTAAAAAGATTAAGCGCTAAAGAGATGCTCAAAGCGTATAGCATCGATGTTCGCATGAAGTTCCTTTAAATTAAAGTGTTTGTTTAAATAAGTCT
The DNA here is from genome assembly GCA_030694265.1 of Sulfuricurvum sp. Taxonomy (GTDB): domain Bacteria; phylum Campylobacterota; class Campylobacteria; order Campylobacterales; family Sulfurimonadaceae; genus Sulfuricurvum. The sequence continues at coordinate 92,519 of JAUXYP010000008.1, forward strand.
CCATAACGGTATCCAAAGGAGCTTTGAAATGGAGGGATTCACCCGTGGTCGGATGTACCAAATACAGCATGTAAGCATGGAGCAAAATATGTTCCACCTTGATGTCTTTGGTTTGCCCGCCGTAGAGGTGATCGCCGTGTATATGACGGCTGATAGATTCGAGGTGAACACGGATTTGATGCGTTCGTCCCGAGAAGAGTTTACAGACGATAAGTTCGCTGTTTCCATCGTGTGAAGTGAGGAGTTTGCGAAACATTGTTTTGGCACTTTTACCTGTTTCGCTTATCGCCATTTTGAGACGGTTTTGCGCGCTTCGACCGATTGGTCTGTCTATGGTTGTCTCTTCATCTTTGAGAGGAGGAGTACAAACGGCTAGATAGTAGCGTCCCATACTTTTGTCTTGCAATTGCTGAGAAAGTGCTTCGTGAGCCGTATTATTTTTGGCTACTACCATAACACCACAGGTTCCGCGGTCTAGTCGATGTACGATACCGTGGCGTTCTTCTCCGCTGAGTGTTGAGAGGCTGATCCCTTTGTGTTTGAGCCAATCTACGAGCGTCGGTTCTTTGACACTGGGTGCTGGGTGAACGGTGAGGGAACTTGGTTTGTTGATGACCAAAATATCATCATCTTCGAATAAAATTTCAACATCAAAATCAATCACCATAGCCGGTGTTGATTTTGCTTTGGGAAACAGTATTTGGACGTATTGTCCCTCTTTGAGTTTTACCCCTGGTTTAGCACATCGTTTGCCATTTATTTCGATGGCATTTTGCTCGATGAGTTGAGCAATCTGGTTACGTGTTTGAGCCAGCTTTTCGACCAAAAATAGGTCAAGGCGCATAGCCTCTTCAACCACAAAAGTTATATTTTCACGTTCCATTCATTTCCTTAAAATTGAGTCCTTTGGGGTTAAGTCCCCTTATGCTACAATTCACTCAAAATTATTTAATTTAAAAGATGAGATTGCAGTGCTCAATATTGATCGTAGAATTTTAGCACACTTTGACTTTGTGACAGTTGTGCTGCTAGTGCCTATTATTTTTCTCTCCGGCTGGTTGATTACGGAGATTCATCCAATGCTTGGACAAAAACATTTGACCTATGTCATTGTCGGTATCGGTGTATTTGTGACGTTGTTTTTATTACCGGTACGACGTATGTTTTGGATGATTCCCATTTTTTATTGGGTGAGTATCTTACTGCTGCTTGCAGTAGAGTTTGTCGGACATGCCAGATTGGGTGCAAAACGATGGATTGAAATTCCGTTTATCCATTTTACGCTACAGCCATCTGAGCTTGTCAAGCCTGCATTTGTTCTGATGTTGGCCTATTTGATCAGTCGTAATCCCCCTGAAAGGGATGGGTACCGATTCAAAGAATTTATGAAATTGTCATTTTTTATTCTTTTACCTTTTATTCTTATTGCAAAAGAGCCCGATTTGGGAACTGCTGTGGTACTTGCATTATTGGGATATGGGATTTTGTTTTTGGTTGGCGTTCATTGGAAAGTTTGGATTGGATTGGGTGCGGTATTTCTGATTTCATTGCCTCTTGTCTATACACAATTACACGATTATCAGCGACAGCGCTTGGTTGATTTTGTCAGTGAAAAGCCTAGCTACCATGTCGAGCAATCCATTATTGCGATCGGTTCAGGTGGATTTACTGGTAAAGAAAAAGCAGATGCAACACAGACACAAATGAAGTTCCTCCCTATCGCCTCGAGTGATTTTATTTTTGCTTATGTTGTTGAACGATTCGGATTTTTAGGAGCTTTATTTCTAATTTCGCTGTATTCAGCGCTGATTATTCATTTGTTAATGCTCTCTACATGGGCAAGTGACTATTACACCAAAGTTGTTTCCGGAGGGTTATCGCTTCTGATTTTCATTTACATGAGTATCAACATCGCGATGACCATGGGGCTTTTCCCTGTTGTTGGTGTTCCTCTGCCGATGTTTAGCTATGGAGGCAGCAGTTTTGTCAACTTTATGGTGCTATTTGCCGTGATGGAAAATCTTATAGCGTATAAATTTCGATATTTATACGATAATGTTGGTAAAAAAAGCTTCGTCTAATCAAAGAGCGTTTATAATTGCGCTCCACAAACGGGTCTTTAGTTCAGTGGTTAGAGCCCTCCGCTCATAACGGAGTTGTCGCAGGTTCAAATCCTGCAAGACCCACCACACACATCAAATAATTCCTCACTAAAAAAATCATACCTAAATTTAAATACGCGCAAATCGTGTTATAATTTTCTCAATACATTAAAAAGGGGACGTTATGACAATACGAGTAAACGACCTTTATGCTGAGGAAGCGTTAAAGCTCCTTAGCACTCTGCCAGAAGAAGCGATCACAATAGACCCCAAGCCGTGGTATGCAGATGAGGTTAAACGCCGTATCGAAGAGTATCGAGCAGGTGAGATGGAAACATATCCAGTTGATCAAGCATTCTGGGATGAAATGGACGAGTATATTGATACCGTGGCGTAAATTTGAAGATTATACGTGGTGAACAATTCAAAGAAGAATTAAAAGCGGTAGTTTCATGTATAGCTAAAGACAAACGAACCGCTGCTAAAAAATTTAACCGTGCATTACAAACAGCTATTGACAGCTTAATCGATCATCCCCGTAAAGGGCGACCAACTGAGGACGGTAACCGAGAATTGATCCACAAAGGTTACACTATCCCGTATTTGATCGATGATGAGAATATTGTTGTTCTGGGTATTTTTAATCAGAATGAGTGGAGCAAAGAAGAGTCATAGTATTTTACGCTTAACTTTTTTAAAAGTAGCCTGTCGCTTTTTCCTTCAAACTAATCAAAAAGAATTTATATGAATCATGATGAATTAACTCGAGAAGTTTACGCCCATTATGGTTTAAGCATGTATTTTTCACAAGTACTAGAGCATGGCATTGTTAATGCGCTCACTCTTATTGACTTTATCCCTTCCAATATAATAAATACGACAAGTAGATCCGAATGGGAAGATAAGCATGATAAATTTACTGAATATCATTTCAAAAAAACACTCGGATCAATGATTAAAAGCCTAAAAAAGCATATTGAAATTGAAAATGACTTTGAATTTAAATTAAATGATGCATTAGAAGTTAGAAATTTTTTGGCACATCATTATTTTCAGCAAAGAACTGACATATTTATGACTGAAAAAGGTTGCTATGAAATGATTAAGGAACTAAAAAACTATCAAACAACACTAAGAGATGCAGACACACTACTCGAGAGTGTGATAAGACCATACAGAATTAAGGTAGGTTTAACTGATGAAAAATTGAATGAATCTCTTGAGCGCTATAAGATAGGAGATGAGATTTGATTATTTCTTTTCAATTTTTTTCTAACTTTCTTTAGCTGCTGTTATTCTTTAAGAGTGTTATCTATAGATGGAATGATTTGGTGCTCTCCTATGAAAGAAGACAAAGAAAAAAAAATAATTTATCAGACAATTAATATCAGTATATTTAATGAAAATCAAATTAAAGAGATTGTTGCTTGAAAATTTAAAAAATGATCTTTGTTCGTAATTCCTTCACAAACTATTAGCAAAACAATAAGAATTCACAATTGCTTCACACTTAAATCCGATACTTGCATAACTTGTTTTTTGAAGGATGGATACCATGAAAAGGATTCTATTATTGCTGGCATTGACGTTTTCATCAGTAGTTATGGCAGATGACGTTATCGGCGGGATTTTAGGTGGGGCTATTGGAGGGGTGATCGGACATCAGTTCGGTAAAGGTGACGGTAATACGGCAGCAACTATCGGTGGTGCGGTTATCGGCACGATGCTAGGGAGTAACAGCAATACCAGAAGCTATAATGATGAGGATTATGACAACCGTGTATATTCCCAGCGCTATGTGGCGTATGCTCAACCTCAACGGGTGTATTATGTACAGCCTCAACAAACGATTTACGTACAACAGGCACCCCGTGTTGTCTATACTCGTCGTCACCAGCATAACCGCCATCATGACGATTACTACTGTAGATAATTGAGATGAGAGTAGTTACTTAGAAAAGTTTTCTGCTAAAGCACGGTGTACCCCTTGCAGTGCATCGTCGATACTGAAATCTGATTTGTAGACATCATGGACGGAATAGCTTTTTAGCGGTGTGGCTCCACAAAACTGAAAGGTTTTGTGCAAAGCGATATTCGCCTGATCGACGCTCATCCCCTCGAAAAATCCTTGCGGATTGTTAAATTCGCTCGTAGGACAGTTGTACGTGAAACTGAGCATATAATTTTTCCCCTGCATTAATCCGCCGCTACCGTATTTTTTGGAGGCATCGTCACGGCTTCGTCCATCGCTGACGTAAGTAACCGTGTTGTTCCCGCCTGAGAAAATCTCATCAACGTATTTTTTTGCCAGCCACGGCAATCCCATCCAGTAAACGGGAGACTGAACGAAAATCGTATCCGCCCATTTGAACTTTTCAAGTTCTTCGGCAACGTTATAACCCTCATCAATGGCGGTTTCACGTACTTCGTATCCATTAGCGGTGAAAAACTTCTTGGCCTCGTTGATAAGGTCATGTGTTAGATTGCCGTTGGCAAATCCTTCATATTTTTGGTGAAGATTGAGGAGAAGAATGTTTTTCATGATATTTTTCCTAAAATTAGTGTGTAGAGGAAATTGTACACCTGCATCGGTCAATAGAATATTAGAGTGGTTTGGCTATCTTTTATTGTTAGATTTATGTATCGACCTTTTTAAACTCCATTCACCCCATTTATAACTTTCGATTAGGACAAATACAACAGCGGTAGCTGCCCCAATGTAGGTCAGCATTTCTTTATCTGGAGGAATCGCATGGAACCAGTGTGGAGCTACATACAAGGCGATGGCTTGCAAAGCGATACCGACGCTAATACCAACCCATATCCATGGATTGATCGTTAGACTGCTGCGAACATTACGTAAAAATGGCTCGTGTTCTTTTTGGGCGAGGATACCGTTTACCCATTGAGATGTAACGATGATACAAAAGGAGACGGTTAGGGCAACTTCATAAGTATGTCCGGTTTCAAGAAGATGGATAAAAACAGCCAGTGTTACGGATGCGTTGACCAGTGAAACCCAGCTCGTTCTTGCCAGTTGCCAGCGGTCAAAAAACTGTGTTTCGGGTCGGCGAGGAGGATTTTGCATCACTTCCCCCTCTTCGCGGCACATCGGGAATGTTTTATCAATCACCCCGTCGGTCACGATGTTAATCCAAAGGATCTGTGTTGGATGGATCGGGAGGGGAAGCCCCAGTATAATAGCTCCGCTAATGAGAAGTACTTCGTCAAAACATGTGGAAACGAGATAAAAGATGACTTTGCGAAGATTGGCGGCGATGATTCTCCCTTGCCGTATCGCATCAACGATTACCCCCAAATTATTGTCGGTAATTACCATTTTTGCAGTTGATTTTGCCGCTTCGCTTCCGTTGCCCATCGCAATTCCTAAATCGGCTGCTTTGAGTGCGGGGACATCATTTACCCCATCTCCCGTAACAGCCACAATCTCCCCTTGTTCTTGGAGCAGTTTGACTATTCGATATTTATGTTCAGGGAGGGCACGTGCGACTACGGTAGACTCTTTTAGAGCCGATTGAAGCTGATGATCGTCCATAGCAACAATGGCTACGCCGATGAGAACGCTCTCACCTTCTGACCATATTCCGACCTCTTTGGCGATAACTTGTGCTGTTATCGGATTATCACCGGTTACCATGATGACTCGTATACCTGCCTCTTTTGCCTGGCGAACGGCATCTGCCGCACCCTGTTTGGCCGCATCGGCAAAGCCGATCAATCCGACAATCCGTATCGCCCATTCCTTTGGATCTTCCCACTTTTCATCACTGATACCGAATGCCAATACACGCAGTCCTTTCATGGCCATCGTATCATGGGTAGCGTTGAATCTTTCCAGCTCATTGGGAGTATTGAGGGATAGTGTTTTTAGCGCTTCATAGGCCCCTTTGATATAGAGACGTTCTGTATTTCTCGTTTTATTGACGGTAGCCATCAAGCGTAGCTGCGGGTCAAAGGGATGATAGAAGATGCGTGGGTTATCTTTGCGAAGTAGGGGATAATCGGAGCCGATCCACCTCGCCAATGCCATATCAGCCGGATCACCGCGTACTCCATTCGCATCGTTGCACAGTGTTGCACAGAGTTTGAGGGTTTTCTCGTCCTGCGCTTGAACTTCTCGAACACAGAGATACCCTTCGGTAATGGTCCCTGTTTTATCGGTGGCAATGACCGAAGCGCTTCCCAGAGATTCAACAGAGGGGAGATGACGGACAAGGACTTTATGCCGGCTGAGCCGATACGCACCCATTGCCAGAATAAGGGTGACCACGATAGGAAGCCCCTCCGGGACTGCCGAAACCAATTCGGCAATTAAAATATAGGACATTTCAATAGCAGTTCTACCCTGTAGGACACCGGCAATTCCTACGAGAATCAATACCCCGATCAAAAGGATAATGAGCCGTTTGGAAAAAATGGCCAATGATCGTGTGAGCGGTGAGTGAGGTGATTTTTCTTGAGCACTTTTGGCAATAGAGGCCAAATAAGTCTGTTCGCCCGTCGCGGTGACAATCCCCTTCGCAGACCCTTTGAGGATATGCGTTCCCGAAAAGAGGATATTGCTTTGTTCATAGGGTAGGGCAACAGCAGGGAGAAGATGGTCTGCTTGTTTGGAAGAGGGGATAGATTCCCCTGTTAGGGTTGCTTCTTCGGTTTGTAATCCATGCGATTCGATAAGTCGGATATCGGCCGTAATAAGATCACCTTCTCTCAGAATAACGATATCTCCAGGTACGAGTTCTTGGGAGTGGATCAATGCTTCTATCCCCATACGTACCACGAGCACATGGGTGTCGGTCAGTTTTTTGAGGGCTTGAATCGACGTTGCAGCGCGATATTCCTGAAAAAATCCCAAGAGACCGTTAATGATCAGTATCCCCATGATGAACATACTGTCTGTATTATGTCCCATTGCATACGAGAGCAGTGCCGCTGCGATCAAAATAGCGACAATAGGGCTTTTAAATTGGTCGATAAAAATGGCGTTGAGAGAACGCTGCTCCTCTTGAAGAAGATTAGGCCCATAAAGATGTTGACGTCTTAATACTGAATCCGGATTAAGCCCGGAGGGGGAACTGTCGAGTAAAGTATAAATTTCTTCAGCTGTTTTTGAATGGGGAGTTTCTATTGATGCTATCATGGCTCGTTATGCTTCTTTGGATAATCAAAGGATACAAATTGGGCTGAATTTTCTGTGATACTGCTCCAATCATCTTCTTTTAGTTTCACACAGACAATTCCGCAGGTTGGTATGTTTTCGATGGAATGCCTGCTGATGTATTCGGCAAATTCGGTCAGCCCAGGATTGTGCCCTATCAAAAAAACAGTTTTATGGCTCGATGAAACCGATTTCAGCACACGCTGTATTTCATCACAAGACGCTGCATACAAAGTCTCATTATAGAGAATTGAATCGCTGTCGTAGCCGATTTTTTTGGCAATCTCTACGGCTGTCATCTGTGCTCGAACAGCAGGACTCGATACAATGAGGTCGGGATGAATATGCGCTTTGGCCAATACATTTCCCATAAATGGAGCATCCTTTTTTCCCCGTTTATTGAGGGGACGATCAAAATCACTTAAAAGAGGATTGTTCCAGTCAGATTTTGCATGACGGATTAAATAAAGTGTTTTCATTCAAATATTGTATCGCATTGAGGAACGCTATGATTGGTATAAACGTCAGCAGACCCCTGAAGGTCTGTTAATTAAGCACGAAGATCGAGAGTTTGACCGATACCAGTCAATGAAGAACCTGAGTTTGATGGTGTAACAGAAGCTTGTGCACTTTCTAATACCTTCATCACTCCTTGCTCCTGAACTTCCATTGCTTTTTTCATAGCGAACATTTCAGGACTTGACATTGTGTTCGAATTGATTGGATCCATTATTTGTTCCCTTTTTTGAAGTTACAGATATATCGGCAGGATATAAGTTTTTTAAAGTGTTGTAACGCTCAACCCGTTCGCTTTCCATGCTGTGATCCCACCTGTTACATTAAGAGGAATAAATCCATTCTCAACCAGAATACGTGAAGCGGCAATACTGCGAGTACCGCTGTGACAGTAGACAATAATTTTTTTCTCTTTAACACCGATGAGTTTTGAGAGATTTTGGCTCAATTCTTGTACAGGGATGAGCGTTGCTCCTTCAATGTGCTCTTTTGAAAATTCTTCCGGTGTACGGACATCCAAAAGCGTTATATGGGCATCATGTTGTAATAGCTCATAGGCTGATTTAGGAGAGATAGATTCAAAGTCTGAAAATATAAAACCTTTGACATAGGCCAAATAGACAGCGATAGCAGCGATCGCAAGATAGTAGAAAAGATTGGTAATTTGTTTTTTTGTCATATCATGGCTCCAAAGTAAATAGAAGCGCTATAATAGTGGCTATAGGCTTTAATCAACGTGAATAAATTTGTTAACTTTATGTCATAATAATACATTATACAAAGGGGGCTGAAGTGCGAATTGTGATTGTCGGCGGCGGGATATCTGCGGTCTACCTTGCCAATACCATACTGAAAAAATCCCCAACCTCCGAGGTACTTATTGTATCAGATGAGACACATCCTCCTTATGATCGTATTCACTTGTGTGCCCTTGTCAATAAAAGCCAATGTGTTGAATCCATTACCCTCGAGCTTCATCCAAAAGTACGTCTGGAACTCAATCAAACCATTCTCAGTATCGACGGGACGGCAAAACGCATTCTAAGCTCGCATGCCGTATTTGCCTATGATAAGCTGATCATCGCCACCGGATCGGAACCTAAAACGCTCTTCAATATTGAGGGGATTAGTAATGCTTCAACGTTTCGTAGTGAAAAAGACAGCGAAAAAATAGCGGACGGAATCGTGGGTAAAAATGTGGTCCTTGTTGGGGTGGGACCGATTGGTCTGGAATTGCTCGATACGTTGATGCAAAGCCCATCGGCCAAATCCATCACGTTGCTGGCTCGAAAAGAATACCTTTACTCGCAGGATTTGAGCCGAGAAGCAATTGCATTACTGCGGGGGATTTTTGAACAGGATCCCCGTATACGTATCGAATTTAATGATGAAATAATCGATAAAACGATCTCTGACAACACCATTAAGAGTATACAGACGCGTCATAGGATCATTGAAGACCCGTTTCTGATTTTTGGTGTGGGCATTGATCCACGGATTGATTTTGCACGCCAAGCACTCGAATGTGACAAAGGGATTTTGGTAGACGATAATATGCGTACTTCCAATCTCGATATTTACTGTGTGGGGGAAGCGGCACAGCTACGTAGCAGCGGTTTTATAGCAGGACGTGTCAAAGAGTGTACCTTGCAAGCAGAGGTGGCCGTTGATACGCTATTGGGATTAGAAACCAAACAGTTTGTTCAGGAAGTATCCATAGATGGACTCAAAGTGGGATCATTCCTCTTTGCCGATGTCAGTTCCCCCAGTTATAACCCAAAAGATCCTGACAATGAAACCATCTTGATCACCCATGAGAATCGGGTTGATCAGTACATCGTTAACCATGACCGTCTAAAACGCTTTATCGGGATCAACACGAATATCGATCTGATTCACCTCAAGCGCCTTATCGAGATGGATAAGCCTATTGATGCGGCTTATTTATATTCCAATCGACTTCATAGCGGCAAAGGACGGCTTGTTTGTAGCTGTGAAAGTGTTTATGAGGCAGAACTTGTTGATATCATCAAACTCAATGCCATTACCTCTTTTGGAGGGCTGAAACCATATACTGAGGCAGGACGGGTATGCGGACGTTGTAAACAAGACATTACGGCATTGATCGCGGCGACACCGGTGGATGCTGCGATGGCGCAACAGCTACGGGCACAAAGAGAAGCGGATGCAAAAGAAGCCGAGATGGCACTGGTACGTGCACGGATCGAAAAGTACAATAAAATCCATCCCAAAAATCAGCTCAGTTTTGAGAATCTGGAAGAGGCAATGGAGTCTTTTGATATGGGGAGTGAGTTCAATAAATGGGTCTCGATGATTACCGCAACCATGAACTTGCATCCCGGATACGAGGAGGTCGTCAAAGAGGGGGTTTCACAGCTCAATAAAATTCCGATCATTTGGCTGGAACTCGCCGATTGCAGCGGAAATTCGGAGGGGTTTATCAAATCCTCCCATCCAAAAATAGACGATTTGATTCTCAAATATATCTCGCTGGATTATCATGAGCTGCTAATGGCAGGTTCAGGCGATCAATCCGAAACCGTACTAGATAATATTATAAAATATGATGCTGGAAAATACGTCCTTATCGTCGAGGGAGCAGTACCTCTTGGGCTTGATGGCAAATTTTTGCGTATCGGTACGAAGGGAGAGACGGGGCATGCGCTATTGCAGCGTGTCGCACAAAATGCTGCAGCAGTCATCGCTGTAGGATCGTGTGCGTATGATGGAGGGGTCGTTGCCGCAGCCCCTAATCCGACGGGGGCTGTAGGTGTAGCCGAAGCACTGGGGCGGACAGACATCATCAATCTGCCTGGATGCCCTGTCAATCCGATAAACATCGTAGGGACGCTGCTGCATTTTATGATGTTTGAGGAATTTCCAAAACTCGATGAAAAGAACCGTCCGATATGGGCGTACGGAGCTAGGGTACATGACAACTGTGAGCGGCGCGGTCATTTTGATCTGGGTGAATTTGTTCTCGAATGGGGCGATGAGGGAGCCAAGAAGGGGTGGTGTTTGTTTATGATGGGATGCAAAGGGCCGTATGCGCAGATGAATTGCTCGCAGGTGAAGTTTAATGAGGGGACCAGTTGGCCTGTTCAAGCAGGTCATGGATGTTTTGCCTGCGGTGCGGGTAAAATAGCATTCGATCAATACGCCAATCATCGGCCACTTGCCAAGGAACCTCATGAGTAAGAATAAAATAGTCATCGATCCCGTCACCCGTATCGAGGGGCATCTGCGTATCGAGGTAGAGGTCGATGAGGATAATGTCGTCACCGAAGCATGGGCTTCGGGACAGCTGTTTCGAGGGATAGAAATCATACTCAAAGGGCGTGATCCCAGAGACGTCGGTTTGATCGCTCAGCGCATATGCGGAGTGTGTACCAACGTCCATTATCGTGCCTCGATCAGTGCGGTCGAAGACGCATACTCGATCACCATTCCGCAAAATGCTGAGATTATCCGTAATCTCGTCACTATGGCCCTTTTTGTACAGGATCATATTATTCACTATTACCATCTCCACTCTCTTGATTTTGTGGACATTACCAGTGCGCTGGAGGCTGATTGTGCCAAAGCGGTTACGATGGCGCAACAGTATCACGAGAATCCGTATCGTAACTCTGAGGGACACTTGGAAAGCGTCAAAGAGAAGCTGGGCAGTTTTGTTAAAGCAGGGCGATTGGGACTGTTTTCAAACGGGTATTGGGGGCATGAGACCTATCGGTTTACTCCCGAAGAGAACTTGGTGCACATGAACCATTACCTCGAAGCTCTGCGCATACAGCACGATATTTCCAAAGCAATCGCCATTTTCGCAGGGAAAACCCCCCATCCTCAAAACCTAGTCGTAGGCGGAGTGACGAGTGTTGCGGACATGCTCAATCCCCAACGGCTCAATGATTTCATGTTTATTATCAAAGAGGTGCGCGAATTTTTGGAGCGTGCGTATATCCCTGATATCAAAATGGTGGTCAAAGCGTACGCGGATTCGATTGAGCGCGGTGAGGGGCGCGGATGCGGAAATTTTTTGTGTTGCGGCGGTTACCGTTTGCCTAACAAAGAGCAGCTTTTTGTTGGCGGTGTCATCACAGGGCATGATTTTGATGCAGTACAGGCGTTTGATCCCTCCAAGATCACGGAAGAAGCGTCACGATCATGGTATGAAAGCAATCCTCCAAGTTCGCCGTATGACCAAGACAGCACACCATTTTATACCGATTTAAATGAAGATGGGACGCTCAAATCTGAGGGAAAATACAGCTGGGTCAAAGCGCCGCGCTATGAGGGCAAAGTGATGGAAGTAGGCCCTGTCGCGCGTATGATCATGGGTGTTGTCAAAGAATCACCGGTGATTAAACCCTATATGGACCGTTTTATGAGCGAGAGCGGGATGAAACTGATCGATTTTTCTACCAGTGTTGGGCGTAATGCGGCGCGTGCGGTAGAAGCGCAAGTTTGCTGCGATTATCTCTTTGACTTTATGAGCGACTTGATCGAAAACATCAAATACTACGATGAAACAACCTGGACCAAGTATGTGTTTGAAGAGCTACCGACAACGTCCAAAGGGGCTGGAATATTTGAAGTACCCAGAGGGATATTGAGCCATTTTGTCAAAATACAAGAGGGTAAAGTTTCCAATTATCAAGTAGTCGCACCCACAACGTGGAATGCATCGCCCAAAGACGCAACAGGTCAGCGAGGTCCCTATGAAGAGGCACTTATCGGGATCAAACTCTCCGATCCATCACGTCCTTTAGAAGTATTACGGGTTGTCCACTCGTTTGACCCGTGTCTGGCCTGTGCGGTTCATGTGATTGATACCAAGGGCCGTGAACTCTCACACTACAAAATACAGACCGTTTGTTCTGTATAGACGAATCTATGAGCAGTATCGCAGTCATCGGGGTAGGAAATATCCTGTTTACGGATGATGGGATAGGGGTCTATGCGACCAAGTATCTGGAAATGAACTACGGTTTTGAACCCTCAATCGATATCATTGACGGGGGGACGCTGGGATTTAATCTGATGCGCTATTTTAGCGACTACGACCACGTCATCATTCTCGATACCCTTTCGATCGACGAAGAAGCAGGATCAATCTATCATCTCCCCTCAGAGGTACTTCTAGGGCTTGGAGATACGCGTAAAACGGTTCATGAGGTTGAAGTGACCCAAATGATCGAGTTGGCGTCTTTGATGGATGTGAGGGCTAGTATCAGCGTTCTAGGGATCATCCCCTCTGACATCCAAACCGTTGCTATGGATTTGAGTCCAATAGCCAAAGAACGGTTTGGGATATTTATTCAAACTCTACTAAGCGTCTTAAAAGAAGCAGGTATCACTGCAAGGCAAAAAGATCAAATGGCTCCGCTTGGTGAGATCCTAGAATCGTATCGTAATCCTAGGATTGACAGATGATGCAACACTTGCGATTTGAGATCAGAGGGTTGGTGCAAGGGGTCGGATTTCGACCCTTTGTCTATAAACTGGCAAAAAAGTATCACTTGCGGGGAGTCGTTTTTAATACGGGGGATGGAGTGATTGTCGAGGTTGAGGGATCCTCTGATGAACTCAAACTTTTTAGCGTTGCGCTGAAGAGAAATCCTCCATCACTTGCTCGTATTGATACTATTGAAATTCATGAGCAAGAGGTGAAACACTTTGAGGGATTTGAAATTTTAGAAAGTCACCATCGCGCAAAAACCACCTCGATTTCTCCCGATATTGCCGTGTGTGATGCGTGTTTATCGGAGATGAAAGATCTTCATAATCGCCGTTTCGGCTATTACCTTACCAATTGTACCGAGTGCGGTCCACGATACAGTATCATTGAAACGCTCCCCTATGACAGAGATTTAACCTCCATGAAATCATTTAAGATGTGCAATCACTGTCAAGGAGAATATGACGATCCAAGCAATCGCCGTTATCATGCCCAACCGATCAGTTGTCATGAGTGCGGTCCCGTATTAAGCATGTTTGATCGTGAACTCAACCTTATTGCTCAAGGAAGGGGCGTCATAGAAAAGGCAGCCCAATGTTTGAAAAATGGGGAAATTGTAGCCCTCAAAGGGATCGGTGGATTTCATTTGTTGTGCGATGCTACCAATGAGCAGGCAGTTTCAACTCTCAGAATGCGCAAAAAACGTCCCCAAAAACCGTTTGCCGTGATGTTTTCTAGCATCAATCAGCTTTCGAAATATCTCTGTGCCGATGAGAAAGAATCAACATGGCTTATCTCAAAAGAGCGCCCGATTGTACTGGTTAAAAAGCGAAGTGGTACGGATGCACTATTGGCCCAAAACGTCGCGCCGGATATTGACACGATCGGGGCGATGGTTGCCTATACCCCGATACATCATCTGCTTTTCGATTTTTTCACCTCACCATTAGTTGCCACCAGTGCAAATCGCAGTGACGAGCCGATTGTTCGTAATATTCATGAACTTAGAGATCGGTTGGGAGGCGTTGTTGATACCATCGTAGACTTTAATCGTGATATCGTCAATACGGTTGATGATTCGATACTTCAAGTGATTCAAAATCGATCTTCAGTGCTGAGATTAGGGCGCGGATATACCCCTTTTACATTAAAACACACCATTTGCACACCACTGAAAATATTGGCAGTCGGGGGGCAGCAAAAAAATACGATTGGATTGGCATTCGAGGATACATTGATACTAAGCCCTCACATAGGTGATCTCTATTCACTAGAGGGAATGGAGTATTTTGAGCGGACGGTAGACACCTTCAAACGTTTTTATGATTTTTCTCCTGATGTGATTGTATGTGACAAACATCCTGCCTATGCAACAGTACAATGGGCGAAGAATCAGGGGGTAAGCGTTATCACCGTACAGCATCATTATGCACATGCATTGGCGTGCATGGCTGAATTTGGATTGGACAGTCAAGTACTCGCATTTTGCTTTGACGGAACCGGATATGGGGATGACGGAAACATTTGGGGCGGTGAAATTTTTATTGCCGATCCAACACACTGCGAACGGATCGGACATCTCAAAGAATTTCGTCTGCTGGGCGGTGAAAAAGCGATTAAAGAGTCTAAGAGAGTTGCGCTGGCATTACTCTTCGAGATGTATTCTTTGGCAGAGATTCGGGAATTTGATCTTCCTTTTTTAGCCCATTTCAGCCACGAAGAGATTAACTCATATTACAAAATATGGGAAAAACGGATCAATTCACCGTTATGTTCATCTATGGGGAGGGTGTTTGATGCGATGGCTTCGTTTTGCGATATCTTACATCAGGAGTCTTACGAGGGGGAGACGGGACGTCGCTTGGAAGAGCTCTATAACCCTAAGATACAGGAGAGTTTTGACTATACCATTGAGAACGGTATAGTCAATTTGTCTCCTATGATTCGTGATTTCATTAGACTGCTGCATGCAAAGGAATACGCCAGAGTGGCTACAGGATTTATCAATACCATTGTGGCAATTATGGAAGAGTTTGCAGGCTTGTATCCCGATCTTCCTATTGTTCTCAGCGGAGGGGTTTTTCAAAATAAGACCCTTTTATCTCTGGGGGTAAATCGGTTGAAAGAAAAAGGGCGCACAGTCTATTTTCAAGAGCAAACTCCCATCAATGACGGGGGGATAGCTTTGGGACAACTGTATTATGCACATCACCATATAAGGGGTACTAATGGGGGCTGAGACAGCCAGTGTGGCGGTAATTTTTTGGTATGGTATTTTGCATGCCTTCGGGCCTGATCATTTGACGGCTATTGCCGATTTTTCGATCGGTAGAGGGGGTAAGAAAACATTTCTGAGCGTGGGCGCTTTTGCCATTGGACATGGACTGATGCTGTTTGTCTTCGCAAAAATATTAGAACATTATACGATCCCTCATGCGCTGTTGGCCTATGGTGATATGATCGCATCGAGTGTAATAATCTCGATAGGGGTCTATTTTCTCACGATGGTCTATCAAAATAAAATCCATTTAAGTTCCCATATCCATGATAATAAAAAACACATACACGTTTGGTTTGGAGATGAACATAAGCATGAATATACCCGTACGTCTGCCTTTGGCATGGGTGTTTTAATGGGGATCGGCGGTGTACGCGGTATGTTGGTCACACTGGGTGTTCTCCATGGTCAAGCGGTTGGGTTTACGATGATTCTTGCTTTTGTGCTTGGGGTTATGGGAGTATTTTTTACGTTTGGATTGGTCATTCTATGGATCAATAAAGACATAATGACTAATATTAAAAATGTACGGCGCGTTTTTACCGCAGTAGGAATTGTATCTATCCTTGCAGGCGGAAATATCCTTTTGGCATAAGACTAGACACTAATAAATAAATAATATTAGTGATAGAATATTCAATCGGGTTAAATGGCTATACATAGATTTAAACGTTCTAATGAGGTATAAAATGAAAAATGATGAATTACTGAAAAAAATAAAAGAAAATCAGGGTCTTTCACGTCGTAATGCCCTGAAAATGATGATGCTCTCACCTGTAGCAGCATCGATTTTAGCAAGTACAGGAACTCCTGCAACAGCAAATGCCGCATCCTCGGATGCCGTAGGCCGAGTCGTTATTGTGGGTGGTGGTGCCGGTGCGTTAATGGCCCTTTCACGTTTACGCAGAGCTCTTTCCAACCCGGATATTACCATTATTGCTCCAAACGATAAACATGTATATCAACCGGGACAGATTTTTGTTGCAGCAGGTGAATACGAACCTTCCGATATTATTTTTGATAACAGAGGCTATATTGGCAAAGATATTACCTGGATCAAAGACGAAGCCTCATCATTCGATCCGGACAATAACAAACTCACGACCAAAGGCGGCAAGGTTGTTGACTATGATTATCTGATCGTTGCCACAGGTGTGCAGTACCATTACGAGCAAATCGAGGGTCTTACGAGTGATATGATCGGTAAAAACGGTATTTCAAGTGTCTATCTAAGTGATTTGGCAGCAGGAACAGCCGAAGGGGGACGCATTACTAATGAGTGGTTTAAAGCACTTCATGAAGCCGCAAAAACTTCTAAACCTCGTGTTATCTGCACTCAGCCATCAACCCCAATTAAATGTGGCGGTGGTCCTCAAAAAATTCTTTACCTCAGTGACGATTTTCTAAAGCGCGATCAATTGACGGCTAACTTTACCTTTGCAACTGCGGGAGAAACACTTTTCAGTCTCCCCGAAATTGATGCGGCACTGCATAAGGTTCAAGAAGGATATGGCAATATCACCAACAAATTTGGCCATGAATTGATTGCCATCGATGCACAAAATAAGATAGCGACGTTCCAGCATAAATATCAAGTTCAAGGAGAATTTGACAAAGAGCTCAAAGAATACGACATGATTGATAAAGAAGAAAATGTCACAATGGAGTACGATTTTATCCATATCACTCCTCCTATGGCTGCAGTTGATGCCGTGGCCAATTCATTACTCGGATGGCAAAAAGGGTCAGCAAAAGGGTGGCTGGAAGTCGATCGCGAAACACTACAGCACCGACGCTATAAAAATGTATTTGGAATTGGTGATGTATGCGGCATTCCGATTTCTAAAACAGGGGGAAGCGCGCGTCATCAAGGTCCGATTGTTGTGGGGAACTTGATCTCAGTGATGGAGAAAAAAGAGCCTGTATTGAAGTTTGATGGCTATACGGTCTGTCCTTTGAAAGTCTCTTATGGTGAGATTATTATGGCGGAGTTTAATTACGATGGTCTGGCACCATCTTTCCCTCTTGATCCGGCACAACCGCGTTGGATATGGTGGGCATTTGATTTGTATTTGCTTCAACCGATGTATCGCTATTTGATGTTGAATGGACTGATGTAAATCAATATAACTTATAGGAGAGCGCTATGAACGGTTTTGATGCACTTTATGCAAAAGCCCAAGAACGTATTGCAGTTTTGTCTTCTTTACCTTCTACTAAAGAAGAATCAGTAGAGCAGATGCTTGAAAAGCGCGGTATTGAACGCCGCGATTTTATGAAGTGGGCGGCGGCTATTACGGCCATGCTCGCTTTACCCTCACAGTTTACACCATTGTTTGCGCAAGCAGCCAAACTGGCAGACCGTCTTCCCCTGATTTGGCTTCATATGGCCGAATGTACAGGATGCAGTGAATCACTCATCCGTTCAGATGCTCCTACGATTGATTCTCTTATTTTTGATTACATTTCATTGGAATACCATGAAACACTCATGGCAGCAGCAGGATGGCAAGCAGAAGCTAATCTTGAAAATGCGATGAAAACTTATGCCGGGCGTTACATATTATTGGTCGAAGGTGGAGTTCCTACGGCTATGAACGGGCAATTCTTGACATTGGGAGCACAAGCCAAAACAGGGCTTAGCCTTGTCCAAGAGGCTGCGAGCAATGCGGCAGCAATATTTTCTATAGGCACGTGTGCCAGTTTTGGTGGTATTCAGGCTGCTGCACCCAATCCGACCGGTGCAAAAGGGGTCGATAAAGTGGTCAAACAGCCGGTCATCAACGTACCAGGTTGTCCTCCAAGCGCCGAAAATATTGTGGGAACATTGATGCATTTTCTCCTTTTTGGTACTTTGCCGGCACTGGATCTTTACAGCCGCCCGAAATGGGCATACGGTAATCGTATCCATGATCATTGTGAACGTCGCGGCCATTTTGATGCAGGTGAGTTTGTTGAGAGCTTTGGCGATGATGGTGCCAAAGATGGATGGTGTCTGTATAAGCAAGGATGTAAAGGGCCGTATACCTTTAACAACTGCTCAACCGAACGTTTTAATCAGCATACCCATTGGCCCATCGGTGCCGGACATGGGTGTATGGGGTGCAGTGAACCGAATTTTTGGGATACTATGGGACCGCTTGAAAAGCCTTTGCAATCCCATCTTATCATGGGACTTAACTCAACGGTTGATAAAATAGGGACAACCCTCTTGACCGCAACCGTCATCGGGATCGGTGCCCATGCCGTTGCAAGTCTGTTCATGAACAGCAAAGAAGAAAAAGAGGAAAAGGAGAGTTGAAGTATGGCAAATCAAAGAGTAGTCATTGACCCGATTACACGGATAGAAGGACATCTACGTATTGAAGTAGAGATTGATGAAAACAATGTCGTTCAAAAAGCCTACTCCTCTTCTACTCTGTGGCGTGGTATTGAGCTTATTCTCAAAGGAAGAGACCCACGTGATGCCGGTTTAATGGCTCAGCGTATTTGCGGTGTTTGTACCTATTCCCATTATAAAGCCGGTGTTGAAGCTGTCGAAGATGCTTTGGGTGTCGAACCGCCTTACAATGCTAAACTGGTACGATCTCTTTTAAATGAATCGCTTTATATGCATGATCATGTTGTCCATTTTTACCATCTGCATGGATTGGACTGGGTTGATATTGTTTCTGCGCTAAGTGCTGATCCCAAAAAAGCCTCTGAGCTGGCGTTCAAATACACGGATTTGCCTATTGCGACTGGAACCGATGAATTGACTGCCGTACAACAACGCGTCAAAGGATTTGTTGCTAAGGGACAGATGGGACCGTTTGCTAATGCGTATTGGGGCAATAAGACCTATAAGTTTTCGCCTGAACAAAACCTCATCGCACTTTCGCATTATCTAAAAGCTCTTGAGATTCAACGTGTAGCTGCACAGATGTTTGCTATATTTGGTGCTAAACAGCCTCATCCCCAAAGCCTCGTCGTTGGCGGAGTAACCTGTGTGCGCGATATTCTAAGTCCCACCAGATTGGTAGAATGGAAATCCAAATATGAAATCGTTAAAGATTTCATAGAACGTGCTTATTACGCTGATATTGTGATGGCGGCAGAGGCGTATGGTACAGAAGCAAGTGTTCTAGGCGGTGTCGGTGTGAAAAACTTCCTTACTGCCGATGCCTTTTTACTCAGTCATACTGAAAATCTTTTTCAAAGCGGATACATCAAAAACGGTGATATCAGTAAAGTATATGACATAGATGAGATGAAAATCGAAGAAGACGTAACGCATGCTTGGTACAAAGGGGATAAACCTTTACAGCCGTATGATGGCGTAACAGAGCAAAACTATACCGGATTCATTGATGGTGACACCGTTAACGGCAAAGCCAAAGTAATCAATCCAAAAGATAAATACACGTGGGTAAAAGCGCCACGCTATGATAAATCTCCTATGGAAGTGGGACCTTTGGCGTGTCTGCTGGTCAACTACGCGCACGGTAATGCAAAAGTGCAAAAAGAGGTCAATGACTTTTTAAAACGAACCGGATTACCGGTTGCCGCACTCTTTACGACGCTGGGACGTACCGCTGCGCGTATGCTGCAGACGAAGTTAATCGCTGATAATGCGATCATCACCTTTAATACATTGGTTGAAAATATCAAAACCGATGACACTACCTATACGAAATTTGAAATAGATCCGGACAAAGAGTACAAAGGGCGTTTTATCGGTGAAGCACCACGCGGTACTTTGAGCCACTGGGTACGTATAAAAAATGGGGTAATTGAAAATTACCAAGCTGTTGTGCCGACCACATGGAATGCAGGGCCGATGGATGCTAATGGCGAAGTTGGACCTTACGAGGCATCTCTGGTTGGATTAAAACTTGAAGACCCTACTAAACCATTGGAAGTACTTAGAGTCATTCACTCCTTTGATCCGTGCATGGCATGTTCCGTACACGTCATGGACCTCAAAGGAAAAGAGATTAGCACGTTCAAAGTCAATCCGTTATGAAAAGTAACCAGGAAAATGTCATGGACGAAACACAATCAGGCGGCATCGAACATATTTCATTTGTTTACAGCATTGCAAATCGTATTTTACACTGGATACGGGCTATTGTCATCACAGGTTTGGTGATAACGGGCTTTTACATTGCCAGTCCGTTCCTCTCATCGGGAGCATCAAGTGATGAGCTTATCTACGCACGGTGGGTCTCTTGGCATCTTGTATTTGGATTTATTCTTATAACCGCCGGGCTATTGCGTATCTATCTCTTCTTTTTTGGACCGGACAGTAAAAGTGAGCTTAACTCTCTCAAAGATGAATTCAGCCTTAAATCGTGGATTATTCAACTTAAATCCTACTTTTTCATTGGAGAACTGCTGAAAAAAGGGATGTATGGACCCTTGCAGTTTTTATCATACACTATGATCATGTTCTTTGTTGTTCTGGCATCGATTACGGGTCTTGTTCTCTATATTCATGTTTATCATCAGGGTATCGGAGGAATGCTGTATGATTCGATGCGTTTGGTTGAATCATGGATGGGCGGTTTGGCCAATGTCCGTTTGATTCACCATATTACGATGTGGGGATTTTTGATATTTATCCCTATCCACATCTATATGGTCATCTGGTCAGCAATTCGATTTAAACATGGTGGTGTGGATATTATGTTTACGGGATACGATTACCATCTCAAAAAGAAAGAAAATGAGGAAAAATGAAGATTTTGCTTCTGGGTATCGGAAACCTCCTTTTTGGAGATGAAGGTGTCGGTGTTCATTTTATTAACTACATAGGTCAAAAGTACCGCTTTGAAGGAAAAAATAGCATTGATATCGTCGATGGAGGAACCCTTGCTCAGAGACTTATTCCCATCATAGTAGAGTATGATCAGGTTATTATCGTCGATACGATTAATGCCTCGGGTGTGAAAGCGGGAGAAGTTTATTTTTTTGATTTTGAAGCCGTACCTGCCGGGATCGATTGGCAGGGAAGCGCGCATGAAGTGGAGATGCTGCAGACACTCACTATGATGGACCTCTCAGGCGACCGTCCGCACACTATGATTATGGGGGTAGTTCCAACCGTGATAGAAGCAACCGAGTTTTCTCTCTCACCGGGGGTTGCTAATGCAATTGGGTTAATGGACGATACCCTGGTAAACTATCTAAATACGTTAGGCGTTGTGTCGATCAAACAAAACGATGTAACGATACAATCAGTTCTTCCTGATTCATTTCGGTCTGCTCATGCATGTAGCGTTTAAATTTCATTATATCCACAGCAATGGTCTCTTTATCCGTCTGCTCAAACGTATCCGTGAACGATCCCCTTTACCATTAACCCTCTATCAAGAAAAACAAAAGTATGTTATAGAAGCATCCGGGAACCAAGAAGAGCTTGAAGCGCTGGCTGAGCTGGTCTCACTGCTCATACCGAAATCTCTGTTTTTACAGGAACATACGCTTGGAGAGATAGAAACGCTCCATGAATCTCAACTCCTAGAGGAGGATGCTAACTATAAAATCCCCTATTGTCCGGAATGTCAACAGTATGTTCGAGAGACCATGAACCCGTTTGAATCGTGCAGTGTTTGCGGGTTCAGTGATACGATATTGACCCTAGATGAGCTAATCACCTATACGCACAGCGATGCAACGAGTGCCCCAGCGCTGTTCATCCAATTGGCTAACTCGCTGATCAAAAATAAAACGATTGCTTTACCAACCTACAACGGAATACGACGTTTCTCTCTACTCAATGCGGGAGAAGATGAAGAGAGCGGTCTATTGATATGCAATCCCGCTGATATTTCGGACTCTTTGATGATCACACAAGGGGAGCTTGATTCCTTGATGATGATTGAAAAGCCCTCGGTGCGATTAAAACCAAAATTAAAATTCCGAGCCGAAAACGGTTTACACAAACCCTTTTACCACGTTTTCTTTCCCGACGATAAGATTACGTTAGCATTGACCACCGCATTGGCGGACAAAGGTGTTTTTGCCCTCTATTGTGATGAGGTTCCCCCTCTTCGTGTAGCATCAGCCCTAGGACAACATGTCATTATCCATATCGGACGTGACATTTTGCCATGGCATCATCCAATGGCTTTTAAGCAAGCATCCTGTTGTAGATTTGAGGGATTTGAAGCATTTGGAGGGAAGGATGGATTGTTATTAACCACAGCTAATGAGTCCGTAAGAAAAGGCTGTATAGAGTTTGTGGCCAATGATGTGCTGTCTCCTAAATCTGCCGCGACTATTTTCTTTGAACCGGCCCATGCAGCACTGCGTTGCGTTGTGTTGGAGAATGGTCTTCAGGGGAAATCTCTTTGCGGTATTTACCTCAGTCATCGTCACCCCCTGCAGATATTCGGATTTTCGCCTAAGATAGGCTATCTCCCAATGGTAAATTTTTCACATAATGCACTCAATGATCCCAAGACGATGCTGGCCTCGATAGCCCAAATGGATGAGGCGGGAGCACGATTGGTGGCTAACTATAAAACGAGCTTTCCAAAACTCTATGAACGACTGGAATCTGCTTGTTTTGAATCACACGGCAATGTTTCCATGTTGAGCAGATTGTGGGCTATGGCCGCACTCTTTATCGGTATATCTGATGGCGATCATGTTGAAACGGCGTGTGAACAGCTTGAAGCAACGGCACTGGAATTTAACGGCAAATCGGGACCACGTATCGACTATAAGGTGCTGAAAAGCCATAGCGGTTATGAGATCGATCCGAGATTAGCCATCCGGTCAGCCATGAGTTTTAAACTGGCAGGGGTAGATGAATACCTGCTGTGTTTTGGTTTTATAGATTCGCTGGCAGATTTTATAGCACAGCAGGCTGAACTCGCCGATGCAAACATCGCCATAGAAGGAGTGACATTAAGCGGCAGCCTTTTTGAGAATCGTCAGTTGTTGATGCGTACTTATAATGCTATCGCTTCCAACTATAAAGTTTTTAGAACCGAGCACTTAGGCATGGATGGTGCTAATATCGCTGTCGGAGCGGTGACGCTTGGTAGCGAATAAAAAGATAGATAGATGATAAGTGGAACGGTTAACACCTTTTAAAATTTAATTTTGTAAAAATGAAATATAATCAAATACGATAGAGCCTAAAAGGAAAAATATGTGCAAAGATTGCGGCTGTTCACTTACCGATCACCATCACCATCATGGTCACGAGGATCACCATCATCATAGCCATGCACATCATCATGAGACCCTTCATGCCAATCCACAGCTCAACGATCCAAAAACGATCTCCGTCATCACGAAAATTTTGGACAAAAATGATCAAGAAGCGATCCATAATCGGGCTCATTTTGACGATCACAGCGTATTAGCTATCAATATGATGAGTTCACCCGGTAGCGGAAAGACCGCTTTACTTGAGAAAATGGCAGATATTGCATCGTTTAAATTCGGTGTTATCGAGGGGGACTTGGAGACATCGCGCGATGCCGATCGGATACGTGCCAAAGGAATCCCGGCTTATCAGATCCAGACAGGGAGTGCCTGTCATCTTGATGCGTTTATGGTTCATCGAGCATTGCATGAACTTCCGATTGCAGACCTAGAGGTCTGTTTTATCGAAAACGTCGGTAATTTGGTATGTCCTGCGAGTTATGATGTGGGTGCACATCTGAATATCGTCCTCGTGTCTGTTCCTGAGGGGGAAGACAAGATTGAAAAATATCCGGTGATGTTTCGAACGGCTGATCTGATTTTAATCACCAAGTGCGATCTGCTCCCCCATTTTGATTTTAATATTTCGAGTGCCAAAGAGGCAGCACGTAAACTCAAACCGAGCGCCGATATCCTCGAAATATCCACCAAAGACGATGAGAGTATATTAAAAGTGATTCGATGGATTGAGTTCAAAAAAAGTATGAGGAATTAACCATGTGCCTCTCTATACCCTCAAAAATTGTTGAGATTGATGAAGACAACAATGCCACAGTAGATACGATGGGCGTACGTCGTAAAGTGAGTCTGGATCTGATGGCCGATGAGGTAGCAATTGGTGATTATGTACTGATCCATATCGGTTTTGCGATGGGGAAGATTGATGAAGAGGATGCACTGGAAAGTCTCAAAGTGTATGAAGAGATGATTGTCGCTATGGATGAGGAAGAGTGCAAAGCGTTGATCGACCAAGATGATAATTGCCCCAATCGGACCTTGTGATAATGCAGGATGATAAAGCACTTTTTGACATCTTCCGTCATCCGCAGACGATAAGAGCATTGTCACGAAAAATCCATCAAGAAGCTCTAAAACTTTCCCAGCCCCTAAAAGTCATGGAAGTGTGCGGAGGACATACCCATACCATTATGAAATACGGCCTCAAACAGCTCCTTCCTGACACGATAGAATTTATCCATGGTCCAGGATGTCCGGTGTGCATCATGCCAAAAGAGCGGATTGATCAGGCCATTGCTTTGGCGCGTATGAGCGATACGATTCTTCTGACACTGGGAGATATGATACGTGTTCCCGGTTCCGCAAGCTCATTGGTACAAGAACGCAGCACAGGCCGCGACATACGCCCTTTGTACTCGCCTATGGATGCGTTAAAAATTGCCCGTGAGAATCCGACCAAAAAGGTCATTTTTTTTGCCATCGGTTTTGAGACGACTACCCCTATGACCGCGGCTTTGATACTGCGAACAGATGAGGAAAAACTGCACAATCTTTTTTTCCATATTAATCATGTCCTTGTTCCTCCTGCCGTTCATGCAATCATGGATGACTCCAAAAACCGTATTGATGCGTTTATCGGTCCCTCTCATGTGAGTGTCATTACAGGGGCACAGATCTATGAACCCATTGCCAAACAGTACGGAACACCTGTCGTCGTAAGCGGATTTGAGCCAGTGGATGTGATGGAGGGGATTTTGAAGATCATTGTCCAAAAAAATGAAAACCGCAGTGAGGTAGAGGTGCAATATACCCGTGCCGTTACGCAGGGGGGAAACCAAAAAGCCCAAGCGATGGTTGAAAAAACCATGAGTGTACGAGAGAGTTTTCGATGGCGCGGTCTTGGGGATATTGCCCACAGTGCTTTGCAGCTAAATGATAGCTTTACGCACCTCGACGCTGAGACGGTATTTTCGCAGTTTCTCTCTTATGAGCCTATCGACGATCATAAACTTTGTATCTGCGGCTCGATTTTAAAAGGGTTAGCCAAACCCAATGACTGCACCGTATTTGGCACGGCATGTACTCCGAACTCTCCGCTTGGCAGTTGTATGGTCA
The DNA here is from genome assembly GCA_030694265.1 of Sulfuricurvum sp. Classification (GTDB taxonomy): domain Bacteria; phylum Campylobacterota; class Campylobacteria; order Campylobacterales; family Sulfurimonadaceae; genus Sulfuricurvum. Next base: position 118,348 of record JAUXYP010000008.1, read on the forward strand.
GCTCTGAGGGTTCATGTAATGCCTATTATCGCTATGGGAGTGCTTTATGAAGCGTATACAGCTTTCACATGGGGGAGGGGGAGAGGAGATGGATGTTCTTATCCGTGATCTCTTTTACCGCCATTTTTCCAATGACATACTCTTGCGCAGTGAAGATGCGGCGGTTTTGGAAGTAAACGGAAAGATTGCGTTTACCACAGACAGCTATACGGTTACCCCCTTATTTTTTAACGGCGGCGATATCGGAAAAATTGCGGTTGCAGGAACACTCAACGATCTTGCCATGATGGGGGCCCGCCCGCTGTATCTCAGCTGTGCCTTTATCATCGAAGAGGGGTTGCCCCATGAGACGTTGGAGCGCATCGTCCTCTCTATGAAAGAAGAATTGTCCAAAAGTAAAGCACAAATCGTTTGCGGTGATACCAAAGTCGTACCCAAAGGTTCAGTCGATCAACTCTTTATCAACACATCAGGCATCGGAGAAATAGTCCTGCCAGCTCTCTCAGCGCATAGTATCTGTGAAAGTGACGTGATTATCGTCTCACGTGATATCGGTACGCATGGAGCATGTATACTGGCTTCTCGTGAGGGAATTGAACTGCAAAGTGCATTGTCCAGTGATTGTGCTACGTTATGGCCGGCTGTTGATGCTCTTATCGCTGAAAAGGTTGGCATACGTGCAATGCGTGACGCAACGCGCGGAGGTATTGCAGCGGTTTTAAATGAGTGGGCGGTTGCGAGTGATATTTGTATTCAGGTACAGGAACAGAGTGTTCCCATTTGTGATGAGGTACGGGGAATCTGCGAGCTTTTGGGGATGGAACCTTATGAGTTTGCCAATGAGGGGACCTTTATCCTTGCCGTTGACCCTTGCGATGCGATGAGAGCCGTTGAGATTCTTCATCAATTTGGCATGAGTTCTAACGCCGCGATCATAGGAAAAGCAACCGTACTCAAAGCAGGGCGGGTAATCCTCAATTCGCCATGGGGAAGTACACGCTATCTCGAACGCCCAAAAGGCGAGCTGTTGCCTAGGATCTGCTGATGCATGAGTACTCCATCGTACAAGCGTTGATCGATCAGTGTGAAACACTTGCGGTAACGAACAAAGCTACGTTGATTACCAAAGTAGTGGTCAAGATAGGACAATACAGCGGCGTGGAGCCTCATTTGCTGGAGACCGCCTTTGAAACATTCAAAGAGAAAACAATCTGTGAGAATGCCGAGTTTATTATGAACATACAGCCGCTCGTGATTGTGTGTTCTGATTGCCAGACAACGAGCGTATTGGATCAACCGCATTATGTTTGCCCTGTGTGTCAGAGTTTGGATATTCGTGTCATTGAGGGTGAAGATATGATATTAATGAGTCTGGAAATGGAAGAGTGATTGAGGAAGAAGGGATTTGAAATCCCTTCTAAGTATAGACGTATTTGATTATGGAATTGGGTTTGGAGTAATATCGTCGTGAGCTAATAGGATTACTGCACGAATAGCTTCTGCTGCCGCTGCCATCTCCTCATTAGTAACACCCGCTGGATTACTAACACCTAAGATAGTATTCATTGCGATAACGGTATTAACAGTAATCGGTTTTGTTTTATCCGATGCACTTCCCAAGAAGATAGCCGCTTGTACCAAGGTAGAACCAGGAACAACAACACCGTCTTTAACGATCAAAGCATTGTTTTTCAAAACAGATTGATACAGTGCAAGACTTTGTGTAGGTGAATCAACACGTACGACCGTAAGATCTGTTCTGTATACTCTGATACGAGCAATTGCCTCATCCAATGTTAATGTATACAAAGACCAGTCAGTGATAGTATTGATAGCTTCCGCTGCTGCTTGATCACGAGTGTTCTGAGGTGCACGAGCAACGTTCAAACGACCGTAATCACCCTCAGGAATCCCTTCTGATGCCCATACAGGTTTAGTCCCGCCTGTACCGCCTGAACCAGCTTTTGGGCCTTTCCCTTCACTTGATGCATCCGGTCCGCCTTGGCCTTTGGAAACAGTATCTTTTTTACTACCGTGTCCTGAATCGGTTCCTTTTCCTTTACCAGATCCGCCTTTGGTACCCTTATGCCCTGATGTGCCACCCTCATGAGTGCCGTCATCTTCTGCGAACGCACTTGTTGAAAAACCATGAAAACCCATAGAAGTAGGTGCAATTAATGCTGCTGCTATTGCGAAACTACCTGCGGTAATAACCTTTGTAATGAAAGATGATTGTGTTGCCATGACAACTCCTTAATATTTATTTGAAAAAATTGTACATCATCAAAATGAGATAAAAATGAGTTTGATAAAGAATTTTTAGAAGAAGTAATTATTCAATTTATTAACAGAGTATTTTGATAAATGATTATGGTGTAATGCAAATAATAAAGAAGTAACTTTAGTTGAGATTGATTTTGTATCCGATGCCGTTATGGTTCGAAATAATGGTTGGGTATGTTTTTTTGCGAATGCCGCGTACGAGTGTACGCAGGGCATCCATGCTCATATAGGAGTCTTCCCAAATAGTGCTTTCGATAACAGAGTAGGGGGTAATATTTTCTCTGTTACTTAGTAAAAGTTCTATGAGGTGGTACTCCTTTTTCGATAAGTCAATGCTTTTTCCATCAAAATTATTGAGTGTTTTGTTAATCGGGTCATAACAGTATCCATCGTGGAGATGGGTAAAGTTGATCGGGTATCGCATGAATAGTTTTTTTATGACGTGATGAAACGCATTGACGAGCTCGTTACTTGAAAATGGCTTGAGCAGATAACGGGTAATCTCCAGATTGATAGCATCAAGTAAAAAACTTTGGTCGGAAAGAGAAGTGGTTATGATAACAGGGGTCAGAAGCTCTTTTTGACGTAGGAATCGGATGAAGTCCAATCCGCTTTCATTAGGCAATAATATGTCCATCAAGACGATATCGACTCTATTTTTTCTAAAGATAGCATAAGCCTCAGAGAGGTTGTTTACCTCAAATACATTTAACCCGTGTTCATTGAGTAAGAGGGTGTTTTTTTCTCGAATTTCAGTACTGGCATCGATATAAAGTACGGAAACATCCTGTATATTAAGCATAAATACTCCCTATTCTTTAGGTAATAAAAAAACACTCTATCAGAATAAAAATAAAAAATTAATAAGATTTGTACGTACGAAGCAGGCTAAAAATCTATTTTATAGCCAATTCCATTATGATTTGAAATGATATTTGGGTAGGTTTTTTTACGAATACCGCGCACGAGTGTACGCAGCGTGTCAAGACTCATCATGGTATCTTGCCAAACAATTTCCTCGATATCCGAATATGAGATAATTTGTTTTCTATTCTTTATCAGAAGTTCGAGCAGAAGAGACTCTTTTTTCGACAATTGAATCGCTGTGCCATCGGGAGTATTAACACATTTGTTGATCGGATCATAACTAAACCCGTCATGCAGTGCAGTAAAAGTAGTGAAATGTCCATTGAGCACTTTTTTGACGGCAAGATGAAGTGCTTCGAGAAGTACATTGTTTGTAAATGGCTTGATCAGATAACGGGTGATCTCGAGATTGATGGCATCGAGTAACGTAGTTTTATCCGTATTTGCAGTAGCGATAATAGCCGGAGCATCAATTTCTTTATCGCGAAGGCATCGAATGAACTCTAATCCGTCATTATTTGGCAGTTCTAAGTCAACGAGCAAAATATCTACCTTGTGTGTTCGAAACAAATCGCATCCTGTTGTCATGTTGTCCGTCTTTAGAACCTGGAATCCGTTATCCGCCATGAGGATAGAATATTTTTCTCGAAGTACAGTATTGCTCTCGACAAATAATACCGTTAGCTTATGGGATGTAAACATTTTTATTATCCTTTTATTATGACTCAATAAATGTTATAGTTAGAAATATTCAAAAACTAAAGGTATTTGTACGAATTGTCAGGATTCTATCAATTATAAATGAGCTTTTAATGAGAATAAGAAATTTAGTGGCTAAAATGGTTTAATAAAGGAAAAATATGGATTTCTTCATGAATTTGACTGTTTTGTACATTGAAGACAATCTGGAATGTCGGGAAAAAAATGCGGCACTCATGCGTGAAATAGGGTTGAGTGTTTTGGAAACGGATAATATTGAAGCGACAAACGAGATCTTTCGAGATCATAAAATTGACATTATTTTGATTGACCTTGATTTGCATAAAAAAGAGAGAATGAGGTTCCTCCATTTTCTGCGCTATAAAGAGATTATTACCCCTATTATCATCACTGCAGACGATTCCAATAAAGAGATTTTGCTCGATGCTATTAATCTGGAGATTACCCGTTATCTGATCAAGCCGTTGAAAAAAGATGAGTTAATCAATACCATTAAAATTGCCATAGATAAATTGCTGCCTCCACTGCCTGTTATCTCGATCGAGAATGAGTTAGCTGAGGGATACAGTTATGATCCGATCAATAAATGTGTTAATACTCCCGATGGCAAAGCGGTTCAACTAACAAAAAAAGAGTCTCTTCTGCTCGAACTTCTGATAAAAAATAGAAAGCATATTGTTTCATTTGATGAGATAGAGAGAGTAGTGTGGGAAGGCAGTTCGATGAGCCTAGACGCACTGCGTACACTCGTGCGCAGTATTCGCCATAAATCGTATAATCATGTTATGACGAGTCACAGTGGCATTGGTTATAAATTAGACAAGTAAATTACGATTACCTCAAATCTTCACGAAGTTTTGCCAGTTCTTCACGGTAGCGTTTTCCATCCCCATAGGGGGTGAATTTTAAGTAATGCGCATGGTGGCTGCGAAGTTTTCGTGCGTGCCGTATCGGACACCAAAACTGCTCTGTGCGTCCCAATATTTCCGTCGTATATTGTAAAAGACCGCTAAAGTATGAACAGTAAAAGCAATTTATTTTTTCAATGATATTGAGAAAATCTAAACTCGCACGGTCAAAGACAAAATAGTCTTTTCGAAGAACAGGAGCGATCTTATAAACACGGAAATTGATCATTTGATAGACAAATAAAAAAATTTCCAAAATAAAGGCAGGAATGATACCCGCATAGATTATAGGTGCTGTAAGATAATGGAGAACTGGGGTACGCCACAGGTAGTGAAGCAGACTCTCTTTGAACTTTTTTTGAGCAGTGAGAAAATTTAAAGAGAGTCGTTCTTCCTCTTGCTCAAGCTCTTTTTTTAGCTGCTCTTCAAGAACACGAATCGTATCAAAGATTTCATCTATTTTTGAGTTCATGGCATATCTTTGAATGTAGGATACACAATCTTATCAGGGGAACCTTCAAATTTTTTAATTAGGAGTGATAAGTGGAACAAAACGAAATCCAGGCAGTTCATAGGAACTGATTTTCCCATCTTCTCCTTTTGTCAAACGCCATACACTTTCTAAAATAGGGATAACGAGTACTCCTCCGGGATTTAGCTGTTCTATCAGCGTCGTAGGCAGTTTGTCTGCACTGGCAGAGACGAGAATACGATCATAGTGATTCCCAGGTTTTCCAAGAACGTGAGGGTCTGCAAATTCAATCGAAGCATTCTCAATACGATCCCTTTTTAAACTGCTTCTCCCATACTCAACGAGAGAAGGAACGCGTTCAATGCCTTCTACAAATCCATTTGGCTCAACTGCCGAAGCTAAAAGCGCCGTTGTCCATCCCGAACCTGAACCAATATCCAACACTTTGTTCCCCGCTTGCGGACGTAAGAGTTCTAGCATAATGGCAACGGTTGTGGGCTGAGAAATCGTTTGTCCCATACCGATGGACAGAGGATAATCACCATACGTTTCGCTTTGGAGTTCGTCGGGAACAAAATACATACGGTTACATCGGTGAAATGCTTTGATCAGGGAGGGGGAGTAGAGAACGCCCGAGGCGATCATAGAATCAATAAGCTTTTGATGCGTAGTCATTTTGGCTATTATTGCCAAACCCCATGCAGTTTATAACCGCATGAGGGGCAACTGTTTTTATTAATCAAATGATTTGTCACATATTGACCGATATGACCATGCCGATCAATTACCAAGGCATCGCACCCAGGGCAATAGGTAGATTCTCGCGCTTCGTCATCAATATTTCCGACATAAACATATTTTAATCCAACATCTTTGCCTATATCGTATGCCCGACGAAGCGTTTGCGGCGGAGTACTGTGAACATCCATCATTTTATACATGGGATGAAAAGCACTGATGTGCCACGGCATTGCAGGGTCAAGATCGGCTTGAAATTGTGCAATCGCCCTGATCTCTTCATCTGAATCATTGTATCCCGGTATGAGCAGGGTTGTTGTTTCTATCCATATCCCTTTTTTATGGGCATATTCGATCGTGTCGAGCACCGGCTTGAGCGATCCTCCGCAGATATCTTTGTAAAAGGATTGGCTGTAACCTTTGATATCGATATTCATCCCGTCTAAATAAGGAGCAATGGTATCAATGGCTTTGTGAGTTTCGTAGCCACTTGTGACATAGATGTTTTTCAATCCCGCCTCATGGGCGAGTTTGGCGGTGTCATAGGTGTATTCAAAAAAGACAACGGGTTCATTATAGGTGTAAGCAATACTTTTACAGCCGTATTCAAGCGCCTTTGAAACTGCGCGCTCGGGCGAAAGAGGGTGCCCGACTATCTCATGATGATGTTCTTTAGGATATTGGGAAATATCGGCATTTTGGCAAAACTTACATGAGAAGTTGCATCCTACCGTACCAAATGAAAAGACGCTTGACCCCGGTAAAAAATGAAACATCGGTTTTTTTTCGACAGGATCTACATTGACGGCTGCAGCTAAACCGTACGTTAGAAGCTGCAATTCACCATTTTCGACTTTTCGAATACCGCAGATACCGTATTCACCTTCGTCTAGCTTACAATGTTGATTACATGCTTCGCATGCAATCCTACCATCCTCTAGTTTTTTAGAAAGCCATGCATGAGATGACATCCGGACTCCTTTAAAAAAGTTTCACCCGCTTATTTCTGAAAATGCTTTAAGAGTTGATCATCAGGAATTTTACTTAAATCCGCATGTAAATTCATCGTCATTCTGGCTTTGATAGAGGGGTTGAGTAACTCAACAATTTGGTTATTGATTGCTTTTGGAGCCGCAAAATACCAAGGATTTTCTCCATGATTTTGAATGGTTTTATTAACCTGTTGGGCTATTTCTTTGATACGTCGACGCTCTTCTTCCAGCCCTCTATTGTGATCTTCTCCCGAACCGCTAGCCCCTACGCCTTGAAAATTGCCTTGCTGATCACTCACTTTTTCGTGTAGTCTTTGATGAATATCCAAGCTTTCACTGCCTTCCATAAGTTCAACTGCTTCTCTCCCCATTGGATCCACTTTGGACGTAAAAAGTTTAAAACGCTGTAAATCAGCGATGATGATAAGTTTTGATGACATGTTAACCCCTTCATATTTAGTTTATTTATCGTAACGAAATAAAATGAGTTATTTATGATTATTTATTTAAATTTTTTTCTATTGCTGCATAAGTGTAGGGAAGTTGATAGTAATTTAAAAATCCTGCTGTTTTATTGTAACCGTTTTGACGTGCTATTTTTGAAAAATTGATTCCGATTCCAAGATAAAGAATTCGATCACGTTCTGATGTAGTTTCTGCCTTATAATTTCTCGTATAATATCCAACTTGGAGTTCGCCATAACGGAGCCACGGATTTGATATAAAATCGAATCCTTCTGCTTTTATAGCTACCAAATATTTCATATTGTCGTATTCTGTAACAACATCTGCTGTTTTAAAACTAGGAATATATTCAATCCTGAGGTCTATGCGTTTTGAAAGTTCAGGATACGTATAAAATGCGTATGAACTCAATGAGCCCAAAGTATTCATTATGAAATCTTCATATGAAAAGCCTTGTTCAGCACTGAAGGAATCACCGACCTCCATCGCATTCATGAGAAAAAATGAAGACAGAGAGCCGTACATTATCGCATCTTCGTCGTGATAGCCAAAGTTTTTGTACAGTTCGCACAGACTTGTCCCAAGTAGGTAGGAAGCGTAAAAATGGCCTAACTTGTCCGCACCGCCATATTTTGTATCCTTACCAAACCATCCTTCGTTATGTGCATGAGGGCTGCTTTTGCCGTATTCCCAAAAAGCAGCCCCCCATGCTGTGATGATGCCAGCTCCAATAAGGTTTGCGTACAAAATATCATTTTTACTTTCATTATTTTCCGCCCATGTAGGATAAAATGGAATAATCATTATGATTAAAAAACGAAGTATTGATAAAGTCATGTGGCTATTCTTTTTCATCTTGGTGAATATTTTTATTATATTCTTGCAGTGTTTTTGTAAAGTTTTTGAGCCGTGCCATGATTTTGCCGTTTACAGTATTTTTTGGATAGTTCCCTTTTTTATCTGCTTCTCCTGCATCTACTCCTGTAAGGATGGTTATCCCCTCATGTATATTTTGGACAGCGTATATTTTAAATCTTCCGCTCTTTGCAGCCGCTGTAACTTCTTGTTTGAGCATTAAATGTTTGACATTGGTTTGGGGAATGATAACGCCGTATTCGCCATTGGGATCACGAAGAGTGCAAATATCGTAGAACCCCTCTATCTTTTCATTCACGCCACCAATGGGCTGTATCTCGCCAAATTGGTTGACAGAGCCTGTTACTGCAATGTTTTGTTGTATCGGCAGTTGGGCCAATGAGGACAAAATCGCATACAGTTCTGTAGAGGAAGCACTGTCTCCCTCGATCATGGCATAGGATTGTTCAAATACAAGGCTTGCCGAGAGATTAAACAGAGATTCTTTAGCATACGTAGATCCCAGATAGGCACTGAGTATCATTACCCCTTTGGCGTGGATGGGACCGCTGAGTTCTACTTTGCGCTGGATATCGATAACTTCACCTTTTCCCAGACGCGTACGGGCTGTAATACGGGATGGAAGTCCGAATTGATGAGCACCCATAGAAATATAGGTCAGTGCATTGATCACGCCGATGGCACTTCCACTGGTGTTGATCATGATAGTTCCATCAGAAATTTGCTCATACAGTTTTTTCTGAATGCGGTTAACACGCTCGTTTTGTGCACGGAGAGCTGCTTCTATATCCTCTTTGTCCATAACTTTTTTTTGAGCTTTACGCGTCCAGTAATCGGCTTCTTTGAGAAGATCAGAGAGATTGCCGATATGTGCCGAGATTTTAGATGAGTCTTGGGCTTCTCTCGCACCATGTTCTATGACACGAGCAACTGCTTGGGCATTGAGTGGCAGAAGATTGCTCTTTTTGGCAATGGTTCCTATCATCTGTGCATATAAACGGCTGTTTTCATCGTTGCGAGGCATATCCTCTTCGAAATCGGCGCTGACTTTGAAAAGCTCCTTGAACTCAGGATCGTAATGATAAAGGAGATAGTAGAAAATCCTCTCACCCATAAGAACCACTTTGACATCTATGGGAATAGGTTCTGGTTCCAAAGTTATGGTACTGATTAAGGCGTACTGTTGAGCAATGGATTCGATGCGAACTTCTTTGGAACGCAGTACACGTTTGAGTGCCTCCCACGCAAAAGGCTGTATCAAAAGTTTTCGGATGTCCAGAATCAGATAACCTCCATTGGCTTTATGAAGCGCTCCTGGTTTGATCATTGTAAAGTCGGTGACCAGCGTTCCCATCTGAGAAATGTGTTCTATGCTTCCGATTAAATTATTATGATTTGGATTGTCTTCATAGATGATCGGCGCTGTTTTATTCTTGCCATTACTAATAAACACGTTTACGAGATAGCGGCGAAAGGATGGTGTATAGTATTCCCGCATCATTGGCGGGATGTTCATCTCGTCCGGTTTGACTAAAAAATCCTGAACATTTTTAATGACATCGGTCTGCATATCCGCTAAATAGGTCATGATTTTTGGAATTTCTTTGTACGTAATACGAATCTCTTCGAGTAAAGTATATACTGTATCGGCGGTTGTTTTACGGTCAAGAGCTATAAACTCCTGTTGAAGCAGTTTGGCAATATTACTGACTTCATGCAGGGCATCTTTGACAATTTGCTCGAATTCATTTAACTTTGCCGTCAGCTCTTTTTTTTCTTTACCTTTGATCTTTTTGAACTCTTCGGTTGTTATTATTTTTCCGTCAACCATTGGTACAAATGTGACACGGTTAGAAGAAGAGGTGTTCATGGCTATGCCAAGACGTTCTGCTTCTTTTTGCAAGTTTTGAAAAATCTCAGCTTGCATGCTTATGTATTTTTGGTTGACACTCTCACGCATATTCCGATATTCATTGCTCTCAAATACAGAGGGCAAAATTGTTTTGAACAGTTCTATGAGTTCGGCTATATGATCTCTAAAACGTATCGCATGTCCTGAGGGCATATTAATAGCGACAGGAGTTCGGTAGTCTTTAAAATTATTGACGTAGCACCAATCATCAGGAGGAGAATCAGGAGCTTCTTTTTTTTCTAAAAAAGCAGTAATGAGAGAGTGCTTGCCGCTTCCCGAAGATCCCATTGCAAAAAGATTGTAACCGTCTTGTTTGATATTGGTACCAAAATCAACAGCTGCCAATGCACTGTCTTGCCCGATTATGTCAGATAGCGGTTCAAGTTCCTCAGTCGTTTGAAACGTTAAGGTCTGAACATCGCATGGCGTATAAAGAACAGAAAAAGGCAATGGTTTAAGCATAAATGTTAGGTCCTGTTTTTGGTCTCAAAAAAACATTGTATCACATCTGTTCTTGTCACAATAAGAAACTTAAACCAAAAGATAAAGTTTTAAAATGATCATTTTTTTCTTATTTATTTTCATTAGAATGGTAGGTAACGATTATATTTGTATCACGTTATAAATGTAAAAATGGGGTATAGATAGATTGTAAATTAGTAAAAAGGATTTACCATGTTATTAACTAGATTTGATCCGTTTAAAGAGTTTCGTTCACTAGAAGAGCGTATGAACGAGGCGTTTTCCTCTGATTTAAGCAAGGATGTCCTCTCAAATTTTACTCCGACAGTGAACACGAGAGAGGGCGAGTTCGCTTTTCATATCGATGTCGATCTGCCAGGTGTCAAAAAAGAAGATATCAGTGTGAAGATTGACAATAATGTGCTGACTCTAAAAGGTGAGCGGAAGTCAAAAAAAGAAGATAAAAAAGAGAACTATTATAAAGTAGAGAGCAGTTTTGGCAGCTTTACACGCAGTTTTACTCTTCCGAATAATATCGATGCAGAAAATATTCATGCAGAGAGTAAAGAAGGGGTTCTTGAAATCACTTTGCCAAAAAAAGAAGTAAAGAACGAAAAGTCAAAGCAAATAAAAGTAAAATAGAACATCAACGTTTTTTTTGACATCGCAATGACGATTTAGGTACACTAAATAACTTTAAAAGTTGGATGTACAAATGAAACAGATGATGCAGATTTATCGAGCCAATCGCGAGGCCGTAGAGGGATTTTTACTAACAACGATCAGTGACAATCCCCAGCAGGACTTTGATGATGTGCAGGTGCAGAACTTTTTTAAACGGCTCCCTTTTCTAAGCGATCTTTATGTAATCAATGCACAGGGAGAACAGATTACTCCAACATGGCGCCGTGGCAGTCATGATGCATCCATGCTGGGAACTGATCGGGCTTATTTTATTAACCGAATCCGGTTCGATGACCATGGAAATTACATTTCAAGTCCCTATATCTGTGCTAACAGCGGCCAGTCCAAAGTTTCGATTGCCCATAAATACCCGGATGAGAGAATTGCCGTATTTGATCTTGATTTGGTGTCAGTACTGACCAAAATGCATCTAATTGACAGTGATCGTCTCATCTCCAAACTCTCCGTTGCGGTTTATGCTCTGTTGGGAAGCGGGCTGGTGCTTTTGGCTTTATTTTTAGGTGTCTACGGGCTGATCGGATTTGTAAAAGCGGTGATCTATTTCGGGGATGAGACGCTGCACTATGTATTCAAATCGATCATCGGGATAACGTTGGCCATTGCTATTTATGATCTGGCAAAAACGATTTTAGAGCAGGAAGTGTTCTACCGTTCTTTGACATTAGAAGAGGGGAATGAATACAAGACGCTGACAAAATTCCTCACCTCTATTATCATTGCTCTCTCAATAGAATCGCTGATGGTTGTATTTAAAGTAGCGATTGACGATATACGTAATATGAACTATGCCTTTTTTCTCATTAGCGGAGTGGGTATCCTCATCCTGTCTATGGCGGTCTTAACCTATGTAAGCCGTAAAAAACGTGAAGGTCACGAGTAAAATTGCTAGTAATATCTAACTCCCTGAGTATCCCTGACGCTGAGATCGAAATAACAGCGATTCGATCACAAGGTGCAGGGGGGCAAAACGTCAACAAAGTATCGACGGCGATACACCTGCGGTTCGACATCCAAGCCTGCTCGCTCCCAGAACTTTACAAAGAGCGGCTACTAGCACTCACTGACCATCGAATAACAAAAGATGGAATCATCAACATCAAATCCCAAGAGTCACGTAGCCAGGAAGAGAACAAAGAAGCGGCATTGGAGCGACTCAAAGAACTCATCAAAAGTGTGATGGTGACACAGAAAAAACGCACGGCAACCAAGCCGACCCGCAACTCGCAAAAACGACGGATGGACAGTAAAACGAAGCACGGGAACATCAAGAAGATGCGGGGGAAAGTGAACGGAAGGGAGGGGTAAAAATCCCTCTACCGTATCTGTTAAAGAAGTACTTTTACTTTATTTAATGAAACAACGCACTCATATACCCAACAACACGGGAAGTATCTCCGCTGGCATCAGCACTCGTTCGATAATCTAAAACGGTACTTGCCAGTCCTTTTTGTTTTGCTACGGTTAACATGGCTTTTACCCCTATTATTCCGCATGCTTCGCACCCTTTGTTGAGCGTATCCGTATCTTCATTCTCAATGGCATCCAAACATATCGAATCGAGTTGTTGTGCCTCACCAAGCGGATAGTAATGGCTCAAATCGGTACTGATGACGATGGCGGCATCGTGCAGAGACAATGCGTAGGCAATGATCGGTTCAAGAAGCTCAGCCTCGGCATACGCATAGACGAGCTCAACCACCTGTGTATGTGGAAGATAGTATTTGATAAAGGGCATCTGTACTTCGGTACTGTGTTCGTGATGCGCTTCGGGAAAATAGGGGATTGAAAAACGATGCCGTAATTCTTGGACCAAATGGTGGTTTATCGTCAAATCTCCCAGAGGTGTTGCATAAGATTGTGCATCAGCGATACTCACTCCTTGAAAACCGACACGATGAGAGGGCCCGATGACGACTACCGTTTTCGGATTGGTTTTTGCAAGTACCCGAAAAGCGATGTTGGCCGTAAAGCCTGAATAGATCCATCCTGCATGAGGGACAATAACAGCATTTCCATAGAGAGCATCAAAACGTTTGACGGTATCCGGATGGGATTGTAAAATGCTATTAAAATGTTCGATCATGCTGTTTATTTCATCTGCGCTGTCGGGATAAAAACTCCCTGCTACACTCATATTTCTATAACTCATTGTTTCCTCCTAATGCAGTTATTGTACAAGATTTTGTGAAAAATAGTGTGTCATATGTTCCAGTGTGTCGACCTTTGCATAATCTCTTTCAGGGACTTCTACTCCAAGTATCTCATTCAAAGCAGTCAATATTTTGAGAAAATCGAACGAGTCGATCTCCAAAGAGCGCTGGATGTTCTTGTCCGGGATAATATCATTTTCGTCTATGTCCGGAGCAATTTCGAGTATTTGGTCGATGATGGTCTTTTTGATCTGTTCTTGTGTCATAGTAACTCCTGCGGGTCTTGTAATATTTGGTTGAATTTCTCCAAAAACAATGCTCCCGTACGTCCATCCGTTGCTCGATGGTCACCTGCAAGGGTTGCTTGCATTACCTTGCGTACACACAGTGTGTCACCCTGCGCCCATGGTGCATCCATAATACGTCCAAGGCCTACGAGTGCCACTTGAGGAGGATAGATAACTCCGTAAACACTCTCTACGCCCAAATCACCAAGATTGGTGATGGTAATGGTTTGCAGTGTCATCTCCGTATTACGCAGTTTTCCACTGCGGGTACGGGTGATCAGGTCATCTAGTGAGTGCATGGTCTCATCCAGACCCATTTCGTGGGCATTGACCAGGGCAGGGGTAATCAACCCTCCTTTGCGCAAGGCAATGGCAATCCCGGGATGTATCGACTCGCTTATACGGTGCTCATTATTTTCCCAAAAACCGTTTAACTGCGGAACTTCTTTGAGCGCTCTGACAACGGCACGTATCAATAAGGCGGCAGGGAGAATACGTTCTTTGATAGTACGTGCAGCATTAAATGTTTCAAGCCATTTGAGTGCCGGTGTCATGTTGATCGACGTTGAGAGATAGTAATGGGGGATTTCAGCGTTTGAGCGGCTCATCGCTTTGGCAATGGCTTGACGCATACCATCTGACGTTGCTAATTTCGGGGTTTTCTCAGCGAGTTTTTCTATCGTAGCAAGATTGACTTTACCTGTGGCAGCTAAGCCTGCGATCTCGACTCCCATCTCTTTTGCTTTTCGTCTGGCAGCCGGAGAGGCTTTGATGCGTTCACTCTCTTTGACAGATGGTGAAGCGGGTGTTTCATCGGCCGTACGTATGTGGGCCAACGGCGTTCCGACGGTACATTCTGTCTCCTCTTTTACCAACAGTTTATCGACTATGCCATCTTCAAATACTTCTATGTCAATGACCCCTTTGCTCGTTTCGACTTCGGCAACCACTTGACCTTTTGTGACGTGATCACCTTCTTTGACGAGCCACTCCATCAGCACAGCAGATTCCATATCGGCGCCTAAACTTGGCATTAAAAAATCACTCATCATTTCTCCATTATTTTTTTAGCCATGGCTACTATTTTATCTGCTTGTGGCAGAACTGCTTGTTCAAGATGAGCGGCATAGGGCATGGGTACCTCTAGCGTGCAGACTCTTCCCATAGGTGCATCCAACTCATAAAACGCTTGTTCGTTGATTCGAGCCATGATTTCTGCGGAGATACTCCCAGATTTCCATCCTTCATCCACAATCATAACCCGATGTGTTTTGGCAACTGATTTCATGATCGTCTCATCATCCAGCGGGCGTAATGATCGAAGATCGATCACTTCGATATCGATTCCTTCATCTGAAAGGGTTTGTGCCGCTTCAAGTGCTTTGAAAAGGCTGGCACCATAGGTAATGAGGGTGATGTCTTTACCTAATCTCTCTATTTTGGCTTTTCCAATCGACAAGGGGATGACTTTTGTATCCAGCAGACCTTTGTTATTATAGAGCATGGCATGTTCGAAAATCAATACCGGATCAGGATCGGCAAGAGCGAGGGTGACCATATCGTAAGCATCCTGTACGGTAGCGGGGGTTAGGATTTTGAGCCCAGGGATATGGGCATACCACCCCTCTAACGAGTGAGAATGCTGTGCACCCAGCTGTTTTCCTCCACCGGTTACCATACGAATAACCAGAGGGACGTTAAACTGACCTCCTGACATATGCAGGAGGTTCGCGGCATTGTTCATGATCTGGTCCAATGCCAATAGACTGAAATTTACGGTCATAATCTCTACGATGGGGCGCATTCCCCCTAATGCTGCACCGATTCCGGCACCGGTAAAGGCAGATTCGGACAAGGGAGTATCGATGATCCGTTCGGAGCCAAATTGTTCTAAAAGGCCCATGCTGACCGCATAACCGCCGCCGTAATGACCGACATCCTCCCCCATTAAAAAGACTCTTTGGTCTTTTTCCATGGCTTGTTTGATGGCATGTCGCACCGCTTCGCGATAGGTTATCGTAGAGTTCATCGTGCTACCTCCGAAGAGTAAATAAACTTTTCAAGATCGTCCACTGACTCCAGTGTACCATTTTCGGCAAATTCAACCGCTTCATCGATGATGTGAGAGATCTCTTCTTCATGCTGGGCTATGTTGATATCGGACCAATCTTGAGGCAAGCGTATGAGTGGATCTTTTTGTTTCCACTCTTCAACTTCTGATTTTTGACGGTACAGTTCAGCATCATACATGGAATGGGCACGAAAACGATAGGTGAGACATTCGAGGAATACAGGGCCGTTCCCTGAGCGAATTTGTGCAATTGCTTCTTCGGACGATTCAGCCACCTCTGTAACATTCATTCCATCTATTTGTTTTGAGGTAATGCGATAAGATGCCGCTTTGAGGGATATGTTTGTTTCAGATTGCGTGAACTCAAGAGCGGTTCCCATCGCATAGAGGTTGTTTTCGCATACGAATAGAATCGGCAAATGCCATAGAGCTGCAAGATTAAGCGATTCATGGAATTCTCCCTCTGCAACAGCCCCTTCTCCGAAGAAACATACGGTAACTTTGTTGCGTTTCATCATCTTATCGGAGAGGGCCATTCCGATGGCCATAGGTAATCCTCCTGTAACAATAGCAATTCCGCCATAAAAGCGTGTTGCGGCATCGAATAGATGCATGGAACCACCTCTTCCTCGTGAACATCCTTCCTGTTTACCGTATAGCTCCGCCATGATGCGATTGGGGTGAATACCACGTGCGAGGGCATGACCATGTTCTCGATAGGTCGCAAAAATAGCATCTTCAGAGCTTAGTGCATGCATAACACCAACCGCGACTGCTTCTTCTCCGATATAAAGATGTAAAAATCCTCGAATTTTTTCTTTGCTGTACATCTCCACACATTTTTCTTCAAATCGGCGTATCAACAGCATTTTATGGTACAACTTGTTCGCTAAATCTAAATCCATTGCTATCTCCTTTTAATCTTCCAACGTAGAGATATCGCCCTCAGGCAATCCCATCTCTCGCGCTTTGAGCAAACGGCGCATGATCTTTCCGCTTCTCGTTTTTGGCAGATTTTGTGTAAACTCTATCTCTTTGGGTGCTACTGCGGCACCGAGTCTCTTTCGGCCAAAACCGATCAGTTCACGTCGGAGTTCTTCGGTAGGTTCAAAACCGGTTTTAAGAGAGACAAAGGCTTTGACTAGCTGCCCTATCATCTCATCAGGTTTACCTATGACTCCGGCTTCTGCAACACTGGGATGCTCCATCAAGGTGCTTTCTACTTCGAAAGGCCCTACCATATGACCAGACGTCTTGATGATGTCATCGCTTCGCCCGACAAACCAGTAATAGCCATCAGAGTCTTTGTACGCAAGGTCACCGGAAAGATACCATCCTCCCGCAAAACTCTTAGCATATTTTTCATCATTATGCAGATAGGCACGAAACATAGATGGCCAGCCGGGTTTAAGGGCGAGCTCACCTTCTTTAAGCAGTTCCGTGACTTCGGTGATACTTCCGTCTTCATTGAGATGAACGATTCCCGCCTCAATGCCCGGAAGAGGCCGTCCCATCGAGCCTGGCCGAATCTGTTGAGAGAGGAAGTTGGAAATCATAATCCCTCCCGTTTCGGTTTGCCACCAGTTATCGTGAATCGGCATTTTTAGTTTTTCTACTCCCCAGACTACTGCTTCGGGATTGAGCGGTTCACCGACGCTTTGGATGAGGCGCAAATGGGATAAATCGTATTCTTTTGTCGGTTCTGAATCGATGCGCATGAGCCGACGTATGGCGGTAGGAGCGGTATACCACACACTCACTTTCTCGTTTTGTAGGATACTGTACCAGCGAACCGCATCAAACTCTGTTTCGTCCACAATGTTGGTAACACCATGAAGCCATGGGGTGATAATCCCATACGATGTTCCCGTAACCCATCCAGGATCGGCAGTGCACCAATAGATATCATCAGGATGTAAATCCAGCACGTAGTAGCCACTTGTCCAATGGTTATACATGGCTTTATGTACGTGCACCACTCCTTTTGGCATCCCTGTCGTACCGCTGGTAAAATGGAGAATAGACATATCTTCAAGATCGGTTGCCAAGATTTCATAGACATCTGAAGCGTTTTCCATAAGCCGCGTGAGAGAACGGATTTGGTTGTTTTCATCTTCTTTGGCATCGATCAACAATACAGTTTGCAGTTGTGGTAATTGTTCCAGCATGGGGCGCACTTTTTTGTCAAAAAGTGCTTGTGTTGTAATAAGCGCTTTGGCATCACCACGCAGTAAACGCTGTAAAATCGGCTCAGGTCCAAATTGTGAGAAAAGAGGGCACATGACACTACGGTTCTTTAAAATACCGATGGCTGCAATATACAGCTGCGGAAGGCGTGTAGAGAGGGTGAAAATACGATCGCCTTTGCCAAATCCAAGGGACGAGAGAACATTGGCAAATTTTGAAGTCTGTTTTTTCATATCGAGAAAAGTAAAACTCTTTCGCTCTCCATTTGCGCCCAACCATACTAAAGCGGTCTTATCGGCAAGAGGGCCATTGGCATGTCGATCTATGGCTTCATGGGCGATATTGAAACCGCCACAAGGCAATCCATCAAATTGCTCAGCCACTTTTCCCCACTCAAAAGTTGTCCGTTCTTTGAAATAATCAATCAAATTTGGTTGTATCACAAAAGTATTTAGTTTTTTTTCTATCCATTTTTTTTTCATATTACGTAACCCTCATATAAAACTTCGTTCTTTAAGGTACAATCAAACATAATTTATCACGTAAAAAGTATATTCTAAATTACTTATAAAAAAATGAGATACTAGAGATGGGGTTATGATTATTCATAATACGTGGCGTTTACTTGATAGCGGTATCAAAACTGCTCAGTGTAATATGGCAATCGATGAAGCGCTTTTAAACTGCTTTAAAGAAGGAGATATGCCGATTATGAGGCTCTATGGTTGGGAAAATGCATTGAGTGTCGGTCGTTATTCAACTCTATGGACAAGTCTGGATCAACAAACAGTACTAGAAGAAAATATACCGTGTGTCCGACGCATGAGCGGTGGAGGTATTTTAGTACACGGAGGAGATCTATCATATTCTTTGATTATGCCTCGTGATTGGTTGAGAGAAAAAGGGGTAAAGGAAAGTTATCACTATCTATGCGCATTTCTCCTCCATTTGTATGAAAAATTGGGATACAAAGCTGATTTTTCGGGTGAGAATATCGTGGATGAGCTACAGTCTGATATCTGTCTGACCGGCAATGAAGTATATGACATAGTGATCGATGGCAAAAAGATGGGAGGTAATGCACAACGTCATACTCGTCATGTGTTATTTCAGCACGGAAGTATTCCTATGGGTATAGATGAACCATTTTTCAAACCATTTTTTAGGTTAGACCCTGGATTTGAAAATGCTGCCACATTAGAACGCCTCGGAACTTCAATATCCTATAAAGAACTTGCTACATTAGTGCGAGAGATATTTTGTGAGACATTTGGGGTAAAGCTTGTGCCAGGTTCGTTGAGCGAATCTGAAGAGCGGCAGGCCAAGGAACTACTAGCAGATAAATATTCTCAGGAAAGGTGGAATCTACATGGGTGATATACATATTCCTAAGCCGCCATGGCTGCGTAAAAAGATTCTTCTAAGTCAGCAGCAACCAATGGAAGTCTTGTTGGCCAAGAACCGTGTTCACACCATCTGTGAAGAGGCAATGTGCCCCAATAGGAGTGAGTGTTTCTCTCAAAATGTAGCAACGTTTATGATTCTAGGAACAATATGTACTCGAGGGTGTACTTTTTGTGCCGTCAGCAGAGGGGTACCTCTGAGCGTAAATCCTCATGAGCCTATCAATATAGCCAATACCGTTAAACACCTCGGACTAAGCCATGTCGTTATTACAAGCTCTACGCGCGATGATCTAGACGATGGAGGTGCAGAACACTTTTGCAATACCGTTGATGCGATCAAAACGATGGACGGTTCCATAACGGTAGAATTGCTGATACCGGATATGCAAGAAAATCTTTTAGCGCTTGAGAAGATAGCTCATAGCGGCGCAGAAATCATCGGGCACAACCTCGAGACGGTTCCTAGCCTGTATCATGTACGCAATGGTTCCCACTATGAACGATCATTGAGAGTATTAGGCAAGCTCAGCACTTTCAATCCGGATATCAAAACCAAAAGCGGCATCATGTTGGGATTTGGTGAACACGATGATGAAGTGCTGAGGCTTATGGAGAATTTATTGGACGTGAACTGCCAGTATCTCAGCATCGGACAGTACCTCTCACCTTCATCCAAATACGAACCGGTAGTGGAATATGTGGAACCTAAGCGGTTTGAGTATCTGCGTAGCCGCGGGATGGAGATGGGATTCAAGTACATAAAAAGTTCCCCTTATACACGCAGCAGTTATATGGCACATGAATATTTGGAGGCAGAATGAAACATTTTGATGCAGTTGTAATCGGTGCAGGACCGGGCGGATATGAAGCAGCTATCCAGTTGGGGAAAGCAGGTGTAAAAACACTTCTAATCGATAAATCAAAAGAACGTATCGGCGGAACATGCCTCAATGAAGGATGCATCTCTACAAAAAATTATTTGGAGAGTGCAGGGTATGCCTCAAAGGCTCCCTATTTCCAAGAGTGCGGCTTGGATATGTCAATCAACGGTTTTGATCTGGCACGTTTGAGAGAAAAAACTGTCTCACTTAAAAATGAACTTCGCTCAGGGGTTGTCTGGCAGCTCGATGGGGCAAAAGTTGAAATGATGTATGGATTCGCATCTTTTGTGGATGCACATACACTGGATGTCTCAGGCGAAACAATTTCTTTTGATAAATGCATTATCGCAACGGGTGCAAAGGTTAGAGAAGTCTCTGCATTGCCTTTGGATGGGAAACGTATTGTGTCCAGCAGTGATCTATTTGAGCTTGAAACTCTTCCAAAATCCATTGCTATTGTAGGAGGCGGCGCTATTGGATGCGAGTTTGCGACTTTTTTTAGTGCTTTTGGTGTAGAGGTTACATTGATCGCCAGGGGGACACAACTCTTAAGTGCTGAGGATGAGGATGTAGCCAAAGCACTGTTAAGAGCCTTTAAGAAAAACGGTATCAAGGTGATGACTTCATCTGCCGTTAAAAAGGTGGAAATTACAGAGCAGGGTGTTGAATTGGATGTGTCAGGGGAGATTGAGGAGAAAATCAAATGTGAGCTGGTTCTTTGTGCCATTGGTAGAGATCCCAATACTGAGGATATCTCTATAGATAATGCAGGAGTGCAACGTGATGCAAAAGGATTTATTACGGTTAATGACGCATTTCAAACGGTTCAAAAACACATCTATGCCATCGGAGACTGCATTGATACGCCGGCCTACGCACATACGGCCTATGCCGAAGCCAAAATCGCTGCTGTCAATATCATCAACGGCAGTGAGACTGTCAACACTCATATAACTCCATCCACTATTTTTACCAATCCGCAAATAGCGAGCTGTGGGTTAAGAGAAAAAGAGGCCAAAGAACAAGGTATCGCCATTGAAGTAAAAAAAGCTTTTTTCAAAGCCAATGCAAAAGCAAAAATCAATGGGGATGACTCTGGATTTGTCAAAATGATCGTTTCCCCTCAGAATGATATAATCTTGGGAGCTTCGATCATAGGGGTAGAAGCCACGGAAGTCATCCATGAGATGGTCATCGCTGTTGAGAAAAAACTTACAGCCAGTGAGCTAACCTCCATGATTCACGTCCATCCAAGCGTTTCAGAAATCATTCGGTATTTATAAATTATTTCCTATATTTAGCTATAAAATGTTAATTATTATTAAGATTAAATGCGCTATATTTTGTTTATTTCAATGTAATTAAGATTGAAATAGGTGAATATAGGATCTAACTTTGAAACTCTTTACATCTAACCAATTTTTCCGAAAAGCTTTTTCTTATGGCCTTATCTTCAAATGGATAGTCTTATTATTCTCTCTGGTTGTAACCGTATTGGTTTGGTCTGTATCAAAAAATTATTATGAAAATCGTGCAAAAAAACTTTTTGAAGCCAATGTTAATGATAAGCTTCAACATATCAATCGACGGCTCTCAATGTACGAAGGTGTTTTGCATAGCGGTATCGCATTCTTCGAAGGAAATACTTATGTACGTCGGGAAGATTGGCAGCATTTTATTCAGGCACTTCAACTTCAAAAATTTTATCCCGGAATGCAAGGTGTTGGATTTTCGTTAATGCTTCATCGTGATGAAATCCCTATGCTAGAGCAAAAAATGCGTAGGGAAGGTTACCCTTCTTTTAGCCTCAAACCAGTGGGTGATCGAGACCAATACAGTGCTATTCTCTATCTCGAGCCTATGGATAAGCGTAATATTCAAGCGATCGGATACGATATGTTCTCCGAGCCCACTCGCCGTGTAGCGATGGAACGAGCGAGAGACACAGGGCTTCCAACCCTTACAGGAAGGGTAAAGTTACTTCAAGAGATTGATTCGAATACGCAATCAGGGGTACTGATGTATTTGCCTTTGTACAAGAAAGGGGTAAAAATTGATACGATTGAAGCGCGTCGTAAAGCACTCATTGGATATGTGTACAGTCCTTTTCGTCTCAATGATATGATGAATACAATTGAACTCGAAAAGGTATTCGTAAGTTTTGAGATGTATGACGGCGAAGCAGTTAGTGCAAAACATCTTCTCTATCGATCGTTTAAGCCATCTTCGTATGTTCCAAAGTACATGGAACGCCGAAAAATACAAACGGGTGGACGAACATTTGAAATTATTTTTTCGAGTACTCGCGAATTTGATAAAAAAATGGACACTAATTACCCACTTTTGCTGACTTTAGCGGGCTTTTTTACCTATTATATATTGTTTTCTATTATCGTGATTCTATATAGGGGAAGGATAGTCCTTAAATCTCAGGCAGAAGCACTGGAAGTGAATCGGGCATGGTTGGAAACACTTCTTGAATCCTCAATAGATGGGATCCATATCCTCGATTTTAATGGCAACCTAATCGAGTGGAGCCCCTCTTTTATTGAGATGCTTGGTTATACGGAGGAAGAAGCCTCTCATCTAAACGTAGTAGACTGGGATGCCAAGTACTCATCTGATGAGATTATTAAAGCCATCCATACGATTTTCAACTCAACTTCCATGATGATTGAAACCATCCATCGCCGTAAAGACGGTACTTTCTTTGATGTAGAGATGACTACCAGACCTATTGTTCTAGAGAGTAAACGTTATATCTATGCTTCATCGCGAGATATTACTGAACGTAAAAAAGTGGAAAATGAGTTACATAAGCTTTCTCAAGCGGTAGAGCAAAGCCCAAATACAATTGTCATAACCGATCTTGATGGTACTATCGAATACGTCAATACGGCTTTTGAATTCGCCACTGGATATACGAAAGCAGAAGCTCTCGGCAAGAATCCACGGCTGTTTCAATCCGGTAAAACGCCTAAAGGTTATTATGACGAAATGTGGGGGAAGCTTCTTCGTGGAAAAATATGGCATGGAGAATTTATCAATCGACGTAAAAATGGTACAGAATACATTGAAGCTGTAAAAGTTGCCCCTATTTTTCAACCGGATGGGCATATAACCCATTATATGGCGATTAAAGAAGACATTACTGAGAAAAAACATGCTGAAGAGCGTCTTCATTACCTTGCTAATTTTGATCTTCTGACAGGGCTTCCTAACCATATTCAGCTGGAAGATCGAATCAATTATACGCTTAAAACAGCAAAGCGGCACAATGGTGAGTTTGCCGTGATGTTTCTTGATCTTGATCACTTTAAAGATATTAATGACGCGCTTGGGCATAAAAGTGGAGATAAACTGTTGGTTCAGGCAGCAAAACGTTTACTATCAGTCATACGAGATGAAGATACGATCTCTCGTTTGGGGGGAGATGAATTTATTTTCCTCTTGCCTGATGTGGATGCAGAGGGGGTCGTTTATGTTGTTCAAAAATTGTTAAACACGATGGCCGAGCCATTCGTTATTGAGCAAAATGAACTGAGTGTGACAGCTTCTATCGGTATTGCCATCTATCCATACGATGGAACAGATCATGAAACACTTTCTAAAAATGCGGATACTGCTATGTATCGTGCCAAGCAAAATGGGCGAAATACGTACTGTTTCTTTACGCAGGCAATGCAGGATAATACTTCGCGTAATTTGCAATTGACTAATGCATTGTATCATGCATTGGAACGCAATCAATTACGTGTGGTCTATCAGCCACAAATTTCAGCGCGTAATGGGCATATTATTGGAGCAGAATCGCTATTACGATGGACGCATCCCGAGTTTGGAGATGTCTCACCGGCTGAATTTATTCCTCTGGCGGAAGAGAGTGGATTGATTCTACCGATTGGAGAGTGGGTTTTGCGTACGGCGGTACAACAGGCAAAAATTTGGATTGATAACGGCTTTGAACCAATGGTGATTGCTGTTAATCTTTCGGCAGTTCAGTTTCGTCATCCCCATTTAGTAGAATTGATTTCAACAATACTGGATGAGATTGGCTTACCCCCGGAATATCTTGAGATTGAATTGACAGAAGCCGTTGCAATGCATGATCCAGAATCTGCCTATACCGTTATGGACAATTTACATGCACGGGGAATACGGATGTCGATAGATGATTTCGGGACTGGTTATTCTTCTTTGAGTTACCTCAAAAAATTCAAGGTCTACAAACTCAAAATCGATCAGTCGTTTATTCGAAATATTACTACCGACGCAGAAGACAAAGCTATCGTCATTGCGATTATCAATATGGCGGATGGCCTTGGATTGCAAACAATTGCTGAAGGGGTGGAAACCATAGAACAACTTGATTTTCTTCGTGAAGAAGGATGCCATGAAATACAGGGATATTATTACAGTAAGCCGTTGAGTGTTGAAGATTTTAATTTATTTGTACAGAAAACAATAAAAGTCAATTGATTTAAAAGAGGTGGGCTATGCCTCATAAAATAATAAATTGGCTAAAATAGTTGTATTCTAATACAGAAGAGCCATCATGAAAACTTTACTTTCCCTCTTTTTTTTTCTCTTTCGCTGATGGCCATTACTCCCGATGCGATTATCAAAAAAGTCGAGCATAATATCCAAAGCGACAGCGGCTACTCCAAGATCACGATGACGGTAACGACGGCACGGGGTGAGCGGACGATGAAAATGGAAAGTTGGAATAGAGGGCATGAGAAAAGCTTTATCAAAGTGCTCTATCCCAAGCAAGACCGCGGGATCACTTTTTTGAAAGTCGATACGACGATGTGGCAGTATGTTCCCAAGATTGAAAAGACCATTAAAATCCCCAGTTCCATGATGATGCAAAGCTGGATGGGGAGTGATTTTACCAACGACGATATGGCTAAAGAGAGTTCCATCGTCGATGATTACCATGCACAGATCACTTTTGAGGATGGGCAAAAATATACGCTGACACTCCTGCCCAAACCCGATGCTGCCGTCGTGTGGGGAAAAATCGTACTCGAAGTCGCCAAAGAGCACTTTGTCCCCTTACTGGCGATTTATTATGACGAGGATGGGGTACAGCAGCGAATACTGTATTACAGCGATGTAAAGTTCTATGGAGATCATTATCTTCCGACCGTGATGACGCTGATACCACAGAATAAAAAGAGTAATAAAACGGTCGTTAAAATGGAGGAAGTTAATTTTGACGTCGTCATCAAAGATGAGCGCTTTACGAAAAATGCGCTCGTACGGTACAGTCAATGATCCTTTTTAAGATGGCACTGCGTGAACTGTTGAGCCATAAAAAACGTTCCATTGTCACGCTGTTGCTTAGTGCCTTTTCGACGGCACTTTTTATCTTTGCCAATGCCCTCAATAACGGTACCCATAATCAGCTAATCCGTTCGAGTGTCGAGATTTATCCGGGCTACATGCAAATCACTAACCGTGCCTTCGAAGAGAATCCGAACTTTGATAATCTCATTTTTGATGTGGCAAATGTCACAAAAACTTTACAAAAAATACATGAGATCAACGCTTCCGCCGCACGTTTTGAATCCTATGCTCTCTACTCGACCAACGAACAGTCTATCGGAGGGATGTTCACCGCGATCGAACCCGAAAAAGAGGCGCACGTGTCGAGGCTCAAACGCTCTCTTGTTGAGGGGGAATATTTAACGCCCAGCGATACCAACGCCATCTATTTGGGTGCAGAATTGGCCAAACGGCTCAAAGTTGGCATTGGGGACACCCTCTCTTTTATCTCTACGGGAGCAGACTACTCTTTTGCGGCGGACAATCTGGTGGTTAAAGGATTGTTTAAAACAAAGCTCTATGAGTTCGACAACGCTTCGGGTTTTGTGAATAAAGGGTATTTTGATGAGGTGATGCATAGCCGTAACATTGCAACCCATATTATCATGAGCCCAACCGATCTAGAACAGATCGATGTGGTAACGCAAAAAGTTCAAAAAGCATTGGGTCATGGTTTGGAGGTTAAAAACTACAAGACGACGCTGGAAGATTTGATTCTGGCGATGGAGATCGATACGATTTTCGGCTACATCACGTTGGGGATATTTTTTATCGTCATCTTTTTTGTGATCGGTATATTTGCATTTCTCTCTGTCTATGCCCGTATTCGTCAAATCGGCGTACTTCGGGCTATCGGGACGACGCCAAAGCAGGTGATGGGGATGCTGTTGATCGAAGCACTGATTTTGGGGTTTTTGAGTGTCGGACTGGGAGGAGCGGCAGGTGCTTATGCCAGCCATCATTATGAAAAACACCCCATTGAAATCACCTCTTTAGTGGATGTAGATGCACAAGAATATGCCAAACAGTACAACATGGTCGCTGAAGCCACTTTTCCCTCCGAGTTCAATCCCCCAAGGATTATGCTGGATATGCTTATCATGATGCTGCTAAACCTTATGACCGTGCTCTATCCGATCGTTCTCATCAACCGATTTACCCCAACTGAAGCGATACGCTATGTTTAGTCATACTGAAATGCTCTATGTCAAAATGGCACTGCTGCACATCGTTCGCCGCAAGGGGCGCGCCGCCTTGATCTCCATCATGATCGCCATCTCGATGATCGGTTTGCTTTTGATGGAGGGGATGTACGAGGGAATGATGGTGCAAATCACCCAAAATTCGATCAAAACGGGCAGTGGAACCGTGTCGATCCAGCATAAAATGTTTCGATCGGACAATAACATAAAATACACGATTGCCAATCCCTATAAGATCACCGCACTGTTGGATTCTAAAAAAGAGGTAGAAAGTTACGTCATGCGCATCAATCAAAGAGGGTTAATCGCAACGGCTGGCTATTCGCAAGGGGTCAATGTTATGGGGATCGATTTAGAGAAAGAATCATCGCATGCGAAGCTGGAAAACTTTATCATCAAAGGAAACTACAACTTTAATAAAAACGGCAGGGGAGCGCTCATCGGCTACCGTTTGGCAAAAAAACTTAAAGTGGACATCGGTAAAAAAGTCATAGTAACGATGCAAGATACGAACAACGAAGTGGTATCGGTTGCCCTGAAAATTACAGGGATACTCAAAACCAACAATATGGCCATTGACAGCAACGGTCTCTTGATGGACATAGAGAGACTGAGAGGTTTAAATGGTATCCAAGGAGTAACGGAGATTTCGATCTTGCTGCATGAACAAAATGACGATACCCAGCTGATACACTCCCTCGTCCCTAAGATAAACGATCAAAACATCGCCGTGTACTCCTACAAAGAGCTCTATCCCTCTTTGCACGAAGGGGAAGCGATGATGCAAACCTACAGCCGTATCAGTTCCAGTTTTATATTCATCGTGGCCACGCTGGGAATCTTTGGCGTTGTCCTCGTCTCGGTGTTTGAACGGGTACGAGAGTTCGGTATCATGATGGCCATCGGGACACAATTTCACGACATTGCACGCCTTATTATCTACGAGTCGCTGGTCATTACGATGAGCGGCTACATTGTAGGAGCATTGCTGGGAGGGGGACTCTTATGGTATTTTAAAGAGTTCGGGCTTGACCTATCAGGACTCAGCGATGCATTTGCTATCTTCGGTATGGATTCGAGCATTCACGCGATCCTAAAACGCGAATATTTCACCAGTGCTTTTATCAGTGTTTTAGTGGCGACATTGGCGGCAACAATCATTCCGATCCGTACGCTCAAACAGCGCAATCCTATCCAATCCATTAGTGAGCAACCATAATGAACTTTCTAACCGTCCGCAATGTAAAAAAAGTATTTAATGAAGGCTCTGAAAGTCAAAGTAATGCCCTGATGGGGATTGATCTCTCCATCGGCAAAGAGGAATTTATCGTTATCTCCGGTCCTAGCGGTAGCGGAAAAAGTACCTTGCTTAACATCATCGGAGGACTCGATGCACCAAGCGAGGGAAGCGTAGAGCTGGTGGGAACCGTGATTACGGCGTTAAATGAAAACGATTTGGCGTTGTTTCGCAGAGAAAATATCGGATTTGTCTTTCAGGCCTATAACTTGATTCCCGTCCTTACAGTCAAAGAGAACATCGAGTATGTGATGCGCCTCATGGGAATACCGCAAAGCCAATGCGATGCACGTGTACTGGAAGTAGCTCGAGAGCTTGATATTGATACCTATCTCAACAAATTCCCCGATCATCTCAGCGGAGGACAGCAGCAGCGTGTAGCGGTAGCTCGAGCGGTAGCGAGCAAGCCTAAACTGATTCTTGCCGATGAACCTACGGCGAACTTGGATACCGCAAACGCACAGAAGCTCATGGAGTTGATGCGCCGTTTAAACATAGAGGAAAAAGTGACGATTATTTTTTCTTCGCATGATCCGATGGTGATTGAAAAAGCACGCCGTTCCATCGTTTTGCGCGATGGCAAAATCATAGAGGATACGGTACGTTCATGATCAAAGCGGTCTGGTTGATCTCGATTTGTATCTTGCTTGCAAGTGCGATAGAGTCTCAAACCACCTATGAAAACAGCAATTTCACCCTTTCTGCCCCGTTAAACGGCAATGGAAATCAAACCCTCTACAACTACAATCGATTTCGTGTCAATGAACAAGTACGCGAAGGAAACTGGTTTTCTGTAGGCATTGGAGATATTGAAAACATTCTGGGGCGTGAGCTAATTCAAAGCAACGCCTATAAAACACTCAGTACTGGGCGATCCGATACGTCTTTTTCAACCCAAACAAAAACCTACGATTACGATGAAGGGCAGATGTACGCCCAGCTTTACCGTCTGTACGGAGGTTATACGGATGAAAAACACACCGTCACGTTAGGCTTGCAAAAAGTGAGCATGGGAGTAGGGCGCATCTGGAATCCAACCGATTTGTTTAATCCCAAAAATCCCCTCGCACTGGAGCCTGATGAAGTGTACGGAGCCTTTGCGCTGTCGTATAGCTATGCTCCCAGCAGTTTGAGCCAAATAACCGCCGTAGCGGCACAAAGAGCGGACAAGAGTTTTAAATACGCGGGAAGGGCAAAAGGATACCTAGGTGTTGCTGATGCAGCGATCGATGTTGTGAGTGCGGATGATGTTAGTATGCTCGGTTATGAGTTGGAGGGGGAACTTTTAGATACAGGAGTCGAACTGCGTAGTGAGGGGGGATGGTTTGATGACAAACTGTTGCATCAAAAGTTTTTTCAAGGGTTGATCGGTGCGGATTATGCATTTGATAATTCTTTTATGCTGATCGGAGAATGGCTACATACTTCGCGGACATTTGATCAAGAGCTGCGATTTCGTATTCCCTCAGGCGCTTTGAATAATTTGGTACGTTCAAAAGATTATGCGGCTATTAGCTGTGGCTATCAGTTTGATCCGCTGCTGTACGGAACGCTTACCATCATTGTCAATGCCCATGACGGTAGTTTTTATACAGGGCCAGCATTACGTTATTCGTTAGATGATGATATGATGCTTGGGTTGGGAATGATGCTTTATGAGGGAAAGAATCAGAGTGAGTTTGGCACATTGGGTCAAACTTATTATGTAAATTTTAAAATCACGTTTTAATACGAGCTTATAGCCTATTTTTATCAATCTGAATGTTACTCAATTCTAATGCCTTACTTATAAAGGTAATATCAATTTTATCAAAGTTATTTATCATGAGCTGTTTTAAATATTCGCGTTCGGAATGTACCGCATTTTGGAAACTTTCTAAAAATTTCCCTTTTTTCTCAATAACAAGATCGCTGATATCTTTGTCAACTTTAACGCCTTTCATCACCATTTTTATATCTGTTTCGAACAGAGAATCGAGCATTGAAAACATCCCTGCAATATAAGCCTTGTCTTTTTCTGCAGGTCTGGCATCCGCTTCCATTCTTTCCGCTCTTTTTATCGCGATTTGCATTGTGCTTTCTGAAATCGGATTATTGGAAAGTTCAGAGTGCAGGAAGAGAAGAAGCCATCGTAACAGTTTATCTCTTCCAAGAAGGGTAATGATCTGAGTGATTGATTCAACTCTGGTTTCAAATTTCACTTCGTTATTGATAAATTTGACGAGTTTGTAGGAGAGATCTACTCGTTGTTTGATAAAAGATTCTATCTCAACTGTATGTCCATCATCTTTGATGAGTTTGATTAAATTTAAAAGTACAAGTTTCGTAGCATCTTTATATCTGTCAATTTCTACGACTTCAGGTTTATGCAGATGGTATCCTTGAAAAAGATCAAATCCCATTCTGACATACAGTTTATATTCTTCCGCCGTTTCAATTTTTTCAGCGAGTACTTTGATCCCAAGTTGTTTGATTTTGCGCATCACATTTTTTAGATTTTCTTCCTCTGCAACCATCACATCCATTTTTATATAGTGGATATATTTCAGTATAGGGGTAAATTTTTGGATCATATCTGTACTGCAATCAAAGTCATCGATTGCAATTTGGAAGCCTCTTTGATGGTATTGTTTGATTTTTCCAATCACTTTATCATTGAGATCCGTTGTCTCTAAAATTTCCAAGACAAATCTATTTTTATCTAATAAATCTACAATCCCGGAAGTAAGTGCATGACAATCTAGATTTATGAAAGCAATGGCTTTTTCTCCTAAAAGCTCACTGGTACTGATATTGGTTAGGGTGTTTAAAATAACGTGGGAAGTTGCCTGTAAGTTGCTAGGGAATTCTTTTATACCAAGCTTATGGTCTCTAAAAAGCAGTTCATAACCAAAAAGCTCACCTTTTTGGTTAAATATCTTTTGTTTTGCTATATAAACATTATTCATATATGATTCCAACTCACTTATTTACTTCTAATTGTAAAAGTATATCGGTAATTCTTTATTTAATTGTTGTTTATTTGCTCATATGATTTAAATAGCTTTTAAGATAATATTTTGAACTTTGAGACTCTAGGAGATATTTTGAACCATCGCCCCTTAACTCGTATCCTTTTGGCATCGAGTATGTACATTTTGGACGTGAGTGCAGAAGAAACAATCACCCTTGAAAAAATACAAGTGGAAGAAAATGCGGATACGTTAGAGGAACGGCGGGATCATTCGTTGGCTAAACGGATCATCAATGGTACGGAACTCACCCAATACGGCGATCTCAATGCCCTGGAAATACTTAAACGAACACCAGGGGTAAGTATCCCAGAGGGAAAAGGGCAAAAAGGATCGGCTGGAAAAGGCTATACCGTGGTTTTGATCGATGGCGAAGAGGCATCAGCAGGTTCAAAACGACGCGGTAATCCTCTGGAGCAAATAGCGTCGGATATGATCGAACGCATCGAAGTGATGACCAATGGTTCAGCGGAATATACCGCAGAGTCCATGGGTGGAATAGTCAATATCGTCCTCAAAAAACCAAAAGCACAAGGGTTGACTACCGTGAAGATCACCGGAGGAGCCTATGGCGGTGATGTACCTATGGCGAGTATTTTTTTACAGCGAGAGGGAAAATCTGAAAATTTTGCGTATCTCGTTAATCTAAATGCGGCGGATAATCAACAAGCCGATACGTCGACAACATTGATCGTGGGTACAAGTCCAAGCGATGAGATGAGAAGCAACACCATGCGTAACCAGTCTCTAGGATTGGGGACGAAGCTGATCTATTCTGCCTCATCCAAAGATAAATATACCTTTGACGGATCCATTACAAAAAATAAAAACAAAAGCACTACACAGTCCAGCCGCTATCCCGATGATCGGTTTTTGACGAATTACGATAATACCCGCGGTACGATGATCTTTTCAGCACTCAAAGGGGAACATCATCTCTCCGGGACAGAGCTTTTAGAATGGAAATTCAAATTTCATGAGAACAGTGACAGTGGCGATAGTGGTGCTTTGCAATCGGTTCCGACATTAAATACAAGTTCTCAAGAGGGTAAAGCTCTTTTTCGTGTGCTAGGGGCTGAGGGAAGTTATGCTCTTGCAACAGGAAACCATTTTATCAAAGCAGGAATGGAACTCAAAGGGATGAATCAGCGCGATGAGGTACGACGTGATGTAAACGGTACTGATGTCACCACAGCTGGAGATATTATTTCGATGCATCAAAATAAAGGTGCTTTGTATGTTCAAGATGAGATTAGTGTTGGTGACTCACTCGTGTTTACTCCTGGAATACGGTACGAAACGATCACACGAAATTACGGGGCAACAGAGCATATCGACTATGTGGCTCCTTCGCTGCACATGCTGGCACGTTTGAGTGCCAATGACAACCTCCGAGCAAGTGTTGCCAAAACGGTGAAATTACCGCGTTTGGATGAACTGTCTACGAGTTATGACAGCTCTTTTGAGCGCAATGACATTCGTCATCCCGATACTACGGGAAATCCAAATTTAACTGAAGAAAAAGCGCTGAGCTATGAGCTGCGTTTGGAACATTTTTTTGAGGATAAAGGAATTGTGAGTGTGGGAAGTTTTTACCGCAATATCGATGATAAGATTGAAAGAGTCACACAGTTTGATACCAGTACTTCCCGCTATGTTCAACGTCCTCAAAATGCGGGGCAAGGAAATTTGTGGGGAGTTGAAGTGGAATTAAAAAAATCGTTAAGTGCTTATGTGGACGGTTTGGGAACTTTTGCCAATGCCACGTTTCAGAACTCATCGATCACCAATAACACTACGGGATTCAAACGGCCGATTAAACAAACCAATGATTATCTCTATAACGTAGGGTTGGATCACACCCTAAAAGCGTATAAACTCACTTACGGGGCCGCATATCGCTACGTGGGAGGATATGATGATCCTATCGATGAGAACCAAATTTCGCAAATGCAAAAGGGGTATGGAACGCTTGATATGTATGCGAACAAACGGCTCAATGAGACATTTAAACTGCAGTTAAATTGGAAAAATATCACCTGCTCAACGATAGAAACGACGTCGAAAACCTACAGCAGCGGCGTAGTGACCGAGACACAAATCAATCAAGATCGCTCAAAATCGTTCTTTCTTTTATCACTAGAGGGGAAATGGTAGATTTTAGCCGTTCCCTTTAGCCGCTTGCTCTCTAAGTTTGTCTTTTTTACTTTTACCCTTTCCTTTGACCGGTTCGGGTCCTTTGACTTTTTCGGGGGCGTTTCCGCTTAGCTCATATCCGGCTATTTGCTCTCTTACTAGTTTGATTTGTGAGCGTTTTTCGATGAGGGCAAAGTGGTCTTGGTCTTCATGATCGATAAAAGAGACCGCTAAGCCTGATTTTCCGGCTCTTCCTGTACGTCCTATACGATGGATGTAATCCGCAGGTGAGCGAGGAAGGTCAAAATTGATCACACATGTGATGTCGTCGATGTCCAGTCCGCGTGCGGCGATATCGGTGGCGAAGAGTATGCGGATTTTTTTAGCTTTGAAGGCATCGAGGGTATAATTACGATCCTCTTGTACTAAATCTCCGTGAAATGATTCTGCCAAAAAGCCGTATTTTTTAAACTTTGCCGCGATATTATCGGTGGCTCGTTTATTGGCCATAAAGACGAGCACTTGCTCCCATTTTTCAGACTCGAGTAAATGACGTAACAGAGGACCTCGATTAGCATGATTGACTTCGATCACGCGCTGATTTATCGCTTGAACCGTTGGTTCATCAGACTCTATGGTTACGGATATTGGATTTTGGGTGATTCGTGAGGCAATCATCTGCATTTTTGGCGGGTAGGTTGCGGAGAACAAGAGGTTTTGACGCTTGCTCGGGATTTCTTTTAAGATCAGTTCGAGTTCTTCGGCAAAACCTAGATCAAGCATCTTGTCTGCTTCATCCAAAACGAAAAATTGCAGATGCGACAAATTCATCTGCTTCTTATTCAGTACATCGATTAGCCTTCCTGAAGTTGCCACAACAATGTCACACCCTTTTTGGATAGCGAAAAGCTGATCGCCGATACTCTCCCCTCCAATGAGACTCACGACTTTTGGTTTCTGCGGTAAAAATTCTCCCATAGACACAAACGTTTGGGCGACTTGGAGGGTTAACTCACGCGTAGGGGTCAATACAAGTGTTTTGATTTTACTCTTTCCCTCACCGATATTTTTCGACCAAATCTCTAAAATCGGCAAGACGAAGCTCGCACTTTTACCGCTTCCCGTTTGTGCTTGTGCCATAACATCATGATGAGAGAGAACGAAAGGGATTACTTTATCTTGGATAGGGGTAGGCTGTTTGTAACCGCTATGTTCGAGTGCTCGAAGGATATTGGATGAAAGACCTAGTTTTGAAAATGACATAAAGGATTTCCTCGTAAATAATAGAGGTATTTTAGGGGATTTGGGCTTTATGTGAGGTTTTGGTAGAGTATAATTCTTTTTTAATGGAGATACTAACGATGATGACACCCAGTTTTTTTAATGACGTCACCCCTATTATTATGCGTGATCCCTTAGCTGAAGTATTGGGAGCTGCGGCTAATGGGAGTATAGAGTATACCTACACTGATGTAGTAAAACTTGCAGGTCATGCGTGTCCTACGGTAGCAGGTGCATACTTGATGCTGGAAAAGGGGCTCACTGCCCTTTATGGAGAAGATACCCCCATACGAGGAGAAATCAAAGTTTTCGTAAAAGGAAAATTTGGAGAGGGTGTCGTAGGGGTTATTTCTAACGTTGCGTCGATGATTACGGGGGCAACGACCATAGGCGGTTTTCACGGTTTAGCGGGACATTTTGATCGACGCGATTTACTTTTTTTCGTAGCGGATATGCAACCAGATATGGTACTCGAACGCATTGATACCGGTGCGCGCGTAGAACTTAGTTATGATCCTTCTTTTGTCAGTACGGATGAACGCATGGGTGAATTACTTGTACGGATTGTTTCGGGTAGTGCAGATACGGAGGATAAAGAGCTTTTTGGAACGTTGTGGCAGGATCGTGTGAGACGTATTTTAATAGAGTCCAAAAATGATCCTCGATTAGTGAAGTGCACGGTACTAAAATGATAATGCCTGCTCTTATCTACGGCACGGCATGGAAAAAAGAGCATACTGCTGATTTGGTTGTTCAGGCTGTTTTGAGCGGATTTCGGGGAATTGATACCGCCTGCCAGCCAAAGCACTATAACGAACAGTTGGTTGGTGAAGCGCTTAAACGGCTTAGGGTGCATGGGATTACAAGAGAGGAGCTGTTTGTCCAGACCAAGTTCACACCGCTCTCAGGACAAGATCCGCAACGTATACCTTATGACCCTAATGCTACATTGGACGTTCAAGTAGCGCAGTCTTTTGAATCATCAAAGCGTAACCTAGGTACGGAATATGTGGATTCATTGGTTCTTCATTCTCCACTTTTTCCTTATACGAATCTTTCTACAGTATGGAAAGCGATGGAAAAGATTTTTTACAACAGTGGTGCTCGTGCACTTGGGATCAGCAACTGTTATGATTTGGAGCTGTTAAAACGGCTTTATCAAGATGCCGAGATTAAACCCTTTGTGGTGCAAAATCGCTTTTACAGTGAAAGCGGTTACGATACCCATTTACGACAGTGGTGTCATGATCATGGAATTATTTACCAGAGTTTTTGGAGCTTGACAGCGAATCCGCATATTTTGGGAAGTAAAAACGTAGGGGATATGGCGCTTAAATACAGTAAAACACCTGCTCAAATAGTGTATCGCTATTTAAATCATGTAGGAATTACTCCCTTGATTGGGTCAACGTCTCAAGAACATATGAGTCAAGATTTGCAAATTTTTAAATTTGAACTCACCCTAGCAGAAATACAAAGTGTCACTGAACTCTTAGGGTAACCCTTTAGAGCAGGGTGACTTGTAAATTAGTGGATTGTTCTAGAGCAGTTTGCGCACGTTTGATAATGACGGTGATATCTTCTTTCTCATTTTGCACCGTTGCTCCCATACGCATGCTAATCGCATTTAAGCGTTCAAAGGGCTCTTGTCGCATTATTAACAGTAGCTTTTGACTAAATGCTATGACATCCTCTGCTGTATTTGCAAGGTATGCAAGCAAGAAAGTCTTTTTATCCCATCGTACGAGCATATCACTTTGACGGATACTACTTTTGATACTCGCCGTAAAGTCACGCAAGAACTTCTCAGCTTCATGATCGGTAGACATCAATTCTATCATAGTGATTCCAATGGCTTTTTTATTAAAGTCTGCCGCATCATGAAAACTCTTTGACGTATGAATAAAATATTCTTTATCGTATGCGCCGCTTTCTTTGTCGATACTAACATCATTTTCGATCATGATACGTTTGATAAAGTCTTGCGAAATATCGGTAAACGTGATGATTTCATAGTTGGGTACGCAGTTGTCAACACCTACGGAAAACGCAAAAGGTTCGGTTCGTGAATTGAACATACTGACGATTCTATCGTGTTCAGGCAGTGCCATCAGCGCTATGGTCCACTCATCCGGACTGTCTGTTTTACCAGTGTGAAAATAGGAATTATGAGGAACAAAACGGTCATGTAAAGGACCGAATTCACGCAAAAATTCTTTGACAGAGGAGATACCGGAAAAATTTTGAAATGCTTTGTTAAAAAGAATAGGAGTATTTTTATACATCAAGACGATAAGATCTTTTTGGGTATTAATCGCAGAGGTAAAGAGCTGACTCCACTCATTATTTTCAATTTCAGAAATGATAGTGTCTGACGAAAGGCTCATTCAAAGCTCCCCTGTACGTATGTGGTGTAATCATAACATATTGCATGTAGAATTTAACAACAACGCTTCTTTTTTTTTTCTTGTCATTTTTTTAATGGCTATTTCTCGTTTTAATGCTGTACTTTTACTCTGTAATTGCTCATTGTAGACCACTACACACGGACGTCTGCTACGAGTATATTTGGCCCCTTTGTCGGAGGTGTTATGTTCGTAAATTCTGCGTTCTAAATCAACCGTGATACCGGTATAGAGAGTTGTGTCACTGCATCGTAAAATATAAAGGATATAAGGAGAAGTCACGCGAGGGATTGAAGTTTAATAGGCTTCCAATTCATGTAAAGGCTACGAAGGATTGTGATCTCATCTGAAATGGTATAGATAGCTGCTGGATAATCAAAAGCATCTTTAGTTTTTGCATGGCGTTCAATCTCAGCTGCAGCGTGGCTAACTGATAAATGACGTAAAGATGCGGAACTTCCTTTGAGTGTATGCGAATGTAAAATAAGCTGTTCAAAGTTTTTTTGTAAGAAAGCGCTTCTTAGAAAGTCGATTTGTTGGGAAGCAATTTCAAAAAATGCATCATTAAGTTCAAAAAACATTTCATCCGGAAGATAAAACATCTCTTTCATTTCTAAGAAACATTGTTCGTAATAAGAGACTTCTTGGTTCATTAGGAGTGTACTTTGATCAGATAATCTTCTAAATCGATATCAGGGGTCTCTAGTACGGGATTGAGGGCATGCAAACTGTATGGTCTTACACTCTCTTTTGCCCCTGTTATAAGCGGATGCCATGAGGGCAATGGGAGATTATGGTGCCGCAAACGATAGGCACAGGTAGTGGGCAGCCAATCGAACTCCGCGGCACGGCTGACGGTTAATGCAGTACATCCCGGTACTGTGGTATGGCGGTTAGCATAATCACTGCATTGTCCTGCGTTGATGTCATAACAGTGACAAACAACACGGGTCATTAACACGGGTGCACTATCATCCTCTTCGTCTTGCAATTTGTGCAGACAGCATAAGCCACATCCGTCACATAAAGCTTCCCACTCGTCATGGGAAAGTTCATGGAGTTGTTTAGTTTCCCAAAAGTGAGTATTATTCTTTTTCATGATGAAAGTGTATCATTAAGTTGCTATTTATAAGAAATAAATGATATAAATTTATGATATACACTGTTAAATTTTTGAATTTTAGTAGGGAGAAAAAGTGCGATTTATTATTTATATCATTCTTTTGGCACTTGTAGCGATGTTGTACAAAACATTTTATTGGGATTATCAGAAGAAAGAAATTTCTTTGGAATCAAATACTTCGATCGAAGAGACTAAGGCTCCTGAAGTGCAACCGGTTGTAGAGATACAGCAAAATGATACTACTGATGAGCAAAATAGGACAGGGTGGCAAAGTAGAAAAGGGATGCCTATTGATAGACTAGGAGACAGTATCGGGGATTCTTTAAAAGATAAAATCAAAGTCAAATAGCGTGTTGCCTTATTCGAATAGAGATTGATGTATAGGCTGCTTCTTGGGTGCAGTTGTTTTTTTAACGATTTTTAGAATATTCAAGTAGGTTATCAAAATAGAAATATTGGAGTGATAGGTCTCTTCATCACGATTTCCTTTTGCGATAGAGAGTGATCCTTCGATGGAAGCGATGATAAAATAGGCGAGTTGTTCTACATTGACATCGGCACGAATGATATTTGCATCGATCCCCCGTTGCAAAGCATCAGTGATCGCATCGTGCCATAGATCCATGATGGAGATCAAGAGTGTTGAAAAATCTTCATCATTAGCACTGAGTTCATGAATAAGATTGTTTAGCGGGCATCCGTACCGCATCTCGAAAGGGACATTCTGGAGAAGTGTCGTATGGGGGAGTTCTTTTAACAGAGATTCCAGGGCGACAATAGGATCGTTATGCATTTGCAGCCCGTGTTTCCAAAAATGTTCTATAAACGCTTCTAGGACACTTTTGATCGATTCGAGTGCGAGCTCTTTTTTGGAACCAAAATAGTGATACAACCCACCTTTGGAAGATCCGGCACTCTTCAGAAGGTCAATAAGATTAGACGCATGATATCCCTCATGATAGAGGGAAGTGAACATAGTATGTATGAGCTGTTCTCGAACATTATTTTTCATGAGGCTATTCTACATCAGACAAGTAGGCTTGTCAATGGATATTAGTGTAAGGTAATTTTATTTTTTATTTTATTATGATGTTTTTAGAGGCAAGATATGGACACTGTTAGCAAAAGGATTCTTATGAACGTTTTGATTCATCGAGCGCATGAGCGTGGAGTTGCTGAACATGGGTGGTTGCACAGCCGATTTAGTTTTAGTTTTGCAGAGTATCACAACCGTGAACGGATGGGTTTTGGAGTACTGCGTGTCATCAACGATGATGATGTCGAACCACAAAGCGGATTTGGAATGCACCCTCATCGCGACATGGAAATCGTTACTATCGTATTAAAAGGTTCTATTGAGCACACGGATTCACTAGGTCATCATGGATATACCAAAGCGGGTGAGATACAGATGATGTCTGCGGGAAGCGGTATCGAACATTCGGAACGTAACCCTTCCTCTGATGAGTCATTGGAATTGTTTCAGATTTGGATTTTTCCCAATACGCATAATTTGGATCCTCATTACGAGCAGAAAGATTTTCGCGGTGTATCGATGTCAGGTGAGTGGGCACTTTTGGTCAGCGGTGATGGGCGTGGGGGATCGATGAAAATCGCGCAAGATGCCAATATCAAAATGACTCGCTTGAGCGCAGGTATGGAGATTGTATGCGATGAAGTCCCTCTAGGATACGGAAGATTGTTGCTGGTAATCGAGGGAGAAATACAAGTTGCAGAAGAATCTTTATATCAGCGGGATGAACTGCAAACAGTGGATACACAATCGTTTACTATCCATTCTTTGAGGCAGACGCATCTGCTCCTTTTTGAAGTTCCAATGACAAATAGATAGTTTTATAAAAGACTTTGCATTGCATAGGAAATTAGGGGAAGTGTTATCAAGCAGATAATGATTCCATATCCAACCATTGCGGCGCTCAAAGCAGGGGCAAATCCAGCAGCGATTGCCAATGCCCCCGCCGTGATCATAGAAGGCATGCCTGATTCTAAGACGGACACTTGTAAAGCCATAGGGTCAACCCCCAGTTTAAATAACAACGCAAATGCAATGAGCGGCATCACGATGAGTTTGAGAACCAGCGCTTTTGAGAGGAGAAAATAATCGAGCTCGCCGCTAAAACGCAGCGAATATCCTACAGAAACTAGGGCGAGTGGAACAAGGGTCGAAGAGAGTATCTCCAAATACGGGTAAACCGATAATGGCATTTTTCCAAAAGATAAAGCAAAAAGTAGGAAAAAAAATGGTGGAAAATAGAACAGTTTTTTGAGAATGAGACGTTTATGTATCTTGCCGATTTCATAATAGGAGATAATGGCACTTCCATACAAAGCAAGCATTAAAAATGTCCCAAACTGGTCATACATGAGGACATATCCAATCGCATCAGAGCCAAGGAGGGTTTTGATGATCGGTATCCCTACAAAAGATGTGTTACCCAATGGAATGACAAGCAGGAGAGCGGCTCTGACATCTGTGGCATAGTTTTTCGTCATCAGAATAACGAGGTAGAACATTATCGGAAGCAAGAGCCATGGGATTAAGATGGTACTGAGGGCGGAAGCATTTAGAGTGATTTTCGGAACTTGAATCAAAACCGTCGCCGGAAGAGACACATAGATCACGAAGACATTGAGGCTTTTAGAAAAATCGGCAGGTGCATCTGCCTTTTGAAGCAGTATTCCAATCAGTAGCAGTACGATGATAAAAATAAACTGCTCCATTGACTCTCCTAATATTTATATGCAAATAGTAATCAACGAGGGCTTTTAATCCTCTAAAAGGGGTAAACAGCTGATTATTCGGTGTGTACTCCTGAAGACCTATTTTTTTAGAATAGAGTATACTATGAACAATTTTTAAGGGAGCAATCAATGCAAAAGTTTTTACTCTTGATGTACTTTTTAGTGTCGTTGGTACGTGCGGATGGATTAACCACTAACATTGACCATATTATTGTGGTGTATCTCGAAAACCGTAGTTTTGACAATCTCTTTCGGGGATTTGAGGGTAGTGATAACTCTGCACATCCACAAAAACCGTTCGCACGTCAAATCGACAGTAATCAGACGCTGTATGCTCAGCTTCCTATGGGCGAAGAGGGAAAGAAGCTTGGGTTGCCCAACTTTGTTGATAACGAACCTTTTTTATTAGACCGTGTGGTTTCTAGAGATAAGATCATACCGGATATGGTGCACCGTTTTTATCAAAATCAGCTTCAGATAAATGGTGGAAAAAACGATCGTTTTGTAGCAATCAGTGATGAAAAAGCGCTGACGATAGGTTACCATGATATACGTGCCAGTACGTTATGGAAATATGCCAAAGAATATACATTGTGTGATCGATTTTTTGCCGCAGCGTTCGGGGGGTCTTTTTTAAACCACCAATGGTTAATCGCCGCACGTACACCGTATGTGGGACTAGAATCAAATATCTCACGGTATGAACTCACATCTGCTAATGAGATTGTCCGTGATGGAATCCTCACCCCTGATGGATATGCGGTTAACACGATTCAGCCGTTTTATCCGCCATATAAAGCAAAATATTCTGATCCCTCCATACGCTTGAAGCCATTGACATATGATACGATAGGGGATCGTTTGAGTGCTAAAAATGTTTCATGGAGCTGGTATAGCGGAGGATACGATGAAGCAGTAGCAGGAAACGGGGATAGTGTACATTATCAATATCACCATAATCCATTATTGTATTTTGCAAAGTATGCGCCAGGAACTCTCGGAAGAGAGCATATCAAAGATGAAAAACTTTTTTTCAGTGAACTTCGGGATGGAAAACTGCCAAGTGTCGTTTTTTTCAAGCCGTCTGCTGCAGACAATCAACATCCAGGATACGCAAGTGTAAATGCGGCAGATCAAAAGGTACGAGATATCGTAGAGGCTGTCCAAAAAAACCAAAAGGTTTGGAAAAGGTCCGTGATCATCGTGACCTACGATGAGAATGGGGGATTATGGGATCATGTATCTGTCCCAAAAGGTGACAGATGGGGCCCTGGAACCCGTATCCCAGCGATTATCATCTCTCCGTATGCTAAACGTGGATATGTGGATCATACCTCCTATGATACGACCTCTATTTTAAAACTTATTGAGCACCGATATAGGCTCAAACCGCTTACAGACAGGGATAAAGATGCAAAAGATTTAGTCAACACTCTTATGTTATAATCACCGTAATTACTCTAAAGCCGGGTGGATGATGACAATAGCCAAAGAATTTCGATTGGGTTCGCCCGTAGTTGCCATGAACGGCAATGAAAAAGTCCTTTTTTTGATCGATAACAATTCCAATCTTTATATTCTTAACAAAGGAACTTTTGAACTAAGCAAACCCATTGCTATATCGTCCAAATTCTCTATGCGCCATCCCTATGACAATGCGTTGAGCATATCGTCAAATCTTGATATTTTGATGGCATCCACTAATGATGCAAAGGCGTTTTTGATGCGCTACAACAATAAGCTGGAAGTCGTCAACACATTGGATTACAACGATAAGCTGGTTTCGTGCAGTCGTTTTAGTCATGACAATACGATAATCACCATTGGTGGAGAAGACGGTAAGGTATTTTTTTATAATACAGAGCAAAAGCAACTTATAGGATCACTTAAGACGGTACCGGACTCGATATCATCGATTACCTATTCTGATGATAAACGTTTTGTCGCTGTAAGCTCTTTTGACAAGGGGACAGTTGTCTTTAATCTTGATTGTAACATCGTTGCAAGACGTTTTAAACTCGAAGATTTTGCGATCGAGCAGGCGTTATTTGTTGCAAATGATACCAAACTAATAGGTCTGACCCGTCATAAGAGTTTGGTGATGTACGATATGCAATTACGCGTAACTACTACCAGTTTATTTGAAATCGTAGGATGGCCCACGCAGATCATAGCAATGGGTTCCAATCACGTTTTAGTCGCTACTAGAGGTCAAGAGCTTTATATTATTGACCATACCACATTTAAAATAACCAAATCACTGACGCTGAGCAATGTCGGGGTCACAAAGATGGTCTTGCAAGACCATCATCTATATCTTGGCTATTTGGACGGTGAAGTTCAGATTATCAATACAGAACTGCATGTCAAAGAGCTGGCTATGCATTTACGTATCAATGAGTTTAAAGAAGCTACGGCTCTTATCAACACAAACCCGTTTTTATTGACCAAAGAGATGGTGGCTAAGTATGATAAGTTATGGCCATCAACATTGGAAAAGGCCAAACAACTTATTTTTGCAGATAAAGTCGACGATGCGTTTGAGATGGCAAGTCCATTTTTTCTGGATCCGCGTAAAGAAGAAGAATATAATTTTTGCTTAGGAAATGCCGATGTTTTTCAACAGTTGGGGCAACTTATAGAAGAAAAAAAATACATTGATGCCCATAAGTTTTGTGATGAGTACCCTTATCTCAAACATGCAAAAGAGTATGAAGTCTTGGATAAGCAATGGATCGCACTTTTCCAATCCTGCAAGCAGCTTTATATCAAAAACGATACGGCTTCACACACCAGTGCCAAGGCCATGCTCAAACCTTATTTATCCGTTCCCAGTAAAAAAATATTGATCGAAAATCTCCAATTAGAATACAAAACGTTTATGAAAGCGGATGAGTACATACGCGAACGGAACTTTAAAGGGTATTACGAACTGGTAGGTCACAACCCGTTTTTAAAGTCGGAAGAGATGTACAATCGCGTCCTTCAAATCGGAAATCAAACCTATGAGAAACTCAAAGCACTTGAAAAAGAGAAACGGTATGATGATGCGCTGAAAGTAGCATTGTATTTGAAAGACTTTACGCCATTGCGTGAAAAAATCCTCCTTGCAACTGAGATGCTGAATCTGATAAAACAGCTGGTAGTCTTGATCAATCAAAATCAGATCAGCAAAGTCTATGAGAGTGTCAATAAGTATAAAGAACTCGAATCGCTTGAACCGTTTATCCGTTTTCATGAGGTGTTCCGCTCTTTAGAAAAACAGGCATGGGAATATGCAAAAGAGGGGAAATCGGCATGGATAGCAAAAAATCTATCCCCATATGTCAGGGTAGAATACACGATGCATACCGTAGGACAGATCATTAAAAAGTCGTATCTTCAGGAATTTAAACACGCCTGTGAAACACACTCTTCGACCATTGATTTTGGACGGACGATCAAGCAGTATATTGTCTTGTTTGGAGTAGATAACGAGTTGTCCTA
Organism: Sulfuricurvum sp.; assembly: GCA_030694265.1. Taxonomy (GTDB): domain Bacteria; phylum Campylobacterota; class Campylobacteria; order Campylobacterales; family Sulfurimonadaceae; genus Sulfuricurvum. The sequence goes on from JAUXYP010000008.1 coordinate 162,765, forward strand.
TTTGGCTAAAACGCAAAAGTTTGACAACATGTTGCGCCTTGATGATAAAAGTGCCAATGAACGAGGATATGAGACCAAAGAATATCCAGACTCTATCATGGTATTCATGAATGCTTGAGAGTGATATTAAGCTTTTATATCAAGCAGCCTTGAGCCTTTATTAGCCTGTTCTAGCGCTGCTGCTCGTAGGAAACCGAGGTCTATTATCTGTTTGGCCCCTTCAAAGTTTTTAGTATAGATAAGTGAGTTATAGAGACGTTTTTCTGCAGGACTCAGATGTTCAGCCACGGTTATGAATTCACTTTTCAGTTGATCTTGAAGCTCGCTTGGTTTTGTGTCAGATTCTGGAGATGATGGGGACGCGTAAGGGTTGAAAAAAGGGGATAAACCGCTGGTTTGGACGTGCACCTATGCTCCTCATACGTTGTGTATGATGCACTAGAGCAAAAAATAGTCCAATTATTCCTTATGTGTAATGTCGTACAAAAATCGAAATACTTCCGCAACGGCAATGTAAAGTTTGTCGGGTATCTCTTTATCGAGTTCGACTTTGCTCAAAAGTTCTACGAGGTCTTCGTCCTTACGGATTGGAAGATTGTGGAGCTCGGCGATTTTGATGATATTTTCGGCCGTTGACCCTTTCCCCGTTGCAATGACGCGCGGGGAGTCTTCTTTGGATGGGTCATATCGTAGAGCAACGGCTTTTTTCATACTTTTACCTCAAATCCTGTATGAAAATCAGTATCCTCTGGCGTATAAGCACTTGTGTGAGATGCTGAGGACTCTGTGGCGTCGTATACCCGAATAGATCTTGGATTTATCCCAGCTTGTGTCAGCAACGCTCTGAGAGTGGAAAGGTGCTCTTGTATGAGTTTTTTAAATTCTGATTTTTCAGTATGCGCTTGAATTTCAAGTTGATTTCCTTCATACAGTGCCATTATCAGATCAATTTTCCCATACTCTTTGAGCTGAAGATTCACTTCACAATAAAACTTTTTTTCCTCACGTTTTTTGAAAGAGAGAGACCCTTCTTCTAACTTGTCCCATGAAAATGGAAAATACAGTGTGTTGGAACTGTCCAAGTGAGAAAGAAGTTGATTATAATCAATATTGGTGATAAGTAAATCAAGCTTAGTTTGTACTTCATTGGATACAGGAGTCGACAGTGTTTTTAGTTCATCGCTAAGCTTCATGAGTTGGGACTTTATGTCATGATTTAGGTGCTCTTCCAGTTGACTTTGTATCAAAAGGTGTTCCGGTTTTGTAAATGGAGTCAATTGTTTGATACTAGTCTGAATACTCTCTATGATTTTGGCTTCTTGGTGTGTGATCGGATCTATTTTAGGGAGGATACGTTCAAGTGTGTCGGTAAGTGTTTGGACAGTTTTAATAAGCATGCGTGCGGAACCAATATCCTCTCCCGCTTTATCTAAAACGGGATGTTCGAGAAATTCACTCAAAGCCAGGGAAATGTTTTTAGCTTCAGTGTGGTTGGTTTGAGCCAATAAGAGTTGAAGATTCTGAAGTGTTTCTCGAATGGTTTGCATGGGTAGAGTAGCTGAGGCGATTTTTGATTCCATAAATACACCGGAATTGCTAATTTGTCCTTTTAGGGTGGGAATATCCAGCTTATCTATGGATTTTAACGATGCTTCGAGTGGGGCTAGTTTAGGTGCGAGCTGGGGAATTGTCTTGAGTGTCGTTAGTACGGTTTTTAGTTCGTGTGTAAAATTTCCAAACTGCTTAAATATACCGTTGTTTTTGAGGATATCAAGAAGTACCTGATCTGATTTAGTGTTACTTGTTTTGGAATGCAAGAGAGAGTCAACGACAGACTTGAGATCTTTCCCCTCTTTTAACTGCTCCAACTGCATCGGAGTGGCAAGTGCCATTGCCATGCCAAGTGCTTTATTGTGATGAGGCATCATAATCGTGATTTTTGCATCGGGTTTGAGAGTTATCATACTGATATATTACCAAATAGTATGCAAAATAATGGGCATTTTATTCTTCGCTAAATTCCACGCTGCTTTTTGATCATTTCGTAAGCTGCGTTGATCTCCTGAACTTTGGCCGTTGCTGTTTGTATATAATCTTCACTTGCCCCTTGTGCTTTGACAATATCGGGATGGTACTGTTTGACGAGCGCGCGATAGGCTTTTTTGAGTTCATCGTTTGAGGCGTCTTTGGTGATTCCCAATAGGGTGAAGGCTTGGTCAAGGGAACTCTCTTTAACGCTCTTGTGATGAAAGGATCCGAATTGCTCCAGCATAGCGGTAAGCTCATTGGAGTTGAAGTGTAAAAATGCCGCGATTTTGGTAAGCATCGCTTCTTCGCTGTGGCTGAGTGTTCCGTCAATGTAGGCAAGATTGACGAGGAATTGCATCATTTGAACACGTTTGTGTGAATCATTTTCGATGATGGCATACAATGCAAGTGCTACGGTATCGAGATTATAAGGTACTTGTTTTTCAATGTCAAAAATTTCTTTGAGAAGTTTTTTGGTGGCTTCAGGGTCTGGAAAAAGTGAGCTGATATCGTTGAACATATTGCCAACCAGTTCAGCTTCCAACTCATCGACTCTCCCATCGGCTTTGGCAACTTTTGCCGTTAAAGCAACAAACAACCCAAGCTCACTTTTAGCAAGGGATTCTTTGGTGAGGACGAATCCTCTAAATTGTTTTTGGGAATATTCGCTTCCCTCGTATTTTGAATACCCTTTGGATATCCAATAAAAGATGGCTGCTAAAAAAGCTAAAAGAAAAATTTGTGTCATGTCATCCTCAAAAAATAAAAAGTTAACGGCATGTTAGCAACATATAGATAATAAAGTAGAAAATTACAGGTGTGCAAGGGGAATTTTCATTACAAAAGTGGACCCTTGATTGGGACTTGAGTGAACTGCTATGGAGCCTTTCATTTTTTTGATGATAGCGTGAGCGATTGTGAGCCCAAGACCCATTCCTTCATGCTTACGGGAAAGGGAACCATCCACTTGCATGAGTTCAAATATTTTTGCCTGATCTTCAAGTGCGATTCCAATACCGTTATCTTGTATTTGGAGTATAAGCAGTTGTTTATGATGATCATAGGAAGCGAAGAAATTGACTTTTCCTCCTTGAGGAGTAAATTTAATGGCATTATCCAGTATTGCTTTTACCGCATGATCTAGTTGATTTGAATCACCGATGAGTGTTAACGGAGAATTAGAATCAATCGTATATTCAAGTGCAATTCCTTTTTCATTGGCTGCATTTTGATAATCTAGTAGAGATTTTTTAATAAAAGTTAAAAGCTCAAATTCTTTTTGAGATAATTGCAAATTGTTGCACTGAATATTTTGAAGCTCCAGTACCGATTCGATCAATTGATGAAGATTTTGACTATTCTTTGCAATAAGATGGAGCATCTGCATGCTTTCTTGATCCTCATGTAGGCCTTCTTTAAGAAGTGAGGTGAACCCTATAATCGAATTTAGTGGGGTACGCATTTCATGTGAAATGTTACGAAAAAAGGAGTTTTTAGCCTGTTCAGCTTGCTTTGCCTGTTCCATTGAATGCATTATCTGAGTAATATCAGTTGCTATGGCAATAAATTCAGTAATTTCACCGTCCATATTGATAATAGGTTTGATGAGTTGTTCGATATAGTAAATATCTCCATTTTTAGATTTATTTTTAAAGATACTTCTATAGCTTTTTTTATTGGTGATGGTATTCCATAGTTTTTCAAAAAAGCTTGGGATCATATCATCGTTTTTGAGAATACTGTGTTTTTGTCCGATGATTTCTTGACGGGTGTAGCCTGTAATATTGCAGAATTTTTCATTGACATAGATAATGTATCCATTTGGATCTGTTTTGGAAACGATACCGCTTTCATTGAGGGCGTCATTAAATTCTTCAAGTGTTTTTAGATTAGTTTCAAGTTTATTGAGATGATTTTTTTCACGTATTTTAAGGAGTTTATTGTAACTTTCCGTTTCGGTGTAATCCTCTTCTTTGAGCTTGTTCGTATATATACGGTGGGCGACATCGTAGATAATGTCATGCAGTTGTTGAGGCTCAATCGGTTTGCTGATAAATTTGTCGATACCCAAGTTAATGAGTTCAATAAGGCTTGATGTCTCATTGCAAGAAGAAATGACAATAATTTTTTGATTAGGATCAAAGTCAAAGATAGATTTACAAAATGCTATCCCGTCAATATTCGGCATCTTCATGCAGGTGATGACAATATCGTAGTTTCGGTCGTTCTCATCGTGAAACTGTTTAAAAAGATGTAATCCCTCTTCACCATCCATAGCAGTGTTTATATGAACGAAATATTTTGCAAGTATTTTACTGGTGGTATGACGCACTGTATCTGAATTTTCGACATACAAAACATGCAACTCTTTTGTATGTCGATGGAGATCTTCGGATATAACTATCGATGGTTCACTTACCGTCATAAAATTACCTTATAAGTTAAAAACTAGATTTTACACTAAAAGGCGAAAATATCAGAGTAATTTTTCGATATCGTGTGTAATCGATTCAGATGATCTTAATGTCAGATATCGATGAACGAAAATATACTAATGCTTTTTTAGAGCTTTCTTGGTGATCGACAATGGGAAGTGTATTGTAATGTTTTGGCAAATATTTCTTGATATACATTTTATCTTTATCAAATTTATGGGCTTGAGTGTAGGGATTGAAAATTCTAAAATAAGGTTGTGGGTCGACACCTGTTCCAGCACTCCATTGCCATGAGAGAATGTTACTGGCGGCATCATAATCCATCAAATGCTGTGCAAAAAAAGCTTCGCCCCATTGCCAGGGCAAGAGCAGATTTTTAGTAAAAAATGATGCACAAATCATTCGTACACGGTTGTGCATCTTTCCCGTTTCTAAGAGTTCTCGAACACCGGCGTCTACAATGGGAACACCTGTCTGTGCGGTACAAAAAGATTTGAAATAATGATCATTTGGATTACCCTTAAAACGATAGCGAAAATTTTGGGTTGCCAGATGAGGAAAATGATACAGAAGCATCGCGTAAAAATCACGAAAGATGAGTTGTCGGAAAAAAGGTTCTGTATCAATACCTAATTTTTTTTGTTTACTGAGCCATCGTAGAAGGGTTCGAATAGAGATTGTCCCAAAGCGTAAATCAGCGCTGAGTGAGGAGGTGGCGTCTAGAATCATGTAATCACGGTCATGGGAATAGTGGTTGAGTTTTGAGGCAAAGGATTTGAGCTTTTCATTAGGAGACATTTTTTGATTGGCAGTAAGCGGTTGTGGCTCAAAGCCGATGGATTGTAGAGAAAGCGGAATGGAGGAATGTCCATTTTCATCAATATGATGGATTTTGGTGTAATCAAAGTCGATCAAGGATTGTGATACAGGCGCAAATTCGGCCATATGAGTAGAGTTGAATACAGTTTTAGCGCAGTTGTAAAACGGAGTAAATACTTGGTAGGGAGTTCCGTCTTTTTTGAGCACTTCATCGGGATGAAAAATATAGGTATCATGTATACGGTTAAATTCAATAAGATGAGAAATTTCGCGGTCACGCTGTAGTGAGTAAGCATCATAGTCACCAGAGGCACATACGTTATGATAGGAGGCATTTTTTAACAGCCATTCAAATACATCGGTAGGTTTGCCATAAAAGAGTGCGAGATCAAGCCCACACACACGTAATGCAGATTTGAGATGTAGAAGCGTATTAAAGATAAATGTGACACGCCGATCATTGCTGGGCAAGGGTTCTAAGATTGTGGGATCAAAGATGAAAATAGGAAGAGCATCTCCTTCTTGAGAGAGCAGGGGATTGTCTTCTACTCTTAAGTCCCGCCGAAACCATAGAATGCGGCGCAATGTTATTTTCCGCTTTTGATGTGGGAACGCAATGCGAGCGTTTTGGGATAGGGCTCTAGAAACGTTTGTTCCAATAGATACTTTGTATCGTATTTCCGGGCATAAAGCTGTATTGTAGAGAGGGGAACGATGAGAGGGATGATTTTATTGGCATAATCGCGTATTTGATCGTGAAGCGTCTCTTTTTCCCCTTTCGTCAGCTCTTTTTTAAAAAATCCTGCCATATGTTCCAAGACATTGCACGTTCTTTTGATGGAACTTTTACGGCTGATGGCGGTTTTGAATCCCAGTTCGTATTGTCCAAATAGAATTTCAAAAGAAAAGCCGTTTCGATTGGCAACGATATTACCCAATTCTCGGTAAAGTTGTTCGTCTTTGGCTTGGAGCATGAATTTGTGAGTTGTATGAAACATAACAAGATCGTTTAGGGTACGGGAAGCGGCTTTGAGTGTTTCAAACCGATCGTAGGCAAAAACCTGCATGACAAAATTTTCTCGCAGCCATGCGTCTTCGAGCCGTCCCTCTTCCTCCATAGGTAATAGTGGATAGCGTTCACGGCACATACTCGCGAAGATACCGTCTTCTTTTCCCTCACAGAAGCCGTTATCGAGATAGATTTTCGCACTTTTGAGCCCGCAGCTTGGAGATTTGGATTTGAAAATTATGCCGCAGAGGTTTTGCGATTCGAGTTGTGAGAGTTCATGGGCACTTTTTTCTATTAACGGTTCAGTCACATCAGTGCCATCTTTGTTGGAGTGTACTTGGAGCGCTTCTTCATTTTTCACCAGTCGTATGGAGGGACGAGGTGTTCCGTAAGCTAGATGTTCAGGGCAAAAAGAGACAAACTCTGCGAATTCTCCCAGCTCATCGGTAATGAAGTGATCGTGTTTGTGCCCTGCATCAAAGCGAACTTTGGCACCTAAAAGGCATGCTGATACGGCGATTTTCATTGTTCATCCCTGGAAAAATAGTTTTGTGTTGCGCGATGGCGATAGGCAAACATCGTGTCCATGTCTTTTTTGATAAACGGTGAGATGAGATTTCCAAGCCACCCAAATGGAAGGCAAAAGGAGAGTTCCTCATCCATACGCGTTTCATCTTTTGACAGGGCTATGAATCGGCGTTCATGTCGAAAAAAGGTAAAAGGTCCCGAAACCATTAAATCAATAACCGTATCAGGGCAGGAAAGCTTTTCAATTTTCATATTCCATCGGGTAGTCAAACCATAGCGTTTGATGTCTAAAATAACGTGTGAGTTTTCAACCATGGGGGTATCCATCTGCACGATTGTTACATCAATCCATGGCGGGGTGATGAGAGGAAGGTTATGGGTGTCGGTATGAAATTGACAAACGCTTTCTTGGGAGGCCGATAATAAACACGAATAATTTAGGGTATGTACGCTCATGGTAATGTCTTTGTAGGGGAATAGATTTTTGGATCGGTCCAATAAAGCTTGTCACTGCTGTAGCCAAATTGTGGCAATTGGGAAAGAATCGTTTGACGATCCGAATCACTCAGCGATGGAGTACGAGAGAGAATCCACAGGTATTTTCGTGATGGATCGCCTACAACGCTGTATCGATAATCATCCCCTAGCATTAGCACCCAGTAATCACCGTAAAATGGCCAAAAAAAGGTAACGCGCAGTTTAGTATTTTTAGAGGACTCGACTGTAGACGCTTTACCTTGAGCTTGGCCAGTGATGGTTGAGTGTGCATCATAGCAACTGTTGGTAACGGCTACGTGGTCACCCAGCAGTGAGTAATGGGCAGTGGCTCCTACGCATCCCTTTTCAAAACGGTTTTCGTAACGGGCGATTTCATACCATGTCCCTTTATACTGTTCTAAATCTAGAGAGCTTACCGTAGAAAGCGGCGCAGTTGCAGACGTACTGCAACCGTGTATCATGAAAATAAAAAAAATTGAGGGGATAAAATACTTCATATTTGCATCCTTGAGTTAATGGTGTAATTAAATTTTATGCATAGTATTTTGTTTGGCTCGTTTCATCAAATTTCTTGCCATTCCGCCAAAAATAAAGAGATGAAAAGGAAACATGAGATACCAATAAACTCTTCCTGCTAGGCCGTGTGGATAAAAATAAGCGGTTTGATAGAGAGAACCATCCTTGATCAAAAATTCCAGCCATGCTTTGCCTGGAAGTTTCATCTGTGAAAAGAGCAACACTCTTTTATCTTCTTGTAAATCGACGACTTTCCAAAAATCGACACTATCACAGATACGCAGATTAATAGGGTCACGTCGCCCGCGAGAGAGGCCATAACCTCCAAAAAGTTTATCAATAAAACCACGAATTTTCCATAGGAGATCAAATCCAAACCAACCGTTGGAACCCCCGATAGTACATACGGTATTAAAGATTTCCTTCGGTCTGATACCATTGAGTGCAATGATTTGCCTATCAACGAATATAGCATTCGCTAAAGCAGAATGGTCAACTTCCCACGCTTGTCCGGAGGCATCCGACCATCGGCTAATGACTTGCGTATTTTTGATTTCCTCAATAGCGGCTTTAACTGCTTGATCATAGCTGATTGGTTTAATCATGGGAAAAAGTTGTGCGGCATTGTTGTTTTTAACGATGACTTCGCTTTTTAACCCTTCTATAAGAGCTGATGCGACAGAGTAGGGGACGGGGGTCATGAGCGTTAGCCAATAGGATGAAAGTTTTGGTGAGAAAAAAGGTACCGGAATCAAGATGCGTTCCAATCCAACGGCACGTGCATAGCCAAGCAAAAGATTTTTGTAGCTCATTTGCTCACTTCCAATATCGATGACCGTATTTTCACTTTCTTCTATCATCGCGGCTTGGGCCAAATACTCGATTACATCACACTGGGCACTGGGTTGGCAAAGGGTATTGACCCATTTCGGGGTGATCATAAAGGGGAGTTTTTCAACCAGATTACGAATGATTTCAAAACTCGCCGATCCGGATCCGATGATTACTCCGGCACGAAACCATAGGGTTTGGATTTTATCAGGCCGTGAGCTTAGTATTTCTCCGGTTTCAATGCGGCTTAGGAGATGTTCGCTGGCACTCTCCTTTTCCCCAAGGCCTCCTAAATAGATGATCCGTTTCACCCCTTGCTTGATACAGGCATCCAAAAAGTTGTGCGCACTTTTTTGATCAAGTTCACGATAATTTTTGGACTCCATTGAATGGATCAAGTAGTAAGCGGTATCGATACCTTCAAGTGCGGCTTCAAGACTTTTGATATCAAAGGTATTGCCTTGTGCAATCTGGATATTTGTTTGTTCTTTAACAGCGCGTACTTGTTTCATAAAAAGTCGAAGAGCGATATTTTTTTCTAGTAAAAGACGCTGTTTAAGGCGTCCTCCAATGTATCCACTTGCACCTGTGAGTAGTATATTCATGATTTTACCTCTCTTCTAAAGTATAGAAAAAATAGATATATGATTTATTAGAACAACTTTTCTATGTCAGAAGCAATTGATTCAGGTGACGTTGATGGGGCATAACGGTGAACGACTTTTCCATTTTTATCTACTAGAAACTTTGTGAAATTCCATTTTACTGCTTCACTTCCTAATATCCCGGGTGCTTGTTGCTTTAGGTATTGATAGAGGGGGTGAGCGTTTGCGCCGTTGACATCAATTTTTGCAAACATAGGGAAGGTTACACCATAGTTAACACGGCAAAAAGTTACAATTCCGGCTTCGTTGAGGGGCTCTTGTCCCGCGAACTGATTACAAGGGAATCCTAATACTACAAACCCTTTGGTCTTATACGTTTTGTAGAGCTTTTCTAATCCTTCAAACTGAGGAGTAAAGCCACATCCGCTTGCCGTATTGACGATCAGCATGACTTTACCTTTATAGGGTTCCAGTGTTGTTTTTTCTTTTTTGATTGTGACGATTCCAAAATCGTAAATTGATGAAGGTTGTGTTGACATAAGCGTACCCCACGTGGCAATGAGAATGAGTAAATATTTCATTTTTAGTGTTTGGGCGGAGAAGTGTATTTCCCCTCTTTTATCCCTTTGGATATTTTTTCCAAGGTCTGTTTGGCTTGAAGTGTTTTATTAACGGAATGATCATGAAGCGGTAAAACGAAGGCGAGTAAAATGAAAATCAGACTAAAAACCAATCCGCCAAGAACCGCGAGAATGAGTTTAAGTTTTGCGTCATCCATAAAACTGCCTTCCTACTCATAGTTAGGAATATTATAGCTTATTTGCACTCGATAGTAAAATTAAGATAATTTACCTGAAGAGACGAGGCGATCAACAACGGCCATATTTTTCATGACTCGATTGTAGTAAGGATGGTTGTTCATTCCACCATTGTATCCGCTAACGGCATGAAACGAGTTACTGCGTTGTTCGTGTAAGAGTACGACATAGTAGGTTGCCACTTTTGCGGAGAGACGGACATCTCCTAATAAACGTGCGGCAATTTGGATATCGCTTAGTTTGCTAATCCAGCTAAGTTTTGGAATGTATTGTGATACGTGTCGTGCTGTTTGAACACGAATTTGCATGGCGCCAAGAGAGGCTTTAGTAATTGATTTTTTGTTATGATAGTCACCGACGAGATTATCACCTGCATCGCTCTCGGTGATACAAATAGCGCTGATGGTATTCTCATAAGTTGTCCCATGTTTATCGGGTATACTTTTAGCAATGTCACGAACGGTTTGTAAAACGTGTAGTTGTTTAGGGGACATTTTATTGCTGGTATTATTTGCAAAGAGACTTAGGGTTAGCAGTATTATCAACGAAATGAATTTCAAAATTAATGGCTCCTTATTTTGGTAGTGAAAGTTTAAACCATTGAGGAGGCTCCAAGCCGTGTGTGAAGTTGGTAACCGTTTGAGTTAAGATAAAGTTATCAATATCATCAATTTACCCCTATGTATAGGGAAAACTAATGTTAAGTTTCGGCAATTATGTGGGTATTTACTGTTTCTATATGTTACTTATGCAGTGTGTAGTTTAAGTTTGAAATTAATATTAAGCTATATTTAAGCTAAAAATGGAGAAAAATAACAACAATGTGTAAAAAAGAAACACGATTTAAACTTTGTATCGTATTTTTTTGCTTCTCAATATCATTAAATGCAAAAATTATGCTAGGTCAGATGAGTAGTATTGAAAATAACGCAGCTATGACACTGCTGGATAATAATAAGCCGGTACGATGTGAACCTCATGGGATCAAAACTTTGGAATGGTTGGTTCGTGATGCAGCAAACCCTGCTGAGTGTCAAAAAAGCGTAAATGCTTTTTATTTTTCCCATCCGCATGAGCGACTGTACGCTCAGGAGCACATACACCTATATCAGAGGTACCATTATGAAAAAGGTGATAAAGGGTGCATCCTTTATTCAAATGGCCCTGAGAGCTACAGCGAGGTGTTGTTAAATGAGGGATTGGCGGTAGTGGACGAAAAATACAATAACAGTGAATGGAATGAAAAGCTTAAGAGGGCTGCCTTACGTGGACAAAAGAAGAAAGGGAGAATTTACGAAAGTGATATTCTCCAAAAATGCATTGAAAAGAAGCGCTAATCCTCTGGACTATTTGCTAGTAAGATAAATCCAAAAGTCTTTGTGCGTCTTTCCTTCATTTAGAAAATAAAACTGCAAAATGGCAACACGATAGAGAGTGATTGCCATTTTTGCAAAAGGGATGATGAGAGTGACGAACATCCACCACGGCTGTTCCTGATCCCCTTTGGAGAGAACCATCTCCTCGACACCGATATTATTACTCAAATATACCCCAAGCGCCATCGAAAAGACGAAATTGAGGATCACGCCGAAAATAGTATAGGAATAAAATTCCGGTGTAGTAAAATCGATCATGGTTTCATTTACTCTTTATAATTGCTAATAGCATCTTGGAGGATTTTAGTTGCGGATGCTTTGTCCTCAAATCCTTTTACTTTTACCCATTTATTAGGCTCAAGCATTTTGTAGGTTTCAAAGAAGTTTTTGATTTTTGCCAAGGTGTGTTTTGGAATATCACCAAGATCTTGAATCTCATCAAATGAAGGATCTATTTTTGAAGTCGGAACAGCGAGGAGCTTTTCATCAATACCGCTTTCGTCTTCCATGATTAAAACACCAACTAAACGACAGTTGGTAACACATCCCTCGACCATTGGATATTCTGTCAAGATAAGAATATCAGCAGGATCGCCATCTTGAGAAAGGGTTTTGTTGACAAAACCGTAGTTCGCAGGATAATACATTGCTGAGTGCATAACACGATCAAGGACTAAAGCACCGCTCTCTTTTTCTACTTCGTATTTGATGTTTGAACCACAGGCAATTTCAATAATCGCTTTGACTTTGTCCGGATTTTCACCGTATCCGATTTTATTAAGATCCATAAGGGTACCTCTTTTATTAATATGTAATAATTGGCGCGGATTGTAACGAAATATTCTTATAGGTTAATTGAAAGTCAAAGAGTAAAACTTTTTTAATGAAGTTTATACTAGAATCACGTCAACGTATTAAGACGTGCAAATTAAACAAGGGACAGTGGGACGTGGAATTACTAACTAAAGTAATGAAATATTTGAACGTATTTCAAGCCAAAAATCTCTCAGAGTTACAAGTGTGTTCAGGACACACTGGACGTGATTCAGCCTTGTGTGATCGTACAGAGGGTGCAAAAGTTGCGGCAATTGCTACAGCACTGCACCATCATGAGACTGTTGAAAATGATGTACGAGCACGAGTGGCTGCAATTGCTGCTGCACTTCATCATCATGAACTCGAAACAGCATCTCAGAATAACGGTGCATGGGGGCTTGCTGCTTTAGTGGCCGCGATTCATCACCACAAAAACACTAAGAAGTAGGGAAGCTGATAAATGGCAAAAAAATACATCGACGTAATGGACACAACGTTCCGTGACGGTTTTCAATCCGTTTTCGGCGGACGGGTGTTGATGAACGATTTCTTTCCTGCGGTAGAAGCTGCGAAAGAAGCAGGGATCACCCATTTTGAATTCGGCGGCGGAGCTCGTTTTCAAAGCCTTTTTTTCTATCTCAATGAAAATGCATTTGAGATGATGGATAAATTTCGTGCCATTGTAGGTCCTGATGCAAATCTTCAGACGCTCGCTCGCGGCGTCAATACGGTCATGCTTGATACGGGAAGCCGTGAAATGGTTGATTTGCATGCGAAGATGTTCAAAAAACATGGAACAACTACGATCCGAAATTTTGATGCGCTCAATGACATTGAAAATCTTAAATATTCAGGTGAGCGAATCGTTCACCATGGTTTAAAGCATGAAGCGGTTGTTACGTTAATGGATCTTCCTCCAGGGTGTGTAGGTGCTCATGATGTTCCATTTTATGAAAAAACCCTTCGTGATCTTTTGGATTCAGGGATTCCCTATCACTCTATCTGTTTTAAAGATGCAAGTGGAACGTCAAGCCCGCAAAAGGTGTTTGATACAATCAAGATGGCACGTAAGTTGGTTCCTGAGGGGACACATCTGCGTCTTCATACGCATGAAACAGCGGGAGTGAGTGTTGCATGTTATCTTGCAGCTCTTGATGCCGGTATTGATGGTATTGATATGGCGGCAGCTCCTGTGAGTGGCGGTACGTCACAGCCTGACATTTTGACCATGCTGCATGCAGTTAAGGGCAAAAATTTTGATTTAGGCGGTTTAGAACTGGAAAAAATTCTTCAATATGAAGATGTTTTGGGTGATTGTTTGAAAGACTATTTCATCCCACCTGAGGCAACGCAGGTGTCACCGCTCATTCCATTCTCACCAATGCCAGGCGGTGCATTGACAGCGAATACACAGATGATGCGTGATAACAATATGTTGGACCGTTACCCTGAAGTCATTCGCGCAATGCGTGAAGTGGTAGAAAAAGGGGGATACGGTACATCGGTTACTCCTGTGTCTCAATTTTATTTCCAACAAGCGCTTAACAATGCATTGATGGGTCCATGGAAAAAAATTGCACCGGGTTATGGCAAAATGGTATTGGGTTACTTTGGTAAAACACCAACGGCACCTGATGCCGAAGTTATTCGGATTGCCTCAGAACAGTTGAAGCTTGAACCGACATCTGAGAATGCGATTGATATCGCAGATCGTGATGAAAAGAAATCGATTGTGTATTGGACTAAAGCGCTAAAAGAAGAAGGCATTGAGGCTACGGATGAAAATATTTTCATTGCGGCTTCATGTGATGTCAAAGGAATTGCTTTCCTCAAAGGGGAAGCCGTGGTAAACGTACGAAAAAATGGCCCGAAAGTGCCAGAATCACTTAAAACAACACTACAGGAGAATTTTAATATGGCAAATGGTACATACACAGTAATCGTAGACGGACAACAATATAATGTACAAATTGTAAATGGAAATGCAAATGTTCAATCAGTAGTAGCAGCCCCTGTAGCTGCAGCAGTAGCAGCACCAGTTGCAGCACCAGTTGCAGCACCGGCTGCAAACGCAAATGCAATTTGTGCTGAACTTCCAGGTTCAGTATTCAAACTGGTTGCATCAGTTGGTGACAGCGTGAATGCTGGCGATAAGATTATGATTTTGGAAGCTATGAAAATGGAAATTGATGTACTTGCGCCACGTGCGGGAAAAGTGACATCAATCAGCGTCCAACCAAATGATAAGATTGAAGCCGGTCAGGTACTTGCTGTAGTAGAGTAATCTTTTACTCTACATACTCTCTTTCATCTTCCCATTTCGGGAAGTTTTTTACTCTTCTCTTTTATCTAGGTAATAAATTTTGTGCAGACTCTTCCATACTACTGATGATAAGCGGAATAATATCATGGCTTTTTGTTTTGTCGATGAAACCATCTGCTCCTAAGCCTGCTGCTTCACGTTTGTTATTCTCTCCGGTCATAGAGCTATTGACGATAATAGGAATATTTTTGGTTTCTGGATTTGCTTTTAGCATTTTTACAACGGTAAACCCTGACATCTCTGGCATTTCAATATCCGTTATGATTGCGGGGATCGAGGAAGGGTTAGGATGCGCTGAAATATAGTCTATTAACTCTTTTCCATTATTGAATATTTGATAAGAAAGTTTGGCATTGGCAAATATTTGTCGTAAATGCCTCTGAGCTGTTTTTGAATCTTCTGCAATAAGGACAGTACCATTTCGAAGCTTGTCGGGTATGACTAAGTTATCAATATTATTAGGGGATTCATGTATGTTGACCATAGCTTGTGGGATGACATCTGCCAAGAGTTTTTCATAGTCGAGTACTAAGCACAAGCTTCCATCATCTAATCGGGTGTCATTGATAACAAGTCCATCTTCTCCTAAGCGATAGCTATCAGGTGCGTGCATTTCATTCCAATTCTTCTTAATAACACGATGTGCGAACATAATACGAATACCGATAATAATCCCATTAAAATCGCAAATCAAAAGATTCGAGGCTTGCTTTTGCTCTTTATCAAGTTCCGAGCCTAACCATTTTGGCAAATTGAGAATCGGGATCTGAAGTCCGCGTAAAACAATAGTACCCTCAAGTAGTGGATGTGCTGCTGGAATAAGAGTTAAGTGATGGTGCTTTGATTCAACTACTTCACGTGTTTTAAAAACGTTTATAGCGTAGTAAGAAGATGTTTGTGCTGCATCAATTTTGAATATGAGTAACTGTACTTCATTGTTTTTTGCCAGGTTAGTGGACGCATCTACGTGTTCTAAAAGAGACATTCTAATCCTCTGCTAATTAATTGTATTAATGATAGCACAAATAAGGGATTTTTTACTAAAAAGTAAAGCCATAGCACTGTAGAATATGTAAAAGTCGTATTGTGAAAGCAGAGTGTGCCTAAAATGAGCCAAACTACTACATGTCCTCTGGATTGTTATGATGCATGCAGGATAATCATTGATAAAAATGGTAAGTTAAAAGGGGATGATACCCATCCAATTACCCAGGGATATTTATGCCCACATTTAAACCATTATGATGAATTTGAACGAATTTTAGTGCCAAAATATAAAGGTAAAACTATTTCTTTAGAAGAAGCTATGGAAATATTATGCAATACATTGCAAAGCAGTGATCCGGCTAAAACTTTATTTTATCGCGGGAGTGGAAATATTGGCTTGATGCAGCGAAGTTCTGATCATTTTTTTGCGGGGATGGGGGCCATAGGTACACGTGGTTCGCTGTGTGATGGTGCCGGAGAAGCAGGGATAATTGAGGGTCGTGGGATCAATTATGCTCTTTCGCCTGGTATCATTGACGAGGCAGAGGTGGTGATCGTATGGGGAAGAAATCCTCATGTTACACATTCGCATTTGTTAGGCACTCTAAAAAATAAATCGATTATTGTGATCGATCCCGTCCAAACGCAGTTGGCAAAAACAGCCGCTCTTCATATCCAGATTAAACCGCATTGCGATTTACAGTTGGCATTGTTGTTGTCTCGCTTTGTGGTTATTGAAGGATCACAGGATAAAGATTTTTTGGAAGAGTACGGAAATGATTATCAAGACTTTTATGAACTGACACAGACACTTAGGATTAAATCAACCCTTGAATCAATCGATGTGACACTCGGTCAGATTGGATCATTATTAGAGTTGATTCGCGATAAAAGGACAGTGGTATTAGTGGGAACAGGTGTTCAAAAATATCGTAACGGTGCAGAGGTGCTGCGTGCGATTGATGCATTTGGAGCGATTCTAGGCTTATTCGGTAAAGCTGGATGCGGTGTAGGATTTTTAGGATCATCCACGCAGGGGTTAGACTTTCCATTTCGCACGTTGCACAAAACAGTTCCTAAACCTACGATTGATTTTTCAGCATTTAACACGGTGTTTATTCAAGGCGGAAATCCTTTAGGGCAAATGCCCAACAGTGGTAAAGTGACGGATGAATTTGGAAGGGCAGGGTTTAAAATTTATTTTGGCCTGTATGAAAACGAGACTTCGCAAGAATGTGACTTGATACTCCCGGCAAAAACTTTTTTGGAAAAAGAAGATGTTCGCAGTTCGTATGGAGATTTTACACTGCAAAAAATGTCAAAACTTCGGGACAGTAAAATAGGGATCAGTGAATACGATCTAGCATCTGCTTTATGCAATCGCTTTAATCTCTCTATTCCAACGCAGCAAGAGTGTTTGGAGTTTTTTTATGATCAGATGGTAAGTAAAGATGGAGTAGACTACAAAAAGAATATGCCAGATATTCCGTATGAAAATGGATTTGAGACCGATAACGGTGAGTTTGAATTTATAGATGAAATCGATTTAAGTTATAGTGGTGAAGAGGGACTGTTTTTGTTAACTCCTAAAGCAGCCAGATCTCTTAATTCACAGTTTCACCGTCCAAGTGGCGTTCATTTGCATCCGCAGAGCGGTTTTGAGATTGGAGATATGGTAATGGTAAGCAGTAAAAATGGATCGATTAAAATGAGCGTATATCACGATGAACGTTTGCGCATTGATTGTGCGATCATCTATGCAGGTACACGTGGTTTAAATAATCTAACACCCAGTCTTTTGAGTTATGAGGGTGAAAACGCTGTTTATCAAGAAAATAAAATAAAGGTAGAAAAATGTTAACTCAAAATTTTGATCAATTTGTCCTTCCAACTTATGCGCGACAGCCTTTGAGCTTTGTTGAGGGAAAAAATGCACGTCTAACCGACAGTGAGGGTAAAGAGTATATTGATTTTGCAGCAGGTATCGCTGTGTGCAGTGTGGGGCATGGAAATGATCGCTTGACCAAAGCTATATGTGATCAAGTTTCCAAATTAATTCATGTTTCAAATCTTTACTACATAGAGCCGCAGGGTGAATGTGCTCGCCGTATTGTTCAGCAAAGCGGTTATAACATGAAATGTTTTTTTGGAAACAGTGGAGCAGAAGCAAACGAAGGGGCGATTAAGATAGCACGTAAATTTGGGGAAGTGGATGGCGAACCAAAGCGGTACAAAATCATTACGCTGGAACACTCTTTTCACGGTCGTACCATCACGGCACTCAAAGCAACGGGTCAAGAGTCGATGCACAACTATTTCGGACCGTTCCCGGATGGATTTGTGTATGCTAAAAACATCGATGAAATTGAATCGTTATTGGATGAACACACCGTTGCAGTAATGATCGAGTTGGTCCAAGGAGAGGGCGGAGTACAACCGTTGGATCGCGACAAAGTGCAAGCACTCTCAAAACTGCTAAAATCAAAAAATATTTTGTTGATGGTAGATGAAGTTCAGACAGGTATCTACCGCACGGGTGAATTTTTGGCCTCGAATTTGTATGAAATCGAACCTGATGTTATCACTCTGGCAAAGGGTCTAGGGGGCGGTGTTCCAATCGGCGTTGTGATGACGAATCGCCTTGATGTTTTTGCTGCTGGTGATCATGGATCAACGTTTGGCGGGAACTATCTCTCCACCACGGCTGCCAATGAAGTACTGGACATTCTCGAAGAGCTTAAAAGCAGCGGTGAACTTGATGAGACACTGATTTATTTTGAAGAAGCCTTATCACGCTTTGCAGCACAACACCCTGCCATATTTATGGAACATGTAGGCTTTGGGCTTATGCGCGGATTGCGTGTGGTGGATGCTGATACCTTGGGTAAAATCATCAATGCTGCTCGCAATGAAGGGCTTATCGTACTCAAAGCTGGACGCAATACATTACGCTTTCTTCCTCCCCTTACGATTACCAAAGAGGATATTGACGAAGGATTTGCACGGCTTGAAAAAGCAATGGCAAGTTTATAGGGTTTTAAATGCTTTTTAGTCAGTATATGCACGAGTGGCTGTATGGTGAAAATGGCTATTACGGATCGTATCATCCCATCGGTAAAAAAGGGGATTTTTACACGGCTGTTAGTACCTCTAAGTTTTTTGGCGGTTCTATTGCACAGCACATCATTAAACGTATCGATGAGGGATTTTTGTCCTCTGACTCATTGATTTGTGAGATTGGTGCTCACCACGGCTATTTATTAGCTGATATCATCGAATTTCTCTATACTCTTCGACCCCAATTATTGAAGTCACTACGATTTGGGATTATTGAGCGTTTTGATGCGCTTCAAGCTCAGCAGAAGAGCTATTTTGAGGAATCTTTTGGGGATGTCGTCAAGCTTGAACATTATCATGATGTCAGTGAGATAAAGGCATCGTGTGCTTTTTTTCTGGCTAATGAAATATTTGATGCCTTTGCTTGTGAACTTTTTTACAAAGATAAAATCGGTCGGGTGGAAGAGGGTAAAATAATCTTTGACGTAGAGTCAGCTGAATGTTCTGCACATGCTTTAAAATATAAAAAAGATCGTGGGGAAATAGCGGTAGGATACGAATCGTTTGCCGCTTCGATGGCACAAAGCGTTGCCAAATTTGAGTTTATGAGTTTTGATTACGGTGAGTTAGAGGCACGCAGTGATTTTTCGATTCGCGTCTATCAAGAGCACAAAGTATTTCCGCTGTTTGATGAGACTTTAGAGATGCAAAAAGCATTTGCAACAACCGATATCACCTATGACGTCAATTTTGCACATGTTAAAGAGGCGTTTGAGGCTCAGGAGCTAAAATGTGTACAGTATGCAACACAATTGGTGGCACTGGTGGAAATGGGAATTTTAGATTTACTCTCAACATTGAGGGAAAAAGCAAGCGATGAAATCTATATTCAAGAGCTCGAAAAAGTAAAAGTACTTATTACTCCATCCCTTATGGGAGAACGATTTAAGATGATCCGTTTTGTACAAGAATAAAATTAGCAGGGAAAATGATGAAGATTAAAGTAAATGGCGAAAGTAGAGAATTTGAAGAAGCGACAACGCTTCAACAGTTGATTCAGTCGCTAGGTTTAGAATCAAAAGTAATGGCTGCCGCAGTTAATATGGAAATTGTTAAACAAGATGCGTGGGATAAAGCAGTACTAAACGATGGAGATACCATCGAACTGCTGGATTTTGTTGGCGGTGGGTGAACTACGATTGAGCTGACAACAGTTTCTCATATTTGGTTTTGAGTATAAGGTATTGTTTGTGTAGTTCTTCATACTCTTTTTTATAATCAATCGCAATTGCTTCACCATCATTTACGTTAGGATGAGAATCTTCAATAACTTTTTTCTCTATCTTTGGATTGAGAATATAGGTAATCTCTTTTCCATTTTCCTCTTTTACAACAGTCTGCACTTCTCCATTCATTGTTTTTTTAATGACAGTGTGGGTACTGAGTCGATAAAGTGAGGCGTATTTTTGTATGGTTAGTAACGTTTCCATCGGTTTTTCCTATAAAGCTGTTTTTCGTAATACGATGCCGCTAAGATATGCGGAATTTGGGATATTGAGGATATAGGGGTGATCTTCATCAGCACGCAATAGCTCGATAACTTCTAAAGGAATACGTGCTTTGGTAGACGCTTCGAGTGATAGTTCCTGCAAGTCATTTAAAGAGACATGATGGGAGCATGAAAATACCGCAACGATTCCATCTTCATTTAACAATTTTAAAGCCGCTGAGAGGAGAAATTTAAACCCCTTGATCGCTCCCTCGGCTTCTTTTTTTGTTTTAGCAAAAGGGGGTGGGTCGAGGACGATACAGTCATACGTATTTTTGGTCATCTTTTCTAGCGTTAAAAAATCAAAAGCGTCTTGTTTGATAATGTCACAGGTCTCAAAACCGTTAAGGGTGATGTTCTGCGCCACTTGTGCCAACGCATGATCGGCAAGATCGACAAAACGGACATGGGCACCGTTTTTGAGTGCGTAGAGTCCAAATCCACCTGCGTTGCAAAAGATATCGAGTACTTTATCGTTTTTGCGAATATGGTTGGCAAGAGCATGGCGATTGCGACGCTGATCCAAATAAAATCCTGTCTTTTGTCCTTCGTACAGATTAACAACAAAGGAGATACCATTTTCAGAAATGGTAATTTCTTGAGGTACTTCACCGTAAATAACGCCGTTTAGTGTTTCAATCCCTTCTTTTGTGCGTACTTTCATATCCGATTTGTCAAAAATACCCATTGGATTTAATACATCTATCAATGCCTTGATGATTTCTTTACGGAAGCACTCCATACCAAGTGTATTTATCTGTATTGCGGTATAACCGTTGTACCAATCGACAATAAGACCAGGTAAAAAATCGGCTTCTGAGTGAACAACACGATAAGCATCAGAACTATCTGTGATATTCGTCCGTTTTTTTAGGGCTTGTTGTAGGCGTGAAGTAAAAAAATCTTGATTGATTTCTCTTTGTTCAAAGGTGAGGATACGGACTGAAATTTTACTTTTTTGGTTGATGTACCCACGGCCTAAAAATTCACCATTGTGAGAGAGGACATCGACTACTTCGCCATCTTCCGCATCGATTGGTGCAATCAACTCATTTTGATAAACCCAACAAAAAAAACTTTTGAGTTTATAAGAAGCGCTTTTCGTAATGGTGACATTTTTCATCTATATCCCTGAATTGTCCCATTAAAAAGCTATGTGACTGGTGATGTAATGGTATCATATAGGGGGTTAGGAGTGAATAAAGTAAAAAGGAAGATTTTGTGTGGAAATGATTATATAATTGTATGATTAAAATAATGATATATTATGACTTTAGAAAAGTATTGGAGAATATGAATGAAGCGTGTAGTGATCCTTGGTGGTGGTATTGCCGCAATAGAAGCAGCAATTTTTTACAAAAAAGAAGGATTTGAGGTTGAATTGGTCAGTGAACGAGACTATTTGTTCATCTATCCGATTTCGATTTGGATTCCTGTTGGGATGACACCGTTTGAATATGCTTCTATGCCATTGGAAAAATTGGCACAACGCCATGGCTTTACTTTTACACTGGACAGCGTCGTAGAAATCAGTGGTTCACAAAAAAGTATAACGCTCAAAGATAGCGGGTTGCGAGAGGTGGAACACCTCGTGATCGCAGTAGGCTCAGGGAAAATGAAACATGAGGGGCTAGAGCATACCCTCTCCATTTGCGGGGCACCTGAACAGTCCGTGATGCTTAAGAAGCGTATTGATGATTTGATAAAAAAGGGGAGTGGAAAAATTGCTCTAGGTTTTGGTGGAAACCCAAAAGACAGCAGCGGTGTACGTGGCGGTCCCGGATTTGAATTACTGTTTAATCTTCATCATCAATTGACTACCAAAGGGATACGTGATCGATTTGAGTTAACGTTTTTTGCCCCGATGGCACAACCGGGTGCCCGTATGGGAAATAAAGCCGTTGCTATGATGGGAAAAATGTTTACACGTAACAAGATAAGCACCCGGTACGGTCAAAAAATAAGCCGTTTTGAGTCCACTGGTGTTCTCTTTGAAGATGGCAATGTCTTGGATAGTGATTTGACGATGTTTATCCCAGCAGGAGACGGTCATCCTATTATAAAATCAAGTGATTTGCCTCAAAACGAAGCAGGATTTATCCGTATTGATGACTATTGTCAAATTCAGGGAATCGAGGGATGGTATGCTATTGGTGACGTCGCAGCGCTAGAAGGACCTGATTGGAAAGCCAAGCAGGGTCACATTGCAGAAGTGATGGCGCGTAACAGTGCCCATAATAGCGCGATTGCTTTGGGTCTTAAAAAAGGAGAGCCAAAAGGGTATCAAGAGCACCTGAGTATTTTATGTGTCATGGACATGGGTAACGGTGCAGGATTTGTGTATCGAAGTGATACCAAAGCACTATTGATCTCTATGCCAATTATCGGACATTGGATGAAGATCGCATGGGGCTGGTACTATAAATGGAGCAAGATGAATTTTATTCCCCGAATTGGGGGACTATAAAGACTTCTTCATGTAGGCAGTAACCAAAACGATTTGGGTTCCGTTGATTTTTCCCTCGATGAATTTTGCATCATCAGTTAGATGGATGTTTTTAACAATGGTTCCACGTTTTGCAGTAAATCCTGCACCCTTGACATCAAGGTCTTTGATCAGGGTTACTGTGTCACCTTCTGACAAAATCGTACCGTTACTGTCACGGTGAACTGTTACTCCTGTATCCTCAGTATTCTTGGCCCTGATTTTTGCTGAATCAGCCCATGCTTTTACATCGTCTTCGAGATACATCATATCCAATAGTTCTTGATTGCCAAGTGCTTGTAACAAACGGTACGACATTACTTGTACGGCAGGTGTTTCGCTCCACATACTGTCGCTTAGACAGCGCCAGTGATTGGCATCCAAATTTTCAGGATTGGCAATTTGTGCACGGCAGGTTTCACACGCATAGAGAGATTGTTCAGGACTGCCATCTCCGATATTTAAAACGTCTAAGTTCTCGGTTGAACCGCATAGTTCGCACTGATTATTGCTTCTTTGTTGTACTGTACTCATTAATTTCCTTTGATGTTTGATTCTAATGCTACGACGGCGATGGCATAATCACCGTCGTGGGTAATAGATAGTGCGATATCTCTGATTTTAAAATATTCGGACACTTTCTGGCTAAGAAAGATTTGAGGTGCCCCTTTTAACGTCTTGGATATCACAATATCATGAAAGCCGCACTCATGTCCTATACCACAGCCTAATGCTTTTGCACACGCTTCTTTGGCTGCCCAAAAACCGGCAGCGTTGCGAGGACTCTTGAGAAGTGCTATTTCGCTAGAAGAGAGAAATTTGTGCAGTCCACGATCGCCAAAACGTTCTATAAAACGTTTCATCCGATCGATTTTTATGAGATCGATACCGATCATAGGCAGTTTATTGAACTACGAAATCGGTGAAGTAGACGTTTTTGATTTTTCCGTCTTTTACGCGCTGATTAAGATCGTTAACAATCTCCTCTTTGAGTGTTTCTTTACCTTTAATGGTAGAAACTTCTTCGAGAGATTTTCCTGAGAGTATTCGAATGATAACATCCCGCAATACCGGTTTTTTGCTTTCGAGTTCGAGAGCAAGTTCTTCTCCTTCGAGTTCAAGATTCATTTCAACTTTTAAGTAGCGTCTTCCGCTTTCAGAGAGGAGATTGACGGTAAATAATTCGAGTGGGAACATAATCCCCACTTCTGTTGAAATTTCTCCATGACCGCTTCCTGCTGATGGGGTGGCATGTTCACCCTCAGCGGGTGCTTCTTCCCCATGTGCGGCTGCTTCTTTTTGTACTGAACCCTCTGATCCGGCCTCTGCATCGTGGTTACCCGACATCAATGCAAAGATAACACCGCCGATACCTAAAATAAGTACCAATACGACAATGATAATAATCAGAAGCATATTCCCCGATTTTTTCTTTTCTTCGCCCTCAGAGGCTTTATCTTCGTGTTCTTTTCCAGCCATTTGTGCTCCTGATCTAAATATAATTGTTTAATTGTAGCAAGATAGTGATGAATATTATGCAACCTACACTATTTCTTTATGAAATACCCCTAAGGTTTATTTGGTTAAACTTAGACAAATAGCATGTTAAACATATATGAAGGAATACAATGCGTTATCTTTTACTCTCTTCTCTCTTTATTCTGATCGTTACAGGATGTTCGGTGACTACCTACAATCGAACAATTACACAGGGTAAAATTGAAAATCCTGATATTGTTATCACCGCTGAAGATAAAAGCTTCACGATGAAGGGTGAATTTACTTCTCCATTTCAAAGTTCAACGCGTTATAACTCACTTGAGATGCCCGATCGTGATCTTCCAAAGGCTTATAGACAGGCATTGTATCATGGGGCAAAACATGTTCGTATAAAAGTAGCAAATAACGATAAAGAGTTGTTTGGTGTCTTGGCGTTGGATAAAGCAGATGATGAGGGAGTAGGTCCTAGTACTCAGTCGTACAAAATAATAGTTCCGCAGCCCTATATCGATGCGGCTAAAAATGGAAAAATTTCGGTTGTGTTTGAATATTACAAACTCAAAAATGACGGATTGATTGATGTCGGCAAGATCAAAGAGCGTTCTTGGATTTTATGGTTAAGTGATCAGGATGTTTTTAAATGAGAATTTTTTTCTTTCTTCTCGCAGGTGTTGCAGCATATTCAGGTGACTTGATATATCTTTCAAGCGATTCTTCCCCTAAAAATCTTGAAATGCTTAAGGGCAAGTATCAACAAACATTATTGCTTAATGAGAATCGCGTTTATCTTATCCCAAGTGAATGTCAAAGTGAACGTTATTTTGGCGGAGCCAGTGAAGGAGTTTTGAATCTCATCAAAGGACCCATGAGAACGGAAACAGTTTTGAATACGCAAGAAGTCTTTGAAGCAAAAGATGAAAAAGAAATTGTCAAAAAAATTGAGTTGGACAAAACATTTGCAATAGCAGAGGGGAAAGTTTCTAAAGACTTTTTAGAGGATAAAGAGGGACGTGGTTTTGGCGGTGCGAGTGAAGTTCCTCTCGTTATTCACAATGAAATTGAACTTAAGCTCTCAGAAAAATTAGTGATAGAACAGCCAAAAAAGGAAGTCAAACGTCCAAGTTGCCAGCTGCTCCAAGATGGTTCAGGGTATAAAATTGATTCTCTAAATAATGGGCGGTTGTACATCAATGGCAGTTTTTCCTCAGTTGTAAACAATACGGTTTTGTTTCGCTAAGGATGATGATGGAAAAAATACTAGGTTTTATCGGCCGCCCTTTTTTGACTATTTTGGATGTTATTGAGCGTTTCGGTGTCTTTATACTATTTCAGGGTAAACTATTTCCGCTTTATTTACACGTCATGAGACGCCCTAAGATACTTCTGACCCACATTGATGTTATTGGGCTTGGGTGTGTAGGTGTTGTGACGTTAACGGCACTTTTTACAGGGATGGTAGAAGCAATTCAGCTGTATAGCGGATTTCATCAGTTTGGTATTGAGAGTTTTATTGGTTACACCATTTTCCTCTCTATCACTAAAGAGTTGGGACCTGTATTCGCATCCTTAATGTTGATCTCCCGTTCAATTAGTGCGATGGCAGCAGAACTGGGGACTATGAGAGTTTCTGAGCAAATTGATGCGATCGACATTTTGGGAGTTAATTCAAAAGAGTATCTTATAACACCGCGTATTGTTGCTACGGTTATCTCACTGCCTTTACTTGTTATCTGGTTTGATTTTATTGCTATTGGCTCTGCGTATTTTATATCTACAAATGTCCTTGGGATCAATCCGATTGCTTATCAAGAGACGCTTATGCGTTTGGGTGAATTTGATGACATTATGACGGGGGTTATCAAAGCCGCTGTATTTGGATTTATCGTCAGTTCGATCGGAAGTTATATCGGTTATCACACCAGCGGAGGAGCACGTGGAGTAGGGGAATCGACGATCAGTGCCGTTGTGTATTCTGCGGTGGCGATTTTCATCACCAACTATTTTCTCTCTTCTCTCTTTTTGTATTTGGATTGGTAAACGGAAAAATTACTCCGCCAAATCGCTAAGCGGGTCGAATTGTTTGGTGTCAGGATCGTAATAATCGATGGCACCTGTTTCAATATCATAATACCATCCGTGTATGAAGAGTTTTTCGTCTTCAACCAGTGTTTTGACGTAGGGATAGGTGAGAAGATTTTCAATTTGTGTTAGGACAGAGAAGTGCTCTGTCGCCCGCAGTAACTCCTCTTGAGGGACATTTTCTCCCAATGCCGCAATTGCCATACTTTTTGCTTTTTCACCCAAAGTAAGCCATTTACGTGTATGGATCATGCTCAAATCGCACAAAGAATCATACAGTGCCGCAATCGCACCGCAGTGAGAGTGTCCACATATAATAATTTCAGAAACTTTCAATACATGTACTGCATATTCGATGGCAGCAGCCGTGGAGTGAAAATCTTCATCAGGTTTATACGGAGCCACAAAGTTTCCGACATTACGAACAACGAACAGATCCCCGGGGCGTGTTTGTACGATCAGATCAGGAATGACGCGTGAATCTGAACATCCGATGAACAAAGCTCTCGGATTTTGGCCATCTCGAACCAGATTAAGCAACTGCGCTTCATGCTTTTTAAAATACGTCTGCTGAAAGGTTTCATTTCCTTTCACAAACTCTTGAAGCAGCAGTGCACTCTGATGTGAACCATTTAACCCTAATGACACTCTTTGATCCCTAAACAATTTAAAATTTTCTCAAAAACAGCGCCACCTTCACGGTCACAGTCATCATGATATTCAATCGTGATCATTTTTTTCCCCTGAGTAACATCTCCACCGTACGTAACAGGAATGATTGAGCATCCGATTGAACACTCTGCAATAGCGTCTTCAATTTGCTGTTTTTCTTCAGCAGTAGTGTAAGCTAATGAAAGTTTTGTATAGCGTTCTTCGGATTTGTGATCTGCTACGATAAAGCATTCAGTCATGATGGGTATCCTTTGAGTGTTATGGGGCTTATTATACGTAATTTCGGTTAAAACCATTCTAAGGTTTTATTTAAAACCAAGTTTAACGCCTATATTGCGATGTTCCAAGTCTGTTCGTTTTTTGACTGTGCCGAAATTGAGCCAAATTGAATATATGCATCTTCAATATTTGGATAGTCTGATGCTTTTTGTTCCATTGCCCAATGACCAAACATTGAACATATATCATTATCTGGATCTGTACCATATGCAATGGCTTCTAAATTCTTTGAATCCATATATCGGTGAAATGTGCTTGATAATGATTAATCACGGTCTGGTATATTCAAGCATGTATCATATAGCCTCTCACCTTTTGGTGGTTCTTGTTGAGAGTCTTTTTTATCTTCAGCCTCAAAGTCTTTTACCCATCCAACATATCCACAATCTTTACAAATTTTATCTCCTGTCCGATGGCCGCCAAGGACTTCACTTTCGATATTTTCGCTTCCGCATTTAGGGCATTTTCTCATTGAGGGTCCTTCGGTTTTTCTGGAATTTTTTCTTTGTACATTTCTATATAGTCTATTATTAGACTCATTGGAACTTTCAAACCTAATTTGTCTAAATTATAAGATCTCCAATCAGAGTAGTCAGCAGTTTCTTCTAAAAAATCATTTCCTTCCACTTGAGCAAATTTCATAATAGCAATAATATGTTTTGGATCTATTTTAATGCCTTTGTCTTCAAAAGCTTCAACAAGCTTTTTTGTTTTCCAATTACTTACTGAGCAAAAAAAAGCAGGTGTTATGCTATTTATTTTTCTGTCTTCTGACAAATTTATCATAGACCGAAATAGTTTGAGTCTGGAGTTTGTATATTCAATTTCAAAAATCTTTTGGTGAGAAGTTTCTGTTATATAGGTCTTTTGACTAATCTCGCGCATACTAATAAGTATTTTTGCTGCTTGTGCCCATGAAAATTTATCATTTTGTAGTTTACCTATAAGCTCATCCACCTCTTTAAGATAACCAATGCATCTTTCTAAATAAAATTTTGAATCTTCTTTGGCATGTTTTTTTACTTCATTTCCTTTTGTTTCAGCGATGTTTTTCATTACACTTGCAGAAGCGATGAGAGCTGCAATCATCATCCCGAGAGGAGCTAATGATTGGGCATTGATTGAATTTTTTTGTATTTCAAGATATTTTATGTATCCGAATACTGAATTTATCCCCTCGATATCTTCGCTATGATCTTGTGAAAATAGATCAAATAGATAGTATGTAAATAGAGATGCACTTATCCATGATAAATATAGGAATCCATTTATCAGATAATGAGTTTTTTTAGATTTATCATAAAAATAAAGTCCGGCTCCAATTAAAACAAGAAGGATGCCAATAAAGCTAATGTAGCCCATAGATATCATTTATTTGGCTTTACAAAAATATTCCGGTATAGATCCATGATAGGAACCCATAGGGGAATGCTCGACTAGATCAAGGCGTGGTTCCAATGGCTTGTCGTTACAGGTAACCGTTACTTGGTTTCCGAAAAAGCTTCGTTTACCTTTGAATGTTTTGGTCATTTTTGGTCCTTTGGAGTTAATTTCAATGGCTTTCTAAGGTTTAAACTTATTGGTCGGTAATCTTTATAATGTTCACATAAAAGTAAGTAATCATATACTTCCACCACCCACTTCATTTCTGTAAATCTAAAGAAAAAACCTTCATCTGATTCTTCTTGGTTTTTATCTTTTAGAATATGGTGAAGTTGTATCTTTTCCCAATCGTTATAGTCTTCAAAGTGTTCTTTGGATGTATTTAGATCATATAGGAACTCAACGATAGGAATTATGTTGTTTGGAAGAATATGTTCTTGAAATGTCCATATAAAATAATTTTCATCTTTAACATATACTGGTTCAGGATTTGCTAAACTGACTCGTAATTTTTGTGTTTCCCAATTTTCATTTCCACAAAAAAAGTTTTTGGTAATTCTTTTTTTATCAAAAACTTCTAATAGTGCAAGCCTGTACTTTCTCTTTTCTATATGAAAAACATTTATATGTGAATCTTCGGTTATATTTCTACTCATTTTTAAAATTGTTAAAAGTGTTTTTGCTGATTCACTCCATTTTTTATTCTCATATGAGCCATCTTTTAAAAGTTCATATACATGATTTAAACCATCAGTACATTTATCAAGATAGAATTTTGAATTTTCTTTGGCGTATTTCTTATCTTCTTTCTCTATATCTCGATTGTGTTTTAAGTCTTCATTTACTTTTGTTTCGGCGATATTTTTCATAACACTTGCAGAAGCGATAAGAGCTGCGATCATCATGCCTAATGGGGCAAATGCCACAGCGCGATCAGTATCTGTTTCGATGAGATGAACGATATATAGTGCAAATAATGCCGCAACCGTCCATGACCCATAGAGAAATAAATTTACAATAATGAATTTTTTGTCTTTTTTATCGATCAAATCAGCAACGGTAAAGAAGTAACTCAATATCAGGCCGAGCATTATTGATAATGAAAAAAACAGAGTAGGGTGCAAAGGAAAATCAGGCATTTAACTCCTTTCATGATTATTATTTTTTATGTAGTCATTTATTAGCGTTTTAAATTCATCATAGTCTCTTATCGCAGATTCATTTAGTTCCTGGGGGGACAAGCTCCTTTTTGGCATATCGATATGTGTTGAGAAAAATTCATAAAAATACATATGAAGCTCTGAGATTTGATATTGTTGTTCATCGGTCAAATATGGCAATACATTTTCAACAAAAATGGAATCAATGAGCTTTTTGACAGATTCACTATTTGATTTTAAATCCCTTCTAATTTCATCAGACATTACTTCTATTTCTGTCCCCAACATAGGCATAGGAAGAGAAGCAACCTTGCTCTTAAATGAGGACATTGTTATCCAGATGGTATGCATAATATTGTATACATACTTCTTTTTACGTAGTATTTCTTTTTCACTTTTTGCAATATCGTGAGCTTTTGTTTCAGCGATATTTTTCATGACACTTGCAGAAGCGATTAAAGCTGCTACCATCATGCCTAAAGGTGAAAGTGCAATAGCCTCATCAGTTTTTACAGCATTTATAAGCGAAAAAATATGTATAGCAAAAGAAGCAGCTGAAATCCATGATAACCACAAGAATAAATTTACAATGTAATGAGATTTATATTTTATATCATAGTAATAAGCTATTGCCCCGAATAACAAAAGAGAACATACTGAAAATATCATATAGTTATCTAACATTTTAAACCTTTTCTTTAGTATTTAGATCGATGTATGATTGAGCGAAATCAGAAAATATCTGTATCTGTTGATGTAATGGCTTCTGAGATTTTTTTGTAGGTATTTGTCCTGCTGAGACGACATAGCTTTGTTTCATAGTATTGTCTTCATAGGTTGCTAAGAAGCGGTAATATTCACTGTAAAAGTTTGATATGATTTCCTGCTCTTCATCAGTCAGATATGGAAGAATCGATTCACAGAAAACTGAGCTGAGCAATTTTCCAGTAGTTTGAATATCTGAATCAAAATCGGTTGGTGTACGAAAATCTCTTAAACCAATTGCTGATTTATAGTGTGACTCGGCTTTTCTCGAAAACGTACCAAGCGTTACCTGAATCGTTTTCATTACGTTTAGGGAGAAGATGCGTTTACGCTCTTTCTCTTTTGCTGCTTTTTCCTGATCATTAATTCTTATAGTATAGATCGATTTCATCACGCTGGCAGATGCAATACCGGCAGAGATCAGAATGGTGAAAGCTCCGATCAGTGATGCTGAATCTGTAAGGCCGTTTTTAGATATAGTAAAAATCAGGATTAATGCGACGATGAACCCTATTATCCATAAGCTTGTAAGGACAGAGTCGATATTGTTAGTAGTCTCTTGATTATCCACTCTTGTCCTTTCATTATTGTTTTGGGGTTATTTTACTGTTAATTATTGATATTATACCGTTTCAGCGAAGATGTTTGTTTATTGGATTGTTTGCTTACACAACAGAGACAATCTAACGTCGAGCTCTTTTTGGAAAAAATTATCTATATGGATTTTTAGCTCATCACCGAGATGTGTTTTGAAGGATAGGTAGAGTTTTGGTTTGAACATTTGGTCGAATCATGTTTGATTCGATATGCAATATTCGACTGCCATTTTGAGAAACTCTGAAATATCCTATGAGAAAATGATTTTTTCATGATAACCTGCGTCCTGAACGTCTATCTGCCAGAATTGCCCCCATGAGTTCCAACGCTTGACCCAGACACCCATATAACCGAGTCATCTAAGAGATTGTTCTGAGAAGTTGATCACTTCGAAATTAAAAGAGAAGTTTGAGTGGTTACTTAGTGGGGATGGGGTTGCTTTGAGAAGAGGAAAGATAGGAGATTTTTAGAGTAAAAAACTGTGCCAAAACTGTTTCCAAACATGCGGTGTTTTTGTCACAGTTTAGCTATGAAAGCCCATTTTAGGCAGTATTTAAAACCATTCTAACAATTTGCTGACTTCATCGATTTCATAGCATTTCATAGCGGTTTTTTCGAGCGGTTTTTTGGGTATAAGCGCTTTGGTGATCTGCTGTGAGTGCGCTTCTTTGAGACGCACATCGAGTTGATACACCTCCCGAATATCACCTACTAAAGAGACCTCTCCGATAAATACCGTTTCTTTGGAGATAGCGCGGTTACGAAAACTGCTGATGATCGCCGCGAGAATGGCTAAATCCGCAGAGGTCTCCATGATCTTGATCCCGCCGGTGATGTTGACAAAAACATCATAGCTGTTGAGCGGTATCTCAAGCTTGCGCTCTAGAAGAGCGAGCAGCATGTTAAGACGGTTGTTATCAAATCCTGTCGCTTGGCGTTTTGGATTAGGGGCATGGGTGTCGCTAACGAGTGCCTGAACTTCCAGCACAATGGGGCGAGAACCTTCCATAATGACCGTAAGTGCTGAACCGCTTTGAGATTTACTGCGGTTAAAAAAGCGAGAAGAGATATCTTTGGCCGAAATCAATCCCTCAGAACGCATCTCAAAAACGCCGATTTCGCTTGTAGGTCCAAAACGGTTTTTAAATCCGCGTAAAATACGCAGTTCATGACCGCTGTCCCCTTCAAAATACAGTACGACGTCTACCATGTGCTCCAAAACTCTTGGACCCGCGATTGACCCCTCTTTGGTGATATGACCGATGATAAATATGGCGATTTGACGCTCTTTGGCAATACGCATCAGATCAAAGGTAATTTGACGTACCTGCGTCACCGACCCGGGCGCTGAACCGATCGTTTCGGAATACATGGTCTGGATAGAGTCGATGATGATACACTCATAGGAGCGCTCATGCAACTCTGTGAGGACTTTTTCGAGACTAATCTCGGCGAGTAAATAGAGATTATCGACATTGGCATTCAAACGCTTAGCGCGTAGTTTGATTTGCCCGGCACTCTCTTCCCCTGATACATAGAGAACATTTCGATTTTGACGGGCAAGATTAGAGCCGATCTTTAGAAGAAGGGTCGATTTTCCCACTCCTGGACTTCCACCGATCAGCACTAAAGACCCAGGGACAACTCCCCCTCCTAAAACCATATCCAATTCGGTATCATCACTGGTATAGCGCTGGACGTTCTCCTCTTCGATCTTCGTAATCTCTTGTGCTTTAGCCCCTGCAAGCGGTGATGAGGAAGCGGTGAGTTTGACAATATCCTGCTGCTGTTCGTTCAGCTCAATGAGACAGTCCCAACCGCCGCAGTTGGTACATTTCCCCATCCATTTAGGAGTCGTAAAACCGCAGTGTTGACACTCAAAAAGGGTTGTTTTTTTCTTGGCCATTAGTCGTTGGATTCTGCTACGTAAATTGCATCCAAAATACCGTCTACAAACGTATATTTGTCAAACGCTATCAAATGCTCAGGCTGTTCACCGACACCGATGTAGAGGATAGGTAGCTGTAGGGCATAGGCTATACTAAATACTGATCCCCCTTTGGCCGTGCCGTCGAGTTTGGTGATGATGATACCATCTACGCCTACCATTTCGTTGAACGCTTTTGCCTGTGCGATGGCGGAGCTTCCTTGGGTTCCATCTAGGATGAGGATTTTACGGTGGGGTGCTCCGGTGTGTGCTTTATCACAGATACGAACGATTTTTTTAAGCTCGTTGCCCAAGTTAGTTTGGGTATGAAGTCGTCCTGCAGTATCTATGATGACTTGCTCAAAGCCTCTTGCTTTTGCGGATTCGATGGTGTCATAGGCAACAGCACTTGGATCATGCCCCTGACGCGAAGAGACGATTGGGATTTCGAGTTTATCGGCCCATCGGGTAAGCTGTTCGATTGCTGCGGCACGGAAAGTATCTGCCGCACCTAGTATGACACGTTCCCCATTGTTGAGATAATGCTGTGCTAATTTGGCAATGGTAGTTGTTTTACCGGCACCATTAACGCCGATGATGAGGGTTACCGTCGGTTTATTCGGATTTTCGGGAAGGGAATTCTGGGCGTAACTAAGCGTTGCGAGCAGTTTCGAACGCAACTGTTCACGAGTGATTTCACCTTGATATAGCTCACGCATGATAATCTCAACGAGATCGTATTCAACATCAGATTCTAGAAGGATGTTTTCGAGTTCTTCTTTGGATATTTTGAGTTTTTTTTCGGGAACGATTGCTGCAATCGCATCAACGGTTTTTTGCAGCCCTTTTTTGATAAATGAAAACATCCTTATTTGCCTAAAGCTTGCGCAATGTCATTGTCGATCATCTCTTCGGGAGTTGCACCCATGTAATGCGTTACGTATTCTCCATTTTTATAAAGAATCATAAGTGGAATAGGAAATTGTTGTCCCACACCTATCGTGGATGCAATGGAGCGTGCGAGTGATTGATTTTCGGCTTTATTGGCAATGAGGTATTCTCCCCCATAGGTTTTTTTAAATTTTTCAAGTTCATCATTGGAAACATCATCTTCTATGGTGATCCCCATAACGATTAAATCATCCCCGTATTTTTTTTGCAAATTTCCTAGGTGGCGTGCTTCTGCACGACAAGGAGGACACCACGTTGCAAAGACATCAAAAAGGACAACCTTGTCTTTTCCCTGATCCAGGGTAAAGTTGGTACCTCTTTTTTCAACAGTGTAGGCTTTACCGTCTGTATCGAGTAAATGAAACGATGCGGTGGATACAACTGCATCTTCTGTAGTCTCTTCGCCGCATCCAGTCAGTAATAATAAGCTCATAAGGGGAATAATAAGTGTGCTAAAACGCATTTTAATGTCCATTTGATAGAATGTGTCATTATAACATGAAAGGGTTAATGTGACCAAAAGCGATTTTCGCCAGCATTGTCTTAAACAGATGCGGAGCCTTTCATCAGCGGGGAAGCGTTACCGTGATGCGCAAGTTAACCATTATTTGATGAAAATTTTACGAAAAGAAAAAGGAAAACGGATTTTGCTTTATTGGCCTTTTGGCTTTGAAGCGGACATTCGTAAAAGTATTTGGGCATTGCGTGCTAAAAAGTCATTATATTTGCCGTTTATGGATGGCGTCAGTTTCAAAATGGTACCATTGAGATTACCGTTGGAGCGTAAAGCTTTTGGGATTTATGAACCTCGGTTTTCAAATTTAAATATTAAAATAATTGATGTAGCTATTGTCCCTGTTGTAGGTGTGGACGGATCTTTTTGTCGAATTGGTTTTGGTAAGGGTATGTATGACCGATTTTTCCCTACGCTCAAGTCGAAACCATTAACTATTTTTATACAGTCGCACCGGTGTTTGACATCGGAAAAAGTGTGTGACGAATATGATATATCAGGGGATTTGTTGATCACGCCACGCGGGGTGGATGCTAATAAGGAATTTCATGTTAAACGAACTACTCATAGGAAGCGGTATAGCCGCTTTTAGTGGGATAGTCGGATTTTTAATTTCAAAAAAAATATCTTCTGCAAACTCTGAACTCTATTTGGCGCAAGCAAAAGCGAAAGCCAGTGTTATCGAGGCAGAAGCGCATATCATTTTAGAACGTGCTACTTTTCGCTCAAGCGAAATTGAAAAAGAGGCACAACGTAAATACGATGAGGCTTACGAGCGTGTAAAACGTGATTTAGCGGACGAGGAAGCCAAAGTAGTCGGTATGAAACGCGATTTTGAGCAGTTTCGTCAGGGTGAATCGGAAGCTTTGCGTATTCAGCGTACTGCTATTGATAATTCACGGCTTAATCTGGAACGTAATGAGAGTGCATTAGAGAAATTAAAAGAAGACTATCGCCAAAAAGGGATAAAAATAGTGTCGCTGCTCGAAGAGCGCTCACATCTTTCCCAGCAAGAAGCTAAAACCATGCTCATGGATCATGTACGTGAAAGTGCACGCTTGGAAATGGCAAGATTGACGCGTACGCTTGAAGAACAGAGTAAGGAACAGTTAAAGCGCAAAGCCGATTATATTTTAGGTCAGGCAACAGCGCGATTTGCCGGAGAATTTGCCTCTGAACGGCTTATTAGTGTTATTCATCTCGACAGTGATGAGCTTAAAGGGCGTATCATCGGTAAAGAGGGTCGCAATATCAAGAGCTTAGAGCTGATTTGTGGTGTTGATATTATTATTGATGAAACACCTAATACGATTTTGGTAAGTTCTTTTAACCTCTTTAGACGTGCAATTGCCACGAAAACAATTGCGTTGCTTATTGAGGATGGACGCATTCAGCCTGCTCGTATCGAAGAGGTATTTCAAAAAGTCACCGATGAGTTTGAAGAAGCGATTTTACATGAAGGCGAAGAGATCGTTTTCGATTTAGGTGTTGGGGTAATGCACCCAGAGCTAATGAGGCTTATCGGACGCTTACGCTACCGATCAAGTTACGGACAAAATGCATTGGCGCATACGCTTGAAGTGGCTCATTTGGCAGGTCTTATGGCAGCTGAAATGGGAGGCGATGTGAAACTGGCACGTCGTGCAGGACTTTTGCACGATATCGGTAAATCGCTCACTCAAGAGGCTGGCGGAAGTCACGTTGATTTGGGAGTAGAAGTCTGCCGACGTCTTAATGAAGATCCGGTTGTTATCAATGCTATTTATGCGCATCATGGGCATGAAGAGATGAAGACTATCGAATGTGCGGCTGTCTGTGCGGCTGATACACTCTCTGCGGCCCGTCCTGGCGCACGACGTGAGGTATTAGAGAGCTTTTTACGCCGTGTGACGGATATTGAAAACATCGCTACGCAAAAATACGGTGTGAAACAAGCCTATGCGATCAATGCAGGGCGTGAAGTACGCGTTATTGTCAATGCACAAAGCATCAATGATGATGAAAGCTTTTTATTGGCACGCGAAATTGCTGAAGAGATTGGGCAAAAAGTTCAATTTCCAGGTGAGATTAAAGTGAATGTTATTCGTGAAAGCCGCGTAGTCGAATACGCACGATAGAAGCCCTTTTAGGGGCAACTACTTTATCGTTCTACTGGGATATCAACAACAATCATCCCACGTAAATCTCCCATTTTATACCCCATAGCGTGATCATTTGGATAGGCAGCTTTGATAGCACGGCCTAGCTCGGATTGAGAGTCGATGTTCCCATGACATTTGAGACACGCTTCATTGTTGATAATAAGCGGTTGATAATAATGATCCATATTTCCTTGGGAGTGTATTTCATAAGAGGGAAGAGGTTGAGCCTCTTTGAGCTTCTCTTGCCAAGCGCTTAGGATTGCTGATTCTTGAGCATTTGCACGATTTTGTGGGTTTCGCTCCAGTAAAGTTACCCGCTTAACCTTGTAATTGGTTGTGTTGGATATTTCTGTAGTGAGTATTTGAGCACTGGCATTGCAAAAGCCCAAAGCTGCAAGAGGGCCATTTTTCGTCATTTGCTCTTTGAGCTGGCCGCCTAATTTTTGAATGAGGGCAGCGGATACATTTTCACCTATTTTGACACTTGTTTCTTTGGTGTCGTTTTGAGCATTCAAAGATAGACTAAGAACGAGTGATGAAAATAACAGTGTTGAGTATTTCATAAGATTCCTTTATGGCTAAATGGTTTCATAATCTTCATGTGAGCCTTGCGAATCATCGTAAGGGTCTAGATGAACCAAAGCATGAACGGTATTGTCTGGGAAAAGTCCAATGATTGAAAGTTCGATATTGTCTCCGACTTGATGTGCGTCGAATAATGAGGTACTGACATTAAAAACGATGTGAACGCTTATGAAAATCTCCGAACTAGAACGACGCGTTCGAAGATCATGATAGGAATTAATTGCTATTTCATTATCTAGAATGGATTGAATCTTAGTGACATTTTCAGGCTCAAGCGCAGCATCCAGAAGCATCATAATCCCCTCATGAATAAGCGGATATGCTGAATAAAGCATATATATACTGATACCTATTCCTAAAAGTGGATCAATAAAAGTGTAATCAGTCAGGGCGATAAATGCTAAAGAGGCCAGTACCGCTCCATTACTGAGCAAATCAGTTTTATAGTGAAGTGCATCGGCTTTGATGACCATGTTGTTGGTCTGTTTTGCAATAATATTTAAAAAGACTACCAATCCGGCAGTAATGATCAGTGAGATGACCATGACACCCAATGAGGCTTGAAGATGCGTAATTACACTTCCTTGCACCATTTTAGAAATGGCTTCATAGAGAATAAACAATGCTGAAAGGCTAATAATCGTTCCCTCGATAACTGCCGCCAAAGGTTCAAGCTTTTTACGACCGAAATTAAACATTTCATCGGGTTCTTTATCCGAGTTGTGAAGGGCAAAATAGTTAAAAGCGGAAACGACAAGATCGAGCAGGGAATCAATAGCAGAAGCCAAAACGGCAACAGAACCGCTGATGATACCAACGGTGAGTTTCAATGTCACAAGAATCAGTGCGACACTACTGGAAATAAGGGTGGCTTTTTTTTCTATTTGCATGGGGGTATTTTAACCTAATATCGATAAAATTATTGTACCTACATGAGACAAGGGTGAGTATTGAGTATTTTTCAAAAACCCGTTATTAATTTCATCAAACAAGATGCCATCCTTCTTTATAAATTTAAAATTGATGCGATTTGCTTTCTATGGTTGCGTGCGGATGAGATAGCGATTGTGGAAAATATCAAATGAATGAATTAAAAATTTGGCGGTACATGGACTTAACAAAATTCATTTCATTATTATCAAATAAAGCTCTATATTTTGCTTCTCCAGAAGTTTTTGATGACCCTTATGAATTTTATTTGCCAGATTCTGATAATGAGCATCTTAGCAAAGTCAAAAAAGATGTTTTAGAAGGTATAGAAAGAGATAATAGTAAAATCTCAGAAATGCCATTCATAAAAAAAATGATTGAACAAGCCCAAGATAAGTCAATTGAAACTGAATCGAGTGAATTTAGAAAAAAATATGGTGTAAGTTGTTGGCACATTAATGAGTATGAAAATGATGCATTATGGAAAATTTATTCAAATCAAGGGCAAGGTATAGCAATTGAAACAACTTCAGAAAGATTGCAAGCTGCCTTAAAATATAAATATCCAATTACGTTTGGTAAAGTACGATATGAAAATTATGATAAATCAAAATTTCAACAAGGTCATATACATACCTTCGGATTTATAAAAAGAAAAGCGTTTGAATATGAAAAAGAGTATAGAGCTGTAGTTAAACTGATAAAAGAAGAAGATTATAACAATGGTTGTTTAATAGATGTAGATTTAGACAAATTGGTTGAGAAAATACATATTTCGCCATTAATGCCAAAATATTTCCTAGATTCTGTTAAGTATTTATGCCAAGGAGAATTATCTTTTCTACAAGAACGAATTAGTCATTCAAATTTATATGATAAGTATGAAAAAAATGGGGACAGGCTGAATTAAAATGAGAAAAAAATCTAATATTGTAATGAAATTATGAAGAGGGACTTGGCTTTCAGCTGCAAGCAGTACCAGACAATGTGCGTCCGTTAGAAAGCCTAAGTAACGGAATGATAGAATAAAAAAAGTTAAATAGCAATAAAGGGAATCAATTGACGTTACATAACAAGGTATTGAATGAGTTATGTACGGCGTTAAACATCGATAATACACACCCTGAATATTCAAAATTTGCAAAAGCCGGCGATCTCGTCAATCAAGCTTATTTCAAAATTGCTATCAAAGAATTTGCCCATATTAAAACCTCCAATCCTACAAAGGTCATAGAATCTGATTATGATTTTTTGATGGGTCTGTACAATAAGCATATCAAAGAACATCAAGTGATGTTTTTGCTGTTTAATATTTTCGAGACGGCTATTCGATCAAAAGCGGCAATTGTTTTGTCTGAAAAGTACAGTTCAGTAAATCAAGATGATTGGCTACATAATCCATCTTTGGTTCCCACGAAAATTCAGCATACGTTAGATAAATCCAAAGAGATTATTAGTCTTGATGGTGAGAATATCCTACTGATGGATACATTTCAAATCTTCGATTATATTTTACTTGGTGGTTTAAAGACATTGTATATTTCGTTTTGGGCGGATTTGTCAGACCTATTTGAAGAAAAAACTTTTAAAGGTCATAATTTAAAAAAGATCGGTAAAAAATCTATGACGTTGATGCTGGAATCGATTCGAAAGTCTCGTAATGACAATGCACATCATAAACCGTTTCATAGTAGCAGAAAGAGACGGCACGAAATCGTCGATGATATGGAATTGATTTTGGCACATCTGGGCTTTAATCTCGAAGATGCTATCAACAATATAGATCCGCAACATCGAATCATCAGATTAAAATATAGATGATGACAAAAACTGGAAAAAAATGTGGACAGGCTGAATTAAAATGAGGAAAAAGAATGGACATTAACGCAATACGTACAGAGAGGCAAAAATGGATGACATGGAAAAACATAGCGCCACTGCGCGAGGCAATAGATCAGTTACCAAATATTAGTGCAACGGTTACTCTAGGCGATACCGTAACGCTCAAAAGCGATGAAGCTGTAGATATTGAAGTGTTAGAGAAAACAGCGCGTTTAATGATGCCGTGGCGCAAGGGGCCGTTTGATCTTTTCGGTCTTTTTATAGATACCGAATGGCGCAGTGATCAAAAGTACAATTTTCTCCGTCCCCATTTTAATCTGAGTGGTAAAAAAGTAGCGGATATCGGATGCAATAATGGCTATTATATGTTCCGTTTTCTTGAAGATGCACCTGCTAAAGTCGTAGGGTTTGATCCCTCCGCGCTCTTTAAATCTCAGTTTGATTTGATTAATCATTTTGTTAAAAGCGATATTGTTTATGAACTGCTGGGAGTGGAACATCTCCCATTTTACGAAGAAAAATTTGACGTTATTTTTTGTCTAGGTGTTTTGTATCACCGAAGCGATCCCATTGCGATGTTAAAAGCACTTTTTCAAGGGTTGGAAAAAGGGGGAGAACTATATTTGGACACCTTTATCATTGAAGGTGAAGAACCTTATGCTCTTTGTCCGCAAGGCGGTTACTCTAAAATTACGAATGTGTATTTTGTTCCGACGCTCAAAGCATTGGAAAATTGGTGCATTAGAGCCGGGTTTTCGGGCTTTGAAGTATTGGGAAGCATGGTAACTACATCAGATGAACAACGAAAAACGTCTTGGATAGAATCACAAAGCCTTGAAGATTTTCTCGATCCGGACGATAGTACCAAAACAGTAGAAGGATATCCAGCGCCAGTGCGTGGTTATGTTCGAATCAAAAAGGGGTAATAGTGAACGATGAAATAGAAGTTCAGGACGATTTAGCACATTTAATTAGCAAAGAGCAGACCAGTTTACTGACTCATATGAAAGTTAATACCAATTTTAGCGGTGAAGTCGTTACAATCGCTTCAGGGTATGCAAAAGTTGTTTTGGACACCCTTGAGGTTATGAGAGCCGATGAGATGGGAATGGTGCATGGGGGATTTATTTTTGGTGCAGCTGATTTTGCGGCAATGGCTGCGGTCAATGAGCCAAATGTTGTTCTTGCCTCATGTACGTGTTTGTTTCTCTCACCTGTGCGTGTAGGCGATCAAGTCTCCTTTATTGCAGAAGAGCATCAAAAAGAGGGGAAAAAGCGTACCGTTCAGGTCAAAGGGTATGTTTACGATATTAAAGTATTTGAGGGGGAGTTCAAGACAATCATTACGGATCGGCATGTACTGCGCTTGGACTTGTTAAAAAATACAGAAGAATTGGGTAAGATTGACTAAACTATTGTAATCTATCCAGCCAATAATCGACATTACCTTGTTCATGGAAAAGGGTAGTTGACTCTCCATGCCCCGGGTAAAGGATTTTATCCTCTTTCATTAAACGCATTTTTTTCAAACTGTTTTTCATGTCTTCTGGACTTGAATACGGGAAATCGTAGCGGCCTATTGAGTCGTGAAACAAAAAATCACCGCTGAACATGACATTCCCGATTTCAATCATGGAACACCCTGGGCAATGTCCCGGAAAGTGATGAAACTTTACGCTTGTTCCCTCAAAATCAAAGGTCTGATCTCCTTGTACCTCCACATCTGGATAAGAGGGGGGAAGATCAGGCATCCATGTACTGCTTTGCAGCAAAAACACGTCTCCTTGCGGAGTATAAAGGGGAATGTTCAACGTGGTTTGAAGCTCATGGTTACTCCAAACATGGTCAAAATGGCCATGAGTATTGAGAATGGCGATAGGATTCGTCACGTTTTTAAGGACCCATTCTGTCGCACCAACGCCAGGATCAATGATAAAATCTTTCCCATCGGTTTTAAGAATATAGCAATTAGTCTGATAAGGGCCCATAGGCTGTTGTAGTATTTCCATAATGCTTGGCTCTTTTTTTAGCCAAATTTTATCATAATTTAACCAGACGCCCATGTACCCGATGTTTCAGAGCCTATTTTTCAATAGGTTGCCATAATGTTTATAGCGATGCAGGAAGAACTTGAGTAGTCTTATAATAAAAAATGCAGCTTGTATTTAATGACAATAGTAGGGTAGTATAGTTATGTTAAACTGTTTGTTAAAGTAAAGAAATTATTAGATAATAAAATGAATTTAAAAGGCATGGTTATATGAGTATAGATGGTCTTGACAAAGAAGAAATAACAAAAAAGTTAAATAAAATTTTAACTACAGACAATAAAGATGGTTTGGTTGTATCAATTGATGGAAAATGGGGTATTGGAAAAACTGTATTTTGGAAAGAATATGTCAAGAATGTATTAATTTTTGATAAAAAATATAGCCAAAACGATATTGCATATGTATCTTTATTTGGTCAGGATTCTATAGAATCTATAAAGTCTGAAATACTATTAAAGGTGTCACGAAAAACAAAAGCTTTCAGTATACTAAGAGGGTTTAAAGATAAGTATTCTCCAGCATTGGAAGAGATTAATAAAATGACTTATGGCATTGGTGGTATTTTAGGAAGTGCTGCTTTAAGTATGCTAAGTGATAAAGATTTTGAAGGTAAAATTATATGCTTTGATGATTTTGAGCGCATATCGGACAAGATATCTCATAAAGATGTAATGGGATTGGTATCCTCACTTAAAGAAGATAAGAAATGTAAGATTGTGATGATAATGCATCAGGAGAAGATGAATAAGAACAATAAGAAGCTATTGAGTTATGACATTGCGCCTGCTAAGGCAGACGACAAAAGAAATATAAGCCTTAATTTTAATACTTCAAAAGATGAAAATAGTGAGTATACAGAGTACAAGGAAAAAATAGTTGATATTGAATTATTTTATTCTCCATCTATAGATAGTCTATTTGATGTAGTAAAAGATAATATAAAAGATGATGCTTTTAAAGAATACGCCATTAAGTATTTTAAAGACACAGACATTAAAAACATAAGAGTAATGAAGCGAGTTGTTACTGCTTTAAATGATTTTAATTTTATTAAAGATTGGGACTTTCTACATGAAAACTCCGAGAGACAGATAGTTGAAAATATTTTAGAAGTATCTACTGTTTATGCTCTTTATCATTTTAGTGATCTTAAAAGTTTACATGATTACACAGTGCGCAAAGCAACTCATCATTTTATAGATGATAAGATAAGTAAGTTTCCAGTTGATGATAGATTTGAAGCAGTATTAGATTATATTTACTATGATAGAGAATACACAATCACTCCCACTACAGAAGTATTAGAAAAATATATTAAGACAAGCAAAATAGATATAGAAAAGCTTATGAATTTAACAAAAGAAGATTTTAAAGTCTTTTCTAGTTCAAAACGTTATGATGATATTATAAAGTTGGGACGTAAATATCTAGATGATTATTCATTTAACAGCAAAGATTACAGTGAGCAGTTGTTTAATCTATTAAAGGAAGATACAAAAACAATTATAAGCTTGGTTCAACCTAACAATTTTATATTTTACATAGAGGAATTGATTAGGCTTGATAAAGATAAAAAAGTTGATTATGATAATTTACTAATGGAAGCTGCGAAGCATTATATTGATGACTATTTAGCCAAAGATGATAATGCGAAATCCTATCGAGAATCAGAATATAACACAATGATTACTTATAACGAAGCACTTGAAAAGTATGCCGATGAAGCTTATAAAAAAATAATAAAATCTAAGATTATTGATATGGAAAATATTAATAAAGCCATCAGTAATTTGTCGTCTAGTAGTTATTATACTGCTGATATAAATCTAGTGAAATTTTTAACCAAAGAACAATGTAAAAAGTTTCTAGAGGAAGAGAAAAATTTTGTAGAATATTCATTTGAGTATTTAAGACATTCAAATATACCGGAATTAAAAGGATTTAGAGAAAGTTTGATTAATGCGCTTAAAGAATTAGCAAATGAAAATGAAGATTTAACATATAGAATAGAAAGAATGTTTAAGATAGCTAAGATTCCTATAGAAAAAGATAAGAGTGAATAAAAGATTCAATTAAAGCCAAGCTGTGAGTGGGCTCAGAAGTTCGTGTTAACATCTGCTCTTAATGTATTTGAGACTTTTTAGACTCCTATATTAAGGCTTTATAAGCTTCTTATTAAAGTTTTAGCATAATTGCATAATGGAACTTTATAGCACTCTCGAACATTTATTGACACTTCAAAAACCATCCCAAAAAGTGGAAGAATTTAAAACATTTTACAGCCGTTATTTACAAGGTGATATTAACAAAGAAGTTATTGGTACTCCATTGATTTTTGATAAGCCATCGTATGCCGGCCATATGAACTATTGTGATCAAAAAGAAGCACCGAAACGGAC
The DNA here is from genome assembly GCA_030694265.1 of Sulfuricurvum sp. Classification (GTDB taxonomy): domain Bacteria; phylum Campylobacterota; class Campylobacteria; order Campylobacterales; family Sulfurimonadaceae; genus Sulfuricurvum. Next base: position 207,220 of record JAUXYP010000008.1, read on the forward strand.
GAAATTAGGGGCAGTGCGCGGGCAGATTTTACTGTTGCATTCCATTGCTCATATCGAATACAGCGCGATTGATTTGGCACTGGATGCTGCCTATCGTTTTCGTGATGTTGGGGATGAGTTTACGGATGATTGGCTCAAAGTTGCGGACGATGAAGTGCGCCATTTTGTGATGATTGACACATTGCTTCATGAAATGGGAAGTTTTTATGGGGAGCATATGATTCATGATGCTTTGTTTGAGGCTTCAAAAAATACACAGACTCTCTTGGAGCGTATGGCAGTAGTTCCGCGTTATTTGGAAGCCAATGGGCTTGATGCCACACCGTTGATACTTCAAAAACTTGAACCTTTACGACGTGATCCGATGGTGTTGAAAATAATAAATGCGTTGCAAATTATATTGGACGAAGAGGTGGATCATGTACGCAGAGGAGATCGGTGGTTTCATGTCGCGTGCCAGCGTGAGCAGGTAGCTCCTGATGTCTTTTTTGAGATCATTGAACGCCATTATCCGCAAAGTTTGCCTCGTAAAATTGCGATCAATTGTGACGCCCGTAAATCTGCGGGATTTGAATGCCATGAACTGGAAAAAATATCGTTAATACAATGTTGACAACTTAATGCAAATTATTAGTTATAATACAAAACGTTTATAAATTAGCAAGGTTTTGATGTGAGTAGATACGCACTTATCAGTCATTATTTGGAAAACTTTTTAAGCAATGAAGTCCGAAAAACGGGTATCCAAAAAGTCGTTCTTGGACTTAGCGGTGGCCTAGATTCGGCTGTTGTTGCTGTTTTAGCACAGAGAGTTTTTGGTAATGATTTGCTGTGTGTAAAGATGCCCTCGCATTATTCATCTCAAAGCAGCCTCGATGATGCGGATGCTTTGTGCGAGAAATTTGATATTCGCTGTGAAGCTGTCAGCATAGAGGCATTGTTACGAGCGTGTGAAACGAGTGATATGTCACCTTTGAGAATAGGCAATTTTTCTGCCCGTTTACGAATGGCAACTCTTTTTGATATCTCAGCACGTGAAGGCGCTTTGGTGTTGGGAACGAGTAACAAAAGTGAGCTGATGCTTGGATACGGGACACTGTATGGAGATTTGGCGAGTGCCATCAATCCGATCGGTGATTTGTACAAAACAGAAGTTTTTGAATTGGCACGTTATTTGGAAGTAAATGATTCTATTATTTCCAAGCCTCCTTCTGCAGACCTATGGGCAGGGCAGAGTGATGAATCTGAAATTGGTTATGCGTATGCCGATTTAGATCGTGTTTTAAAAGGGTATGTGGAGTTGCGTCATACCAAAGAAGAATTGATTAATGCGGGAGAAGATCCGCAATTAGTGAATATGGTTGTTGAACGAATTTATAAAAATCAATTCAAGCGTAAGATGCCGATTATCGCAAAATTGACATCACGAACGATCAATCATGATTTTAATTATCCTAGAGATATAACTTTATAAGGAGAATCCTATGAGTATTCCATTTTATCGAGTCGACGTCGGCGGTGATGAGCGTGAAAAAATTGATGAAGTATTGGACGGTGAAGCACCGGATATCGTTCAGGACTTAGAGTCTGCATTTGAGTCCTACATTGGCGCAACGTATGCTCTTGCAACATCCCATGGTACCAGTGCACTGCATTTGGCGATGCTGGCGATTGATTTGAAGCGCGGAGATAAAGTCTTATGTTCCATCAATGCGTTTCCCTCAATTCCTGAGGTAGTGCGTCATTTTGATGCGGAACCTATGTTTATTGATATTGATCCTGACACGTACAGTATCGATCTTGAAAAGCTTGAAGCCTATTTATCTATCCACAAATCAAAAAAACTTAAAGCGGTTATCGTGTCCCACTCTGCCGGTCAAAGTATTGATCTTGATCGACTGTACGAAATTGCAAAGACCTACGATGTTAGAGTCGTTGAAGATGCTTCGGATGCACTTGGGGCAACGTATAAAGGGCAAAAGATCGGCTCAACGGGCGCTGACATCACTTGTTTTGATTTTAGCCCTCACTTGCGCCGTAATGTTTGTAATGGCGGAATGCTCGTCAGCGATGATGAAGATATTATTGAACGGGCAAAGTTGTTACGTTATCACGCCTTGGTCGTTGATGATGACGCTCTTGGGTATGTTTATGATGTAACCAATATCGGAAGTGAGTATTCGATGAGTCCTCTTGATGCTGCGACTATCTTTGTACAGCTTGAAAAGCAAGACGATATTATTGAGCGTCAAAAAGAGATTGCAGAAATTTTTAATGAGCGACTGGCAGAGGCTCCTCACGTTACAATTCCCGCTGTGATGCAAGATCATGCCTATTCTCTTTATATCCTGAAAATTGATAAGAACAGAGATTCATTTGCACGTGAACTTGCTGTATTTGGCATTGAAACAGGACTTCATTACATCCCATTGCATTTGATGAGTTACTATAAATCAAAATATTCATTACGTATTAACGATTTTCCGGTTGCTTTGCGCAATTACAGCCAAGTACTCTCGATACCTAACTATGCGGCATTAACAGATGATGAAGTCAATGAAATCTGTGATGCAATTTTAGATGTGGCTTCAACGCGCGTTTGAAACAGCTAGTCACCTTTTGGGTTGAGGGGTATTTTTATACCCCCTCTACTTTTCAAAAACTTCTTTCCCTTTGCTTGTACCCGATAAGTCTCTTCTATTGTTTTATTGCGTGGATTCGTTATCTATCCAGTACCCCAAAAGATTTTGGTATCCCTGTTGTGAGTGTCGGTAATTTGACAGTAGGTGGGAGCGGTAAGACTCCTTTGGTCAGTGCGTTGAGCATTCATTTTACCAAGCCGGCTATTGTCTTGCGTGGATATGGCAGAGCGAGCAAAGGGCTTGTTGTTGTGAGAGATGCGAGCGGTATTGTCTGCGATGTTTCTCAAAGTGGTGATGAAGCAATGCTGTATGCTCAAAATCTCCCTCATGCCGTGGTTATCGTGTGTGAAAAACGAGATTTGGCAATTCTTCTGGCAAAATCCATGGGATGTGAAGTGGTTTTTCTCGATGATGGCTATGGTAAACACTCCATCCAAAAGCTCGACTTGGTGATTGGTGTTGAAACACCAAACTCTTTTTGTCTCCCAAGCGGTCCGTATCGTGAGCGCCTATGGAACGGAAAAAAAGTTCTTATGGTGGATGAAAACCGTTCCTTTTTTCGTCAAGTTCATGTGGAAAATCCAACGGATAAGATGGTTTTGGTTACGGCTATCGCACGTCCGCAACGACTTGACCCCTATTTACCAAGCGTAATGGATAAAATCTATTTTGAAGATCACCATTTTTATACGAAAGAAGAGCTTGAAGCAATTTTGACGCAAACGGGGGCCTTGAGTTTGCTAGTTACTCAGAAAGACTTTGTTAAAATAGCTTCTTTTAATCTACCAATATCGTTACTGGCGTTAGACCTAGAATTGAATCTTGAATTAATTGAGACCGTAAGGGAGTATGTACATGCAAAAAAAGATTGAAACCGTTCGAACACTGATGGACGCGATGCCGTTTATCAAAGAGTTTCGTGATGAAATCATCGTCATCAAATATGGTGGTTCGGCACAAAGTTCAGATGCGCTAAAAGCAAAATTTGCTCAAGATATTGTATTGTTACACCTTGTCGGCGTAAAAGTAGTGATTGTTCATGGCGGCGGGAATCGTATCAGTCAACTTCTAGAAGATTTGAAGATACCGACAGAGTTTATTGATGGGGAGCGCGTCAGTACACCTGAGGTTATGCGCATCGTTGAAATGGTGCTAAGCGGTGAGATCAATAAAGAGATAGCTTCACTGCTCAATTCTTATGGCGCCAAAGCGATCGGCATCAGCGGTAAAGATGCCCATTTTCTCAAAGCAAAACCAAAAGATGCCGTTAAATTTGGTCTTACGGGCCGTGTAGAGAGTGTCAAGGCGGATGTGATTCATAATCTGTTACGTGAAGGATTTATCCCCGTTATCGCCCCAATCGGTGCTGATGATGAAGTGGGTCATCCAGGATACAACATCAATGCCGATCTCGCGGCTTCTGCCATTGCTGCGGCAATCGGTGCCTGCAAGGTGATCTTTATGACGGACACTCCGGGTGTGCTTAATAACGAAAAAGAGTTACTGTCAACATTGAGTGAAGCACAGGTAGAAGCATTGAAAGCTGATGGGACGATACACGGCGGGATGGTTCCAAAAGTGGATGCGTGCCTCGAAGCCGTAGATGGCGGTGTCAAAAAAGCCCATATTATTGATGGACGTATTGAACACGCTATTTTGCTTGAGATTTTCACCTCCGATGGAGTGGGGACACAAATTACCCTCTAAGCCATCCCTGAGAGGCCCTTTGATATAATGGCAAAAATTTTTATAAAGTAGCACCATGAAATTTATAGAAACACGTGGAAATGACGGAATAAATCCTTTAGAAACAACTTTTTCAGAAGCGATTTTAAGTCCTATCGCCTCATTTGGTGGTTTGTATGTTCCTAAAGAGCTTCCTGTTCTTGGAGAGCCGTTTTTAGCTAAGCATTTGAACTCTTCTTATAAAGAATTGGCTTCTGATTTACTTGCTACACTTGACATTGATATTGAGCCTTCGGTTATTGCTGAGGCCCTCTCGTTGTATGATAAATTTGATGATCCTAGTAATCCAGTGCCTGTGGTAAAAGTACGCGATGATTTGTATGTGAGCGAACTGTATCATGGGCCGACAAGAGCGTTTAAAGATATGGCGCTACAGCCTTTCGGTGTTGTATTGTCATCCATCGCCCAAAAACGAGGCGAAGAGTATCTGATCCTTGCAGCTACGAGTGGTGATACAGGGCCTGCGGCATTGGAAACGTTTAAAAATCGCCCGAATGTCCGTGTTGTGTGTCTCTACCCCGATGGCGGAACGTCCGATGTTCAGCGTCTGCAAATGGTGACCGAAGATGCACCTAATCTTAAAGTTATTGGAATCCATGGAGATTTTGATGATGCGCAAAGCGCACTCAAGCGTTTGTTAAGCTCAGAGAGTTTTAATGCGGCACTTAAGGCGAAAAATATTGCCCTCTCAGCTGCCAATTCTGTCAATTTCGGACGCATTATCTTTCAAACCATCTATCATATTCACAGTTATCTGGAACTTGTGCGTCAAAACGTTATTGCGATGGGTGAAAAAATCTATTTGGATGTTCCAAGTGGAAATTTTGGGAATGCTCTTGGCGGATACTATGCGTATAAGATGGGTCTTCCGGTAGAAAAGATCATTATTGCTTCAAATGAAAACAATGTGTTAACACGTCTTATTAATACAGGACGCTATGATCTTCGAGGTGAAAAAGTTGTGCCGACAACGTCACCTGCCATGGACATTTTGATTTCAAGCAATGTAGAACGTATTTTATTTGATTTTTTTGGAGCAGGGCGTACAAAAGAGCTAATGAGTTCATTGGAAAGCGGCCGTTTTTACGCACTTACGGATGATGAAACTATGAAACTTCAAACGTTATTTTCGGCCGATTACTGTAATGGCGCCGAGGGAAAAGGATACATCAAAGAGGCATATGACTCAGGATATTTGATGGATCCTCATACGGCTACTTGTTTCAAAGCATACGATTGTTGTGCTACCAAGCCACTAAAAACGATCGTTTATTCTACAGCAGAGTGGACGAAATTTTCACCGACGATTGCTAATGCACTTACAGGTGAGAACGATGCCAATGATATTGATGCGCTTAAGTCGATTGCACACACAGCAAATATCTCTATTCCAAAAGTTATACAGGAACTCTTTTCTAAGCCAGTAGTTCAAGACACTGTTATTGACAAAGAAAACATTGAAGCTGAAATACTTAAGTTTCTTTAACGCTTATTCACACATCGGCTTCGTCGCCAAGTTCCGATCGAGTCAGACGAAGCCGTTCTGCTAATACCGTCGCAAGACTTTGCATAAAATGTAATGATGCTTTTTTATGATGCTCTGAAAAGCGATCAAATGCTTCGCGTGAAATTCTATAAAGATCAGTATCGCCATTGGCAATACTGTCAGTGTAATGTGGGCTGCATTCCAAAAATGAAAACTCTCCAAAAAAATTCCCTTGCCCCAATGTACTGAGGTGAACATTTTTTCGATCTTGAAATGGAAGCATAAGGCGAACCGATCCTCGGCGAATCAGATAAATTTCACCCATTGAGTCTCCTTCTGAATAAATAATATCTCCCTTGTGATAAGAACGGCATTCAAGAAGACTTTGAAGTTCTTCGAGTGTATCAAGATTTCGTCCCTTGAAAAGATCAAAATCGTCCAATTCAAATAATTTTTCTTCTTGTTTATCCATGAGATTTTCATGAATGAGGGTATCTTCAATCCATTCAACAGCATCATCCAAGTCGTCAAAAACCTTGATTGGACTGAGATGTTTTAAAAGCCCTACATGGTTAAAGTAGCTCTCCAGATCATCTCCTGTCGGAAGTTTTTGCGGTAATCTTGATAAAAGCAAATAGCCGTCATTATCATGGAGTATGTCTTTGATTTGAAGGAGAATGTGGGCTGCTGTCAAATCAACGGTTTGAACCCGTTTCATATCTAAAATAATGTATTTTTTGTGCTGTAAATCGTCTTGCAGCATGGAGTAAAGCTGATTGGCCGTTCCAAAAAAGAGGCTACCATGTAATTCATACACAGAAAAGGCTTCACCCTGTGCTAGTAAAAGAGCTTCTTGTTCGCGGTTACGTACGATTTTACTTTTTATTTCCGTGCCATCGAACTTGCGATACACCACTGATGTAGCTATTTGCTGTGTTATGTACAAAATAATGGCCAAGACAATACCAACTCCCGAAGCAGCAATAAGACTGACAGTGAGAGCAGTGAGTGAAACAGCTATAATGATCAAAAAGTCAAAAACAGTTTTACGTGACTTTGAAAGTTTGATGCTGTGTATATCAATCATACGTACACCAATAACGATCAAAATACCAGCCAAGGCCGCAATTGGTATCCATCCAATAAAATTTGCAAAAAGACCAAAAGCAACAACTGCCATAACCCCTGAAATCAGCCCAGATCGGTTAGAAACTGCACCACTGGAAAGATTCACCATAGTTGGTCCCATGGTCCCTGATCCAGGCATACCTCCGATGAGCGATGAAGTGATATTTCCAGTGCCTTGCGCGATAAGCTCCTTATTGGAATTGTGAAAGGAGTGGGTCATAGAATCTAATACTATGCAGGTTTTGAGCGTATCGATAGAGAGAAGGACTGCTAGGGTTAATGCCGGGAACAGAATAAAGGTAATAGTATTGGATGAGAACTGTGTTAATGATTCAAATCGTCCAATAAACATTTGACCAAAATGGATACCGCCATTTCCACCGAAGTTTCCAACCACAAACGGATTATTGGGAAGTTGCAGTGATGGATCAAAAATTCCCAATGCAGCATAGGTACCAATACCTGTTATTAGTGCGGTGATAACAGCTGGAATCGCAGAAAATATCTTATTTCCATTAAGCATTGTGATGATGGTGACACTACCAATTAGGAGACTTTGCCACTGCCATTGATGTGGAGATTGAATACTTTCCCACAACTGCCATCCTTGAGGTGATCCTAAGAGTTTTGGTAGCTGAGACGCGATTATATAAAGCCCAACACCGCTTAAATATCCGCTAACCACTGGAAAAGGCATGTATTTAATCAGTTTTCCCAATCCAATAAAACCAAAGATCATCTGAAGTAGCCCTGTGAGCAGTGTAATCACCATGAGTAGGACAAAAAGTATACTTGGATCAAATCCTTTGCTCATGTACTCGAGAGCAAAAGCAGATAAAACAGCAGCAGCAGGAGCACTAGGAGCTGAAATAAGACGGTTTGTTCCACCAAGCAATGCAGCAATGATTCCAACCGCAATCACTCCTAAAACACCGGCTATAGCACCATAGGCAGCATAATGATGACCGAGTGGAGCATAAATACTTACACCAAATGCGATTGCAGCAGGTAAAGCTACCAGCATAGCTGAAGTACCACCCCAAAAGTCACCTATAATATTGTTTGATTTGATCATTAGGAAAATCCCTATTTGCGAATTTTCTTATTTTTTATTGTAGGTATACTGGCTTCCATTAAGGCTAACTCTTCATCTCCGTGAGACAAAATATTTTTGGATACAGTAAACTTTTTAGCCGTTTTTGTGGGATATGATACGGTGTTTAAAACATGTTTGATACAGTTTAAGCGTGCTTTTTTCTTGTTGTCGGAACGTATAATAATCCATGGTGTCAATGCGGTATGGGACGCAAACAGCATTGAGTGTTTGGCAATGGTGTATTTATCCCATAAGTCTTGTGATTTTTCATCAACGGGAGAAAGTTTGAACTGTTTAAGTGGATCTGTTTTACGTTCTTTAAAACGTTTTGCCTGTTCATGTTTAGAAACCGAAAAATAAAATTTGAACAATATGATTCCCGAGTTTACGAGCATACGCTCATATTCAGGTACTTGATGTAAAAATCTTTGATGGTCATCTTTGGTGCAAAATCCCATGACAGGTTCTACTCCCGCACGATTGTACCAGCTACGGTCGAAGAAAACGATTTCGCCTGCACTGGGAAGGTGATGTGTATAACGTTGAAAATACCACTGTGTTTTTTCGACATCAGAGGGTTTGTCAAGTGCTACAACACGGGCACCGCGAGGATTGAGATGTTCGGTCATTCGCTTGATCGTTCCTCCTTTCCCAGCGGCATCGCGCCCCTCAAAAATCAAGAGAATTTTCAGACCTTTGTCTTTGACATGATTCTGCAGTTTAAGAAGTTCTATTTGAAGTTTTTTGAGCTCTTTTTCATATTCAATGACGCTTTGTTTGACCCAAATGGGTAAGCGTTCTTCTTTTTCGCCTTGTTTACGGGTTTCTTTTTTTTCCTCTTCAGTGCTTTTTCGGCGATCAGTGTGAACAATTTCTTCTATCGTTTCCGCTTCGGCTATCTCGACTCTGGCCATTGACCCTTTTGCATGCATGCAGACTCCTTGCTATTGCAAAAATTTAATTCATTGTACCAAATTATGTTAAAGTGACGCTTTTAGGAGTGAATCCAACTCCTTAACATCCTCTGTGGAAGCAAAACAGGAAGTATCTCCACACACCAAATAAGTAGAAATACTTTCATCGGATTTTAACAGCACAAAAGGATAGCTCAATGTCTTGCATTGTAACAAGAGTGTTTTAGGTGCTTTAAGGATACGATCCCCTTTGAGATACCGAATGGTTTGTTCGGTGAGTTTTGGGTAGTAGATCGGGCTTTTCATCAGTTTTATGGAGACGTATTCGAGGCTTTTGAAGGCAAAATGACGGTATTTACTATCGATCAAACTTCCAAGATTTAACAAACTATCGACCATAATAGCCATAGCGCTAGGATAGGAACCATCATCGAGTTCGCACATGGTTGGAAAATCTCCACGGCTAAAGTACCACGCACCGTTTTGGTAGTAAAGTTCCAGTGCCTTGTTACACAACTGTTGGGCTCGTATCAGATAAACTTCATCAAACGTACATTGGTAGGCGTGTATCAGTGCATCGCAAAGATAGGCATAATCTTCTAAAAATGCTTCGATTTTGGGTCTTTTATGGATGAGTGTTGTGTGATACAGCACGTCATTGATCAACATGGTTGAGAGCAGGGCATCCAATGAGATAATGGCTTGGGCGGTATAATTTGGTATTTGCTTTCCTAAAACAAACAATGCTTTAATCATCATAGCATTCCAAGCAACATTTATTTTTCGATCAATAAATGGGTAGAGACGAGGCGCGCGTAAATTTTTTGCCTGAAGAATAAAATCATCAAACCATTTTGGACGATCAAGTGTCTCTAGGGTGATGATGCAATTGCCCTCAAAATTTCCGCTAGGGGTGATTTGTAGTAATGCTACTGCTTCGCTAATATTGCTGACATTGGCGTTGTGAAGTGCTTGAATAATTTCATCGTAGGTATAGACAAAATATTTCCCCTCATGCCCCTCGGTATCTGCGTCACTCGCACTGTCAAACAGATCCTCTTCCATCATAAAATTCATCATAAAATCGGCAGTCTCCGTAGCGGCTCTCAGATACAAAGGATTGCTGAATTGGAGAGATGCTAGAGTGTACACTTCACATAGCAAGGCATTGTCATAGGTCATTTTCTCAAAATGAGGTATCAACCATGTTTCTTCAGTGCTGTATCGGCAAAATCCGCCATTAATCAGATCATACATCCCGCCTCGTGCCATCCCATTGAGCGTTTGGGTGATGATATTTTCTCTTTTGGGATCGGGTCCGAGTTGTTCGAGCTTCATGAGGGTTTTTAGAGTAGAAGTGTGCGGAAACTTTGGTGCTTTTGAAAATCCGCCATTGAGTGTGTCAAAATTATGTTCAGCTTGTTTATCAAACTGAAGGGTTATTTTTTCATCCAATTTAGTAGCTTGCACCGGTGTATCTTTTGGTTTCATAAAGCCCATAATCTCATCGGCATTTTGAAACAGCTTTTCGTCATTTTGCGTTACTTTATCGGCAATGATGGCGGTAAGTTCACTGAACCCCATCATCCGTTCACGATTGTAAGGGGGCATATAGGTGGCGGCATAAAAAGGTTTGTTATCAGGTGTGCAAAAAATAGAGAGAGGCCAGCCTCCTGCACGACGGTTGAGCAGCATATGAAGCTCTTGGAAATGTTTATCGATATCAGGACGCTCTTCACGATCTACTTTGATACAAATAATGTGTTCATTGACAAATGCAGCAATCTCTTCGTTTTCAAAAACATCGTGTTCCATCACATGGCACCAGTGGCAGCTGCTGTAACCAATAGAGATAAAAATCGCTTTATGCTCACGCTTTGCTTTCTCAAATGCTTCATCGCACCATGGGTACCAGTGAAAAGGGTTGTCTTTGTGTTGTTGCAGATAAGGGGAATCTTCGAGTGCGAGACGGTTGGACATAATAGGCTCCATTAAAATATGGCATAGTGTAGCATTTGAGGCTATGAGGTAGCTGAATAGGAATTATTAACAGAGTATGAATGCTTGAAAACAGATAGCACATATTCACTATTTTTAATATATACTACCCATTACAAGTCTATAAAAAGGATATTACATGACAAAAAAAGAAGTAGCAGCACTCGTATTAGGTGCATCGTTAATGAGTGCTCCAATGGCAATGGCCGGTGAAACAAGTGCAAAATGCGGTGCCGGTAAATGTGGCGGATCAAAAAAAATGAATGAAAAGATGTTAGAAGAAAAAGCCAAAGAACAAGGTGTAAAAGCTGCCGATGCAAAATGTGGTGGTATGAAAGAAAAAGCTGCTGATGCAAAATGCGGAGCAATGAAAGAAAAAGCGGCCGACGCAAAATGCGGTAGTAAAAAGTAAGGGTCGAAGGGGATGAAAAATATCGATGGGTGCGGTATAGGTTTACGTCGGGAATTTTTAGAAGATTTTAGTGCTTTGAAGAAAAAGCCCGATTGGATCGAAATCACCCCTGAAAATTGGATTTTTACCCCGCATCGCTATCGTGATACATTTGAGCAAATTATGGATTCACTGCCTGTAATTGCTCACGGTGTTTCACTCTCTATCGGTTCGCCTGAAGCGATCGACAAAAGTTTTTTAGGAGATATAAAAACTTTTTTGGATCGATATAGGATTCAACACTATTCGGAACATTTGAGTTTTTCAACATTGGGAGGGATGCAAATGTATGAATTGCTTCCATTACCGATGACGAGAGCTATGGTTATTCATATCGGGGATAAGGTCAAACAGGTGCAGGATTTTTTACAACGCCCTCTAATCTTGGAAAATGCGAGTTATTATCTAGCCCCATACAATGAGATGCGTGAAATAGATTTTATTAATGAAATAGCGGAGTATGCTGATACCACACTTCTTTTAGATGTGAATAATGTTTATGTGAACGGAACCAATCATGGGTTTGATCCCGATGACTATATTAAACAAATACCTCCTTCGCGTGTGGCATATATGCACATCGCGGGGCATTTGGAATACCCTGATGAGGTTTTATTGCTGGATACCCATGGTGAAGCCATAAGCAAGAAAGTATGGAAGCTTTTAGAGCGAACATTGAAAAAAATAAACGCACCCGTAATGATAGAGCGTGACAACAATATTCCACCCTTGAAAGAGCTAATGGGTGAGTATAAAAAACTCTCCAAAATCGTTGCCAAAAGAGGTGCAAAATGAAAACCGAAACAGCGGTTATGGAGCGTTTTGTTCAAATCATCCAAAACAACGAAGAACTCTCAAATCCTTTGCACAATCGGTTACAAGTGTACCGCGATATGGTTCATTCTCGATTTGTTGAGACGATTGAAAATATTTACCCGATTCTTACCACCGTACTAGGGAATGCTATGATGCATAATTTTATACGGGAATTTATTGCAATAGGGGCTAAAACTCCGTTTATCGTTAAGATGGCAGAAGAATTCGGCAATTTTTTGCGTCATCATCCAAAGCTAAAATCGACTCTTTTTTTAGAAGATCTCTTATGGCTTGAGTATGGTGAATTGGATCTGTTGAGCAGGGATTTTAAGGATATTCAAGCACAGTTAGATTGGAAAAAACGGTACAGGCTCTCATCTTCGGCATTGGTGCGCAATGTTAGCTATAGAGTGCATGCCGGTGAGTTTGAATCATCTTGCGCGTCATCGGTACTGCTTTATTACCATTTTGATGAAAAACGTGTCTATTTTGAAGAGATAACCCCTTTTGCCCTGCAGCTCATTGAGCTATTGGAGAGGATGACACTTGAACGCTCTATAATGGTTTTGGCAAAAAAATATGAACTTGATGCTGAAATATTGCGTGAAAGTGTTGAGCAATTAGTAGTAAAATGGTGTCATCAACGTGTCTTAATCAAATTTACGGAGGTATAAAATGTATTCTTTACTAAAAAGAATGGAAACTTTATTGGACAAGGGGCAAAATTTCTCACTGTTATTTTTGCGTCTTATTTTAGCGTATGGCTTTTATTCACCTGCTATGAACAAGTGGGCAGACATCGGTGCGGTTGCAACATGGTTTGGTGAAAGTTTAGGGATACCTTTTCCATTGCTTAATGCTTATCTGGCAGCATCAACGGAGATGGCAGGCGTGGTATTATTGGTATTGGGACTTGGGGTGCGTTTTATTGCCCTACCGATGATAGTGGTTATGGTGGTGGCAATTATGACGGTCCATTTGGCAAATGGATTTTCATCAGGAGATAATGGATTTGAAATCCCTTTGTACTATATGCTAATGCTCTTTACTCTTGCTACACATGGCGGTGGAGCATTCGGTCTGGATTATTTTTTAAAAAATAACAGAAGCCATTAACACTGTTAATCATTAATCTCCTTTTTCTTACAGTAAGATGTGCTAAAATAGTGCATACTTAAGTAATAAAAGGGTTGGAATAATGCGAATTTTCTTTTTAATGTTTTTTTCTTTATCTCTTCTAGGATTCGGTTTTCTACAACCGGATGAGGCGTTCAAGCCAAAAATTACTCAAATTAACAAAGACACTATAGGTATTGATATTGATTTGGGTGAGAACATTTATCTTTATAAAAATAAAATCAAAGTCGAAGACGCCAATCTAAAGGACGGAATTGATTTTAAGTCTGTAAAGATGGGGAAATCAGTGGATCATGACGGGGAACAGGTCTTTTTTTCTTCTCCTAAAATCCGTATTGATCTATTAAAGAAAAGTGTTCTCAGCGGTGATCAAAAAGTAAAAGTAAATCTCAGCTATCAAGGGTGTTCATCCGCAGGTCTGTGTTATGAGCCTATGGATACAACACTGGAAATATCCATTGATGCGGATCAATTGGATGGCATTAAAACAACAGAACCTTCGGTTATCAAAGCAGATGCGGTAGAGGTAAAAGCAGTAAAAGCGCTAGTTGCAGGCGATAAAAATGAGACAACTGCGGCACCAGTTGCTGCTGTAAACGCTTCAGAGACTGATAAAATCGCCAGTGTTATTCAAGGTGGGAGCATTTGGCTGATACTTATCAGCTTTTTTGGATTTGGACTTTTGCTTTCACTTACGCCGTGTGTATTTCCTATGATTCCTATTATCTCATCGGTTATCCTTGCGCAAGGCGAGGGTATTGGTACCAAAAAAGCATTTTGGCTTTCGCTTGTATATGTTTTGTCGATGGCGGTCGCCTACACGATTGCGGGAATTTTGGCCGGGCTGTTCGGTGCTAATTTACAAGCGGCTTTTCAAACTCCATGGATTATCACGGTATTTGCACTTATTTTTGTGGTCTTGTCGCTTTCAATGTTCGATGTGTATGAATTACAAGTGCCAAACTTTATTCAGGCGCGTATTTCACGTTTAGGCGGATCAAAAGGTGGAATTATCGGTGTGGCACTCATGGGCTTTTTCTCTGCCTTGATTGTAGGTCCGTGTGTGGCTGCACCGTTGGCTGGAGCACTTATTTATATCGGTCAGACAGGCGATGCCCTATTAGGTGGGATCGCATTGTTTTCTCTCAGCATTGGGATGGGTATGCCATTGCTGGTTGTTGGGACAACATCGGGACGCTTTATGCCAAAACCTGGGATGTGGATGGACGCCGTAAAAGCAATCTTCGGTGTTATGCTGCTAGGTATTGCAATTTGGATGATCGGACGTGTTTTAGATGAAAACACAACGTTGTTATTATGGGGTGGATTGGCTGTATTTGTAGCTATTAATATTGGTGTCCTGGAACCTCTTGGTGAACATCCCTCATGGAGCGCACGTTCCAATATCAAAGCATTAGGGTTTATGATTCTTCTGTATGGTATGTCATTACTCATCGGAGGGATGGCCGGTGGTCATAATCCATTGCATCCGTTAGAGCCTTTCGTTCAATCTAAAGCCAATACGACTTCTGTTTCTGACAAAGCGCATAAAACCTTTGAAAGGATTACATCGCTCGAAGAACTTGATGCTATTTTGGCTGAAAATAAAGGGAAACGGGTGATGGTTGATTTTTACGCTGATTGGTGTACTTCATGCAAAGAGTTTGAAGAAATAACCTTTAGCGACGAAGCAGTAAAGGCAGAAATGGATAAGTTTGTTTTAGTACAGGTAAATCTAACAGCAAACGATAATGCTGCAAAAGCTTTCAGTAAAAAATATGGGATTTTTGGCCCTCCGGCCATTTTGTTTTTTGATGTAAATGGTCATTTGAACAATGAGTCAACGATTGTTGGATTTAAAGAGCCACAAGAGTTTTTAAATCATCTAAAAGTATTAAAATAATTATAGTATTAGGAAACCTTAGGTTTTCTATCTATGAGGTTCTCTAGAATGTAAAGCTGCATATTTTTATGCGGTACTTCTTTTTCAAGTGCATCTGCATAAATCAGCGCGACCTCTTTTGCATGGCGATCATAATCAAAATGGGGAAAATGATTTTCCCATCCTTTTTTGAGAATTTTAAGTGCCACAGTATCAATTAAATATTCTTTGAAAATCGCGTACGTTGCAAAAAACATCCCCGTAAATAAAATTGCCATAATCATAAGTAAATGACAATCAAGTTTTTCCAGTTTTGCATGGAAAAATATGGCTGGTATAATAATAATGGCATGCCAAAGCGCTATAAAGACAAGGTAACTTCGACCAACACTCATACGAAATCCAGGAACATTCCCCTCTAGTTTAAGGCCGTCCTGATACATTTTATTGGTATGCAGTAATTCTCTTAAGAGCATAGGAGAGTCACTTAACGTGAATATATAGGGCATTATTTTGTCTTGCATAAGAGTATTGACGCCATTGTTAATCCAAGAAGTAATTCTAATCATGAGTTTCCTTTATAATTTCGCTGACACGCTTTGCGCTTCCATGCCCAAGCAGTGATCGCAGCTTTGCAGCATTATGAAAAAATTGTACTTTATCCATATTAATATAGCTATTATACAGGTTTTCAGCCGTAACCTCATGCTGGATAAATTCCGGATGCAGTGTCGTGCCGTAAGCGTGTGACAGTAGAAGATTGGCAAGCCCTGCATATTGAAGTTTAATCAGTGCTCTACCAATCATATAATCAAGCTTTTTGGCAATGTAGATAAGCACGAACGGTGTTCCGATCAGTGAGGCTTCAAGTGTTGCCGTGCCACTGCATATAAATGCAAAATCGGAAGTAGCCAAAGTGGTATGTGCATCATTCGTAACAGTAAATGCACTGATATCTCCGTACAACTGTGCAATTTTTTCGTCGTTAAAATGCGGAGGGATAACGAGCATCGCTTCGCAATCTATACGTGCACGCACTTCTCTGTAAACATCCATTAGCTTTTGTATTTCACCAGGTCTGCTTCCGGGCATAAAAGTGATTCTTCCCGTCACAGTCAGATCCGTTTTTTGGATAGTGATCTCATCGAGAAGAGGGTGGCCGACATATTCAATGGGAGCCATAGGTGAATAGTATGAGGGTTCAAATGGCAAAATGGAAGCGAGTTTTGTGATCGTCTTTTCTAAAATCGGAATCCGTTTTTTCTTCCATGCCCACGCTTGTGGAAGGATATAGTAAATAATCTCTTTATGGGGATAGCGTTTTCGGATTGCTTTGGCCAATGGGAGGTTGAATCCGGATGAATCAATGAGCAATACTTTGTCCACTTCGTGTGCGAGGGCCACCATTTGATCTTTGAGTCTAAAAAAGAAAGGAAGTTTTTTGAGTACATCCACAAATCCCATAATTGCGGTGGAACGTAAATCGACAATACTCTCACCAAGTAATGAATCAAAAACACCACAGATTTCTACATCATCCCCTAACTCTTTCATCAGGTATTTCAAATGTACATTGGCAGAATGTTCGAGTGCAGAAACTAATATCTTCATGATCCTCCATCTCCTTTTATACTGCGTTCAATTGTTTGGTGACTGGCTTCTTCATGATAATTGGATAAGAAAATGATAAGTCTTTGAATTTGTGCATCCGTTAAATGTTCCGCAAAGGGTATCATCAATTGTGCTTGTTGCGTATCGGCAATTTTTTTTCGATAACGTTGCAGTTTATAGTTTAAAAACGCTTTAGGTCGATAGGCCAAACCCGGATACTGCGCGAGCCCTTTGGCATCAACACCATGGCATCCATTGCACCCTTTTGCAAAATAAACTTTCTTTCCTTCATCATAAAAGCGATCAGTTGCCATAAGGCCAATCGCACATAACAAAAGCCAAATGAATGGTCGCACACTATCCCTTTTTAAACGTTCATAGATTACAATAACATTATTATAGCCAAACGGGAGTCCTATGCTTATTTGCAATGCCATAATTTGTGATATACACGGAAATCGTCAAGAAGATGTGAGAATAGAAAATGGCGTTATAACGCAAATAGGGTCTAACCTTACAGGGGATGAATGTGTGGACGCTACTGGATGCTATTTGATGCCGGGATTGGTAGATACCAATGTTCGTTTGAAAGATCTCCAGCTCAATGGAAAAAATCTTGAGACTCTTTCACGTGAAGCGCTTAGTGGTGGAGTAAGTACGGTCGTATTGAGCGGTGAAATGGTTGGGCGCGTAGACAATGAGATCACTCTTGAATTTGTTCAAAAACACCAATTGCATGAGGGCGGAGCAAAAATAGAATGTGCTATCAGTGCATTGAACGAAGAAGGAAACCTAAGCAATATTGCGCTTCTTCTAAAAAAAGGAGGCAAGGCTCTTTATACCAAGACGATCAGTGATTACAACCTGATTATGCGTATGGCTCAATATCTTAAGATGTCGAATAAGCCGTTGTTCTATTGTGCACAAGACAAGAGTCTAAATGAAAGCGGTGTGATGAGTGATGGGGCAATAGCGACTTCGTTAGGTCTTCCCGGTATTCCTGCAATCTCTGAGGTGGTGCACATAGCAGCCATGATTGAAATCGCACGTGAGTATGAAATCACCATTATCTTTAAAAGCGTAACAGAACCACGTTCCATTGAGTTAATAGCGCAAGCGCGGCGTGAGGGAGTCAAGGTAGAGTGTGAGATTGCATTGCATCATTTAGTCCACAGTGATGAATCATGCAGAGGATTTGATACAGATGCAAAGATCAATCCTCCATTGGTCAGTGATTCAAAACGAAAAATGCTGATTGGTGCATTGCAAAGAGGGGATATCGCTTCGTTAAGTGCATTACACCAGCCAAACTCGGATGTTTATAAAGACATTACTTTTTACGACGCCAGTTACGGAACAACCTCCATTGGAGAGTATTTACCATTGTGCTATACCTATCTTGTCCAAAGCGGCATCATCGATATGTCAACACTGTCACGCTTGACGTCGTATGCTCCCGCAGTACAAGCGGGTATAGATATTCCGAAGATTGCGGTAGGTGAGCGAGCCAATGTGATTCTTTTTAATCCAAATGAGTCGTTGAGCGTCGGACATCATCATTCACTCTATAAAAATGAAACATTGTCAGGACGTGTTAGTATGGCAGTACAAGGTGATGAAATTACCCGTTTCTAAAGAGATTTAGCGTTTCGAAATTCAGAAATTTCGGCTTCAACCATCTCGTTAATCATAATCGTGTAAAGTTTTGTCAGTAGATTGGGAGAAACACCCAGTTCCATTGCATGCGTACGAACACGATCCATAACCGCTTCCATTCGCTCTTTGCCTTTGATCTCCTCAATAGAATCTTTAAATAGAGCTGCTTGCTTCACGTAGGCATTTCGTGCAGCTATAAGTTCCACTATCTGATCGTCAAGCTGATCAATATAGTTCCGTACCTCTTCAAGTGATGAACAATTTTCCACTTTCATGTGAGTTAATTCCTTCTTTTTTGCATCTTACTCTTGTAAATCATAGCACAAAGTGTATTTTTTACCAATGCAGATCAAATTCTTTTTTTAGAAATTTTTTTTATACTTTTGTTAAGAATGTGATAAATTATATGTTTTATGGGGATTAAAAAGTAAAAGCTGTGACTATATTGTGATATTTAATGATTTATTATAGTTAGTATAAGATAACACATTATAATATTTAAAAATAATTAAGCTTTTCACTGTTAGTATACTCGTCTAAGCAAAATCTTATTATACAAAAGGGGATTACGATGGCACTATCAAGAAGAGATGCGATGAGGTTTACAGGACTCGCTGCAATTACGGCTGCTGCCAGTGGTTACGCAAAAAGCGATAAAACTGCTGCAAAGTCAACAGCAAAAGGTGTACTTTTATCACCGGCACCGATTCCGGCTGCTAAGGGTCAACGTGTTGTTATTGTTGGAGCTGGAGCATCAGGCTTAACTATTGCAAAATACATCAAAAAAGGAAATCCAAAAGTCGATGTTGTTTTGATGGACAAACGATCGGTCTTTATGTCTGGTTTTTTGAGCAATTTGGTAGCAACAGGTGTACTTCCATTAGAGTTTATTACGCATGACTTCTTGGAAGCTGCTCGTAATGGTAACTATAATTTTTTACAAGCAACGGTACACGACATTGACCGTACATCCAAAACAGTATTTACCAATGAGGGTACTGTAAAATATGATGTTCTTGTATTAGCTCCTGGTATCGATTATGATTATTCACATTGGACAAAAGGTGATGTTGAGCTTGAGACAGTACTTCGTACTAAATTTCCTGCGGCATTTATTGCAGGTAGTGAGACGTTGTCTTTAAAATCAAAAATAGAAAACTTTGAGGGCGGAAATTTTGTAGTAACGGTTCCTGGCGGTAACTACCGTTGTTTACCTGGACCATATGAGCGTAGTTGTTTGATTGCGGATTATTTTAAGAAAAACAAGATTAATGGCAAGGTACTCGTTTTGGATGAAAATGCGGATATTACAATCAAAGCGGCTGGTTTCCACTCTGCATTTGATAATATGTATAAAGATTATATTACCTACATGCCAAGTACAACGATTGATAGCATTGATCCATATAAACAAAAGATTGTTACTGAATTTGGTCAAGAAATTGAATTTGCAGATGCGGCTCTTTATCCTCGTGTTCGCGGTAATAAATTACTTGAGATTGCGGGTGTTGCAAAAGACAGTCCGGCTAATAAAGCTGAAGCGAATATTGATCCATTTACGTATCAGGTTATCGGAGATAAAAATGTCTTCTGTACAGGTGATGTACGCCCTATGGGCTTCAGTAAATCAGCTAACACTGCAAATACTGAAGGTAAGATCGTTGCAGCAAATATTGTTAAATATTTGGGTGGACAAGAACTTAGCCGTAAAACATGGACTTCTCCATTGACTGTATGTTTTTCAGCAGTCAGCGCTACTCCTGATCTTCGTGCTATTTCAGTACATGCAGAGTATGCGTATAATGACGCTAACAAAGCATTTGCTTTTGCTAATGCAGGTATGAATGAAAAATGGGATGGATCTGAAGGTATTGATGGTGGAAAAGGTTTAAAAGAATGGGGTAAAGGTCTTTACCGCGATCTATTTAATTAATAATTATAGGTACGGTGCCTTAGGGCATCGTACAAGATATATGCGAGAAATTGTGACATTTTTGGCATATGTCTTAGATACTATTGTGAGCAAAAAATAAAGAATGCGAGGAGAAAAAGTGGAAAGACGAAATTTTTTAAGAATCATGGCTGCTGGTGCGACAGTTATCGCTGTTAATCCTTCATTGATACGTGGGAACTTATACGCTGCAGACGGACGTTTGTATACAGCGTATGAGAAAGCACAACTGGTTGATGCGGCCGGTAATCCGATAAAAGCATCGGCATTGGATAGTGAGATGACTTATATCTTTAACTACCCCTATGCATCTACTCCGTGCATGATAATCAACCTTCCTGAACCGACCCAACAGGAAGTGCAACTAAAATCCGAAAGCGGTGAAGAGTATGTATGGAAAAGTGGGGTAGGAAAGAATCGTACGATTGTGGCTTATTCCGCTATTTGTCCACATCAACTTACTCATCCGACGCCGAATGACAATTTTATACAATATGTCCCTAAAACAAAACCGACTATGGCGTATGATAACAGCGGTATTATCGTTTGTTCATCGCATCTTTCGGCATACGATGCCAAGGCTGGTGCAAAAAACCTTCGTGGAGCTGCTACGCAGCCATTGGCTGCGGTTGTTTTGGATGTAGCTGCAGATGATACCATTTGGGCGGTAGGAATTCTAGGGTCTGATAAGTTTCAGGACTATTTTAAATCCTTTAAACCTGAATTCAAAGAGTTTTACGGCGGGATAGCGCAAGCCAAACAGTTGGTTTCTATTTCGGCTAAAACGGTCAAAATGACTGAATATTCAAAAGACATTATCCAGTATTAAAGAGGCAACTATGAAAAAAATATTAACAGCGATTGCTCTAACATCTTTCTTGGCAGGGTCGCTTATTGCAGCAGAAAATGAACACCGGACAATGCTAATGAAAGATATGCGTACCATGCTGGAAGGTATGGAACAGATACAGCGTGGCGGTTTTTACAGTTCGTCCGACGATATGAAAGCTGGTATTAAAAAACTGCAAGGGACGCTAAAAACGTTAGAGAGCGATGAAATCAAATGGATTCTTCCAAAAGATCAAGTTTATGCGTATAAATTTGCCCAAAAAACGGCAAGCATGTTACGTTTATATTCAAATGATATGATTAAATCGATTGATGCTAATCGGATGGATGACGCATTGGAAGACTACAATCAGCTTCTAAAGCAGTGCACTTCCTGTCATATACGCATTCGTAACTGGTAATTAAGTACGCTTTGCTTGCCGTTTTGGCGTAACTTGTTTCTCTGCGCTTTTTGGACCTTCTTTGGATACATCATGCGTTAAAAAATAGGGGATTCTTCTCCCCGGTGTTGTGTTGATATCTTCTATCAGGCTTACTTGTATGAGTTCTAAATCACTATGTGTCAATAGGTATTCATACAGGAGCGATATCTGGCGATCAAGTGATATTTTCCACGTTGAAAGTGTCTGGGTGAATATCCACTCACTGAACGCATAAAACCCCTCAAATACTTTCTCTTCTTTCCATAACAACTTGACGCTTTTATCAAAATTTCCGCTGTTGTAATAAAGATCCCAGAAACGGGCAAAGCGTTTCATCTTTTGTATCTGCACATAGCTTAGATTGTTATTTTGAAGAATGTCATAAGGTGGAATATCACTGTAGATCATTCCGTGTTCTTTGTCATGACGTGATAGTGTAGTTCCTGAGAGATTTTTCAAAATACCGATTTGGATTTCGCTGTGTGTGAGTGAACAGAGTTTATCCAGATTACGGCCAAACCCTTCAATAGTCTCTCCCGGAAGCCCTACGATGAGATCGAGGTGCATATGGGCTTTGGTTTCATTTTCTAAAAATTGTAAGTTATCATAAATCTTTTCGAGTTTTAGAGGGCGATTTATCCCTTTGGCAATGATGGGATCGAGGGTTTGAATTCCGATTTCCAGCTGCAATGATCCGGGAGGAAAGAGAGAAATTTTAGATTTTAAGACATCAGGAAAATGGTCGGGGATGACTTCAAAATGGGCGAAATAGGGCGGCTCTTTGGAGAGAAAAAAGTTTAGGATACGGTTAGCAAAGGTCATGTTGAGATTGAATGTACGGTCAATGAATTTGAAACTGCGCGCTCCACGGTTCCAAAGAATTTCAAACTCTTCGAGCAGTTCATCGAGGGGGAAATTACGGACCTTTTCATCAATCGAGGAGAGACAAAACTCGCATTCAAACGGACACCCTCTTGACGCTTCTACATAGATAGTACGGTGCTGTATATCATCATCGCTGTAGGCCGTATAGGGGAGAGAAATAGCTTCCAAGTCAGGCATAGCAGCACGTATAAATCTCTCAGGCGGTTTTATGTCATCCAATACGTTGCGGCATAGTTCATAGAACGCCACTTCCCCCTCGCCGCTGATAATATAATCGGCACGGTCAAAATTGACTCGGTGAGGCATGTATCCAGCTTCTGGCCCACCTAATACAATGACAGTATCGGGGGCAACTTTTTTGAGTATTTCAATCAATTGGGCTGTTTCAGAAGCATTCCAAATATAGACACTGATACCGATAATTTTTGGGGTGTGTTCGAGAATCACTTCGGCGATACTTTGTATCTGTTCATTGATCGTAAATTCAACGATTTGCGTATCGTTTTGAAGTTCATGCATATTGGCATACAGATATCGAAGCCCCAGTGCAGTGTGTGCATAGCGTGCATTGAGTGTCGTGAGGAGAATAGGCGTCATTGTGTCGAACCTTTGAAATACTGTCCATCGGTCGTGAAAAGTTTTAAAATCTTATAATATTCGCTGTAGGCTTGTTTATAGAGGTGCTGACTATGTTTGCTGGACTCGTACAGTTCGCTGGCGCTCATTCCCGTTTCAAGCGCATTTTTGAGCAGTTTGGTACGGCGTAGATAAGTGAATGCTAGGTTGGGGAAGTGCTCATGTATCTTTTGGCGAATCATAGCGGCATCGTTGGCATTATCAATCATATTGGCAAAAACGAGAATGGTCTTTTCTTTGTAGTTTTTGATAAAAATCAAACTTTTCATAATGGAGTTGAGATCGTTGATCGTGGCTACGAGAATGATATCGGAAGCACGTAATATTTCATCAGCATGTTGCGCATCAAATCCGCCGAAATCATAGACAGTATCAGGATGCAATGGAATCTTATTGGGATAATAGCGAGCATTTTTGTATTTGTTCAGCACTACGGACATATCATTGGTCGCGTAGCGGTAGCCTAGATCTTTGGCGAGAGAGAAAGCCAGAGAGGTCTTTCCAACTCCCCCTTTGGTGGATGCAATAGAGATAATAGCCATGATTTTCCATACTAAATATTTTCACAACTATAGCATAATTCCGTGCTATGCCGCCTCTCTTGGCATTTGTGGCACCTATTTTGAAAAGGTTGCCATATATCATAGTGCGATAGCCCCTATTTTAGACATATCTACGTCTAGCCGACCCGTGTAATGATTGCGATTTACTCTATCATCCATGTGACCCAAGATGTCATAACTTTTGTGTTTTGTTCGATCATTTGTTCACAAATAAACTAATGAAAGTTAAAGTAGTGGATAGTACAGCTAATATTAAACCGATTTCACCAATATGACGTTGAATATATCCTTCTTTTTCAGTTATAACAAGAGTTGCTGATGGTAATAATTTAT
Organism: Sulfuricurvum sp.; assembly: GCA_030694265.1. Classification (GTDB taxonomy): domain Bacteria; phylum Campylobacterota; class Campylobacteria; order Campylobacterales; family Sulfurimonadaceae; genus Sulfuricurvum. The sequence goes on from JAUXYP010000008.1 coordinate 231,422, forward strand.
GTTTAAAAAAATATAAGAATAAAAGAAGCGAAAAAGTTGCTATCCATGCAATGATTAGGGGGTTATTAAGAGAATATTTGTCTATAGAATACCATTTCATAAAAGTAGGGATATTCATAAAAATAAAGATGATCCAACCAAGTGGAACACTCCGAAGCCAACTGTACCAGACTCGATAAGTACTTAAAAATGAGTAGACAGTTTCAATAGCTCCAGCACACCATGCTTCACTATCTCCTTTGGCAGTTATATCACAAACTGAATAAAAAAAAGTTTTTGAAGTTGAGTGAATACTAATACGTTTATTATCCTGATTTAACCAAATACGAAATTCGGATGTTTTACCTTTAATATCTGAATATTCACGCAATTCCTGTACGCTATTAAACTCTAGTGTTTCAAAAGGTATAGAAATACTAATCGATATATTTATTCTATCATTCTGATTAAATAACAAACTCATTCTATCAATAAGAGCCTCTAATTCGCTAATTCCAATTAAAAATGATGGTATAATCTTTTCACGGGTAACTTCTCTTTTCAAATATAACTCCTTTTGACCACGTAAGCATTATGTTAAAATATAATACCCAAATGCCTCTTATGTTATATTCCAAATTGTCCCCTTACTTATGCTACTTGAAGTTTTTTGACCTTCTGAATCGATGTTTTTTCCTGTACATAGGCTTGGTATAAATCAAAATTATCCTGTAATGTCATCCAAAACTGCGGTGTCGTTCCGAAATACTCAGAGAGTTTAAGTGCCATCACTGCACTAATCCCCCGTTTTTGATTGTAAAGTTCGCTTAGGGTTTTGATCCCTACATTGAGGTCTTCGGACATACGTGCCTGCGTCAGGTTCAGAGGTTCGGCAAATTCGAGCTTGAGGATAATACCCGGATGGGTAGATGGTCGGATTTCTTTCATCGTTTTCCTTTAATGGTAATCTGTGATATGTACATCATACGTGTCTTTGCCATCGAAATGGAATACGACGCGGAACTGGTTGTTGATTCGGATGCTCATGTATCCCGCCAAACTGCCCTTTAACTCTTCGAGATGGTTGGCGGGAGGGATACGTAAATCTTGTTTTTCTTGTGCGGCATCGAGCATATCGAGTTTGATCTTGGCACGCATGGCGAGATTGGCAGGAAATTTTTTGCTTGGCTTTTCCCAAAACAGTTTTTCCGTCTCTTTACATTTGAACGATTTTATCATATGGATATATTATCGCAATACGATAAGAATGTCAATTCGTCATCCCTGACTTGATCAGAAATACGCTATACTCACCCTATCTAAACCTGAAAGTTATGAATGAATTTATTATCCAAAAATGCTCCGCTCGAAGAATCAATCAAAAAAATGGAAGCGGTTCTAGTCGACGTAGGATGTGAAGCAGTTTTCTCAGAGGAAAAACACCCGCTCGAAAACTGTTATTCGGTTAATTTAGCTTCGATAGAAGCGCCACGTCATATCTATTCAAACGGTAAGGGCATAGTATCGGATGCTTCCAAAGCCAGTGCATTGGGTGAATACATTGAGCGTCTTCAGACGAACAACTTTTTTATAGACTTTCATCTTCCTAACCGCAAATATTATCCCGATGAAGTGGCATTTGAATTTGGCGGTGCGTATCTCGATGATGAATTGAAAAAAGTGTATAACCCTGATGGCAGTTTGAGTGATGAAGAACTCGTCGATTATAACAGTGATTATGAGGATAAAATTGTTGCATTACCGTTTCAAAAACACTCAGATGGTCAAACGGTCTACCTACCGATCAATATTTTGAGCAATCTCTATGTAAGTAACGGATTGGCGACGGGGAATTCCCCTGAAGAGGCAAAAGTTCAAGCTCTGAGTGAAATATTTGAGCGTTACGCCAAAATTGCAATTATTAAAAACGGCTACGCTCTTCCGAAATTTCCCGAAGAGGTGATCCATTCATTCGAGAGATTGAGCCATGACGTTCATGCATTGCGAGCATTGGGCTACATTGTAGAAGTGTTGGACGCGTCATTAGGGGGACAATTTCCTGTCACTGCAATATCACTCATCAACCCTGAAAACTCAACGTTGTTTGTCTCTTTTGGAGCACATCCGATCTTGCAGGTTTCGTTAGAACGTACCATGACAGAGCTAATGCAGGGACGCGGTTTGGAGAATCTGGATGCGTTTGAAGTACCTACGTTTGATATGAGTTTGGTTTCGGACAGTTTCAATCTCGAATCCCATTTTATCGACTCCAACGGTAAACTCGGATTTGGATTTTTAAGTGCTAAAAAGAGTTTTAAATACGCGCCATGGGACTACAAGGGTGAAGGGAGTATTGCAGAATACGACTATTTATTGGGTATTCTTAAAAATATGGGAAAAGAGATGTATGTACGAGAGTACAACTATCTAGGGTTCTACTCCTGCCAGATGATCGTTCCCAGTGTCTCGGAAGTTTATCCGATTGAAGATTTGACCTATAACAACAAAAATAATGGCAAGTTGATCCGTGAGCTGGTTTTGAATTTTTCCGAATTTGACCCTGAAGAAATATTGGATTTAATAGAATCACTCGAAGATACCCTCAATGTTGAAAAATACATAGGGGTTATTTTCGAAAACAATTTTACGATGGCCGAGTTAAAAGGACAAATCTATTTGCTGGCCGGGAATGCGGAAGAAGCAATTCCTCTCCTAGAATTTGGAACCAATAAAATGGGACATATCGTAGCAGAACTCATACGTATGGGTGAGGCAGAGTTGCCGTGGGAAGAGTATGAAGAGGCTCTCTTTGATGTATATGGCAAAGAAAAAGTCGAAAAAGCATTGCTAATTATCGAGGGGGAAGAGTATCTGATTGATGTTACTTTACACCAAGATTACCATAATATGCTCAAACTGTACGATCGCTTAGAGGTCAAAAAAGCGTTGATGATGGGAAAAAGCTAAACCAATGCACCTAGATTTAACCCAAGGCGATATTAAAACGCAAATCAAAAAGCTCTCTATCCCTGCGAGTATCGGTTTTTTCTTTCATACGATGTACAACGTTACCGATACTTATTTTGCAGGACAGCTATCTACACAGGCTCTTTCGGCACTGACCCTCTCATTTTCCCTCTTTTTTATGATGATTGCGATCGCGGGTGGAATGAGTGAAGCGGTTACTGCATTGGTTGGAAATGCATTAGGTAAAAAAGATCGTCCTATGGCGGTACATATAGCGCTTAATGCTTTGGTATTCGCTTTTTTTCTTTCTTTCGTTTTGACGATTATCGGTGTGCTTTCAACTCCCTATTTGATGAGTCTCTTAGGGGCGCATGGTTTTTATTTAGAAGAATCGTTGGATTATATTAATGTTATTTTATACGGTTCTGTATTTTTTGTTTTTGCATTTTTTATGAATGCTTTATTGAATGCAGTAGGGGATACCGTTTCGTTTCGAAATATTTTGATTTTTTCTGCATTTTTGAATGTTGTGTTGGACTATTGGTTTGTTTATGGAGGATTAGGAATTCAACCGTTGGGGGTGAGTGGGATCTCTACAGCTACCGTGATCACTGAATTTATCACTGTCGTCTATCTCGGATATAAATTGACTAAGACTTCTTTGCTGGATGGGTACAGAGAATTTTCACTTGATGGGAGTATTTTTAAATCACTGATTGTGCAAGGGCTTCCTCCCAGTGTCAATATGATCATGATGGCGACTGGCATTTTTATCATTACCTATTTTGCAGCTCCTTTTGGACAAGAAGTGGTTGCTGCATTTGGGATTGGCATGAGAATCGAACAAATCATTTTGATGCCTACTATCGGTTTAAATGTTGCCGTATTGGCCATTGTTGCGCAAAATAACGGGGCAAAACAGTTTGAACGGATTGCGCAGACGCTGAAAATATCACTCTATTACGGCGGATTGATTTCTATCATCGGTATGATTGCACTGCTCATTGGAGGAGAACAATTAATGCAGTTTTTCACACAGGATACCAAAGTAGTAGAAGCAGGGGTTTTGTATTTGAGAGTAGAAGCATTTATTCTTTTTTCGTTTGTAGTTATTTTTGTCCATCTTGCGATGCTACAGGGAATTGAAAAACCTGGTTTTATCTTTTATATTTCTATTTTTAGACAGATTATTGCACCGATACTATTGTTAAGTTTGATAGTGTATTTAGGGCTTGCTGTTGTTTGGATATGGATTGGTATCGCGCTTATCGTAACGCTATCAGCGTTTGTCACTTGGAGATACAGTGTTGATAAGCTGGAAGAAGTTTCACAATAAACAAATAGGCTAGTGCCTATTGTTTGTCTTCGGAAGGTTTGAGAGATTTTACGCTGATACGACGTGGTGCTCGCTTGGGAGCAGTGTCCGTATGCGCAGGTTTATGAGCATCAAAGGAGGGTTTGTAATTACCTGTTGATTTGTTGTCGTAGGGTTTCTTATCTCCATAAGGCTTCTTATCTCCAAAGGGCTTCTTGTCACCATAAGGTTTTTTTTCTCCGTATGGTTTCTTGTCACCAAAAGTTTTTTTATCATCATATGGGCGCTTTTCATCTTTGTTAAACGCTTGTTTTCCCTCATAAGGTTTTCGCTCAGGATTGAAAGGTTTTTTTGCCTCTTGATCCTTCTTGGATTTATCATGTTCCCCGAAAAATTTTGGCTTGTTCACGAATGCAGTTTTCCCAAATTTTTCAGCATCGCTTCTAGGTGTGCCGTCATGATAATGGTTACGTTCGCGTGTTTTGGTACCAAAAATCGGTTTACCATTTTCATCTTTACCCAAAAACTCAGTAGTTCTGGCTTTTTTATCCCATGGATTTGAACTCTTTGATTCCGTTTTATTGCCTTCATACGGTTTGCGAGCCGGGCGGTTATCATCTCTAGGTCCACGTTCTTCACGTTTAAATTCAGGTCGCGTATCATCACGGCGAGGCTTGAACTCGCCTCGTGAATCGTCTCTGTTTGGTTTAAACTCACGCTTAGGGGCACGTGATGGTCTAGCACGTTCTAGTTCGCGTTGCGCACGTTGTGCAGCCATCTCTTCTTTATTTTTTTGCTCTACAGCGATTCCGAAGTTTGGTTCAAAACCTACAACAGGCTCTTGCGTAATGGTACGACCGAAAAGTGTTTCGATGGCATACAGATGTTTTTGATCTTCTGAACCCAATAAGATAATGGCAAATTCCTTTGCACGAGCATAGCGTGTCATATAAATGATCGCTTTTTCGGGTAGGTCATAACTGATAACGATATCATACATCGTCTCGTTTGGCTGTACTAAATAACTGTCAGTTACGAGGGTAATATTTTTAGTTTCAGCGAGATCAATTGCTTGTTTATCATTGGCAGTTACTACAAGAATGGATCGAGCAGGGTTTTGTGAGATGACAAAGTTCAGTAACTCCGTTTTACGGGCAGTACTACAAGGGTGTATACGGTGGTTCTGACGTTTGATAGTTGATGACATGGAAGTCCTTAGGAGTATAAACCTCTGAAATGAGGCTAAGGTAAGCTGGAGAGCGTACGTTTGATTATTAAACGTATTATAGCGTAGTGTTACTCAGACAACGGCATAAACATAAAGGTCGGGTTATTTTTTTAGCTAAAGACACTCAAAGTGATCTTATTGACTGTGGAGGAAGCTTAAGCCGCGGCTACCATTGAAAAAGCTTTTGGAGCCATGAACAACAATCCCAAGCAGTTGAGGGAGAAGGTTCTTGGCGGTAAGCTTTAACACCCAACATATCATCCAATTTGACAAAGGCATAACCCTTCTCTTTTAGGTTCTCAATAATTTTTGGTAAAGCCCCAACACTTACACGATTGCGATGCATGAGGATGATATCTCCGTTGCGGACATTATTCGTGACATTTTGGATAACCGCCTCAGGATCTTGGAGTGTCCAATCCAGTGAATCCAAAGACCATAGCACGGTAGTCATATCGTGTGTGTTGATTGTATCAACCACATCAGCATTGATGGAGCCGTATGGAGGACGAAAGAGGATTGGATACTGCCCGGTAATAGATTCAATCGTCTCGGAAGCACGTGTAAGCTGTAAATTCATATCGTCGGTATTGAGATTCGTCATGCGCGGATGGTTAAAGCTGTGATTTAAAACGAGATGCCCTTGATCATAGGTTAGTTTTACAACGGTGATATTATCGTCTTTCATAGTACCGCCGATCATGAAAAAAGCAGCCTTTACATCATGATCTTTTAGAATATCTAAGAGCTTGTAGGTATTGTTCTCATCCGGTGCATCATCAAAAGTCAGAGCAACGCTTTTGACATCCGGATCACCGTTGACAATCACATTTTTGTAGTTTCCATGTTGGATAGGTGTTATCGTAGCTGTGCGCCAATTACCCAAGAAGAGAGTCATGTTGGCATCCAATAGCCATGAGTTGCCTCGAATATCGTAGATAGTACGGGTGTCACCAAAGAGTAGTATCTGAAGCAATAAGGAGAATAAGAGAATAAATTTATACATAGAGTTCATTTCAATTAATATTTTGAGAAGTATAACGAGAAAATAATTGCTAATCGAGTGTTTAAAAAACTTTCTAGCATGAGATGATAGTAAATAGTTAACTACCTATAGTGTGGTATGATATACAAAAAGGAGTACAAATGGACGCACTTCAAAAAGAACTCAATAGTCGAAAAGCAGAAATACGCAAAGAATTGGAGCTGTTGTTTAAAGCCAATATGACAATCACAGACTGGGACGTTCCCGAAGTAGATGATCATGAAGCGGCCAAAAATATAGTTGCCATAATGCAAGAAGCCCTTAATGAGATAGCAATAGACGTAGCAGCTGGAAAGTACGATTTCTATTGATCGTAGTGTATAAAATGTATTGAATGCAATGTACCTAGTAAGGATTAGAAAAGATGACGGAACGATTTAATGAAGTAGCAGTTGAGTGGGATAAAGGTGATATACGGCAGGAAATTGCTGCTTCCGTTTTTAAAACAATCGTCAGTCGTATAGCATTGCTTAACACGATGAATATCATGGACTTTGGCGCAGGTACCGGACTGCTGAGCTTTAAAGTAGCACCTATGGTACGATCGGTTACGGGGGTGGATCTTTCAATCGGTATGCTGGAACAATTGGAATCGAAAAATGTACCCTCTTTGCATGTAAAAACGTTATGTCAAGATATTATGCAAACTCCGTGTGAGGGAAAGTTTCATGGAATCGTTAGCTCGATGGCAATGCACCATGTAGAGAACACGGCACAGTTGTTTCAGACATTTTATGCACATTTAGAGAGAGACGGTTTTATTGCCATTGCTGATTTGGAAGAGGAGGATGGGACGTTTCACGCACAACACGGCAATGACGGAGTGCACCATTTTGGCTTTAATAGAGACCTCTTACGAGAGATGATTGATAAAGCCGGATTTAAAAATGTCCGTTTCCATGATGCCTATACCGTTGCAAGGGAAGATGGCAGTTATCCGATTTTTTTAGTAACCGCAATGAAGTGAGCATAAATGGATAAATACATTTACATACATGGGTTTGGCGGAAGCGGTCTTGGGACAAAGGCAACGTTGTTCCGAGAACATTACAGAGATACGATTATCTGCCCATCGCTATCCTATGTTCCTGCATTGGCTATAGATACATTGAAACAGCTAATAGAACAAATGATCGATCATTCAACGGTCACTCTTATCGGCTCCTCTTTGGGCGGATATTATGCGACGTATCTGAGTGAACACTATGGGATTAAAGCCGTACTTATCAATCCATCAACACAGCCTTATGATACGCTTGGCAAAATACATGGAAGTGATTTCAACTATTATGATGGAAGCCACTTTGAATGGCTTGGACAACATACCGATGCTCTAAGGGGTTATGATGTCCAAGATATTACCCCACAACAATATCTTGTGTTGTTACAAACGGGTGATGAACTCTTGGATTACAGGGATGCTCACCATAAATTTTCAGATGCGATCGTCGTAGTAGAAGAGGGTGGTAATCACACCTATGAAAATATAGAAAGTAAATTTGAACTTATTGAAAATTTTGCCCACAGGTCAAGCTTTTTATAGAGTGTAACGGGTATCATTTGATACATAAACTCTTTTAAAAGTGATACGAATGATACGAATAGCTCCCAAGTCTCCTAGCGCCCATACAGCTTCAACCATAGTTTTAGAATTGCAATCCCATTTTGTAAACGCTCTCAATGGCCTCTCATCTACAATAGGATTGAACAAACCTTTTACACCAGTAGAATGGTTCCGTGACGAAGGAACTCATGGAGGAGGGGTTCGGTATGAATCAGCAGATGAACAACTGTTCAATCGCGGCTCAGTCAATTATTCACAAGTACACTATGATGATGACCCTACTAAAAAACTCTCTTCGGCAACAGCAATCTCTACGATCATTCATCCACAAAATCCATTGGTGCCCTCGATGCACATGCATATCAGCTGGACACAGATGAGAGATGGAAGCGGATACTGGAGAGTAATGGCGGATCTCAATCCTAGTAATCCCGATGCAGAAGATACAGAACGATTTGAAAAAATGCTTAAAAATGCTAGTGGAAACTATTATGAAGAGGGAAGTGCACAGGGAAACCGCTACTTTTACATTCCCGCATTAGGTAGACACAGAGGAGTTTCCCATTTTTATTTAGAGAATTTCAACAGTGGTGATGAGGTCAGTGATCAAAACTTTGCACTGAAGTTTGGAAAAGCAGTGATTGATACGTATATAAACATTATTTCTGATGCGATACAAAAACGCTCAGACTATAATGATGCAGCACGTTTGAATCAGTTGAACTATCATACGCTTTATTTACTCCAGGTACTGACGCTGGACCGTGGTACCACATCGGGCTTGTTAATACATGATCAAAACGACGTCGGGATCATGGGATCGTTACCCGCTCATGTGAGTAAGACACTATTGCAATCGTGGAGTGGAATTTTGAATGGGGTGCAAAATGATCTTTTGTCAGCGATTGTTGATTCTTTGGGGGAGGGTGATAGAATCCTTGTAGATGAAAGCATAAAAGCTCTCTTGGCCAATGTCGTCCGTCAACATTATAAGCAGCACCCGCAAGCTATTGCATTGCAAGCCAGTGGTGATCATATTCCCTCGACAGTGAACAATCATCGCTAAGAAAAGAGGATTTAGACCCTTTCTTTGAAAAATTGGCTAAACTGATCAGCCGGAATCGGTTTGCTATAGTAATACCCTTGGATCTCATTGCATTTATGTTGACGCAAGAAAGCCAATTGCTCTGCTGTCTCGACACCTTCCGCAATGGTTTGCATCCCTAAGCTTTTTGCCATATCAATGATCGCTTTTACAATCGCTTGATCTTCCGCATCGTTGGCAATATTACGGATAAACGATTGGTCAATTTTGAGTTTGTAGACCTTGAATTGTTTCAAATAGCTAAGCGATGAGTAGCCCGTACCGAAATCATCGATAGACATCCGTATCCCATGTTCATGGAGTTTGTTCATGATATCAATGGCAGATTGCGGATCATTCATGGTAATGGCTTCGGTCAGTTCCAGCTCCAAATATTCATGTGGCAACTGTGCCTCATCGAGGATAGCTGTAACTAACTCGATTAGATTTTTTTGTTGAAACTGCACCGCGGAAAGATTCACGGCTATAATCATGGAGTCCAATCCGCTATCTTTCCACTCTTTCATTTGACGCACTGCTGTACGTAAAACCCATTCCCCAATTTGTATGATCTGGCCGCTATCTTCGGCAATGGGTATGAATTCAGCAGGGGATATCATCCCAAATTCGGGATGATTCCATCGCAGAAGCGCTTCCGCACCGATAATATTTCCGTTGTAGGTTGATATCTGCGGTTGATAATGCAGATGTAGCTCATTGCGCTCCAGCGCATGGCGCAGTGCATTTACCAGTTGCAGGTTACGTGCTGAGTGAAGCTGCATTTCCTGTGTAAAAAATTGAAAAGCATTGCGGCTCAAACGTTTGGCTTGGTACATAGCCGTATCGGCATTTTTAAGTAATGTATCAAAATTTTCACCGTCATTAGGATAAATAGCGATACCAATTGAGGGAGTGACCGTCAGTTCATGGTGGTCAATGGTTGAGGGAATCGAAACAGTATCAATCAGTTTGGCCGCGATATGCATGGCAGCATTGACATCGGTATCGGGAAAAAGTAAAATGAATTCATCACCTCCTGAGCGTGATACCGTATCTTCATCTCGCATTAGTCCCTTTATTCGTTTGGCTATTTCAATCAATAGCTTGTCCCCGATGGTATGTCCCAGTGTGTCATTGATGTTTTTAAAATGGTCAATATCCAAAAACATAACGGCCAAGGGTTCGTTATTACGCTGTGCATGATTGAGGAGGAATGTGATACGATCACTTAGCAGGATACGATTTGGCAATCCGGTGAGATGATCGTAATGGGCAAGTTTTTCAATGTGTTCTTCGACTTCCTTGCGTTTGGTAATGTCCTGGATCGTCCCTTTCATAATTATAGGATTGTTGTACTCATCAAATTCGAGCATTCCTAATCCGTGCACCCAGTGTTTGGTATGATCGTCATGACGGAGGATACAGTACTCTTCGTTGAAAGGCTGAGCTTGATCGATCACTTCATCTCTAAAATAGTGTTCCATTCTGACACGGTCATCGGGATGGAGTAATTTTTTCCACCCTTCCATAGAGCGTTCATACGTTTTATCAATCCCGAACAGCTGATCAAGAATTTCTGAACTGCGCCAGATTCCGGTGCGTAGGTCAAGGGTATAGCTTCCCAATCCGGCAATGATTTGTGATTCTTTGAGTGATCTTTCACTATTGATCAGTTTGTCTTGTGAGCGCTTCAGTTCTTTATAGGGTCTTTCGACAGTTGTGACAAAAATCGCACGGTATATGAACAAATAGGCTATTGCTTTGTAGATATGACCGAAGATATTATAAACGTCTGTGACATCGGCATAGAGGGTAAAGAAGAGTTCACCCATAGCCATAATACACAATGCACCAAATAATGCCGCTCCTTGATAAGGCAGCGGATGGCGCATACGGCGCAGTAATACGATTGCCGCTATTATATTCATTACAACAATAGTGTATTCTACTCTGATCTTTAATAGCGTGAGCCCTTGACCCGGCATAAAGAAGACATGTGGAATCAGGTCATACGCATATAAAATCAGCCAGTGCATGACCCCTATGAGTAGGAGTATTATTCCTAGAAAGGCATATTTGTAGCTCTTAGAACTCAGCTTGTGTGTTGGTAAAAAGAAAAATAGCAGTAGTCCAAAAGAAGAGAGGACTCTGGCAGAGAGCCAAAAATCAATTCCTTTATCCACACTGCTTGGTGTCACAAAATCAGGCATACCGGCATAAGAGAGGACATGGGAAAAATCAAAGATGGCTACACCGAAAAATAATACCGATAGAAACATGATGCTAGTAGGCATATGATTGCTGTAGCTGCTCCAACCTATTGCAAAGATGAGCATGGCAATGATAATTGAAACCGTTTCAAGAGCAGTATGAAGTGGCAAATAATCTTTTAGCCCACGCGCTTCAATGATTGGCGGCATCAGGGCAATGGCAATCATAGAAATAAACATTATCCCAACGATAATGGCGACTTTTTGAATAGAAGGACTATGGCTTGGATGGATAGAAAAAAAGTTTTTACCCTTTAATAGGGACAGCTTATTTCTCAAGGTATTCCCTTTAGTGTAAAAAATCTTATAATTTAAAGAATCTTATTATAACAAGTATTGAAGGGATATTCGAAAATAAAATGTTGTGTGAAGTATTTTTTAATGAAGCTGGTAATGTTGAAGTTTGGATTGGTTGCGGAAGCAGGATTTGAACCTACGACCTTCGGGTTATGAGCCCGACGAGCTACCGGACTGCTCTATTCCGCGAACTAAAAATGTGGATGGGGTAGGAGGACTCGAACCTCCAATCTACAGTACCAAAAACTGTTGGCATACCATTTGCCTATACCCCAATGGGTTCTCTTTTAAGAGGCCGAAATTATAGATTCTTTTGGGAAAATTGTCAAGACTTTTGTGAATATTTTTGAAAAATATCGATTATAGATGAATGTGATAGGTTTTTAACCCTATTTGACTATAATAATCGTTAAATATATACTAATTGAAGAGATTATGATGCCAGCAATAAAACGTGTATTAGAAGCTATCGAAGAATTTAAAAAAGGGCGTATGGTCATCATGGTAGATGATGAGGACCGCGAGAATGAGGGAGACCTTGTTTACGCATCTGTATTTTCAAGCCCGGATCATGTCAATTTTATGGCTACGCATGCCAAAGGATTGATTTGCGTCGCGATTAACCCTGCAATCGCTAAGAGACTTAATTTGGAACCGATGGTGAAGTCGAACTCATCTATGCACGAAACCGCATTCACGGTCTCGGTAGATGCCACTGCTGCAACCACAGGTATCTCAACGGCAGAAAGAGATATGACAATCAAGATTTTGGCTAATCCGATTAGTCATCCTACGGAACTCGTGATGCCGGGTCATATTTTTCCGTTAATTGCAAAAGAGGGCGGTACCCTTGTTCGTATAGGGCACACAGAAGGGTCGGTTGATCTATGCCGATTAGCGGGCCTTGCAGAATCGGCAGTTATTTGTGAGATAATGAAGGAAGACGGCTCAATGGCACGTCGCGATGATCTGGATTTATTTGCGCAAAAACATGATTTAAAAACGGTTTATATCTCTGATATTGTTGAATATCGTCTTGCGAATGAGATTTTGGTTAAAGCGATATCCGAAGAAGAGATAGAGTTTTTTGGTGTGAATGTCAAAAAATATCTTTTTGAAGATCATCAAGGAGATGAACATACGGCCATTGTTTTTTACAAAGCAGGAGAAACTTCTAATGTACGTGTTCATAACGTTATTCCTGATATAGACTTGCTGTTGCATCAAAGTCGCTATATCCAGTTGATTGATTCGATACACTATTTAAAGCAAAACAGTGGTGTATTGCTTTTTATCAATAAGCCTAATAACAGCAACGGGAGTATGAAAGAGTACGGTATCGGAGCGCAGATTTTAAAAATTTTGGGTGTTCGCCATATGCGGCTTTTAGCAGATAATAAAAATACAGAATTTTCTGCACTCAATGGTTTTGGATTGGATGTTATGGAGATTATTGATCCGACGAAGGAGAATTAACTCCTTCTAGCGGCTCGTATTGCACTTGCGTACGGTTTGATATCTTTGCGGTTGCGTCTGCGGTGTAGAGCCTAATGCAGTACCTAGAGCAGCACCGCCAATGGTTGCTGCCGTTTTCCCGCTACCACTTCCAAATTGATGACCAATCACTCCTCCGATAATACCACCAACAATGGCTCCGTACATGTTAGGAGATTCATTTACCGTATCATTTGGAATCGCCACTTGCTCGTACCAACAATTTTCTGTACCACCAAGGGAACTTTGAGGGATAGTGTAGTTTTCTTGTTCGGTATTGGTTTTAGGAACAGGGGCATATTCGACACCATCTATAATAACACTAGAAGGTGCCTGAGCATAGGAAAATGGAACTAATATACACAGGATTAAGCTTAATGATAATGATCGTTTCATAAGTTTTACCATCCTACTGATGATTTTGAAGTCACTTTACGAATCTCTTTTTCGTCTGCCCATAATATTTCACCTGATTGAGGACTGACCAACTCCAAAGAGACATTGTAATAAACATCTTGGACATCGTCATTCGCTTTTTTAATGGATCGGACATTACCGGTTATGATGTAATCAGAATCGGTCAATGCTTTACTCTCTTTATTAGCAGTAGCAGACGCAGTTAGTTCACGCTCATCTTTAACCTGATTGAGGTTAGCGGTATCTGCCAAAAAGCGAACTTGCCCTGATTTTAGGAGTTTGATACGGATTTTATCGGTGATCGCTTTGGTGTCGATATGTTCATAGGTTAGATTATTGACAGAACGCAAACGTACTTTTGGAGGTTGCTGTGCTTTTGCAATGTAACGTGATTCCAAAAGAGATTGTGTCAATGATTCAGCGGTAGACTGCAAATCAGATGAACCAAAATCCGCAGTAAGTGTTTCTACTGCTTTTGCATCACCATATTTGACATTTGAATCATATCCTACCATTCCTGCACCGCCTTTTGGAGCACAGCCGCTTAAGAGTATCGCTGCTATAGTAATTGAAAGAGAGATATTTGTAATTGTTTTCATGAATGTTTTTCCTTATTTATTGGGTACTGAGACAATGATATTATAATCAACGATATCAGGAACATTGGTCATTTCGACGATTTGAACTTTTTGGTTATTATGGATAGTTACTGCTTTCCATGGGGTAGTGTCTTTTATCAAACCATTTTTGTCATACCATTCTATCTGATAGACAAAGCCTTCGGTTTCATCATTATCGCTATTCTCCAATTCCGCCATAATTTTTAAAAAACTGCCTTCTTGAATACTTTTATGTTTTGTGATTTCTACTCTTTTTTCACCAATGATATTAATATTTTTGGAGCTGCATCCAGAAAAAAAAGCAACCAATAAGGTAGATAAACTAAGTGAAATTAAAACGTTTTTAGTAGGTGACATGATCAATCCTTATGTTGTCTGGTGTTAAATAAGTGATGAGAACAATGGTTCCCTTTTTATCCGATGGAAGCACAAATGACTCCTGCTTGTTATTAAGTTTTATAGTGACAGTTGAATTTTTGATAGCTTCAAATTTGGCAATGTAGCCTGAGTTTGGCATCATCTCCCAATTTCTAAATCCAGAATCCGCATAGCTGCTTCCAACATCGAATACTAATGATGCCACAAGTCCCCCTAAATTTCCAAAATGATCAGAGGCTTGCTTGGCAGCAATGGCTTTGGTTGTGGCACGAACGACTGATTTTGCGAGTTCACCAGGAAGCTCATCCTTGAGTGTCTTATAGGCCATAAGATCCGTTTTAAGAAGTCTAGGCGGTTGTAGCTGTAGCTGATCCGTAGTAATAGTTACATTATTAATATCATTTTTTGGTACGGTATAAGAAGGTAAATCAATACTGGTATAGTTCGCACCATAAAAGATTGGAAAACGGATTTTTTCAATTTTCATAGCCGGGGCAATGCCAGATAATACAATGACAGTGACATCCATTTTAGGTTTAAGAGTAGGGAGATTTAGAAATACTTTTGACACATCTGGATTAAGGGCTAATGCTCTTTTTAAACTGATTTGTGATGAATTTCCAGATGCTGATGATAGGCCTGAAACATCAAGGATGATGCTGCTAAGGGTATAGGAAAAGGGGTCTTGATAATTATTGACCAGTGCTCTAACATCGTCATCTTCAAGCATGCTCGCTAATGAATAGCTTTGTGGTATGCGGGAAGTATCACTTCCTTGTTGACGTGCTTCTTCTTTCTTTTTTGCAGCTTCTTTGATCTTAACTTCACTTTCTTTCAACCAAAATTCTTGACGTTGTTCCATGCGGCGCATCTCTACGGAGGCATTTTCAAAGTCACCTAGCATGAGATAATTTAATGCATTAAGCGTATGCATAGATGTGCGCTCATATCCTTTCCCATAATAGCTTTCGCTTCCCTTACTCATAAAGGATGAACCCAAAAAAGAGCCAATATTACGAAGACTGATTGTCGCTCTATTTTCGTATTCATCTAAAATGGCATAGGCATATTCAAATGAATGGATGGAGGATGTAAAATCGCCATTGGCTTGTTGAAGACGTGCGAGATTGAGCCAATACCAGAACTTAGTTTCATCGGATTTATCTGAGCTGGCGGTTGCAAGGGTGGTGGAAAAGTTACTAATAGAGAGACCGGAGCGGAGTTGATTTGTATCTAATACCGTCGCTTGTAACAACATTGAAGAAATAGAGATTATTGTGAATGTGACTATAAACGGAGAAAATTTCATCCAACACCTACACTTAATTTTTCATAGCCTTGATAAACGATTCATAAATATCTTCAAGCTGTAAATCTTGTTCAAGAATTTCGGTATTGTCCTGAACCAAAATGTGTTCTAATACGGCAACGCGTTTGAGCAGGTATTCAAACATCTCTTTGTTGATATCGGGGAGTTTATTGTGACTAAAAGGGTCTTTGTCGCGTCCTTTTTGTATGACATGCGCAGGAATCCCAATAGCGGTACTGTTTTCGGGAACATTACGAACCACCACAGAATTGGCACCTACTTTTGAGTTCTCACCAATAGTAATATTTCCCAAAATCTTGGCACCGGCACCAATAACGACACCACGCTTGATCGTAGGATGGCGTTTACCAGGGGTCAAGCTTACACCACCAAGAGTGACTCCTTGATAGATTAAAACATCATCTTCGATAATAGCTGTTTGCCCGATAACGACGCCTGTACCGTGATCAATGAAAACACGGTTTCCAATTGTAGCACCCGGATGGATATCAATGTGGGTGAAAATTTGACTGATTCCCATGATCATACGGGAGAGTGCTTTAAAATTATTACGATACAGTCGATTAGCAATGCGGTACCAAAAAATGGCCCAAACCCCTGGATAGTTAAAGAGAAACTCTACAGGAGAACTAATAGCGGGATCATTTTTGTATACATTTGAAAAATCTTCGGCTATTTCTGAAAAAAGTCCCATGATCTTCCTTAACGTGTTGTTCTTAAATACCCATTTTGATAGAGGTACATTTCTAGCTTTTGAAGTGTATCCGTTTTTTCTTCTTCTGTAATAAACTCACTCGTAGCCAATTTATTTTTAAGGTTTGTTAGAAGTTTGGAAGGGTCATACCCAATATCTTCAAGAATATTGAGAACATTGTCGGATTCGGTAAAGTTTTCAATTTCGTATCCCGTATCGCTTATGAGAATAGTGCATTCACTAGGATGCGTAAAAAGATTGTGGTTCATTCCCAGTGTCTCTTGGTATGCTCCTACATTGAAAAAGGCGAGAAAATACTCCTCTTCATCCAAATCAATATCATGAAGATACAACGGCGTATCAGGTTTAAATCGAATTTCTCCATCGCTATCACAGGTGATATCCCAAAGACTGGCGGCACGAATAGCTGGAATATCGAGTCGATCAAGCGGCATAATCGGAAACTGCTGCTGCAAACCCCAATAGTCAGGAATACTTTGAAATATGGAGCTATTGATCAAATATCGTTCTTGCATTTTGACCTGTAATCGTTCGATTTCAGGCATAGGATTGTCTTGAGAAAGATAGAGCGATTTTTTGATAATTTGATGTACCAAAATTTCCGCATTGGATCGGTCTTGTAAATCAATATGGCCAAGGTTAAAGAGGGTTAACAGTGATTCCATATGGTCAAGGGCATCGTGCATGTACTCAATACATGTACGTGGTGTAAGGAGTGAATTAAGTTCACGTAATTCCTCGATAAGGGGAGGATTATTCTCTTTTAGCTTTAATGATTTTGTTTGATAGTCATGTGAAAACAGTTCAAGTACCGGAGCGATAAGAACAGAGTGCGCTGCTACGATAAAACGTCCAGATTCGGTATAAATATCAGGATGTTCAACGCCTTTGGCATTCATAATTTCACGCAGTAAGAAAACAACGCTGTTTGAGAACTCTTCAAGGGTGTAGTTACGTAAACGTGTTGAGCTGTGCTGAGAATATTCAACTGCTAAACCCCCTCCAATATTGATCGCATGGAGGTTGGAAGCACCCATTTTTTTGAGTTCAGCGTATATGTTTCCGGATTCACGTAAAACGCGCTTTAGTGTAGAGATATCTTGCATTTGTGATCCAACGTGAAAATGGATCATGGTAAAATGCTGCACCATATCATTTTCTTGAAGCATTCCGATGGCTTCGATGAGCTCGGTAGAAGTCAGTCCAAATTTTGCACTTAAACCGCTACTTTTAGCCCAAATACCACTTCCTTCACTTTGTAAACGAACACGAAAACCGATGTTAGGTACTTTTAAAGCACACGATTGTGCTACATCGATAATCCATTCGAGTTCACCAAGCCCCTCAATCGTAATCGTGATATCATGACCCATTTGTGCCGCCATAAAGCTCAGGGTGACCATCTCTTCATCTTTGAATCCGTTGACAGTGATCGGTGATCCCATCGGCGTTTTTGCCATTGCGATGGCAAGCTCTGCTTTTGAACCCGCTTCCAAACCGTAACCGTATTTTTCACCAAGTTCGACGATGGCATCGACGGCTTCTGGAAATTGATTTACTTTGAGAGGGAATACGGCACGAAATTTACCGGTATAGTCATTTTCAAAGATGGCACGTTGAAAGTTTGAATACAAAAGGTTAATTTGTTTTCCTATTAAATGTGGAAAACGCAGTATCAGTGGTCCGCGTAAATTTGTCTTTCGAATTCGTTGTGTAATTTCAATAAGTGACGGCGAGCTTTTATAATTGACTTTGACTTTGCCTTGGTCGATCATAAAATTGTTTTCACCCCAGATATCGATACCGTAATTTTGCATAAATGACCTTTAGTGGTGGAATTTTTGATGGAAATACATGTTGACGTCAAAATAAATTTCGCCGTTTTCATTTTTAAATGTTAAGTGATTGCGACTTAGCTCAGTGACTTTATGGATACCCATGACGGCAAGCATGTTTTTAATCCCTTTGAGAAGATTGTTATGATAGTTCGCAATTTCTCCCGCTTTTCTAAGAACTAAAAAGGATGCACGCAGCGCAGGATCTTGTGTAGCCAAGCCGACAGGACAGTGGTGGGAACCTGTACCTGCACACATACGGGCACGTATACAGCCGGCACTCATCATAAACCCTCGAGCAATTCCTACGGCATCAGCTCCCATAGCGAGGGTGATGATAACATCATCAGGTGTTAAAATCTTACCGCTTGCAATGATTTTTAGATCATCACGCAAACCGTAATCTTTCATCACGGTGTCTAAAATATACAAAGCATTGAGCGTTGTGAGTCCAACAGAACCCATCAGCTCCAATGGAGCTGTAGCGCTTCCGCCATCACCGCTGTCTACGGTGATGAAATCAGGATTGTTTTTTCCTCCGCGTTTTCGCTGCGACATTGTTTCTGCCAATGATCGAACATTGGCGTCGTCGGAGATAACGATTTTCATACCGACAGGTTTGAGTGAGATGTCTTGCAGTTTGGCAATAAAGTCCAATAACTCTTCATCACTGGATGCAAATGGAAAACGGTTTGGTGAGATAAGGTCTTTATGAGCTTCGACGCCACGATAATAGGCAATATCATCGGATACTTTTGCAGCAGTGAGTTTACCCCCTGTCTGTTTTGCCCCCTGTGCAATTTTGATCTCGGTCATACGGCAAAAGCGCATTACTTTGGCATAGCGGTCAAAATCAAATACCCCATTTTTATCACGAACACCATACAAACCTGAACCTATTTGAAAAACGATATCCGGCATATCTGAGGGAACTTCTTTTGGAAAAGCGCTTAGCGGTGCATCCCAGTTGATACGAAACAAAATATGAGAAATAGGATCATAAAGATACGTATTTTCAGTATTGCTGTTTAAAAGGACACGACGATACATTTTGATAGCAATACCACGGTTAAAGAGAAAAGCGGATATTTTGAAGACTAGTTCGGCGAACCAGTTCCCATTGACGACTTCGAGATATTCCATCTCCTTTAGATCAGGGCGATGTGTGTAAAAAAAGTTGGAAGTGAGTCCTCCTTCTCCGGTGTTGACGGGAAAATGACCTATGGTTGAGCCCATGGCAAAGGAGCGAATTCCCTCAGGGCTCAATGCCCCGTCACTCATAGCAGAACGTAAAATAGGAGTAGCTGTTTTGTAGGGTTTAGGGCGTTTTTCACCAAACGTTAACCCGAGATCAGGGGACAGCTCTGCCTCATTTAGAACATGGGAAGAGTGTTTAACAATGAATCGTGAGCCAGTAAAGGGCTGAGTGAGTGAAAATGACATAAAATTGGGAACATTTTTAGCAGCTTTGTATACCCAATCAATTTTATCGCGTGAGTCATAAAAAGATTCATTGGCAAAATATTGGCGCATAGGTTCACGAAGAGCTTCAAAAAGATAGCGCATCCGCCCTATGATTGGATAATGAACGAGAAGTTGATGTGTACGTTGTACATAGCGGTCATGCACAAACAGTATGATGAGAAAAACAGGAATAATCCAAAAACCAAATTCTATTACTTCTTTTACTGCGTAAAGAATATTGTTTTCAATGGATTCAAACATATAAAAACCTTTAAATTGTATCTAAAGAGATAATAGTCTCTTTTTGCTCTACTAAATCTTTAATCCAGATACAATTGGTATTTCTCTCATTTTCCCCGATAACAGCACAGTAGCGAGCATTGATACGATCAGCGCCTTTGAGATGGTTTTTAAGGTTTTTAGGCTCGTATTCAACGACAGCTTTGTTGGTTTGACGATATTTTTCAGCACATTTGAGAATCAAAGCCAATGACTCGGTTTCCATAGCTCCAAAATAATAACCGTTTCGAGTGGGTTGCGGCATAACTATGAGTTCTAAAAGACGCTCAATTCCAATCGCAAACCCCACAGCAGGAGTCGGTTTTCCATCCAAAAACTCGATAAGACGGTCGTATCTTCCTCCCCCGGCGATGGCACTTTGGGAACCGATGTTATCGCTTACAAATTCAAAGGCAGTTTTAGAATAATAATCGAGTCCACGTACCAAATGGGTATCGATTTTGTACGCGATGCAGTGATCATCCAAAATTTGTTTTAGAGTAGCAAAATCATTTTCACATTCACCGCACAGCTGGTTGATAAGTTTTGGAGCAGTTGCGTAAAGATGTTGACACTTTTCATTTTTACAGTCTAAAACACGGATTGGATTGGTGGATTTACGTCGTTGACAATCTTCACAGATGTTATCACCGCATGCATCAATAAAAGAGATAAGATCTTCACGATATTTCGGCATACAATGCTGATCACCCAGAGAATTGAGTTGTAGACGGTAACCGATCCCAAGTGTTTTAAGAATATCCGCCACCATCATAATCATGAGCGCATCTTCATACACTGAATCAACACCAAAACTCTCTACGCCGAATTGGTGAAATTCTCTCAAACGCCCTTTTTGCGGACGCTCGTAACGAAACATGGCACCGTGATAATAAAAACGGTGGATGCCCCCTTTTTTATCGAGTTTTTGTTGGATAAAGGCACGTACTACTCCAGCTGTCCCCTCAGGGCGTAGACAGACATCGTTGCCCCCTTTGTCAGTAAACTGGTACATCTCTTTGCCAACGATATCACTGCTTTCCCCTACGGAACGCTTGAACAATGCTGTCTCTTCAAGTAGCGGCGTTTCAACATAATGAAAGCCATACCGTTTAGCGATAGACGTTGCAGTTTCTATAAAATAGTCAAAGCGCTCATAGTCGTTTGAAAGGATATCGTTCATCCCGCGCAGTGATTGAATCATAAGGCTCCTTTAATGAGATTAGCAATCTCGAGTGTAATAGTATCAATAGATTGTGACGCATCGATTACATGGGTTTGAATTCCCAATGCGTGTGCGGATGCTATAAGAGCATCTTGTATCGAGAGAAGATACTCGATTCCTCTGGACTCGATAGCATCGTTCTCTTTTTGGGACAACCGATAGGTAAGTTCCTGCGGTGTGAGAACGAGAATGAAAACATGCTGCGGCAGATGATTATCGGTAGCTAAACGATTGAGCTGCACCAGGGTGTCAATATCACAGACATCTTGGACGGTTGCGTATGCCACACCTGATACACAAGAGCGATCAGAGATGATTAGGGAATTGATATTAGGTACGATCACTTGTTGTGTATGCTCTGCACGATCAGCTAAAAACATAAACATTTCAGCATGTTTACTCGACATTTCCCCGTTAAGAACCATAGACCGTATGGTCTGTCCAACATCAGTACCGCCTGGTTCTTTGGTAAATACTGCATCTCCAAAGAGCTTGCGTAAAGCCTCTATTTGAGTGCTTTTTCCTGCCGTATCAATCCCCTCTATGGTAACGTACATGATTTCATACTCCAAATAACATTTTGGACAGAAGCGGGAAGAAGGTGCTCTGTTTTTCCATTGAATTTTAATAAATTTCGAACGATTGATGAACTGATAAAGGCATGTTTGAGTTTTGGCATCAAATAGACCGTTTCGATCTCTGGATCCAATGAATTATTTAAATATCCCAGTTGAAGCTCAAACTCAAAATCACTGACAGCACGAAGTCCGCGTATGAGGACGGTCGAATTGATCGATTTTGCCAACTCGACTGTCAGGTTGTCAAATCCCACAACACGTACTCGATCAAGATCTTTGATGGCAAGTTCTACCATCTGAACACGTTCATCAAGGGTGAATCTTGGTCGTTTATCCGATGAATCGGCAACCGCGACGACCACTTCGTCAAAAAGCCTAAGCGCCCGTTCTATGATGTCAAAATGACCATTGGTAATCGGATCAAATGTTCCCGGATAGAGAGCAATTTTATGCATGGTCACTCCAGCGCTTGTAAAGGTCGTTTTCAATGCCCATCAAATCGCACCATTTTCCAATCATAAAGTTTTCCATCTCATCCAGACTTTCATGCCCTGAATAATAGGCAAGTACCGGTGGAGCGATAATAACTCCCATCATGGAGAGCTTATGCATATTTTCCAAGGCGATAGGTGAAAATGGAATTTCTCTGGGTGCCAAGATGAGCGTACGGCGCTCTTTAATCATGACACTTGCTGCACGCGTTATGAGGTTGTCAGCGATACCGCATGCTATCTTTGCCAGCGTATTCATACTGCAGGGGACAATAATCATCGCATCCGCACCGTAAGAGCCAGATGCCACGGAGGCCCAAATCTCATCGTTATTGTGCAGCGTTGTATTTTCTTCTTTATCGAGGACGATCTGCGCGTGCTGGGAGACAATAAGATGTTTTTGTATCTCACTGGGAAGTGCATGTACAAACTTCAGACCCAGACTTGCACCGCTAGCTCCGCTGATTCCTACAACTACTTTCATTCCAGTTCCACCCGATTTTCTCCGATCACTTTTGCTTTGGCTCTTTTTTTATCGCTTTTTTCAATTGTAATAATATCATACAGTGCCCCCTCTTGCGTGGCGGTAGCGATAAACTCGACGATTACTTGCCCACTTTGCACTTGTACACTCACTTTTGAGCCTCTTAATACAAGGGGAAGCGGTTCAAGATAACGATCAAGAATCGGAATGTTCTCTCGTAATGAGCGTCGAAAACGCTGTCTTTTATCAGGTTCATTTGTAATCGGTTTACCTCGAAATTGAGTAAATGGAATTGATTTTAGGGAGGTATTGCTGGAGGTAAGAATATCATTGCGATTAATTTTTTGACTGCTGTGAAGTACATTGAAGGATGCATCTAATGAAAAATCAAAATAACGTCGTACGCCGCTCTTGTCAAGAACGTAAAAAATTCCATTATTTTTGTCGGCTATATCAGGATCAAATACAGCTTTGGAATTTTCGGGAATAGATTCGATAAAACCTCGAGGGAAGACGTCGATTTTTTGGATATTCATAGTAGGATACGTGGAAATAAAAGAATCCATGAGCTGTTGTTTCAATGGTGAAAGATCAAGTGCAGTTTGTTTGGTAAAGTTGATATAACGAACTTTTCCAACGTCAACACTGCATCCGTTTAGCTCATAGGTTTTGGCAATGATCTGTGCATTTATACGATAGGTGGATTTGTCATCCGGTATTTGCAATATTTCGAAACGTTTAGGGCATCCGCTCACCAGGTCTGTAGAAAATATTTTTGGTTCTTTAAACATATAGGTTTGTTGGAGCGTATCACAATAAGATTCTGTAAAAAAAAGAAATAAAAAAATTACTAATCGCAGGTACATAAACGTGATTTTAACATAAGTAAGACTCATTTGGTTGGAATGGAGTTAAAAAGCGATGTAATCACACCTTATGGTGTGATAAAAGAGACCTAGTACTGTGTATTGATCAGAACTTTTCGTTCACATTTACAATCTTCAAAATAGACCCAACGTTCTTCATAGACAGGACCATCTCTCCATTCATCATCAGACTGATGCACATAGGTAGCAGGTACAGTATCGCGGATGATGGTTGTTGGTGGGGAAGTATAAATAACTGTTGGCTGTGAATCATACACAACCGTCTGCCGTGAGACGGCAGAACCCAATATTCCTCCAAGAACAAATGGAAAAATCCAGCCACCATTGTTAATATAATATCCGCGACTGCCCCCATGTGCATGAAGCGATCCAGATAGCATGAGGACTGATAAGATTAGTAAGGTTATTTTTTTCATTTCTGACTCCTATAAAGGGTGTACTTATCGCATTAAAAACTAAAAGAGTTGGTCACTTTTATTTCTTTAAGCGGCTCATCACTCATTTTTGCAATGTCTTGACCATGGTACTTAGCGTAATTGATGTAGCCTGTCAGGACATTTTCAGACCTTGTCTCATATTGAATAACGCATCGGCGCACGGTCTGATAAGTGGTTCTGGTGTCACGACTGCCACTTTGTCCAATCATCGTCCCAACTGTAGCACCGCCGATAGTAGCAGCCACTTTTCCACTTCCTCCACCGATCTGATGACCTAAAACACCCCCGATGATACCGCCGACTATCGCACCCATAGGACTGCTCCCACTGCTTTGCTGCTGAACTGCTACTTGTTGATCCTGACATACTTCGTGAGGAATATTTTTGATGATATTTGAATAAACAGGTTCGGAACGGGTAACCGGTACATATTCAATATCTCTTGTAACTGTATTGGACATAGGCTCTATATTATAGTTTCCCGGTTCAGCTATCGCTGCTGTTGCTAGAAGGAGACAAATCGATACTAAATTTGTTTTCATTTGCATATCCTTGATGATAATTATTGACCTAATATGATTGTACTAAAAAATTGTGAGTTTATTATGAGGGAAATAAAAGGGGAAATAATAAAGGATATTTTTCAGCACATAGGCTGAAAAATTGAGAGATTAACCTCTTGCAGTAACTTCGAGCAAGTGATAACCGAACTGTGTCTTAATTGGACCGTATAATACACCTACATCGCCATTAAATACCGCTTGATCAAACTCAGGAACCATTTGGCCAGGACCAAATTTACCTAAATCTCCGCCTTTGCGTCCTGAAGGACATTTAGAGTTCTCTGCTGCAGCGCTTTCAAAAGACTCACCGTTTTCGATCTGTGCTTTGAGCGTGTTACACTCTTCTTCTGTCGCTACCAATATATGTCGTGCTGTTGCCCATGCCATGATGTGATCCTTTTTTATTGTTGATGGAATTTTATTCTATTTTTGGTGAAAATAATCCATATTAAAGGAGATCGACACCTTTTTGGGTCAATACCAAAGTTACGCCGTCTGGTTGTATTGTGATGATAGCATCATTGGCAAGTTCATCCATCGCTCGTGCAAAGAACTTGTCTTGTTTCGAATCCAGTTTTTTCAAAATAGCTTTGATCACATCTGCTTTGGTCATAACATGGCCCTCAACTGCATTGCTGGATTTAAACCAATGCATAAACATCATTTTGATCTCATTGACCTGCAGGGTCTCTAAATTTTCTTTTTTCGGGGGGGCTTTGCGTGCAAAGTTTTGTGGAGGATTTGCATAATTTCTTTTTGGTGTTGTTTTTCTGTCAGTGTATGAAGGTTTGATGATGGTTCCTTGAGTATCGTATAATCAGTTACGTAATTGTATATGCTTTTGCTTAATCACTCTCTAGCGGAGTTTTTTTGTGTAAAATACGATTTATTATTTATACATTATGTATGAGTGCTATTGAAGGAATATGATGAAAGAATTGGTAAAATCGGATTTAATATTTGCGTTTGAACACGATATTAAAATGGCTCTGTATACACTAGACAGATACAATATTGAGGCTAACTTGGCTTTGGTTGCCTGTGATGATTATGATATTGATAAAGCACATCTCATAGAGAGTGTCAGACAAAGTGATGTCGCAAAAAGAGTTAATGACCATTATATCGCCGTTTTATTTACCTTCGTTGATCATGCTGGGGCTAGATGCGCCTTGGAAAAATTGGTGAATCGCTACCAGCAATACCATTTAAAAGGGAGTTTAATCGCATTAAAAAAAGGTGAAACAATTGAATCCGTTTGTGAGCGAATATTAGCAGCCAATCATCTTATTCATGAAGATACTGTTAATGCAATATTTGATGAATCCCAGCACGCTCTTCAGCAGTAGATGAATACAGCAGCTACTAATTCAGTTCATCGTCTTTCCAATATTTAGTTCCCTGAATGGTTGCTTGTAACGCTAAACCATTTTGTGTCAATTTATATAGCCGTATCCCAGGTGCGACTGTAATAGCTGCGCCATATGCGGCTCCTTTTTCAGAGAGTTTTGCAGCGGCATCCGCTTGAGCATTGGCTTCCCATCCCTCATTGACAAATTGGTCAAAAACGGCTTTGTTTTCAAAAATAAAGACGGCTCTGAAATCTTTTATTCCCAGACCAAAACCGACACCGCCAGAGGCCATATTCATATAGGTATTTTTTCCAGTAGCATTGACGTGCGCCATTCCTCTGCCGCCTTCCGCTGAGAGCAGTATCAGGTTGACGCCGACATTGCTAAATGCTGCATATCCGTATGATCCGGCTATCATACTTTTGGCCTCTGGCGCATGTTTAAACAAAAGTTGCAGAGTCTCATTACTGATCTTCAAACGCTCGGCACGTTTTTCATCAATAGTTTGACCACTCCAAAAACCTGAGAACATAACTATGGCTGTTAAGGCCAACAAAATCATCCGTAACATACGAGAAATTGATAGGAATTTGAATTGTTCCATAGGTTTATCCTTTTATCTTTTATGTAAGTATTTTAGAACATGAATTTTAAAAGTTTATCAATGATATGAATTATATCTTTATTTGATAGATTGTTGTACGAACCGCCTTGATGCTGTTGCGGAGCTGGTAAATTCATCGCTTTTTGTTTGGATGAGGCAGCCATTGCAGGAAAGAATCGTATTCCTGTTAACTGTTCTAGCTCAGCGATACTGATCACTTCATAGTCATTGCTAGGGGCATTAGAGACGAGATACGCTGCACCTTGATCGGCTGAGGGGTCATAAATCGCTTTATAGAGTTTTGTGGGGATAAATACTCTTCCTCCGATACGTTTGACCTGAGCAGTGTTAAATATGGGTCCTGTAATAATGTACAGTTGCCCTTTTTGGTTGGTAAGATGGCGGGTTGCACCCTCGATTGCCGACCATATACCTCGATTGTTACTAGAGTCTTGAGGAATCATATTCGCAAGAGTAAAACACTCATGCTGTGCTTTTTTCCCACCCATGTCAGCTGCAGGTGCCATGTGGCCTCGATCATAGCCAGAATGAGAGTAATCAGAGAGTTCGGCACGCTCGTCAGTATCGAGCTGATCTTCGGGGTGAAAATCATTGCTTCTTTTACTCTTATGACTTAATCCCTCTTTTGTCAAATGTTCGGCACTCCATAAGGGTGTACGGGAAATACCTGAGTGTATTATCGCAAACGAGGAATAGCAGAGCTCTTTGGTTTTTGAGGAGAGTTTGTCATTGAGAATATCGGGAGCTTGATTGGAGTAATAGAGCCCATCGCACTGTGTAGGCGCAGAAAATAATGCAGTTGAGAGTACGAGAAAAGTGAGAAGAGAGATAAATAATTTCATGGCGCAATATTAACATTATTTTTACTAACGTGAAGATTGAATATCTGACCCCTAGTCTCAACATACAAGTTTAAAGGATGGCTATAGAGCGATGCTATAATAGTGGACATACGAGGAGTTAGCCATGGGCACGGTCATTATGCTGTTTATATTACCTCTTGGGGTATTAGTCTATTTTTGGGATCGTCGAAATTATACACAGAGCCTTGAAATTTTTCGGAGTTATATCACGCAAATGAGCCATACTGATTTGCCTGATGCTGACAAGATGGCAAAAATCGACGAGATGTTTTATCAAAACGGATACGCTCGAATAGAGCGCTCTGATACACATCTTATCATCGAAAAAAAACATTTCAACGTCGGGGTGCTTTTAATGGCGGTGGGATTACTGACCTATTTTGGACTGTTTCTCTATTTGCTTTACTACCGTTTTTTTCTCAAACCGC
Organism: Sulfuricurvum sp.; assembly: GCA_030694265.1. Classification (GTDB taxonomy): domain Bacteria; phylum Campylobacterota; class Campylobacteria; order Campylobacterales; family Sulfurimonadaceae; genus Sulfuricurvum. Next base: position 259,636 of record JAUXYP010000008.1, read on the forward strand.
GAAGGTTGAGTATTGATTTTGAAGGAGAAGTGATGATGAAGGAAAGGGAAAAATAGGCTGTAACATTTTCCCTTACTTTACTGTAAATCTCTGTCTCGTGACTATTCCCCAATAGGGGTCATCGTAGGAATCTTCAATATATGCTGTCTCGATAAAAGACTTTATTGTTTTACGCCAAAATGCGGTGGCGTATTGGGCTGTCTGAATCTGTTTGATCTCCCAATCTCCGGGATAGTTTTTCCAAATAGCGTGGGCGAACTGCATTCCGATACCATTTTTTCGAAAATAGGGGAGTACGTAAAACTCACATACCTCGTAGGCATGAGCCTCTTTGCAATGGATAGCTGCGATTCCGGCAGGGGTATCGTCGATGATAAGTAAAAAGCCTAGTGTATCGTCTCCTAGATGGGTATCGAGTTCGAACAGACCCGATGCATTTGGTTTCTTTCCCGTGATAGGTGAGAACTCAGCTTCGTAGGATTGTATGAGGTTGTGATAGACATGGGAATTAGTTTCGGTAACAGGGGTGATTTTCATAGAGTTAAACTACTTGAATCTGTAAACGTTTTCCCATCGCACTGACCGCACTTTCGATGGTAGCAAGTGTGATTGAGGTGTTGAGCGGATCGAGCAGACGATCTATTGCACTGCGGCTGGTATTCATCCGCTTTGCCATTTCCGTTTTCGTAATATGCTCTTTTTTCATCGTTTCTTCGAGTTGGTAAGCGATAACCCGTTTGATTGCAACCGCTTCGGCTTGGGCGAGCATCCCTTCTTCTTCTAAAAAATCATCGAAATTTGTTCCGATTCCCTGAGGTTTCATCGTATCTCCTTTAGGCGTTTGATCGCCAAATCTATTTCTTCTTTCGGGGTTTGTTGTGTCTTTTTAATAAACCCGTGGAGCAGTACCATCCAATCGTCTATGATCGTAAAGATCACCCGAGCGATCCGTTTATCGGAAATATTATTTCGTACCTCGTACAGTTTATTTCCGAGCAGGCGAGATACTGGCATCCCGATAGGCCATCCATATTCGACGGTTTTAATATCATTGCCGACGATCTGTCGGTAATGCGGTTCTAATGATTTGAGCCATTCGCGCACGGGTTCGTTACCGCTTGGACTTTGATAAAAAACGACGTTTATTTTCTTATTCATTGATTGTACCATTTTTGGTACGATATGTCAAAGAGGTGGTATTTTTAGGGAAAAAGGTTTTGGACATTATCAACTCCCTTTTTATCGGTTATTGTAATGCCGTGTTATGCTAGGTTGAAATTATATTGCATTTTGAAATGTGGGGTGAGGGAAGGGGAATAAAAAAGTTGCTTGTCCCCTTTTTTGGGCAAGGCGTTTATTTAATTGCAAACAAAATTTCCACCACAAACTATTTGAAGTAAAGTAATGAGTATTAAAATAGATGCAGGTCCAATTAAGCCGATCAGTGTGTAGTTTTTGGAAATAGTAAGAGAGCCTTCTTTACGGTTTTTCCAAAAACCAGCGTTGCCCTTAAGTACAGGTATTGGATATACTAAAATTGATATTGCAAGACATATAGTTAAGGGATTTGTTTCAGATCCCGGTGCATCAAACATAAACATTGTCCCGAAAAGTCCTAGAGGCCACATTAATAAGCTAAGTAGTAAAACTAAATTGACAAAACTATATATTAACTTCAATCTTTATCCTATTATTAGTTGAAGTAATTGTAATATAAATAAAATTAAATATAAATTTTTTTTGTTATGAAGTTTTATTCCCGCCTTACTCGCTCCCAAGCTCCAGCTTGGGAGTGTATAGTATCAGTATGCATTTCCAACGAGGACGTTGGGAACGAGGAAGAGGAATTTAGATTCGGTTAGTATTAGCTAGAACTTACGTTCATGGCTTCCGAAATTCCTGTATGCCAGAATACATCAGGTTTCCCATCTAATCGTTTGGGGATGGAGTCCCTTTCAGGATTTTCAAACACCCAATCCTCGCCACGCTGAATTGCTGTATAGAAATCATACCTATTCCCATTGTGTTTCAGTTCCACATATTGTGTCCATTGTCCATTACGAGCAGTCCAGTCTACCCTAAAGCGAATCAAAGGCTGTGTGGTGTCACAAGGCATAATCTGCTGTTGCACAACAGCCAGGTCTGCTTGCATCGTACCGAGATTGAAATTAACATGGTGCTTGAAAAAGTCTTGAATATTTCCAGTGCGTTTGACTTCTTCAATTCCTAGATTAGCTTTGGATAGATCTATGACACTAGCTTTGGCGTCGATTAGAGAGTAATTTCCTACAACATGGGAAGTGATATTACGAATGGCTCCATCCTGTGGATTAACTAACATAAGCCATCCAACACTCTTTCCGCCGGAAGCATGCCCTTCTAGCCTCTCCGTAGCTTCAGTTAGAGCGGCGAGCAAATTTTCTTGCTTCTTTACGATACCGCCGAGTCCACTTTCAACCGCTTGTTGCTTCTTAACTCGGAACCACTGCGCAAATGCCCAGCAGATCAAAAAGAATGAACCGCCAAAAATAGTAATAGCATCAACCAAATGTTGCTTATCAGGTGTTGCTACAAGACTGTAGACTGTCCATCCAACCGCTATAAGAAATGGGATTCCCATTTCGCGAACAAGCTGCTTCATCACATTTTGGATATCACTCATTTAAGTACCTCCTGATGTTTCTTTCTCGCGCTCAAGCTCCAGTTTGGGAGTGTATATCATCAGTCTGCATTCCCAACGAGGACGTTGAAAACGAGAAATAGATGTGATTACAGCGCCTTAGCCATAATACGGTTAAGACGAGCGATAAACCCTGCGGTATCGGCTAACGTTTCACCCTCATAGAGTTTTGCCTGATCGAGCAATACATGTGCCGCATCGTCGATGAGAGCTACATCTGCTGAATCACTGAGCTTTTTGATCAACTCGTGGTTCGGATTGATTTGCAAGATTTGTTTTGGTGCCGGCATATCGCCACCCATGTTTCCGAACTGTTTCATCATCTGCGCCATCATGTAGCCTGAATCTTCTTTGTCCACTTTGATACAAACCGCTGAGTCTGTCAGGTCAAAGGTTGTTTCGACTTTTGAAACACTCTCGCCTAGTGCGCTTTGAAGCTGAGTGATGAACCCTTCAAGTCCTTTTGCTTTTTCTTCGTGCTCTTTTTTCTCTTCTTCGCTCTCTTCGAGTTTTGCATCGTTGACGTTGATTAGTTTGAACTCTTTGTACTCGTTAACCATTGGGAATACGATGGTGTCGATCTCTTCGTTGAGGACTAGGACATCAATCCCTTTTGCTTTGAAACGCTCTAGGCTCGGAGAGTTTTTGAGCATTTGCAGAGACATTTTAGCTGTGATGTAATAGATCTCTTTTTTCTCTGCGTCTGCACCCTCTACAAACTTGCTGAACATTACCGGCTCTGCAGAGTTTAGAGTGTTGAGTTTTAGAAGCTCCATGATTCTCTCACGGTTGCCCATGTCGCTGTAGAGACCTTCTTTGAGAACGTTGCCGAACTCTTTGTAGAATGCGTCGTATTTCTCTGTGTCGTTTTCAGCTACTTTTGAAAGCTCACCGAGAACTTTTTTTACCGATGCGTTTTTGATCTTGCTCATCACTTTGTTGCTTTGCAAGATTTCGCGGCTGACATTGAGCGGTAGATCAGCAGAATCGATTACCCCGCGCAAGAAACGCAAGTATGTCGGCATAAGCTCTTTTTCATCGTCAGAGATGAAAACGCGGTTGATGTAGAGTTTGACACCGCTTTGGTAGTCAACACGGTACAAGTCCATCGGCGCTTTGGATGGGATGTAAAAGAGGGTGGTGTACTCTAAAGACCCCTCTGCCTTGTTGTGCATCCACATCAATGGTTCGCCAGAGTCGTGCGCGATGCTTGAGTAGAAATCTTTGTATTCATCGTCGCTAATATCAGATTTGCTGATCGTCCACAGAGCGTTTGCTTTGTTGATCTGGACGTTATTGGTTACGTTAGAGCCTTTTTCTTCACCATCTGCCGGTGCTACGTATTCCTCTTTGTCCATGAAGATCGGGAAAGGGATGTGGTTAGAGTATTTTTTGATGATAGTTTCGATACGGTGTGCTTCTAGGAACTCGTCCTCATCGTCTTTTAGGTGCATGATGATGCTTGTCCCGTGTGTATCACGCTCTGCTGGTTCAAGATCGTACTCACTGCCCGCCATTGAGCTCCACTTGTACGCGCTCTCTTCGCCTGCTTTGCGGCTGATGACTTCGACTTTATCAGCTACCATAAATGCCGCGTAGAAACCGACACCGAACTGGCCGATAAGGTTGGAGTCTTTTTTCTGATCGCCGGAGAGTTGTGATAAAAATGCTTTGGTTCCTGATTTTGCAATCGTTCCGAGGTTTTCAACAAGATCGGTTTCATTCATACCGATACCGCTATCACTGATGGTAAGAGTTTTCGCCTCTTTATCAACGATGATGTCGATACGTGGGTTAAAGGTGATCCCTTTGTATTGCTCATCAGTGAGGACGAGCATATTGAGCTTATCGAGTGCGTCTGAACCATTCGATACGAGTTCGCGAACAAAGATCTCTTTGTTCGAGTAGAGCGAGTGGATCATTAACTGTAAGATTTGTGAAACTTCGGTTTGAAACTGATGTTTTGCCATGTGACTGTTTCCTTTGATGGTTAAAATTTAGAAGTGTGATTTTAACGAAATAGTATTAATAATGCAAGAAGTATCAATAAAGTTTAGTCTATAAGACTAATACTTTATGCGTGTAAGATAAAGACCGTTGTGCGGTGCGATACTCGTACTGTGGCGTTTAATGCCATTTAGCTGCTCGATTAGCTGCTCTCTGGTCGCTTTGCCGTTGGAAATACGCAGTAAAAATCCGACCATAAGGCGTATTTGTGCGCGTAAGAAGCCGTTTCCCTCGAATACAAGGATAAAGTACCCCTTGTGCGTGTACGCATAGGCACGGTAGATACGGCGAATATAGTGTTCCATATCATCACCGCTTTTTTTGAAGAGTTCAAAGTTGTGGTCACCTTGAAATGCAGTGATAGCATCACTGATTGCTTCACGGTTGAGGGAGGGAACAAAGGTGACAAAATCATCTTCAAACGGGTTGCTGATTCCTTCTTTGAAGATATAACGGTAAACCCGTTTTCGTGCACCATATCGGGCATGAAATTCATTGTTAACAAATTCGATACGGCGTATCCGAACAGAAGGGGGAAGTTGAAGATTGAGCATGTCTTTGAGACGTCGCAGATCGGTCCAAAAGTGGGGAAGATCAATGTGCATCACCTGATGGGTCGCATGAACCCCTCGGTCTGTTCTGCCTGACCCTTTGGGTACAGAAGCGATTTTGAGACGTTTGAGGGCTATCGTCAGTGTCCCTATAACGGTATTAGTCGTCGTAGGTTGCTGTTGTGAACCCATGAATGCTGAACCGTTGTAGCTCAGGGTGATCTTGGCACGGTTCAAAAGCGATTACCCACCAGGCGTCGATAAAAAGTATAGGTGATGGCAAGCCAAGCAATGGCAACCGTGGGAATTGTCCAAAATGTCAACCATTGTTGGAGAATTATTGCTGAAGCATAATAAGCAACAATGCTCAAAAAGAGCCAGAGATAAATCCATCTTTTTTGGTGACGGGCGTGTACAACTCCAAGCGCAACGATAAGAAAGACAGACAGCAGAGGAAAGATACTAAGCAACGTATTGGTTATCAGCAGCTTTTGTTTGAAGCTTTCCTCTTTATAGCTTTCCCAATATCCTAAAATACCGCTGTAGGTATGGGCATTTTTTTCCATCGTGTCATTGATCATAAGGGTTTTAAATTTCATATGTTTGAAGGTTTTATCATCATAGGTATACCCCTCGCCATTATGAAGTTTGAGTTGTAGTAAGCCCTTATTATTGAGAAGTTCTGCATTCTTGGCAACAATGAGAATTTCTTCTTTTTGCTCTTTATTGAACAAAACGACACCGCTGTATGTTCGGCTGTCATTGTCACTTTTGTTGATGAAAAGCATCCAGTCTCCAAAATGGTGACCAAACTCGGAAGCAGTTAGATTGAATTTGGCCTCGCTCTTTTTAGCTTGGCTGAAACTCTTGTTAATGTGATTGATATAAGGGGTAATAACCAAAAAATTAATTAGCAAAAGAAGGCTGAGAGTAAAAGCGGGGAGCGCCAATATCCGTACTAAAAAGCGCGGCGATATTCCCATCGAAAAAACGACAACCATTTCGTTGTCATTGGAGAGACGAAAGAGGGTGAGTGCCGCAGAGACAAAAAAGGCAATAGGAAGGGTATAGAAAAGAAGCTCAGGAAGAGCAAAAAGATACAGCTTGCCCATTTCAGAGAGATTAAGGTTAATAATCGAGGTTAACGTCGCAATTTTTATCAAAAATATAACCGATGCAATGGTAAACAACGGTATAAAAATAGAGAAAAACAGAACGTTTAAATGGGAAAAAATATAGTGTCGTAACTTACCCATAAAGTGCTTCCAAATAGAGGGCAATTTCGGCATTAAACATCAATACTATCCACGTAGCAATGGCTAAAAATGGGATAAAAGGAAGCTGTTCAGATTCTTCATCTTCGGTACGTGTCAAAAGGAGTGCCGGTAAAGCTAAAATGGCTGATAAGAAAACAGCAACAAGGGCCAGTTTGATTCCCAATACAGCCCCCATCGTTGCGGCAATCATAATGTCCGCTTCCCCCATTGCCTCTTTTTTAATCGCGTAGGAGAGGTAAAAACGTAATAGTGAAAATCCGCCGGCTAAGAGTAGTGCATTGGTAAAATGGGTAACAAACTCTCCCATTGTTGCAACACTGAATATGGCAAAGGTGAGGGCCGACAGATTGAGGCTGTCAGGAACCATTTTATAGCGAAAATCGATGACAGAGAGTGCAAGTAAAAAAGCAAACACCATGGCAATACCGAATGCCTGAAAGTTGATTCCAAATTTCAGCGCAGCAAAGAGAAAAATAAGACCGCTCAGTGCTTCAATAATAGGATACTGAATAGAAATTTTGACACCGCAAAAAGCACATTTACCGCGTAAAAAAAGCCATGAGAGGAGAGGGATGTTGTGCCATGCACGCAGTGGTGTATTACAGCTCATGCAGTGGGAAGCAGGAAAGGAAATACTTTCGTCACGGGGAGTGCGAAGAATCACTACGTTGAGAAAAGAGCCAATCATCACCCCTAATATAATTACCAATACCCATTCCATCAATGAAGTCCTCCAAAGCGTCTTTCAACTTTTTTAAATTTATGTATGATTTTTTCCAACTCGTCAGCTGTGAATTCTGGCCACAAAGTATTAGTGAAAAAAAGTTCTGCATAGGCTGATTGCCAGAGCATGAAATTGGAGAGGCGATGATCCCCTCCGGTGCGAATTAGCAAATCTACATCCGTTTTGCAGTCTAACGCGGAAGTGATTAATTCAAGGCTAATAGGCGTATTGGATGTTTGTAAGGCAACTGCGGCACGGACAACTTCATCGCGACCCCCATAGTTAAGCGCGAGAGCCTGAATCAAACCGGTGCAATTTTGTGTTGCAGTTTTTACTTCTTCAATGGTTTTTTGCAAGGAGGCTGAAAAACTGGTTAAATCGCCGATGGGCTGAAAACGAATATTGCCTTCCAAATAGGTTGGTAATTCCTGTTTGAGATATTTTTGAAGGAGTTTCATCAAAAACTCAACTTCTATCTTGGGGCGTTTCCAGTTTTCAGTACTAAAAGCGTAGAGAGTCAAGCGGTCGATTTCTGGATTTTTGGCACAATAGGTCGTGATAGTGCGTACCACCTCAGAACCTTTTTCATGTCCATAGGTTCGGTTTTTTCCCTGCATCTCGGCCCATCGGCCGTTACCGTCCATAATGATCGCGATATGGCTAGGGTGATTATTCATAGTACCGATGCTTGTTCGATAATACTCAAGGCAAGCATTAGCTTATCTGCTTTTCCAAATGAAACGGTCTCATTTTTACTGATAAAATCAATGATATTGGTGTCGCTTCCAAAAGCATTGTTCTCATTGATAATATTTAGACAAACGGCATTTACCCCTTTGCTCTCGAGGAGATTTCTAGCATTTTGCGTAGCGTTAGCAACATCCATTTCTGCTTTGAACGCGATGGTTTTGATCCCCTCTTTGTTGCATGAGGCAATGATGTCTCGATTCTTTTTCATAGCAATGTCCCATGTATCGCCAAGCATCTCTTTTTTAAGCTTGCCATTTTGGGGATGAGCGGGAACATAATCACTAACGGCTGCGGCCATAAACAAAAACGGCTCTTTTTGGATCAAACCGATTGGTTCGTCATGGATCAGGGAGGGTTTGGAGAGTTTTCCCTTCTTTGCAATACGAATGGAATCGGTTAGATACTCTTCCATTTCTGCAGAGCTTTCTACGTCGATAGTATGGATTGTGTTGGGAAGATCAGCTTCAAAACGGCTAGAGATGAGATTCACATCCGCACCGCGTAAATAGAGGGCAACAGCAAGACTAGAGGCCATTTTACCACTGGAAAAATTACTGATATAGCGAACATCATCAAGGCGTTCAATGGTTCCTCCACCGGTAACAATAACACGACGATTAGACCAAAAGTTATTTTTTAGCAAAATACGAGCGGTATTCCAAAAAATCTCAATGGGTTCTGCCATAGCACCATCGCCAACCGTTTCACAGGCCAATTCTTTGGTTTGTGTAGAAACCACTTCATAGTTTGCAATCGCGAGCATTTTTAACGATGCTTGAATCATCGGATTTTGTATCATATGGGTATTTGCAGAGGGTGCGATGAGTTTCATTCCAGGGAAGGCAAGGGCACATTGGGTCAAAATCGTATCTGCAAGACCGTTGGCGAGTTTGGCAATGGTATTAGCCGATGCCGGAGCGATAACCATGATGTCAGCCCACTGCGATGTTTTGATATGATTAAAATCATCTGCCCATGATTCATTGGAGTCATCCAAAACACGGTTATGGCTGAGTGCTTCAAAACTCAATGGGGCAATAAATTTTTTCGCAGAGGGGCTCATGACAACACGAACATCGGCACCGGCTTTGGTATAGAGGCGCAACAGTTCGAGTGATTTATACGCAGCGATGGAACCTGTTACCCCTAGGAGTATTTTTTTACCGTCCAATAGATTCGTAGGGATGAGCATTAGGCACCTTTGCCGAAAAATTTAGTAAAAAAGCCAGCAACTTTACGGATGGGTGCGCGGCTGAGAATTAATATGTCACTTTCATATTTACCCGATGTTACGGTGGTTCCAGCGGCAATCATAACATTATCAGCAATCTCTATCGGGGCAACCAGCTGTGAGTCGCTTCCGATGAAGACATTTTTACCGATGATGGTTTGGTATTTTTTGACACCGTCATAGTTACAGGTAATGGTTCCTGCTCCGATGTTGGTTCCCTCGCCGATTGTGGCATCACCAAGATAGCTAAGGTGTCCGGCTTTGACTTTTTTGAGAATTGATTTTTTGACTTCGACAAAATTGCCGATATGCGTTCCCTCTATCATGCTGAAGGGACGGATATGAGCCATAGGACCTACGTCTGAGTCACGGATAATACTCTCTTCGATAACGCTATGGGCTTTAATGTGTGAGTTGACGACCAGGGTGTCACCGCACAGGCGTGCACCGTTTTCGATGATGGACTCACCCTCAAAACGCACCCCTTCTTCAACATAGATCGTTTCGGGCAATTGCATGATAACCCCTGCATCCATCCATGCACGTCGTATTCTGTCCATCATGATAATCTCGGCATTCGAGAGGTCAAATTTAGAATTAACCCCTTTGAACTCCACCTCTGGAACGATCAGGGGCGAAATATCCAAACCGTCGTTGCGGGCAAGGGCAATGACGTCGGTGAGATAGTATTCATTTTGTACATTTGCATTGGAGAGTTTTGGCAAATACGTTTCCAATACGTGGCGTTTAAATGCATAGACCCCTGCATTGACCGTGAGGATAGCTTTCTCGTCATCACTTGCATCTTTTTCTTCGACTATACGCAGAACATGACCATCCTGGATCACCACGCGCCCATAACCGCTAGAATCCTCCAGCTCGATCACTGACATCACGATATCGCTGTCGCTTTTCATAAACTCACTGACCGAATGTTGGGTTATAAGCGGCATATCGCCATTGAGGACCAGGACATTCTCATGCTTTGGCTTTACATCCATCATAGCACCGCCTGTACCCGGAAAGTTCTCGGTATCTTGGGTCACAAACGTAAGACCGTCAAAATAGCGTTCCATAGAAGCGATTACAGACTCTTTTTGGTGTGCCACTACAACAATGACATCATCGGTAAGTGCTCGCGCTGCTTTTATGCTGTAATACAGCATTTCACGTCCGCAAATCTCATGGAGAACTTTCGCTTTGGGCGACTTCATCCGACTCCCTTTTCCAGCAGCTAGGATAACAATGGAAAGAGAGTGTGGCATTACGGCTCCTGAGAACAAATTGATGTTATTTTAGCAGAATTAATCGAGAACCACACTTAGTTTGTGGTATTATCGCCTACTTAAAAGACTTTCAGGGGTGATTATTTGGCTCGTTTATTAATGGTTATGCTTTGGATGGGCGCTACACTTTTTGCGGCCAGTAACCCTGTTCCAAGTATGAGCTTCAATTTAGCCTCCCCCGATACTCCCGCACAAATGGTCAGTTCTCTGAATGTTTTGATGATGCTGACCGTGCTCTTTTTGGCACCGAGTCTGGTACTTGTAATGACAACCTTTACCCGATTTGTTATCGTATTTGGGTTTTTACGTCAGGCCTTGGGTACACAACAAGTTCCCCCTACACAACTTTTGGTAATGCTTGCCCTCATCCTAACGATCTTTGTCATGGAACCCGTTGCAACCAAAGCCTACGATGAGGGGATTAAACCGTACAGCGAGAATCTCATCTCTTATGACGAAGCTTTCGAAAAGACAACCGATCCGTTTAAAAATTTCATGGTGCGCAATACAAGAGAAAAAGATTTAGCCTTATTCTTACGTATCAGGCATATGCAAAACCCTCAATCGATCAAGGAAGTACCACTTACCATTGTTATCCCAGCCTTTGTTATTAGCGAGCTCAAAACATCATTTGAGATCGGATTTCTCCTGTTTTTGCCTTTTTTGGTTATTGATATGGTTGTGGCTTCCATCTTGATGTCTATGGGGATGATGATGTTACCGCCGGTTATGATCTCGATGCCGTTTAAAATTTTAGTCTTTATTATGGTCGATGGGTGGAATCTTCTCATCGGTAACCTGATCGCCAGTGTCAAGTAAGGGTACGTATGCAGTGTGAATATTTTGGAGTATGCGGCAGCTGCCGTATTTATGAGAGTGGATACGATGAACAGCTAAGTGTTAAAAGCGAGACAATCATTGATGATTTTGCTCCCTATTATCAGGGAAAAATCGATATTTTTGCTTCAGCACAAGAGCGCTACCGCTATCGATCTGAGTTCAAAGTTTATCATGACAATGGTACTGTTTCGTATGCGATGAGTCGTATGGATAAACAAGGTTCGGTTAACATAAATGGCTGTTCAATAGTCTCTGCACCTATTGCCAAGGTCATGACGCCTTTGCTTGATGCTATTTGTGAAGCAAAAATTGAGCAAAAATTATTTGGTATTGATTTTCTCTCTACACAAGCTGGGGAAGTGGTGGCAAGCTTACTTTATCATCGTCCCCTAGATGATCAGTGGCAAGAAATTGCCAAGATGATAGCCGCGAACTTGGGCATCCACATTATCGGACGAAGCCGTAAGCAAAAGCTCATTCTTTCTCAGGATTATGTGATAGAGACACTTCGAGTTGCTGATCGAGATTACCGTTATGTCCATATCGAAAACAGTTTCACACAGCCCAATGCACAGGTCAATGAGAAGATGATCGAATGGTCTCTCTCCCAACTGGACAATATTGGCGGAGATCTGTTGGAATTGTATTGTGGTGCCGGTAATTTTACGATCCCGTTTGCGGCAAAGTTTGACCGCGTGTTGGCAACAGAGATCTCCAAACCCTCTATTGTTGCCGCAAAACGTAATATGGAACTTAACCAAGTGGATAATATCCATTTTGTCCGTTTAAGTGCGGAAGAATTTACGCAAGCATTGGATAAAACACGGGTATTTAAGCGTTTAGAGTGTGAAAACTTTAGTGATTATCAGCTTAAGACCCTTTTTGTTGATCCACCTCGCAGCGGTTTAGGTGCTGAGCCTTGCGCATTTGCTCAGCGTTTTGATAATCTTCTTTATATTTCATGCAATCCAGATACGCTATTACGTGATCTTGAATTATTAAGCACTACGCATACGGTGGACTCAATGGCACTGTTTGATCAGTTCCCTTATACGCATCATTTAGAAATAGGGGTAAAACTTACCCGAAAGGTTTTGTCTTGAAAATCATGTTACTTTCTTTATATACGGCAAGTATCCTAATGGGGGCAAACGTAGATTCTCAGTCTATTTTGAGTGAAGTGAGTAAATTACGTCAAAAATATGAGGAATGTCGTGCAAACCAGGATGTAGTCAAAGGTGTCGACCCAAAAGTATTGGGACAATACGATGATAAAAATAAAAAACTGCTCATTGAAATCAATCGAAAAAACGGTGTTATTAAGAGTTTAGAACAAACTTTGGTTCTCAGAGACCGTTCCTATCGCGAAACAAATGCTCGAAATAAAAACCTTGTAGCACAACTTCATACACAGCAAGTTACGCAGCAAGAGCGAGAAATGCTGAAAAGAGCGCTCATTGCAGCGAAGGGAGAACTTGCACTTGCCCAAAAAGAGCTCAAAGGCGGCAGTTCATCAATAGTGAAGATACGTGAAGAATTAACGGCAACAAAAGCGATGCTGAACAAACTTCAATCACAGCCGCAAAAAGTGAAAACAACTGAAAAAATTGTGACTAATATCGTCGAGCCGAAAGAGAAAATTCAGGCACTACAGTTGCAATTGAATGCTGCAAATTCAGTAATTGCACAGTTGCGAAGTAGACCGACCAAAACACCAACACAACAGCCTAATGTAATATACAAAGACCGAATTGTAACGCAGGAAAAAATCGTTTATAAAGACCGTCCTATTGAAAAAATAGTGACTAAAACGGTTGAATCTACTGAAAAAATTCAAGCACTGACACGTGAACTTGCCAATGCACAAGCCATGATTACTAATCTTAAAAAAAGTGGTGTTAAAGTGGTCTATAAAGACCGAGTCGTTACACAGGACAAAGTCGTTTATAGAGATCGTCCTGTCGAAAAAGTGGTTGAGAAAATAGTTTATAAAGATCATCCTATACAAAAAGAAAAAATTGTCGAAAAAATTGTTTATAAAGATCGCCCAGTTGAAAAAGTGGTGACTAAAACTGTTATTCTGGAAAAACCGACTGTAGATGAAAATACTCGACGTAAAATGGATAAGTTGGCATTAGAGTTAGAGCGTGCAAAAACATTAAATATTAAACTTACAAGTGATTTGGCTAAAACACCGATTAAGCGAAAAGTTGCCACGGAACTTCCACCTTTACCTCCCATTGCGCTAACACCGAAACGTACAGTGGCTAAAACTATTGTGGCACCAGCAATAAAAAAAGTGCCTATGGTAGCAGAGAGTACATCCAACAGTTCTAAAAAAGCATCTGCAGTTTACCGTATGGCGAGCAATGCATCTATTTATAATGCTCCCAATGGGCGTGTAGTTGATACGTGGGAAGCACGCCGTTCATTTACTGGCGGTAGCGCTTCTAATGGTTGGATTCATATTACGGGATATTTTGTTAACCGAGTATTTCAGGGAGTCAGCGAAGAAGAAAGTTTATGGGTAAAAGAAAGTGATGCCGTCCGTCGATAAATTCGCCATATTTATACATTAGTAAACTAGTGTGGATACTTGACTATAAAAATAATTGCCATTATAATAACTGAAATTTATAAGGAATTATTATGTCAAAAGCATGTCCGTTACTTTTTAGACAGGTTGATGCAACTATCAGTAAAATAAGTGCTGTAGCCGTTTCAAGCGGCATTATTACGTATTTATTTACAATGGAAAAGTTAATTTTAATTTTTTTGATTCTTGATTTTATGGTACGACTTAGCAGCTATAAGCGACTTAGCCCAATTTTTAGAATTGCGTGTTCTATTAAAATATTTTCGAAGCTGCCTACTCGTCTTGAGGATGCAGGGGCAAAGCGATTAGCTGCAATATTTGGTTTACTATTTACGATTGGAATGCTCGGGGCTGATATATTGGGGTGGGATTATGTTATTTGGATTATTGCTTTTATCTTTTTGACGTGTGTTGTATTAGACCTCTTATTGGATTATTGTATAGCCTGTGTTGTTTATAGTGCTGTTAGGCGAATATACCCAAAGTGGTTTGAATAAATGGCAGCGTTATCGTCAAAAGCTATTTATGGGTTAGCAGCAATGCATGTACTGTCACATGCTGCAAATGGACGCTCAATGCAGGTGAAAGAAATATCTGCCATGACGCAAATATCACATGGCTATTTAGAACAACTCCTCTCCACACTGCGCCGCCAAAATTTAGTTCTGAGTATACGAGGTGCATCTGGTGGCTATAAACTGGCACGACCTGCACATGAAATTGAGGTCATTGAAATCATTGAAGCATTAGAAGGCCCATTTTACAAGATCGAAGGAAATGTAGGAACGAGTTTGATTTTGGAGTATTTTTGGCGAGAAATTGAAGTAAAGATGCAGGGATTATTCGCGTTAAAACTTTCTGAGTTGGATCAAGCGTATCAGCCGCATTTTTATGAAATATAGATTTTTATGGAGCGTTAGGGCTTAACGCTTGGTATAGTTTGCTTCGATAAGTTTACGGTTTTGCATCATGATAATTTCAATTTGTGTCGCATTTTTACCATTATAGATATTCTCGATAGTAGAATTACTTTTTTTAGTTTGGACTTCTGTATAAAAATCATTGAGTGTTTTTCCCGTTTTTTTAGTACTGTGAAGTGGTTTTAGGGACGTACGCTTCCCTTTTTGAGGATCAAGGTAATGATTTATTAGATTTTGGCTGACTTCATTTTTGCTCATTTGGTACTCTTTATAGGATATGTTGATAGTAAAGCAAAAAATGTTCCGATATTTATAAGCCTTCGCTCATTACATACCAAAGACGCTCAATCTCATTATCGTTTAAAAAGAGTGTCGAATAGTGTTCATACAGCCAGGAAAGTCCTTTTGCATTAATCGACAGAGTATGTGAACATTCTTGATGGGCGGGTAAAAATGCACGTATTAATGAAATATTATTTTCAATAAGTTCATTACAAAAAAAACAATTCATTTGTGAATGTAATCTACCTTCATATTCAAGTAATTCAACATAAGCTTCTATGGCAAGGCGTTTTGGATTTTGATCACTCCAACGATTAGCGCAGTCATTTAATAATTGATAATAGAAGGGACCAATTTCTTCTGAACTGCCAATATGCGGATAAAATAGTGTTATAAATTGCTGCCATATGAGGATTCGATCATAGTCTACCATCCATGCATACCCCAGATGGATAACATCACGCATACGTGGTATCGAACTTTTTAACGAATTTTCCGATTCATAATCAATTTTAAATCCCAAATTGATAGGACTGTGACGTGCACCGTAAAAGCGATAAAGCGTTGTTAAGCAATCCTCAGATATGATGGTTACTATCATATCTTCGTCACGTACACGGCTAAGTTTGATAATAAATCCCTGCATATTTTGCTTCTAAACTACACTTTATTTGATAAATTTTATTTTTTGTGACCGCATTTTAAACTTTTTTAACCAAATAATTGGTAAAATAAAGAAATTTTGATCTCCTTTAAACTAGTTATGTTTAAAAAGAGATTAAATACAAACATTTTCCGGAACTTTCCGATGACATAAGGTGATATCTCAGTGGAATACCAAGATTTATTACGATCATTTAAAGATAACTGCGGGTTTGGTCTGATCGCCAACATTAAAAACCGTCCATCACATGAAACGCTCGAAAATGCGATTACCGCTTTAGAGCGTATGATGCACCGAGGCGCGGTAGCGGCAGATGGTAAAACAGGTGACGGTAGTGGATTGCTATTGTCAATACCACAGGATTTTATGCGCGCATGTGCTGCGGATAAAGGTATTGAATTACCTGAACTGTATGCAATTGCGGTCGTATTTACCCGTAATCCTGCACAATTACGTGAGTTAGAACGTATTTGTGCTACTAATGATTTAAAAGTTGTTTTGGATCGTGTAGTGCCGATTGATACCAATGCTCTTGGCGAACAAGCATTGAACAGTCTCCCTGAAATACATCATATTTTTATAACACCTAATTCGTTAATGGCCAGTCAACGGTTTGATGCTCTTTTGTATCTAAGTCGTAAAGAGACTGAGCATCAGTTTGTTACGGATGAAGATTTTTACATTCCTTCTATGTCTACGAGAGTGATCTCGTATAAAGGGCTTATTATGCCTACGCATATAAAAGAATTTTATACTGATTTTCAAAATGATAATTTTAAAATTTCGTTTTCACTCTTCCACCAACGCTTTTCTACAAATACTTTGCCAAAATGGCGCTTGGCACAGCCGTTTCGCGCCGTTGCACACAATGGTGAGATTAACTCCGTAGAAGCAAATCGTTTTAACGTTGCCGTGAAATCAGAATCAATCAAAAGTGAAGTTTTTACCGATGAAGAGATTGCGCGTTTGTTGCCGATCCTACAGCCACACGGTTCAGACAGTGCAAGTGCCGACAACTTTTTTGAGTTTTTGATTGCTAATGGTATGGATTTCTTTAAAGCAGCTCGTGCCATTATCCCTGCCCCGTGGCAGAATGCTCCACAAATGGATCCGCAGCTAAGAGCATTTTATGAATACCATTCAACCGTATTTGAAGCATGGGATGGTCCTGCAGCATTTTCATTGACGGATGGTCGCTATATCGGGTGTGTCTTGGATCGTAACGGTCTACGTCCATCCAAATACATTATTACGCATGATGATACATTGCTGATTGCGAGTGAATATGGGGTTATTGACATCCCTGAAGAAAATATCAAAGAGCGCGGACGTTTGCAATCAGGTCAAATGATTGGTCTGGATTTAAAGTTCGGAAAAGTATTAAAAGATGAAGATATTAATGAATATCTAAAAACCTCCAATCCGTATATGACATGGCTCAATGATCATTTAACCTACCTTCAAGAGCATGTTGAAAACCAGTACGTTACCAAATGCGAGTGCACAGTAGATGAACTTATCCAGCGTCAGCGTTATTACAATATCACACAAGAGATCGTTGAACAAGTGATTGAGCCTATGATGCGTGATGGGAAAGAAGCTGTTGGGTCTATGGGTGATGATACCCCTCTTGCTGCATTTAGCAGCGTTCAACGCAGTTTTAGTGACTTCTTTAAGCAACGTTTTGCACAAGTTACTAATCCGCCGATTGATCCGATTCGTGAAAAAGTGGTTATGAGCTTGAACACCGGTTTTGGTGAGACGCACAATATTTTAAATGAAATACCATCGCATGCCAATCGTCTAAAAGCAATCTCGCCGATTATGCTCAAAGAGAAACTAGAGGTATTGAAATCGTTTGGAGATAAAAAATCCCCGCGTTATAACGCTTCTTTTACGTATAAAACTTTCTCTACAGCGTATAAGGGAACTTTGAGAGATGCGCTTAACGCATTGGTTTTAGAAATTACCAATGCTGTCAGGGAAGAGGGTGTTCGCATTATTATCCTTGATGACAGTAGTTTTGACAGCGATCGTAAAACAATACCAATGTTAATGGCAGTAGGACGCATCAGTCGTGCATTGCTGGATGCTAAAATACGACATTTGGGATCGATTATTGCCTCTACGTGTGAAGTTGTTGATTCACATGGTGCTGCAACGTTGATTGCATACGGTGCAAGTGCCGTCTATCCAAGTCTGCTTTTTGCAACAATTGCAGCACGGGTTAAACAAAGTAATGAAAATGAAGAGAACTGTGCAGAGGCATTTAAAGCAGCCCATTATGCCCTTAACGGTGGGTTATTGAAAATCATGTCAAAAATGGGAATAGCTACGATTGGGTCCTATCGTAACTCTGGCCTATTTGATATTATGGGTTTGAGCCGTGAAATTGTGGACGATTGTTTTGGGGATTCGCATGCAATGATTCCTGGATTAACGTATGAAGATATTGATGAGCGCTTAACGAAATACCATAAAGAAGCATTTGAACAAAATGGTTTTAATCGTATTTTTCCACTTAAAATTGGTGGATTTTATAAATTTTACAATGGTCAAGAACATCATGATTTTAATCCGGATGTCATTCATGCAATCCATTGTGTTTCGAAGAGTGGTAAGCGCGAAGATTTTGATTATTTAACCTCTTTGGTAAATAAGCGTGGTCAAAAATTTATTCGTGATTTCTTTGAATTTAAATCCGATCGTCCAAGCATTGATATTTCAAAAGTTGAGTCAAAAGAGAAAATTTTCAAGCGTTTTGCATCGGCAGCGATGAGCTTGGGATCTATCTCTCCTGAAGCACATGAGTGTCTGGCAGTGGCGATGAATACCATTGGTGCACAAAGTAACTCGGGTGAGGGCGGTGAAGATTCAGCGCGTTTTGATACGTTGAAAAACTCTAAGATTAAACAAGTGGCGTCTGGACGTTTTGGGGTAACACCAGCGTATTTACGCAGTGCCGAAGAGATTCAGATCAAAGTTGCGCAAGGAGCGAAACCAGGTGAGGGCGGCCAGCTTCCAGGGCATAAGGTTTCTCCTTTAATTGCCCGTTTACGTCATACGACACCGGGAGTTACGTTGATTTCCCCACCTCCGCATCATGATATTTATTCAATTGAGGATTTGGCACAGCTTATTTTTGATATGAAACAGGTTAACCCTAACGCTAAAGTAGCGGTGAAGCTCGTTTCTGCCGCAGGTGTTGGTACGATTGCAGCAGGTGTGGCGAAAGCGTATGCGGATAAAATCGTTATATCAGGTGGTGATGGCGGTACGGGTGCGGCACCGTTGACATCCATTAAATTTGCGGGTAATCCCTGGGAACTTGGACTTTCTGAAGCACATAATGCGCTCAAAGTTAACAACTTACGCGGACTTGTTCATCTTCAAACGGATGGTGGATTAAAAACAGGTCAGGATGTTATAAAAGCAGCTATGTTGGGTGCTGAAAGTTATGCATTCGGTACAGGCGCATTGACGATAATTGGATGTAAATTATTGCGTATCTGTCATGTCAATAAGTGTTCAGTCGGAATTGCAACGCAAAATGAAAAACTTCGCAGTGAGTATTTTACAGGTACCGTAGAACAATTGATTAATTATTTCACCTACTTGGCGGAAGACGTTCGCGCGCTCATGGCAAAACTCGGATACGAGACGATGGAAGAGTTGGTTGGACGCAGTGACTTATTACAAGTTACGGACAACGAATTTGCGCGTAAATTTGACTTTAGTAACATATTGCATCGTGAAGATGGGGTAAATACCTGTCAAAGTGACAGTAATAAACCTTTTGATGATAATGAATTTGAAAAAGATGTCTTGAATGAGGCGATGGATGCTATTAAAAATCCAGAACGTCCTGTTCGTATCACACGGTCTATTTGTAATACAAATCGTAGCTTCGGCGCCCGTATAAGCGGTGAAATTGCTCAATATTACGGTGATGTAGGATTGAAATCGGATACGATTCGTATCAATTTGACAGGTATTGCGGGCCAGGCACTGGGCGCATTTTTGATTAACGGTATTTCTTTACATGTAGACGGTGTTGCCAATGACTATATCGGTAAAGGGATGCATGGCGGCAAGATCGTTATTAAGTCTAGAAATGAAGGTGAAGCTTTTGCTGCTGGCGGAAATACGTGTTTATACGGTGCAACGGGTGGTAAACTCTTTATTGCAGGGTGTGTCGGGGAGCGTTTTGCAGTACGTAACTCAGGAGCTTTTTCTGTTGTTGAGGGGACCGGTGATAATGCCTGTGAGTATATGACAGGCGGTATTGTTGTTATCTTAGGACAGACGGGTATCAATTTTGGTGCCGGAATGACTGGTGGTGTGGCGTTTGTGTATGATGAAAACCACAGTTTCGTTGAAAATGTTAACCGTGAACTTGTCGATGCCCTTCGTATTGATACGGATGACGGTGACGAAGCACGCCATTATTTAAAACGTCTTTTACAAGACTATGTGGCTGAAACACAGAGTGCAAAAGCACAGAAGTTATTAAATAATTTCCGTGATGAGATCCGTAATTTTTGGATGATTCGTCCGAAAAACTTAACAAAATTGCCACTTAATCCTGATAAAGGGGACTAATTATGAGAGAATTTTTAACCATTGAACGTATTGATCCAACAAAACGCGGTGTTGTTCAACGACTGAAAGATTTTAGTGAAATCTATGAGCCTGTCGATGCGCATGAAGCATCTTCACAAAGTGATCGCTGTATTCAATGCGGTGATCCATTTTGTCTTAATAAATGTCCGTTACATAACTATAT
Source organism: Sulfuricurvum sp. (assembly GCA_030694265.1). GTDB lineage: Bacteria > Campylobacterota > Campylobacteria > Campylobacterales > Sulfurimonadaceae > Sulfuricurvum. The sequence continues at coordinate 280,230 of JAUXYP010000008.1, forward strand.
TCCGCAGTGGCTCAAAGCCGTGGCAGAAAAAGATCTGAAGTTTGCGTTTAACCTTTCGAATGAACCATCGCCTTTTCCTGAAGTGATGGGGCGTGTTTGCCCTCATGACCGTCTATGTGAAGGGGATTGTACTTTGAATGATGGTCATGGTGCTATTACAATCGGATCCATTGAAACCTTTATTAATGAAGAGGGATTCAAACAAGGACTTAAGCCGTATTTTCCTGGGATTACTACGGATAAAAAAGTGGCGATTATTGGATCAGGGCCTGCCGGACTTTCTGCGGCAACCTATTTATTGCGTTCAGGAATTTCCGTTACTATGTATGAGCGAAGTGATCATGCAGGAGGACTCCTGACCTATGGTATTCCTAATTTTAAATTGGATAAAAAAATCGTTGATCGTCGTGTAGGATTACTCGAAGAAGCCGGTTTGAAATTGGTGTTAAATTGTGAAGTGGGTAAAGACATTGAATTTGATGAGATAGCGGACAGTCACGATGCACTCTTTCTTGGACTCGGTGCTACAAAATCAAAAACAGCCAATCTGGCAGGCGATAATGCTGCCAACGTCTATGTTGCAATGGAGTATTTAACGGCGATACAGCGAAAAAACTTTGGTCTTACGTATGATAAACAGTTTGATTTTAAAGATTTAGAAGTGGTTGTTATCGGCGGTGGAGATACGGCAATGGACTGTGTTCGTACAGCAAAACGTGAAGGTGCAAAAAATGTTACGTGTTTGTACCGCCGCGATGCGCATAATATGCCCGGTTCACAAAGAGAGTACAAAAACGCTATTGAAGAAGGTGTTGAATTTTCATTTCATGCATCTCCAAAAGAAGTGATACTTAATGATGCAGGGAAGGCTGTCTCCGTTCATATGGCGAAGACCGTTCTTGGAGCCAAAGATGCTAGCGGACGCCAAAAGATGGAAGAAGTAAAAGGGGGTGATTTCAATGTCAATGCGGATGTTGTCATCATGGCTCTTGGATTTGATCCTGCCGTTCCGCCATTTTTAGCAGAAAATGGTATTGCGGTAAATGCGTGGGGCGGTATCATCATTGATGAGTCTTTTCAAACAACAACGCCTGGTATCTATGCTGGAGGTGATTGTTATCGAGGTGCTGATTTAGTAGTTACGGCGGCCTATGATGGACGTGAAGCCGCTCGAGCAATGGTTAAATCATTGCTCGGATAATGAATCCTTTTATTCAAGCGGTTATTGAGTCATGCACACAGGTGCGTGATTTGATCACCAACTCTGCGGATACCACACTTTTTGATTCTTTCGATAAAGGACATGGCGGGGATGTGAGTCATGGATTCGATCTGCGTGCTGAAGAAATCTTCTTTAATAATTTATCCTCTTATGGATCAGTTTTTTCAGAAGAAAGCGGATGGATGTCCCCATCTTCATCTCGCAATATTATCCTCGATCCCATTGATGGCAGTGACAACTTCGCTTCATTATTCCCCTATTACGGTATTTCAGTTGCGTTAGAAGTAGAAGGAATGACAACGGATGCAGTTGTTTGTAATCTTGCAAACGGAGATCTATTTGTACGAACGGAAGATGAATATTATCGCACAACTTTGGAGACATCTGAGACAAAAAATTCCATCAAAGTGAATCAAAAAGCAAAAATAGGTCTTTTTGAAAAAGCAGCTGAACATCCGATTCTGGGTGAGAAACTGATGAAAAATAAGTTGAAGTATCGCTCACCCGGTGCGCTTGCCCTCTCCTTGGCGTATGCGCCTTATGTTAAATATGTGTTATTTTTGGGTACAATGCGCTCGTTTGATATCCAAGCAGGCTTATACTTGAGCCAACACCTTTATGGGTTTCAAGATGAGAGGTATATTCTCTTGAGCTCGGATAAAGAAGTGTTTGAACGGATACGTTTGATTGTTGAAAAGGAGTATTTTTGAGTCTATTTAACCTGTTCGGTGACTCCGAGAAAAAGAAACAGCCTACTAAGAGTGAGGCCCCTTCTCACTGGGTAAAATGTACTTCATGCCAATCGCTTATGTACTACAAAGAGATGGAGAAGCAAAATCATGTTTGTCCAAAATGTGGATTTCATTTACGTATAGGTGTTCAAGAGCGTTTAGCCATTATCACAGATGAAGGGAGCTTCGTTGAATTCGATGCTTCTTTAAAGCCGATTGATCCCTTGGATTTTGTGGATAAAAAAAGTTACGCTGCCCGTATTGAAGAGGGTTATGCAAAAAATGGACGCTATTCATCGGTTGTGAGCGGAGAATGTACCATTAATTCTGTCCCCGTCCAACTGGTCGTATTTGATTTTAACTTTATGGGTGGATCATTGGGTTCTGTTGAAGGTGAAAAAATTGTTCGTGCCATTAATCGTGCTTTGGAAAAACGGCAAGGTGTCATTATTGTCAGCGCCAGTGGTGGTGCACGTATGCAAGAGAGTACTTTTTCTTTGATGCAAATGTCGAAGACTTCTGCTGCATTAGCACGTTTGGCGCAAGCCAAACTTCCGTATATCTCCTTGCTCACTGACCCTACAATGGGCGGTGTAAGTGCGTCGTTTGCAACATTGGGTGATATTATTATCGCTGAGCCTGGTGCATTGGTCGGTTTTGCGGGCCAGCGTGTTATTAAGCAGACCATCGGATCAGATTTACCGGATGGCTTTCAGAGAGCTGAATTTTTACTTGAAAAAGGGTCTATTGATATGATCGTAGAGCGTAATGAGCTCAAAGATACGTTAAGCGACCTGTTAACCCTTCTCCTCCCTTAGTATGCGGCTGTATGCTCTATGTGATCGTGACGTTTTACGTTCACGAGATATTAGTTTTGCAGAGTTTATACAAAAAGTAAAATCTTTAAACGGCGAAATTGTTCAATACCGTAATAAACACGATGATATTGCAACGATTAAAAATGATTTGATTGAATTACGTCAATTATGGGACGGATTTTTAATTATCAATGACCATTATGAGTTGGCAACCTATTGTGATGGTGTTCATATTGGGCAAGATGACCTTTATGCCATTGACAGTGACCCCTTACGTGCGCTTACAATACTGAAATTGGCAATTGGAAATGATAAAATAGTGGGGCTTTCAACGCATAACAGTGACGAAATAGCGATTGCTAACACGCTGGAACTCAATTATATCGGTTTGGGTGCCTATCGTAGTACATCAACAAAAAAAGAAGCGGGTGTCTTAGGCAATTCACTGGATATATTGGCCAAAGAGTCCAGCCATCCAGTAGGCGCTATTGGTGGTGTTAAGACAGATGATATTTTTGCCTTTGTTACCTATCATGTCATAGGCAGTGGATTACTGTGAATATTTCACTTATCTCTATCGCAAAAAAAGAGCGCTGCTTGTACGATCCGCTATATCAAGAACAAATCAAGATGATTTCCCGTTTTGCAAAACTCGAGGATGTTGAATTATTTCCAAAAGAAGTGGTAAAAGCGCATCAAACAGGACCTGAAGCATCAAAATTGGCATACAGTAAGTTGCTAGAACCCATGTTGGGCAAAAGTTATTCAATTGCGTTACATCCCGATGGAAAAAAATGTGATAGTTTGGCTTTTAGTAAGCTCCTGTGTGATAAAATCGCGATACAATTTTTCATTGGAGGAGCATTCGGCTTTGAGGAGTCATTTGTTTCTCGGTGTGACAGCGTTATAAGTCTTTCTGAATTGACGATGAGTCATAAGATTGCTAAGGCAGTTTTATTGGAGCAGATATATAGAGCTTTTACACTGTTGAATAATCATCCGTATCATAAATAAGGAAACATATGAGAGAGAATGAACTGCATTATTTTGAAGAGATTTTATTGGCTCGTAAAGTTCAAATTATTAAAAATTTGAATGGTGTAGAACAGGAAATGATACAGCTTCGTGAGTGTGAACTAAATGATGAGGGCGATTATGCATCTGCCAGTAACGAAAATCTGGTTGAAAGTGCCATTGGTACACAGCAGCTTCAAGAGTTAAATGAAATCGAAGCCGCATTAGCTAAAATAAAAACAAAACAATACGGCATATGCGATATGTGTGAAGATGAGATAGGCTTTCAGCGTCTAAAAGTAAAAGCGCACGCTAAATACTGTATTATCTGTCGTCCTATTGCTGAGAAGAACAAAGCCTAAAGGGGAATTAATGCAACTAAAACGTTATACTATTGGGTCATTTATTTTAATGATATTAGTCGGCATAGCCGTCTACAGTATCAATACAGAATCCATTTCCTTTGATTTAATAGGTATCCATTTTCCTAATCTCCCTGTTGCTTTTTGGGTAGTTGTACCTCTGGCTCTTTTGTATCTTGCAAGCGTATTGCATATGGCAGTTTATGTTTTAGTTGGTAACTTTAAACTTAGACGTTTAAATCGTGATTATGAAAAAATGCTGGATGCACTTCGTGATTCTCTATTAGGAGTTGCTGAGCGTAATTATGCATTTAAAAGTGATGCTTATAAGGTTATGGGAAGATTAATTGATAATTCATTGATTCTCCCTTATGAAACATTGCAAGCCGTAGGTAATGAAAAACTTGATGAAGCACTAACTCTACTGACTGATGTTAAAGCACATAAAAAAGTGGAGATTAAAAAGTTTCATTTAGCTAATACAACATCATTGATGATTCAAAATAATTTGAATCGTCTTGAGCGTGGTGAATTAACGGCTGATGAAGTTTTATCGCGTCCTGAAACGTATGGCGATGTTGTTTGTCAAAAAGCATTTGAATCGTATGTTAAGACAGCATCCATGGGTTCAGTTATCAAATTCAAAAATCTTTTCTCAAAATCGTCACTATTTAGCTTCCTTGGACGTATAAACAGTGCTGAAAATGGGGTTGAGATGAGTAACGAGGAAGTGATTAACTTGATCAAAAACCTCAAATTAACAAGCGCTGATTTTATTGATTTATCGATAGTATTGGCTAAAAATATGATTCCTGAGCAGCGAATACGTCTATTTGAATCTATGAGTGAGCAATGTGATGATGTGATGGAAGCGTATTTTTACACACTGTATGATTTGCAAATGATAGATATCGCCAATGAGTTACTTAACAATACCTCTCACGATGAATATCAAATTTTCAAGGCATACAGAGATCTCAAACGCTCTAATAAACACTACGATATTGCTATCTTTTTTCGACGAAACTGCAATTAACACAGCTTTATGGCAAAGGAATCCCTTTGTTGTTTAGTTTCTTTGATAGGTAAATACTTATGACAAACAAACTCTCTTTTGATACACCTATATACGCACTTGCACCATTAGCAGGATATACAGATCTTCCATTTCGTAATGTAGTTAAAAAATTCGGAGCTGATTTAACAGTGAGTGAAATGCTTAGTTCAAATGCGCTTGCCCATGGCTCTGAAAAAACATTTAAAATGCTAGAACGAAGTCCTAATGAAGACCCTTATTCGGTACAAATAGCGGGATCAGAAGAAGATGTTGTACGTCGTGCAGTCGAAATATTGAATGAGCAGGATAATATTGATATTATTGATCTTAACTGCGGATGCCCTGTTCCAAAAATTGTTTGCCATGGATCGGGTAGTTCTTTACTCAAAGATTTACCGCGTATGGCTAAAATCATCGAAACCATTAAAAAAACCTCGAATAAATCAACACTCAGTGTTAAAATACGCTTAGGATTTGAAGAAAAAAATCATATTGAAATCGCCAGACTTGTACAGGAATGCGGAGCTGATTTCATTGCAGTACATGGACGAACACGTGCTGGAAAGTTTAAAGCGCCCGTTGACTATGATGCGATTGCTGAGATTAAAGCTGCTATCTCGATTCCTGTAATAGCGAATGGTGATATTGACTCCTATGAAAAAGCACAATGGGTTTTAAAACATACAGGCGCTGATGGTGTAATGATTGGTAGAGGGGCGGTTGGTGCTCCATGGATATTTCATCAATTGAAAACAGGTAACAGTGACGTAGACCCAATGTTGAAGCATGCGATAATTATGGAACACGTAAAGGGAATGATCTCTTTTTACGGCGATAGAGGTGTAGTAATGTTTCGTAAACATGTTCATACGTATTCAAAAGGGTATGAGGGAGCATCGGCTTTGCGCGATGCGGTTAATCGGATTGATGATCCAGTTGACTTTATGAATGTAGTTGATCAGTTTTTTCGCAATAATCGTCAAATATATGAAGGATTTAAAGCTTCTTCAATGAGTTGTGAGTGCTAAAGAGACGTTGATAGACGTTGATAGAAGAGGGTATTAATACCCTCCAGATGCCTTTTCTTTATACGAGTCGAAAGATTCATCTTGCGTCGTTCCCAACTGGAAAAAACCATCGAGTTCTTGATGTTTTGATTTGAGCATTGTTTCAAATTCATTTTGGGAAATAGGGATGTTGTCTTGAAATTTGTCCAATAAAATCGTATTGTTTCCCAAAAGAACGAGATAGCTTTGTGTACCAAAGTCGAGCATGGCTACAGAGTGAGAGGCATCGAGTGTTTTTTGAAATCGAATATGGACACCACCGCCCCCCAGTGTACTCGCCAAGGATGCTGTTGAAGACAAAATAGGGTTGCTTTTTTTATCGGTGTTGAAGGACCACGGAGCTTTTGGTTCTTCACGCATTCGGATTGTTTTTTTCGATATTCCTTGTTTAAGCCAAAAGAGTATTCCAATTCCAACGACTAAAATTCCAATAACGACATAATAGCTTTGTTCAAACTCGTTTCCTTGTTTTGTCGGAAGAGTTGAAATTGTAGCTGCGTTTTGTGCTGCGACACTATTTTTTAATGGCGATGCTAAGAGTGGATTAAATCGTAGTCTTAAGCCATAAGAATCTGATGTTTTAGATGCCTGAAGAATAACATTGGAGGGTACATTCGCTACAATTTGGATTTGATCAGCATTGGGAGAAATAGAAAGTTTTTGAAGAAATTCAGAATTAATCGTTTTTACCAAAGGGGAATCAATAGACGCTTCCTCCAATTTAATGACAATGACATCCCCTTGTCTATTCTGACGTAAAACACCCTCGTATGGGGTATCAAAGGTAAGCATGATGTCAACATGGTCGTGACGATCATAAATATTATAACTGAGGATCTTTGACCCAAAAAGTATGGCAGGAATGAGTAGAATCAGGGCTAATTTTTTCATAATCTCTCTTTGGATAAATAATACAATACTGCACTCGAATCGAGTACCTCATTGATACGAATTGCAAGATTTTTTTCATAAACCATTACTTCTCCTTTTCCAATAATACGTTGATTAACATAGGATTCGACACTCTCACCGGCTGGTTTTCCCAAATCAATAACTGATCCTTTTTCCAACTTGAGTATTTCTCCAAGAGAGAGAGTTGTTTGCCCCAAATCTGAGACAAATTCAACTTCCATATCAAGCAATCCCTCATAATCCATCCATGCGAGTTCTTTAAGCGGATCAAATGAACCTTCTTTATCAGGAAGAGGCGGCTCAACAGCAAGGGCTAATTCTTCATCCATCGTTATAAGGCCTTTATTGCGATCATCATTTCACCATTGGCCACTTGGACAGTGTGAATTCCGTCATAAGGCATAGTGAAATAATCTTCTATTAAGAAATGGGGTGTGGAAATGGTAAACGGATTTATATCGGACGACTCGGCAATTACTTTCGCGCTACCGATAATCATATTGGTTGTTTCAAGTAACATGTCCGTAAGAGTCTCCTCATCTGAATTTTCTTCACCTAAAAAAATTTCGGCAATGTATTGAATAAGCACATTGTCACACCCTAAATAGGCACGATGTTTACTGCCGCTTTTTGTTTCTATGTCAAGATAAGCAATAAGTGTTCTCTTTTTATCACTCAGGCCAGTAGTTGTATGCGGCAAGCCAATTTGATGTATACAAAAATTTTCAGCAGCTTGGAGAATTGTTGGTAACATAGAAAGCCCCATAATATTTCACTAGATCATAAATTATAGCGTAAAAATGCAAGGAAAGAATAGGGGTAAACTAAAGTATAATCGCGCAGTATAATCGAACATAAAGCGTAATATGATGACAATCGAACTAATTGTTTTGGGTGTAGCTGTAGGGGCTTTGTCCGGTTTTTTTGGAATTGGTGGAGGGACGGTAAGCGTTCCTCTGCTGATGATCCTTGGATTTGGTATCAAAGAGGCGATTGCCATATCTGTAATGCAGATGGTATTTGGTTCTTTGATGGCAGCTTGGATGCATCATAAGAAAAAAACCTATGTGATTAGCGACATTAAATATTTCGGTTTTGGCGGTTTAGTCGGAGCCATGTTGGGTGCCGTGTTGGTGAAAGTTTTGGATGAAGCGTTGCTTGAATGGTCTTTTTTGGCTATTGTTGCCTTTACGCTTGGACGGTTTGTCATGTCGTCTCCTGAGCCTACACGGCCTGAGATAATCAATCGACCTCTTTATGTAGCCATAGGCAGTTTTATTGGGTTATTCTCGGGAATGTTAGGGGTAGGAGGTGCAATATTGATGACTCCAATTTTAGTTAGTTTTATGGGATTTGACCTCAAAAAAGCGTCAGCCATAGGACTTTTTTTCGTGATATTTACCTCTGCATCGGCTTTTGTTACATTAGGACTCTTGGGAATGTTAAATTGGCAAGCAGGGCTTATCATGGCTTTTTCATCGTTACTAGGCATCGGTATAGGAATTTATTTTGTACATAAAATACAACTAAAGCATTATAAACAGGTACTTGTTGCCTTTTATAGTATTATTTTCGCCCTTACGGCGTATAAAATCATTGTGGGATAATCAGTATGGATAAGATTAAAATTATTGGCGCGCGTGAGAATAATCTCAAAAATATATCTTTGGAAATTCCTAAAAATTCGCTTGTTATTTTTACGGGGATTAGCGGAAGTGGAAAATCGACGTTGGCATTTGATACCCTTTATGCCGAGGGGCAACGTCGCTATATCGAATCACTTTCGTCATACGCACGTCAATTTTTAGATCGTGTTGGCAAACCTGATGTGGACAAGATAGAGGGGTTAACTCCGGCTATTGCCATCGATCAAAAGACAACGTCTAAAAATCCGCGTTCAACAGTAGGAACCATTACAGAAATTTATGACTATTTACGTCTTTTATACGCTCGAATCGGTATTCAGCACTGCCACTTATGCGGTAAACAAATTACGAAAATGTCGGCACAGGATATTATTGACCAGGTGCTAAAATTGCCTGTTGATTCAAAAATAGTAATCATGTCACCTCTTGTAAGAGAAAAAAAAGGGACTTTTGCAGATATTTTTGAGTCCTTACGACATAAGGGATATGTTCGAGCACAAATTGATGGGGTGATGGTGCGTCTTGATGAAGAAATTGAGCTTTCCAAAACTAAGAAGCATACGATAAAGGTAGTCATTGACCGTCTCGTAGTAAAGGACGAAAATCACGATCGCTTGGGTCAAGACGTTGAGAAAGCACTCAAAGAGAGTTTTGGGGAAGTGGAAATAGAGATTCAAAACCATGAAGAAGTTGGCCTTCATGAAAAGCTTATTCATTACAGTGAACACAGTGCGTGTTTTGATTGTAAAGTTAGCTTTGATCCGTTGGAGCCACTTTCATTTTCATTTAACTCACCAAAAGGTGCGTGTTCTGAGTGTGATGGATTGGGTATCCGTTATTCATTGGACTATGAGAAGATTATTGATTCTGAATTGTCCGTAGAAAAAGGGGCGATTAAGATTGTTTATGGGTTTAATAAGGGGTATTATTTTACTTTTCTAAAAGCCTTTTGTGCCACAGTCGGCATAGATGTCACTGTACCATTTTACTCTCTTGAAGAACATCAGAAAAAAGCCATATTGCACGGCACAATCGACGATGTCCAATTCAAGTGGCAAGAACATCCAATAACTCGTACATGGCCTGGAATTGTCCGTATTGCCTATGATATTTTTAAAGATGAAAAAGATCTCGCGGATTATATGAGTGAAAAGCCGTGTAATATTTGTAATTCGAATCGATTAAAACGTGAATCATTAGCGGTAAAAGTAGCGGACAAAGGGATTGGTGAAGTAATTACTATGCCGCTCAAAGACACGTATGCATGGTTCGTTGATCCGAAAACATTTGAGCATTTGAGTGATCAAAGTACGATGATCGCAGCGTCAATCCTCAATGAGATTCGTGAGCGCCTCTTTTTTCTCTTTGATGTGGGTCTTGGGTATCTATCCTTGAGCCGTGATGCCCGTAGTATCAGTGGTGGAGAAGCCCAGCGGATTCGTATCGCATCTCAAATCGGAAGCGGTTTAACCGGTGTTATGTATGTCCTCGATGAGCCTAGTATCGGATTGCATGAACGGGATACGCTAAAGCTTATTCGAACACTGCGATCTTTGCAGGAAAAAGGGAATACGGTTATTGTTGTTGAACATGACAAAGAAACGATTGAACATGCCGACTATATCGTTGATATAGGCCCTGGTGCAGGAAAATACGGCGGAAATGTTGTTTTCGCAGGTACACTTGAAGAGATGAAAAAAAGCGATACCCTCACTGCCGATTATTTATCTGGACGTAAGCAAATAAAATACTTTTATCGTCGACCTCAAGAAGAGTGGATGAATATTAATAATGTTTCGCTTAATAATATTAATGATCTGAGTGTTGCGATTCCACTGCACAATTTCGTATGTGTTACCGGTGTTAGCGGAAGCGGTAAGAGTTCGCTGATTTTACAGACACTTCTGCCTGTGGCGAGAGAAATTTTAAATCGTGCACGTAAAATAAATCGGATTGAAGGCGTTGAAATCACGGGACTTGAAAAGCTTGATAAAGTTATTTATCTTGATCAAAGCCCAATCGGGCGTACACCGCGTTCCAATCCTGCTACCTATACAGGTGTAATGGATGAGATTCGTAATTTGTTTACTAAAACAAAAGAGGCACAGATTAGAGGGTATACAGCATCACGCTTTAGCTTTAACGTTAAAGGCGGTCGATGTGAAAAGTGTCAGGGAGAGGGCGAAATCAAGATCGAGATGCACTTTCTTCCTGATATTATGGTCAAATGTGATGCATGTCATGGAAGCCGTTATAACTTGCAGACCCTGCAAGTGGAATATAAAGGCAAAACTATTTCTGACGTATTGAATATGAGTGTAGGTGAAGCGTTGGTGTTTTTTGCCCCTATCCCTAAAATGAAGGTGATTTTACAGACACTTAGTGATGTCGGATTGGATTACATTACGTTGGGACAAAATGCTGTTACTCTTTCTGGCGGAGAAGCGCAACGCATTAAATTGGCTAAAGAACTGAGTAAAAAAGATACCGGTAAAACACTGTATATCCTCGATGAACCTACTACGGGATTGCATTTTGATGACGTAAACCGTTTAACGAAAGTACTTCACAATTTTGTGGAACTTGGGAATTCAGTTTTGGTCATTGAGCATAATCTTGATATGATAAAAAATGCCGATTATATTATTGATTTAGGGCCTGAAGGCGGATCAGGCGGAGGACTTTTGGTAGCTCAGGGTAATCCGGAAATGGTGGCCAATGATTGGGAAAAAACCGGAAGTTTTACCGGAAAATATTTAGCTCTTGAATTAAATAAGATATAATAAACGCAGTAGCTTATACTATAAGGACCATGAATGAAAAGTTCAATGATAGACAGCATTAAATCGTTACCACCATTGCCTAAGACCGTTATTGATATGCAAAGGGTTTGTAATGATCCTGAATCTTCTATCGGTGATTTGGTGAAGACCATTGAAGGTGATCCTATGATTGTTGCAAACTTACTAAAAGCGGCTAATTCACCGTTGTACAGTTTGCGTCGTGAGATTAACAATGTGGCACAGGCAGTTTCATTGTTCGGTATGAGTATGACACGATCAATTGGCTTGGGTAATTCAGTACGTAAACTTTTGAATGTAGATATGGAGCCTTATGGAATCACTTCAGAACGCTTTGCGGAGATATCTTCCATGCAGGCTGTCTTATCTCATAAGTGGTTTAGTCAAATTGATAGAGCCAAAGCAGATAAACTTTTTTTAGCCTCTTTTCTGCAAGAAACGGGGAAGATCGTTATTGCGAGCGATATTATCCAAGAAGAGCTGGTTACCAATTTTAAATCAGATATTGAAGTGGCAGTTGATATCTCAAGTGTTGAACGTAGTTATGTAGAAGCATCAACGGCAGAAGTAACTGCAGCAATTTTTGCTCACTGGAATTTTGATCATGAGTTTGTTCAAATGATATCATTTTCAGATACACCTCAAGAAGCTCCTGATGAGATTAAAGAGCTAGCTACGGTGCTTAATATCATCAAAACTATTATGCCTATTAATGACCCATTGTCTGAGCGTTCAATTACGCAAGGGCTTAAAAAAGCTGAAGCAGCAGGATTTGATGCCGTTAAATTGCAAAAAGCAATTGATGCTATTGTTGAAATAAAAACGGCGTAGTTTAAATAAAGATGGCCCCAAAAACAATAACAATTATAGATACTTTTGGATTTTTTTTCCGCTCGTTTTATGCTCTTCCTCCTCTAACGAACAAACATGGTTTTCCGACCGGTCTTTTGACTGGATTTATGAACTTTATTGCATCACTTCACAAAGATCACAGCAGTGATTATCTTATTTTTGCACTAGACGCAAAGGGGCCTAGCTTCAGATCCAAAATTGATCCGAATTATAAAGCTAATCGCTCTCCTGCCCCTGATGATTTAATCAAACAGCTTCCTATTGCTATTGATTGGATTGATAAAATGGGCTATAAGTCCCTGTCTTTAACAGGATATGAAGCCGATGATATGATCGCCTCTGTTGTGCATCATGCAAGAGAGCAGGGCTATTTGGTCCGTATTGTGTCACATGATAAAGACTTGTATCAGCTTATTGAAGATGATTTAGTCGTACTTGTAGATGCAATCAGTAAAAAAGTGCTCAATGAAAAACATTGTACGGAGAAATACGGTGTTCATCCGAGTCAATTTATTGATTATCAAGCTCTCATTGGGGATACCGCTGATAATGTCCCCGGAGTAAAAGGGATTGGCAAGGTAACGGCAGAAAAACTTTTGGATCAATTTGGAAGTTTGGATGCAATGTATGAACGTCTGAACGAAGTAATGCCTCCTCGTATTCGTGGATTATTAGAAACGTATCGTGATGATGCATTTCGTTCGAGAGAGCTGGTAACACTAAAGGCAGATGTGTTTGATGTCTTAGACTTTAGTGAGTATGAGATGCATTTTGATAATCCTTTTCTTCCATTGTATGATGATCTTGTACATTATGAGATGAATGCAGTCTTACGTTCTTTGAAGGCAAAAGCGCTTTTTGACGATTCGGTGAATTTTCCAAAAGTTGAAATAGCGACGATTGGGCAAACGTGTACGAATAAAGAAGGGTGCAGTCTGCTCATAGATAATGATGAAACATTGAAGCGACATATTGCAGCTATCGGATTGGATGCATTGATCGCGTTTGACACGGAAACGACCGGTTTGGATTATCATCATGATTCATTGGTAGGATTTAGCTTTAGTACAGATGGAAAGACAGGCTATTATGTACCCATTGCCCACTCTTATTTAGGTGTTGGTAATCAGGTAAGTTCAGATGCTGCTAAAAGGGCAATGATAGAGATTTTTAAACGAAAAGTCATAGGTCATAATATTAAATTTGATCTTCACTTTGTTACCCGTTTTTTAGGTGTTGACAGGTTGCCGATTCATGCAGACACAATGGTATTGGCATGGTTGGGTGATTCAGGAAGATCACTTTCGATGGACAGTTTAAGTCAATCACTCTTTGGACATGAGATGATCCATTTCAAAGATACGGTTAAAAAAGGAGAAAATTTCGCTTCCGTGGCTATTGAGGATGCGTGTCGTTATGCTGCGGAAGACGCATACATCACGTTTCAATTGTATGAGGTGCTCAATAAGCAGCTCGAGCTAAAAGGGGGAGCTGCTGCCCTTAGTGAAGCGTATAATGTCGAATTTCCTTTTACGCTAACGCTATTGGGAATGGAGCGAGAAGGAATCGCGGTAGATGTAAAGATATTGGAGCTTTTTAAAACAGAAGTTGCGAAAGAACTGGCATCACTTACCGAAAATATTTATACTTCTTGTGGCACTGTTTTCAATTTAAATTCACCTAAACAACTTGGAACGATACTGTTTGAGACATTAAAGCTACCGCATGGTAAAAAGACAAAAACAGGTTACAGTACAGATGAGTCCGTCTTAGAGGGATTGAAAAATGAACATTCAGTCATTGAAATGCTTCTTCAATATCGTGAATATCATAAGTTGTATTCGACTTACATCGAGCCTCTGATGGCACTAGCTAAAAGCGACAAACACTCTCGAATTTATACGTCTTTCGTTCAGACAGGTACAGCAACGGGTAGATTAAGTTCAAAAAATCCAAATTTACAGAATATTCCGGTTAAAACAGCATTGGGAATGCGTATTCGTGAGGCGTTTATTGCGTCACATGGAAAAAAACTCATAGGTATCGATTACTCTCAAATTGAATTACGACTGTTGGCCCATTTTAGTGAAGACAGCGTTTTGTTGAATGCCTTTAATGAAGGCCGTGATATTCACATGCAAACAGCCATTTCATTATTTGGTGAAGAGGAAGCACGTGCAAAGCGTCATATTGCCAAAACCGTAAATTTTGGATTGTTATATGGGATGGGTGCGAAAAAACTATCTGATACGTTGGGAATCACTACCAAAGAAGCAAAAGAGATTATTGAGCGCTATTTTGAAACATTCCCTAGCGTCAAAGGATACTTTAGCGGTATCGTTGAGCAGGCAAAAGAGATGGGGTATGTCGAGACATTGCTCCATCGCCGCCGCTATTTTGATTTCGGTTCTGCTACGCCAATGCTCAAAGCCGCATACGAGCGCGAAGCGGTTAATACAGTTTTTCAAGGTTCTGTAAGTGATCTGATAAAATTATCAATGAATGTGATTGATGAGATTATTCGTAGTGAAGGTTTAGGTGCACGAATGTTGTTGCAAATACATGATGAACTTATTTTTGAAGTGGATGAAGATGTGGCCCAAGAGCTTGGAAAACGTTTTGTAGATGTTATGGAATCCATTATGACACTGCGTATTCCCCTCAAAACGTCACTGCATATAGGAAACCATTGGGGTGAACTCAAATAGTTTCTTGACAGATAAAGGATTACTATGATCAAAAAAATTATCGAGAATCTTGAGAAGTCAAATTGCTCAGTTGATGGTACATTTATACAAGCTGTCAGTGAAGTAATGAATTCCTTGCAACCTGTGATAGAAAATGATGACCGTTATGAGACGTATGCCATATTAGAGCGTATTGTTACTGCAGATCGTATCATACAGTTTAAAGTACAGTGGGTAGATGATCATAATCATGTTCATGTCAATAATGGATATCGTATACAGTACAACAATGCTCTTGGACCCTATAAGGGAGGGCTGCGATTTCATCCCAGTGTTACTGAGGGTGTTCTGAAATTTTTAGCATTTGAACAGATTTTTAAAAACTCTTTGACGGGTCTTCCAATCGGTGGCGGCAAAGGGGGAAGCGATTTTGATCCTAAAGGAAAAAGTGATTTTGAGATAATGAACTTTTGTCGTGCATTTATGAGAGAACTTCATCTTTATATAGGCGCCCGTATTGATGTACCTGCCGGAGACATAGGTGTCGGTACGAGAGAAATCGGATTTTTATATGGGGAATACAAGCGGATTACCCGAAATTATGACGGTGTTCTCAGCGGAAAGCCTTATACATTCGGCGGTTCTCTTCTGCGTCCTGAAGCTACGGGATACGGTGTCGTTTATTTTGCACAGGAAATGCTCAAAGAAGAGTTGGAAGAAGTGCTAGAAAATCAGATATGTACTGTAAGCGGTGCCGGTAATGTTGCTCTTCATACAATTGAGAAACTTCAGCACATTGGGGCGAAAGTAGTGACTTGCAGTGATAGTGAGGGGACTATTTATGACCCTAGTGGTATCAATCTGACATTATTAAGAATTTTAAAAGATGATGGCCGCCGCTTATCTTTGGAAAACTATGCAACTCAAGTTCAAGGGTCACAGTACATAAAAAAAGCAGACTATCCGATTGGTGGGCATGCAACTTGGAATATACCCTGTTTTGCAGCATTCCCATGTGCAACACAAAATGAACTTACGGAAATGGATGCACAAATATTGGTCAATAATGGCTGTGTAGCGGTTATTGAAGGGGCTAATATGCCAACCCAACCAAAAGCCATAGAACTTTTTTTACGTGAGGGTGTTCTTTTCGCTCCAGGAAAAGCTTCTAACGCAGGCGGTGTTGCAGTAAGTGAATTTGAGATGAGTCAGAATGCGTCGATGGAAAAGTGGAGTTATGATAAAGTAGATGCTAAACTCAATGAAATCATGTGTCAAATTTACAAGCGAGTTGCTTTAACAGCAAAAGAATACGGTAAAGAGAGAAATTTTGTAGATGGAGCTAACATTGCAGCGTTCAAGCGCCTTGCAGAGGCTATGATACTTGAGGGTGTCTAATACCATTAACAGTGAATTAACATATATTTACCTTATACCGACTATAATTTCTACCATATTATCTAGATAGGTTCCTTATGAATAAAATCCACTCTATTTTAAGTTCCATGAAGACCATGGCGGCCCTCATGCTTATATTTGCCGTTACTATTGGCTATGCCACATTTGTAGAAAATGATTATGGCACAATGACTGCAAAAGCTGATATATACAATGCACGATGGTTTGAAATACTGTTAGGGCTTCTTGCTCTTAATTTATTGCTTAATATTGTTAAGTTCAATATGGCGCGAAAAGAAAAAATATTGGTATTTACCTTTCACGTTTCGTTTTTGATCATATTGATTGGTGCTGCAGTAACCCGTTATTTTGGTTATGAGGGCGTGATGCACATTCGTGAGGGTGAAAGTAATAACGTTATTGTAAGTAATGAGCCGTATGTGACGTTTAATGTACACAATGAAGGGAAATCTTACACATTCCAAGAGCCATTATTTCTCTCAAAGCGTTTATCCAATACATTTGAGCGTACATTGGCGTTTGATGGTGGAGAAGTGAAGGTTAAATTAGATGGATATATGGGAGATGCAAGACTGGAAGCAGTTTCAGATCCTAAAGGTGAGTCGATTCTTAATATGATGGTGACTGCAGGAGGTGCAGGAGAACAAGTGAGCTTGAAAAAAGGTGATTCTTTTGAGGCTGATGATTTTGTCTTGGATTTTGGATCGGGACGAAACTATCAAAAACCTGTTGTTTCCTTAAGTGTAGAAGGGGATAAGGTCATGATGAATCATGGAATGAAACTTAATACCCTTAGTATGAATACACAGCAGTCAGGTTCATTGGATTCTGGAAAGAATGAGTTAGCAGCGCGTACACTGTTTCAAACACCGCAAAGCGGCTTTGTATTACGTTCATTTATTCCTAAAGGTATCATGAAACTCATTTCCAAACCTGGGAAAGGGCCAATGATGAAAGGTGCTGATGCGTTAACACTAGAGCTTTCCCGCGGTGATAAAAAAGACTCGCTTATTGTTTTAGGTACACCGGGTGAGATCGGTGAAGCCAAAACAGTTACATTGGGGAATATTACGGTTGATGTTGCTTATGGCTCTATTGAACGTTCTTTACCTTTCGCAATACAACTCAATGATTTTCAACTAGAGCGATATCCGGGCTCTATGTCTCCGGCATCGTATGCGAGTGAAGTTACCCTTATCGACCAAGCCCATGGAGTTAAAATGCCTTATCGTATTTATATGAATCATATTCTTGATTATAAACAGTACCGCTTCTTTCAGTCGTCATTCGATCAAGATGAAATGGGAACGGTTTTATCTGTAAATCGTGACCCAGGTACTATAGTGACGTACATAGGGTACATATTACTCGCAATTGGATTGTTTGGTGTCTTGATTGTCAAAAATGGCCGCTTTAATGGTCTTAGTGAAAAATTAAAATCATTGAATGCAAAAAAACTTGCGGCATCTTTGGCATTGATAGTCATGGCTTTGAGCAATGTGAATCTTCATGCTCAAAATAATGAGAATCCTGTAATCACAACAGCTAAGAGTTTTGACGCTGCGCATGCGGAGAAATTTGGGCATTTGATCGTTCAAGATTCCAGCGGGCGTATGAAACCTCTTGATACTCTTTCTCACGAAATTTTATCAAAACTTAACCGTAGTACATCGTTGTTAGGGCTAAGTTCTAATCAGGTGATTATGGGGATGATGTTGCGACCTGATGCATGGCGTGAAATAGCTATGATCAAAACAGGGGACAAAGAGATCAATAAACGTATTGGACTTCCAGAAGATGCAAAAGTGGCAGCATTTTCTCAATTTTTTGAAGTACCTGATGAGATCACCGGATATAAACTAGCATCTCTTGTTGATGAGGCCACTCGTAAGGCTCCAGGCAAACGTGATAAGTTTGATAAAGCACTTTTGCAAATTGATGAACGTGTTAATGTTGCATTCATGGTATACACCGGTTCATTAATTCAAATATGGCCAAAACCAAACGATCAAAACAATAAATGGTATGCAACTATTGAGGCATTGCAGACATTGGATCCAAAAGATGCTCAAATGGTACGTTTGATGGCAATGGGCTATTTCAGTGCTGTTGATAGTGCATTAAAAAGCGGTGATTGGTCTAATGCAGACAAAGCACTCTCGTTAATTGATAAATATCAGCATTTTGCAGGTGCGAGTGTTTATCCAAGTGAAACAAGAGCAAAAGTTGAATTGGCTTACAATAAATGGAATATCTTCGAACAGTTGTGGCCTTTATATTTTATTCTTGGATTTGCACTTTTGCTTCTCTCGTTCCTTAAAATTTTAAAGCCTTCGTTCAAGATTGAAGGTTTCACCAAAGTCACACTTGGATTATTGATTATATTTTTTGCAGCGCATACAGCCGGTTTGGCAATGCGTTGGTACATTGCAGGGCATGCTCCATGGTCAAATGGATATGAGTCAATGGTTTATATTGCATGGGCAACCGTATTAGCAGGATTTATTTTCTCACGTAAATCAGCTATTACTTTGGCGGCCACAGGAATCATGGCTGGTATTATTCTTTTTGTTGCACACTTGAATTGGCTTGATCCGCAGGTGACAAATCTAGTTCCTGTATTACAGTCCTATTGGCTTGCTATTCATGTTGCTATGATTACGGCTAGTTACGGCTTCTTAGGCTTGGGTGCTCTGCTGGGGATGATTACGTTAATACTTTTCATACTAAAAAATCCTGCTAATGAAGCACGTCTTAATCTTGCGATCAAAGAGCTTAACGGTATCAATGAAATGAGTTTAATGATCGGGTTGATTCTTTTGACTGTTGGAAACTTCTTGGGTGGCGTATGGGCTAATGAGAGTTGGGGACGTTACTGGGGATGGGATCCAAAAGAGACATGGGCATTGGTTACTATCTTAGTATATGCCGTGGTTATTCATCTTCGTATGATCAAAGGCGCCTATAATGACTACAGTTTCAGTGTCATTTCTCTTTTGGCATTTACATCGGTGTTGATGACCTATTTTGGGGTGAATTATTATCTTGCAGGAATGCACTCGTATGCAAAAGGGGATCCGGTTCCGGTACCTGATTTTGTACCATGGACTTATGCCGTCATTGCAATTGTCATTGCTATGGCGTATCCTAAACGTTCTACGAAATAAAAAACTACTAGCCGTTCACTCTGAGCTTGTCGAAGGGTGAACGGATGATCTTTATTTAAACCACCCTTTGACTTTATCAAATGTTGACTCAAACAGACTCTCATGAGGCTTTGACTCGATGCCGAAACTCGCTTGGAGTTTTTGTAAGAGTTCTTCTTGCTCAGTGGTGAGTTTTGTAGGATAGGTGAGGGTGACTTGTGCGATTAAATCACCTTTGCCACGACCGTGAACATCCGCAACTCCTTCATTTCTAAAACGATATTGCTGTTTGTCCTTAGTCCCTTTTTCAAGCTCTAAGAGAACGTTGCCTGTGAGTGATGGGATTGTAATGTCCTCTCCCAAAACGGCTTGAGTGAAAAAGACAGGAACTTGCAGATAAATATCATTACCGTTACGGATAAAGTGGCTGTCTTCTTCGACTTCAAAGGTCACATACAAATCACCTGCTACACCACTTTTACCCGTATTACCACGTCCTGATACTCTCAAACGGTTACCGGTATCGATTCCCGCTGGTACTTTGACCGTTACGCTCTCTTTAGTTTCTGTGTAACTTTTACCTTTACAGTCTGAACATTTGGCACTGGCCATTGTCCCCTCACCATGACATGCAGGACAGGTTTGTGAGAAGGTCATAAAGCCTTGTCGTACATAGACTTGCCCTTTGCCGCCGCATTGGTTACATGAGGTTACTTTACCCTCTTTGGCACCGGTACCTTTACAGGTTTTACACGATTTTTTACTGCTGAAGGTCACTTCTTTTTCGCATCCGAAAACAGCCTCTTTGAAGCTTATTTTCATTTCTACACCCATATCGAGAGAGAACTTATCCGTTGGCTCACGTGATTGACGACGTCCAGTGCCACCGAATCCATTAAACATCTCTTCGAAAATACTGCCTAGATCGTCAAAGCCACCGCGTCCACGAGAAGCTCCACCACCTTGCAATCCCTCTTTTCCATATCGATCATACAATGCTCTTTGATTATCATCGCTTAGGGTTTGATAGGCTTCATTACAGAGTTTAAATTTATGCTCTGCATCAGGATTTCCTGGATTGCGATCCGGATGATGCAGTTTTGCCATTTTTCGGTAAGCTTTTTTAATTTCATCTCCATTGGCACTTTTTGTGACTTCGAGAATTTCATAATAACTTAATTCGTCCATGTGTAGCTCCATAAATAGGTTAAAAATTTTCGGAATTATAGCATATCAAACACAGTGTTACAATAATTGAGTCTTAAAGACTAAACTTATAATGAAAATCTTTTAGATACAATATCTCCATGAAACGCTCTCTCGAAAAATTTAATCGGCTCGTTGATGCATTGCAGCAGCTCCCTACAATCGGACAAAAAACAGCAACCCGTTTGGCATACCATATGGTTATGAATGACAGTTTTGGTGGATTGAAACTCGCTCATGCGATTGAAAATGCCATAACAAGTCTTAAAAAGTGTCGTTCTTGTGGTGGAATCAGTGAAGATGAGCTTTGCGCGATTTGCAGTGATGAACGGCGTAATCATGAAGTTTTGTGCATTGTTGAAAACGCCAAAGATATTTTGACTTTTGAAGAAAACGGACTTTTTGACGGACGTTATTTTGTTTTGGAATCATTGGAACAGCTTAATGCATCGCATTTACGTGATGTGGTTAATAGCGGTATTAAAGAAGTGATTTTTGCTCTTACCCCTTCAATCGCCAATCATGGAATTATCTTATATATAGAAGACAAGCTAAGCGGATGTGACGTACGATTTACACGTATTGCGCAGGGAGTTCCAACGGGAGTTAGTTTGGAAAACGTAGACATCTTATCGCTTACTAAAGCTATGGAAGATCGCGTCAGTATTTAATCTAAACGCTTTTGCAACCAAGGAATATGGAAGCGTTGAGCTTCAACGCCATGAACAACATAATAAAGCTCGTAATAGTTATTTAGAATGGTTGTAAAGAGGCTCAAGCTTGGTTTACTGCTTGCCAAAAGAATATGATCATATGCCTGGAGTAAAATACTATCATCGGGCAAAAGTATAAAGTCACCATTCTCACGCTTAATTCCCATAATAACAATTTCTAAATCTTTATTATCTTTGTAAGGATTATTTAGCAATTGCCCAATCGTTATAGCATACTGCGTACAAAGGCTGTAAAGTGCATGCGTATGGTTAGGATTAACGTGTATTTCTATAAGAGTAGGGCGCTTATTGATTCTTTTGGTGATTGATAAAAGTGTATTTTTTATTTCTAGATTCGAAAGTAACTCAAGTTTTTGTATAAAAGGTATTGTTAGCGGTCGGTCAATGTAGTTATATCCGTCAATCGCAGCGATCTGATCGAGAATAAAAATTTTATCAACCCGAAGATGGGAAAATAAACTTTTCTCTTCAATTTCATTTTCACGCACGATGGCAAAAATATCGGGATTTATTCCCCTAGCCGTTGCAATAATTGAGAGATTAATCGCATCATCATTTGTTCCGGCGATAATACAAGCGGCCTGCTCAATACCCGCTTGCATAAAAAAATCCTTGTCGGAAAAGACTTTTTCATGCAGCTCTCTATTTATGTCTAAATAGGTGTACTCAATATTGTTTTTATCCAATACTCGCTGCAGTGTCTTACCAAAGCGTCCTTTAGAACAAACGATGTATTTTCCTGTAGGGAGAATATCACTTTTGCTGACATGAAGATTTCCCCCATGTACCCAATGTAAAAGGTTAAAAAGATAAGGAGAACGAAGTGCAAAGTCAATGCGTTTGGCAATAATATCAAATATATCAATGACGTGGTCTACACCGATATTGAGTAAATTTTCACTTCCATGTCTCATACTTGAACGTGAAATGATATTCAGATTTTCATTTAAAATATGTGCACGAACAGCAACTTTGAGATTTAGCTGATCATCGTCAAACATTGTAACAATAAATTTACAGTTACCTGATTGAACGCCTGATGATTTTAGAACACTGGTCATGGATGCATCGGCAACAATCGAGGGAATGGTCGGCATATACAACTCGATATCCAGCTGTTCAATTTTTTCCAAACTTTTATCAATGACAACAATACGGTAGAAATTATCATGATTCAGTTGATCAATCAGCAGCTTACTGGCATTGTTGTAACCGCAAATGATGATAAAATCCTGCCCTAAACGCCTCACTTTACGTCTGAAGGTATTCATTTTTACCGCATTGATAAATGTCTTTTCTTGAAAAAGCGCTATGAGGGAACCCAGTGCATAAAACCATGCCGGTACTGTGGTATAGATGGTGATTAAGACAACAATACGCTGTGGGTAACTGAATGGATAAGGAATTTCACCAAATCCAATGGTCGTAGCGGTATAGCCGACGATATACATAGCGTCAAAAATTGTAAGATGTGCAGGATTGCCTAGCGCATCGATACCCGGGACAAGTGTAAGTAGGAGGACAGGAATAGCATGTGCGAGGTTAAGAACAATGAGGGGTGCCCTCATCTTCCGTAAAAAAAGCCAGATTGACGATTCGTTGTTCATAAAGACTGGGTGATTAACGTTTGAGCAAAAGGGTTTCGCCGACAAACAAGGTGACGGAGATGATATTAGCGATCAATGCACCTCCTGATAAAGAAACAACAGCCGTAAACAGTTCAGGGGTCATGACACTGGTCATATTGATAACACCCCAAACGACAGCGGCGGCGATGAGTTGCAAATCAGCAACAAAACTGGTTGCGAGAAGAACAGACCCGGTTTGTGTTTTATCCCCAAGTTTCATAATTGTTGCGATAAGATTAACAACAATGGCAGCAAAAAGCTCGTACACACTGTGATATGCGATAACTTCGATATCACCGATAAAGAATCCAAAGTTAAGCGTAAGCGCTAAAATGATAAAAAAACCGGAAATCACTTTTTCAGAATTCATAAAGAAACCTCTGCTGTAAAATTGACATATTGTACTTTAATGTTCCTAATATTCACGCAATTGTGACAGCGTCAAATGGAAGGTTTTTCTACTGCTTTATTGGCAGTATCTTTCACTAAACGCAGCAAACCGGCCCCCGTATAAACGTTGCGTGGATTCCAAAGAATCCATCCGCAGCTGCCGAAATCTTCACTTGCGCGGATCTGATCACGAATTTCTTGCTCTCCATATACACGGCGATCAAAGGCGTAATCTTTGAAAGCTTGGAGCCATGGACGGTAGCACAAAGCAGAATTACCGGATTTGGTTAGCGATTTGTCGAGGGAATGCTTCACAATTTCATAATTGGCTTTAACCGGATTCGGATATCCCGGAATTCCTGCATTGAAGCCGCTTGGATAAAGCATAGGGGAGAGGTAATCGACATAAGGTGCGAGGGCATCAACACGCTGACCGATTTCAATATCAGCATCATGCCATCCCACATATCCGAAAATATCGGCAGAGATAAAGACATTGTACGGAGTTAATCGGGCGCGTGCAGCTTCTAAAAACCCAGCAATGGCTTTAACGCGGTTAGCTTGCGTATTTTCTACTGAAAATTGAATTCCTTTGCGGTCGGGAAAGCGAACGTAGTCAAACTGGATTTCGTCAAATCCCATAGAAGCCGTTTCAGCAGCAATATCGATAATGTATTTATGGGCATCTTTTTGTGATGCATCAATCCAATACAGTCCTTCTTTATCTGTGAATAGCGTTCCATCACTTTTTTTAACACCCCATTGTGGATAGGCGGTAATAAATGGGGTGTCTTTAAAGGAGACAATACGGGCAATAACGTAGATATGCTCGTTGTGCAGGTCTGCAACAAATTTTTTCATGTCTTTGAAAAGGATAATCTCTTGTGCACCGATTTTATTGGCAACAGGATTGGCGGTTTTAAAGGCTATTTGTCCACGATCCATTTTGATATCGATGACCAGAGCATTAATCTCGGTTGAGTGAATCAATCGTTTGGCATTACCCATGATTTTACCGCTGGTAGCACCGAAACTTGACAGATACAGTGCTTTAGGGATAAAACGGTTTAAATACATTCTTCCGCCGCTCTTGTAAAACTTGCGATCGTATCCTATAGCACGTACGCCAATCCTAGGAGAAGTAGGCACAGTAAAGCTACCATTGATGTCAGTACGGTATTCTTTGCCATTTGCGATAACGATGGCATCTTGAATCGGTTTTGAATTTGCTTTGTCATACACGGTTCCGCTGATCATAGCGCCCCATGATAATGTAATTATTGCTGCTAATAGAGCTAATGCCTTCAATGCTTTTCCCTCGAGGTAATTTCAGTCGCGTAATCGTAGCGAAAAAATCGTCATTCTAAGCATAAAAATGGTAAAATCTATATTAATTATAAGAAAAAGAGAAAAATATGCCTTTTACGCAACTAAACCAACAGCTTCGCACTAATTTACAAACTTTAGAGCACACAACCGCCACCCCAATTCAGGTCAAGGCAATTCCCCTTATTTTACGCGGTCGAGATATTATGGGGGCTGCCCAAACAGGTACAGGAAAAACAGCGGCCTATACCTTACCGATTTTACAAATGATGTCGAGTTCCGAGGCCGGTGAGCTTGCAAGAGTACGGGCATTGGTCCTAGTACCGACGCGTGAGCTTTCAGCGCAAATCACTCAAGCAATACGCTCGTACGCAATGGAAACGGAATTGAGAATTTTGAACATTGCCGGCGGGATGAATATGTCCAAGCAAATTGCCTCCTTAGATAAAGGGGTGGATATCATCATCGCTACGCCTGGTCGTCTCATTGAGCTTAACAAGCAAGGGTCTATTCCACTGTCAAAAATACAATTTTTGGTATTGGATGAAGCGGATACGATTTTGGACATGGGATTCATCAGAGAAGTAGAACAAATTATTGATTTACTCCCGATCAAACGTCAAACGATCCTTTTTTCAGCAACGATGACACCATCCGTAAAGCGATTGAGTGAAAAAATACTGAATAAGCCTCTTCTCGTAGAGATTGACAATCTCTCCCCTGCGGACGCTACTATTCGTCAGATTGTTCATCCCGTTGAGATGGAGCAAAAGAGTGAACTGTTGGCGTATTTAATCGGTTCAAACAACTATCCGCAAGTGCTCGTCTTTACACGAACAAAAGTTGCAGCTGATGAAGTGAGTACGTATTTGCGTGAGAGTGGGCTGGAATGTGCAACGATTCATGGAGACAAAAAACACGGTGCGCGCGATAAAGCACTCAAAGATTTTAGATCAGGTGCAATTAAAATCCTCGTAGCGACAGATATCGCGGCACGTGGACTGGATATCGATGATTTAGGTGTGGTAATCAATTATGACATTCCACATGTCAGCAGCGATTATATTCACCGTATAGGACGTACAGGGCGTGCAGGTAAAGCGGGTATCGCTATTACCCTTCTTTCCTCCAAAGAGCATATCTCATGGAAAAAAATTGAGACGATGCTGGGTAAAAAACCGGAACAGATCATTGTTGAGGGATTTATACCGCCAGTAGCCCTTGAGGGGAAAAAAACGCACGGTAAGAGTATGAGCAAAGACGGTGAGAAAAAAGGTAAAACAGCAGGAGCATTTGGTAACAAACGTAAAAAAGAGCCTGTTCAGAGTAAATTTGTAGGGAAAAGAGGGCCAAGAGCGGTTCGCGAAGAGCCTGTGGCCCAGAAGAAAGCTGCTCCTAAAAAATGGGGCAAGAAAAAATAATTAATTAGACCGATTGTCACTTTTTCGTTGCGGTCGGCTGAAATAGTTATAAAATCCTGTCCCGATGATTAAGAGGGTAACCCCTACGATGAGATAAAAAGCATTGATGATTTTACTGTAATCATCGAGAACAATTTTAAAGACGGCCATCAGCGATTCAATCGAGAGTGCAATTATAATGGACGTAAGAAATTTACTTAATATTTTACTTTGAATTTCATTAGCAGGATCAAGGGTTTTGAAAAGGACTTCATTTTCGATCATCGTTTTTGAGAGATCGTAAATTGCCAATCCAATCGTAATAGAGATAACTGAGGTGAAAATTTCATGCAGTATTTCGCTGCTGTTAAAAGAGAGTAATACCACTTTCCCAAAAATAAAACCTCCATACAAAATCAGGAATACGGAAACCAATCCAAGCAATAAGCTCCCACCTCCCATCACCACTTTGTTCACTTTTTCAAATAGGCTGTTATGCTCGATTAATCGGAGCTCTTCAAGCAGTTTGAGCATATCGAAATCGACAACGAGAAAGTGATCTTTTTCTTGTTTGATAGCTGTTACGGACGGCATCCCCGTGATATTGTGCAAATAGGGGTTGGTAATATAAATCGCCTCGTTGTCGAAGATTAATCCTTGAAAATAAAAAGTTTTATTCTTGCCGACTCTATTCGTATCAGAATATTTTCGTCCGTAATCGGGAGTAATCTGTATAAAGTCACGACTGATTGCATAGATAACCTCTGCTGCTTTTTCCGTTTCAAAAAAACGCTGCAAATTTTTAGCTTCTAACGTAGTTGTTGCAAAATTTTCGAGGTTCTGCCGAAGATAAAACTGAATACTATTTTTGTTTTCAGTGTATAAAGAGATTAAACGTCTCATAGGTTCTCCTTTCTGCAGAGAATGACAGAGTGAATATCTATTTAGTTAATTTTTACTCCAAATAACCTAAAAATGGATTACGAAAGTTATATTAGTTGTATAACATAAAGTGAATTATGTCAATGGCATAACGATGGGGTTAAATGCCTTAGAGGATATGATTGCCTTTGCTCCTACACTCAAAACACTTGCCTCTTTTTGACTCACAACCGCTTTTATAATACTGTTTCCTGTCAATAGGGTTATTAAATAGACAGGGTGATCGTATTGGATTGATAATACCTCACCTATCAACTGAAGCTTACCGCTGAGCGTTTGAGGACTAAAAAACTCCATAGGAGGGCAGACACGGGTGATTTTTCCAGACTCAATCCCAGCTAGTCGATCGGAGAGTTTGACCGTTTCGGCGATGTCATGACTCACAAGCAGGGTCGTTACGACCAGACGTTTATGAACGAGGGCAAGTTCGTCTTGGAGCTTTTGACGCATGGAAGGATCAAGTGCCGAGAGGGGTTCATCCAGCAGGAGAATCTTTGGACGGCGAACCAATGCGCGGGCAAGGGCAACACGTTGTTTCTGCCCACCTGATAACGTAGCAGGGAGACGATTGCTAAGAGCGGTAAGTTCGATGAGTTCGATAAGTTCATCGACATTATGACGTTGTTCGGGTGTTTGTGCAGCAAAGAGAAGATTCTCACGTACGCTCATCGTCGGGAAGAGAGCGTAGTCTTGGAAGACAAAGCCGATACTGCGTTTTTGGGGCGGAAGATTGATCTTTTTAGCGCTGTCAAACCATACCTCTCCATCCACCACTATTTTCCCGCTATCGGGTCTCTCCAATCCTGCGATTAAGCGCATCAGCGTTGTTTTACCTGCACCTGAGGGGCCAAAGAGGGTGAGAAATTCTCCATCATTGATGGTAAGTTCGAAATGGGCGTTGATGGAGCCCTCAGCGGTATCAAGACGCTTGGTAATATTAACTACTATCATCGGATTCCTCCGAGCGATTTTTTGTTGAGAGTGTAGACGAGCAGCAGTATCGCAAACGTCACCACAAAGAGGGTGAGGGCGTATTGGTGTGCCATGGCGTAGTTGAGCGATTCAACCTCGTCATAGATCGCGATCGAGGCGACACGGGTTTCTCCGGGGATATTACCGCCGATCATGAGGATAACCCCGAACTCCCCTACGGTATGGGCGAATGCGAGGACGATGCCTGAAATGAGACCGTGACGGATAGAGGGGAGGGTAACCCGTATCATTGTCTCCAGCTTCGATTTTCCCAGAGTATAAGAAGCTTCGAAAATGGAGTGGGGAACTTGGGTGAGAGCCGACTGGATAGGATGAACCATAAACGGCAAGCTAAAGAGGACAGAGCCTATCACCAGCCCCTCAAAACTAAACGCCAATCGGATACCATGCTCTATTAAAAAACTCCCGATGGCAGAGGCAGGGCTAAACGCGAGGAGGAGATAAAACCCAAGTACCGAAGGGGGCAACACGAGTGGCATAGAAACGACGGTTTCGATGATGCTTTTGAATCGCATTTTGCTAAAGACCAAAAACGCGGCAAGAGGGATTCCGATGAGAAGCAGTATCAGCGTCGTAACGGTAGCAAGTTTAAACGTCAATGCCATTGTGGCTAAAAATTCAGATTCCATCATGACCTCTCAGTAGTGATATTTCACTGGGTTGAACCATCCAACTTACGGTATTGCCTTCAACAATGTTTAGAGTATCAAAGGTTACGGTTGGCACCAGAGCGGTTACCGTTGTCTCTTGATAGTTTAGAACCACCTCTGAAAGAACAATCCCCTTTTTTATCTCCTGAATGGTCCCCTGCAAGAGGTTGGCGGTGGTAGGGGTAAAGACTTTCGAGAGGATCACTTCGGTCTCTTTGAACGCCAATGTGACACTGGTATGGAGTAAATCCTCTGCATTGGAGGCTTCAGCGAGGAGGAGGTGAAACGAATCGTCTCCGACAGTTACGCATATGGAGGAGAGATGCTCGGAAGTCGTGACGGCGGTAATGGTGGCGCTTAGGGTGTTCATAAATCAGACCTTATTTAAGCGCAAAGCCGTATTTTTTCATGATAGCATCTGCTTGGGGTGATTCAAAAACTGAAATAAAAGCACGTGCTGCTTTATTATTTTCACCTCGCTTGAGTAGCGCATATCCTTGGAGTATATCTGGATGAGTTTTAGCATCAATCAAACCGAAATTCATCTCTTCAGCGATGATCGGGGCTTTTGCGATAGAGATTGCGATGATTCCGACATCCGCTGCACCTGTTTGGACGTATTGGGTTGCTTGTGAGATGTTTTCACCCATAACAAATTTATGTTTGACTTTGTCGTATAGTCCAAGTGTTTTAAGTGCAGCGACGGCAGCTTGACCGTAGGGAGCATGTTCAGGATTGGCTATGGCAATTTTTTTGATTTTATCCGTTGCTAATATGGAGAGATTATTGACGGGGATATTAGATGATTTTAGTGACATAAGACCGACACGACCCAATGCGTATGGTTTTACATTACCAACTGCAAATCCTTTTTCTTTCAGTTCTTTAGGATAATTCATATCAGCAGCAAAATAGGCATCATAAGGTGCACCGTTTTGAATCTGTGTCAATGCTTTACCGCTTGAGCCAAACTGAAAATTAATGGTTTCATTGGGATATTTTTTTTCACAGAGGATTTTTATCTCTTTGAACGCATACTGAAGATCCGATGCGGCGGCAATGTTGGCAGTGTCGGCAAAGACAACTGAAGCAGTTGCAACGAGTGAGAGGAGAAGAGTAGAGAACTTCATGGGAATTCCTTTGTGTCTGTTTTGATATAACGATAAACCAAGCTATGCAAAAACGGTTCATAGAAAAATACGACATTCACGTTATGTTTTGTAAGATATAACGAAAGTATAGAAAAATAAACTTAAAAAAAGCCACAGACACGTTAGAGTCCGATAATAATATGCAACGGTGAAATAAGGGTGTAAGCGGTCATACCGACTTCCAAATTACGGAGGCAATCCTGTTTTTCAAGTGCGATGAGAAGTGTTCCTCCGTTCAATCGTAGTGCGATTTCGATATTATCCCCCGATGATTCCAACGATTCGATTGTGCCTGAGAGGACATTATCGGTTGTGTCGGAAGGGGGTGTCGAGACTATTTTTATGTCGCTTGACTTGATAATGGCGTAGATATCACATCCGATACTAAGCCCCATATTCTCTACTGATTTAGCGGTGATAGTAGAGCGGAGGATGTCTGAACCGCTGAGGGCTAGGGTGAGGGTGGAATGCAGACCATTTAGTTTGATAGACGAGAGGGTTGCGGGAAGCTGATTACGTGCGCTGGTGGTTAGAAAAGTACGGCTGAGTATTCGGGCAAGGCGTTCGGGATCGTTGCCTGCTTCGGAAAAGCGGTCGATAAATTGACGGTGAAGTGCACCCAGACGATGGAAAGTTGCAATGAGTTCGCGGGCATAGGGGGTGAGTTTTGTTCCACCGCCTCCACGGCCTCCTGTGAGACGTTCTATCAGAGGCTTATCGGCTAGAGCATTCATCCCGTTGATACGTTCCCACGCCGCTTTATAGCTCATTTTCATCTCTTTGGCTGCCGCATTGATGGAACCGGTTTGATCGATTTTCTCCAGCAGTTCAATGCGCCCTGAACCTAAAAAACTTTGCCCCTCTTTGGTAAGCCAAAAACGCCCGTCAATTTTCAAAAGGGTTCTTTATTCGCCGGTTTCTTCGCTGGTTTCTTCAGCATCAGTGTGTGAATCGGTGAAATTGAGCACCTTTTTCGTCACGTTTACAGGGCAGAAAAAGAAAATTTCAAATATCGGATTCATAACGGTGGTATCTTCATCGATGATATCAAATGCTTTGAATGTGAACCCTTTGCCGTCTGCTTCATTATTCATTACTACGGTAAAGTTTAACGGCCCAAGAGAGCGGAGCATATTGATGACATTTTTGTACGATTTGTCCTCTTTTGAGACCATTAGATTCGGATTCTCTTCGGTTCGGGCATTCATGCGGGTACTTAGAATTGTGAGATTATCCCGATGGACATTTTTATTCCATTTGATAAGCCCTTTGGGAAATCGGAGTAATGAGTTTTTGGAGATAAGAGGATGGGGAGACGTATTTTTAATGGTCTCCAAAAGTTTTAAAAAAGAATTTTTTCCTCCAATTAAAGCGGCATACGCGAGCAGTTGATCGCGGAGGAGGATTTTGTCAGCACTGGCAAGCTGGTGAAAACGGCACATATGAAGAGCCTTTGCATTAAGATGCCGTATTATAGCGTTTTAGTACAAAAAACTTTGCTGCATGATGGGGCGTATCGTATCGGTTGAAACGGTACCATGCATAAAGAGATAATTGGCGAGTACACCTTGCTCTAAAAGCATGTCAGAACCGTCTTTAAAAGGAAGTTTTGCCTTTTTGACTTCACGTAAGAAAGGGGTTTCTTTCCCATAGATAACGTCAATTGCACAGCGTGTGCGTGAAAGTAACTGATGTAGCAACGAA
The DNA here is from genome assembly GCA_030694265.1 of Sulfuricurvum sp. Classification (GTDB taxonomy): domain Bacteria; phylum Campylobacterota; class Campylobacteria; order Campylobacterales; family Sulfurimonadaceae; genus Sulfuricurvum. The sequence continues at coordinate 312,088 of JAUXYP010000008.1, forward strand.
GCGTCTAGTGGTAAGAGGTCATCGCTTAATCCTGCTGATGTGGTATTGATAATCAGATCATAGGAGTGAGGTGTAAACGTTTCCCAGCTGTAGGCATGATAACCGTTTTCATGAAAATAATCCAAACGGTTAGAAGAACGGTTGAGGATGACAGGTTCAATGCCATTTTGTCGTAAAACAGTGGCGAGTGCTTTTGCGGTTCCTCCCGCTCCGATGATCAATGCATTTTGCAAAGGGCCAAACGATTGGATCGCGGCAATAAAGCCATCGGCATCGGTATTGTAGCCGATGAGTCGGCCGTTTTCGTTGATGATGGTATTGACGGCACCGATCTCATAGGCAATGCCCCGTATATCATCGCATGCAGCAAATGCGGCTTCTTTGTGGGGGACAGTGATATTCGCACCGCTAAGGGCTTTGGCAAAGAATACGTTACGAAGTTTCGAACCATCACCAAGATGTGTGCGGGTATAGCAAGCATCAATACCCAGTGTCTTAAAAACATGATTGTGCATCAACGGAGAACGTGAATGACTGACAGGGTCTCCGAAAATGGTAAAGAGTTGCATTACTGTGTATTCGTAAGATCGTTGAGGGTGCTTGTAAGGGCTCCGAGTTTGTTGGTGACTTCGAGGTATTCAAGTTCATGAACGGAGTCTGCAACGATACCTGCACCTGCTTGGAGGATGATTTTATCGGGTTTGATAAGGGCGGTACGGATGGTGATAGCGGTATCCATATTGCCGTCAAAACCAAAATAGCCAATGGTTCCGCTGTAAAAACTGCGCTTTACCCCTTCATATTCAGCTATAAGCTCCATTGCACGGATTTTTGGTGCCCCTGTCATCGTACCTGCGGTAAAGGTTGCCGCAAGAAGATCAAACATGTCTTTGTCATCACGCAATTGGGCATGGACATCGGAGACTATGTGCATGACGTGGGAATAGCGCTCAACATGCATCATCTCTTCAACACGTACCGTACCTGTTTTGGCAACACGACCGACATCATTACGCCCCAAGTCTATGAGCATCAAATGCTCTGCTAACTCTTTGGGATCAGCCAGCAATTCCTCTTCAAGTTCTAAATCTCGCTGTTTATTGACACCGCGTTTACGCGTTCCGGCAATAGGGCGAAGCAGTATATCGCCATCGGCCAATCTAACCATAACTTCGGGCGAGCTGCCTACGATGCTGAAATCACCGTACTCCATAAGATACATATAGGGTGAAGGATTTTTAATGCGCAGAACACGATAAAAGCTAAACGGATCAACGACTGCACTTCGAATGTAGCGATTTGTCATTAAAATCTGAAAAACGTCACCGCTACGGATCATCTCTTTTGAACGATCGACCATTTCGAAAAATTGAGATTTTGTGTAGATAAAATCGCCTCCTTGATCATTTGCAATCGGGATCAAAGAAGTGTAATGATACGTCGATTTGAGTTCTTTTTCAATGGCAGGGAATTGTTCATGGTGAGTAGAAAGAGTCGTAATGAGAGTGATAGTAGAGTGTTTATGGGAGACAACAACCACGAGTTTAGGAAGGATCAAATCCATATCAGGAATATTTGTTTGATCCAGTAAATGGCTCATTGAAGCGTTGAGGGTAGGTTCGAAAACCTTGACCATATCATAACCGATATAGCCGATAAATCCATCAATGTATCCGATATCCAACTCTTTTGTTTGTGTTCGAAAATACTCACGATCACAAGTACGATAATACCGTTTTAGAAAGTCAAAGGGAGATTCTGGAATGACGCATCGGGTTGCTTTGGAATCGGTATAATGAGCAACGCCTTGGGAATAGGTCAGGCGTTCTCTGGCACCCATTGCGATGATGGTATAGTTGCCATTACTGTTTCCTGCACTTTCTAAAAGAAAAGAAATTTCATTTGGAAAAAGTTCTTTGAGCTTCTCATAAATGCTGATAGGGGCAAATTGATCAAGGGTAAAACGGTGTGAGTGAATCACGTTATCCCTTTATCTTGAAAGCTTTCGCCTCAACGTTTTGGCGAACAGTACCCATCGCATCTTGTACGGCTTTTTCGCCTTGGAATGGACCAACAAGAACCTTGCTTACTGAACCGTTTTTTTGAGTTGTGTATTTCATTCCACTTGCATTGAGACGATCAAATAAGGCTTTATTAGGTTCATTTGTGAATGAGCCCACTTGAATATAATAGATTGTTTGTGTTTCGGATGCCGGTGTACTAGCAGGCTTAGATTCAGATTTCACTTCAGAAGTTTTTGATGTTACAACAGGCGCAGCAGCCTCTTTAGGAGTTACTTTTACAGGTGTGGCAGTAACCGCAGCGGCTTGAATGGTTTTTTTAGGCTGTACTATTTTAGCAGCAGGTTTTTCTTGTTTGATAACAGCAGTTCCATGGGCTTTCTCCGCAGTCACAGTAGGTTGAGTTTTTACGATCGGTTTGGAAACTATCGGTTTTGGTGCCGGGGTTGTTTTGGTAGCTACAGGTGCAGATTGAATGGTTGTTTTAGCGATAGGGGCTACGACAGGTTCAATAACGGTATTTTGAACTACAGGTGTATTTTGCAAAGATTCTTCTTTGATCTTTTGAGCCACTTGATTTAGATCAGAGGTGCCTTGTGCTGTTTCATTGCCTTCTTGGATCACTTCCACAGGCTCAAACAACGGATCATTAATGATTTCAGTCGGTGCGGTGGGTTCAGGCGGCAAAATAGCTTGCGGTGACTTTTGAACTTCATCATTTTTAAGTGAATTCATAATAACCAAGACAATGATAAGAATCAACGTAAAGGTTGCAATGGCTAATAGAAGTTTTTTACTTCCGGTATTGGAACCACTTTTATTTAAAATAATGTCGTTGAGTTCGTTTTTTTCTTCCATTTTTTGCTCCTATCAGCGTTACATGTGTTTTGACCAAGAAGCACCGCGTTCTTTCGCGTAAACTTCATAAGGTAAATTGAGAATATTGTATTCTAACGGCAATTCGTCCGTTGGAAACATACGCCATTGTTTAGGCTGTTTCGCAGCCAGTTTCATTGAAATCGTTTTTCCCAGCTGTATGGCTTCTTGAAACGTCGTGTGTCCTTTGTGAATGTACACGTGCAAATGACCCGGTGTTTTCGTTTCATAAGCGGTAAAATTGATGTATCCTTCTTCACGAAGCAATAATTGTGCCTTATGGTAAAAACGCTGCGGATCGGTGCCGTTATAGTCAATCACGATGTTTTCAACTTTATTGTGTTGGTTAATAAGGGAGTGTGCAATAGTAATTTGTTTTTTTAGGTGCTGATCAATAAGCGTTTGGCTCAAGATTTTATTAATGCGTTCGTATTTATTGAAGAAAGTACGACCTTTATAGTCAATTTTACTGACCATTTCATCATGCTTCAACCAATAATGATCCGAAACGATTTTTATTAATTTCAAATCCATAGACGTCATTATTTCTCCGTTTTAGAAATTGCTTTGGATTTCCCAAAGCAATTGTATCAATATGTTGGTTGTTTGTAGATAATAAATCCGCGTGCGAGGGCTTTGAGCTCCTCTTTTATAGACGCTTGTTTATCCGTATTTTCGATATCATCCAAAACATCGGCGATCTTATTGGCAATGAGTTCAAATTCTTTTTCTTTCATCCCTCGTGATGTAAGAGCAGGGCTTCCGATACGAATTCCGCTGGTTACAAACGGTGAACGTGTTTCACCGGGTACAGTGTTTTTATTAACAGTAATTCCGGCACGTCCTAGGGCAGCATCGGCTTCTTTACCGCTAAATGGTTTATTAAGGAATGATACGAGGATCAGGTGATTATCCGTACCGTTACTCACGATATCGTAACCGCGTTTGATCAATACGTCTGCTAAAATTTTTGCATTGGCTTTAACTTGTTTTGCGTAAACTTTCCACTCAGGAGAAAGGTTGAATTTGAATCCAACTGCTTTTGCTGCGATTACATGAACCAACGGTCCACCCTGAAGTGCCGGAAAAATAGCTGAATTGATTTTTTTCGCTATCTCTTCATCATTGGTCATAATCATACCGCCACGAGGGCCTGCGAGTGTTTTGTGTGTAGTGGTTGTAACAACATGTGCGTGTGGGAATGGGCTAGGATGTTCACCAGCACATACGAGTCCTGCAATGTGTGCAATATCGGCAAACAAAATCGCACCGACCGAATCAGCGATTTCACGAAATTTAGCGAAATCGATTTCACGAGCATAGGCAGATGCGCCACACACGATAATTTTAGGCTGAACGATTTTAGCGATGTCGAGAACACGGTCATAATTGATACGTCCATCAAGTTCAACACCATAGGAAAAACTATGATAATTCTTACCAGAAAAGCTTACTTTTGATCCATGAGTCAAGTGTCCACCGTGACTGAGATCCATACCCAAAAGTTTGTCGCCAGCTTGAAGAAGCGCAGCATACACAGCGCCGTTCGCTGATGAACCAGAATGGGGCTGAACGTTTGCAAAATCACAACCGAAAAGTTGACATGCACGGTCAATCGCCAATTGCTCAACGCCATCAGCGTATTCGCATCCGCCGTAATAACGCTTTGCTGGATACCCTTCTGCATACTTATTTGTGAAAACACTTCCCATTGCTTCCATAACCGCTGGAAGGGTGAAATTTTCAGAGGCGATCATCTCTAAATGGTCTGTCTCACGTTCGAGCTCTTGCTCACATAGGGCATAAATTTCGTTATCAAATTCTTTGAGGAAACTCATTCTTCTTCTCCGTTGTTAAGTTGGTTGTGTTGTATCGGTTTCATTGCAGGAAAGAGCAATACGTCCCGAATCGAGTGTTGATTTGTGAGCATCATGACAAGGCGGTCTATACCGATACCTTGACCTGCTGTAGGAGCCATTCCGTAAGACAAAGCTGTAACAAAATCTTCATCCATCTCGTGTGCTTCATCATCGCCGCTATCCTTTGCCGCCATTTGTCCTTCAAAGCGCTCAAGCTGATCAACAGGATCATTTAGTTCGCTAAATGCATTCGCAATTTCACGCCCTGCAATAAAGAGTTCAAATCGATCGGTGAGTTCTGGACGTTCATCATTTCGACGCGCTAAAGGAGAAATTTCAACCGGATAATGGGTGATAAAGGTTGGATTTATCAGTTTTCCCTCTACAAATTCATCAAACAATTCGCCCTGAAGCTGACCCAGATTCATAGCAGGTTTTGTTTCGAGATTATGGGACTTCAAATAATCCAGTATGCCTTGCTTGTCATTGACAATATTTTCAGGAACTCCGCCTATTGTAGTCAAACTTTTGATAAGTTCAATTTCGGTAAATTGGTCAAAATCAATCTCTAATTCACCATACGGGAGACGTTTTGGTAGATTGAGATGGTCAAATAAATAGTCAAAATATTCCTTGGTTAATACAATTAAATCTTTATAGGTTTTAAATGCCCAATAAAACTCGATAGAAGTGAACTCTGGATTATGCGTAGCATCCATCCCTTCGTTACGAAAATTTCGATTGATCTCAAATACTGCTTCAAAACCGCCAACAATAAGACGTTTGAGATACAGTTCAGGAGCGATACGCAAGAAACGATCCACACCAAGAGCATTATGATGTGTCAAAAACGGCTTAGCGTTTGCACCGCCGGCGATTGGATGCATCATCGGTGTTTCCACCTCTAAAAAGCCTTTGTCTTCAAAGAAACGACGCGTAAGACTTACCACTTTGCTACGGATATGAAATGTCTTACGTACTTCAGAATTCATGATGAGATCAAGATAGCGCTGACGGTATCGCATCTCTTTGTCTTGAAGGCCGTGAAATTTTTCAGGTAGCGGAGAAATTGCTTTCGTTAAAAGTGTAAGCTCATGAGCATGAAGAGAAAGTTCTCCTTGTTGCGTAACGAACGGATAACCAGTTACTTCGATAATATCACCCACTTCTATGAGCTTTTTGAAAATATCATTGTAAAAATTTTCAGGAAGGTTGTCTCGTGCTACATAAATTTGTAGCATCCCACTTTCATCTTCGATTTTTAAGAAGCTTGCTTTACCCATCAAGCGAAAAAGTTTAATTCTTCCTGCAACCGTATAATGGCGATGCTCATCACGTTTGTCTTCTTTTTGCATAAGATCAGAATTAACATTGTGATATTTTTCTATTGTAGTATTACGATTGGAATTATTGGCATATGGATCGATGCCTACCTCGCGTAATTGATTGGCTTTTTCGATTCGTTGTTGAACGTATTGATTGTCGAAAGTCACTGGTGTGCCCTTTATTTTTTCATTTTAGTTTGGCATGGTTGACAGATGCCATAGATTTGCATGGAATGTTCTTGCATTATAAAGCCTAATTCTTCTGCTATCTTTTTTTGTCTGGTTTCGATTTCATCATCCACAAACTCACTAATAGCACCGCATTTAGTACAAATGATGTGATCGTGATGATCTTTTGCACCCAGTTCGTATTTTTTACCCTGTGCACCAAACGAAAGTGAAGTCACCATATCAGAATCTTCGAGCAACGAGAGCGTTCGATATACCGTAGCAATTCCTGTATTAAGATCAGGGTGCTTTTCTTGAATTAGATGATGAAGAGACTCTGGAGTGAGATGCTCATCAGAACTGTAGAGCATCTCAAGTATGACTTCACGTTGTATCGTAAATTTTAATCCATTGTCTCTAAGGAGTTGTTTGAAATCACTGAGAAGCTTGTTGTATTCAACGGAACGTTGCGTAAAATCAGTGTGGGCACTCATGTGTTACTTTTCCTTAACTTGATCTTTATCATCGGTTACATTGGCGTCACTTTGATTACTGTCATTCATAATACCAAGGACTTCACTCGTTTCGATATGAAGTATAAAATTTCCCGTTGCCACCATCGGTTCAAAGAAAATACTGTCTTTCATTTTATCACTAAAATTTTCACGAATAGCGGTAACACTAAACAATGCATAAACAATAACCGACATAATAAAGAAAAATTTACTAGCACCTACGAAAAACCCAAGTATTTGATCAACAATACCAAGACCGCTAAGGGTACTTAACCGTTTGAATCCCGCTCCCAGAGCAATCATCAACAACCAAAAAATACCTACCGTAAATACAAAGCCGACAAGATTAACCGCTGCATCCGTTTCAAAGTGCAAAAGAGACTCATTTAAAAATGACCCGATAGGACCACCAATATGTGACGCGACAAAGAGACCTCCCACAATCCCTATAAGCCCAAACAGCTCTTTTGAAAAGCCGTTCATTAGCCCTTTTAATCCCAATAACAAAACAATACTGCCAACAGCTACATCAAAATAGTTCATCTATTAAATCTCCATTTCCAAACGGTCTTTACCGGATTTTTTAGCACGATATAGCGCAATATCAGAACGCTGTATAAGAGTATCTATTGTATCGTCATCGCGTATAGGAGTCAATCCAATACTCAATGTAACACTAATTTGTTCGTTTTGATATAAAGGTTTATTTTGACGGCTTAAATTCAATAGGCGAGTGGCGACAAGGGTTGCCCCTTCTAAATCAGTTCTATTAAGGAGGATAACAAACTCTTCTCCTCCAAAACGGTACAAACGATCACCGTCCCTCAACGCTTTTTTAAGTAATTTTGACGCAAATATTAGAACTTTATCTCCTGCAATATGCCCATATCTATCATTAATCAGTTTGAAATTGTCAATATCAATCATCAAGATAAACATCTCATGTGAAAAACGATCTTTAGATAACAATTCGGTAAAGTGTTTTTGCAGTGCATGTCTGTTGAAAGCTTTTGTAAGTGGGTCAAGAGTCGTTGTGAGTTCAAGTTCACGCACTTGATCGTTTAATGTTTTGATTGTTTCATTGGCACGGATCACTTCACCGCTTAGGTGGGATTGAAGATCACACATTTTTTCAGAAATAGAAGAAAAATCAATGTACTGATGAGTTTCAGGGCAGCCTAAAAGGTCATTTTGCTCATCACTAATCCCTTCTATTATCTTATTACTTTGGGCAAATGATCCAATACTTTTTATTGCTATTTCTTTATATCCATCACGCATTGAAGAATAGTATTCTTGCAAATCGAGAGTACCATCGAGGTAAGAGTCCAGGATTTCTTTGGTTGCTGTGGACACCAACTCAGCAAATTCACCAGGACTTATAACTTTTTGTCGGGCACTTACAGATTCTAAATGAAAAGAGAGCTCTTTACAAAAAAGGGAAAGAAACGGATGAATTTGAGTTGATTCCATGGGCTCTCTTAAATAGGCTTGAATGCAAATATACTTATAGTCTATATTAATGCTTTTAATTACGCAATTATACTTCTTAAAACATAAATAGAGCTTTCATATAGGCGAAATCAGTCCATTTTTAGGATAATCAGATAGAATTCATATTCAAAATAAATAAATAAATAAAATTTTTGATTGAAATTGCAAGGAGAGCACAATATGGGTAATTGGAGTCGTTCTAGCTGGAGAGATATGCCTATAAAGCAGCAACCGGTTTATCCAAATAAAAAACATCTCGAAGAGGTAGAGTCTCTTTTAAAAAACTATCCACCACTCGTATTTGCGGGGGAAGCACGTAATTTAAAAAAAAGTCTTGCCGATGTGTGCAATGGGAAAGCTTTTTTATTGCAAGGTGGAGATTGCGCTGAAAGTTTTTCAGAATTTCATGCCCATAATATTCGAGATACATTTAAAGTTATGATGCAAATGGCAGTGGTTATGACGTTTGCAGGAGGTGTCCCTGTTGTTAAAATCGGACGTTTAGGTGGGCAATTTGCTAAACCTCGCTCTTCTGATAATGAAACAATTAATGGTGTTACCTTGCCAAGTTATCGTGGAGATATTATTAACGGCGTTGAATTTACCGAAGCTGCACGTATTCCTGATCCTCAGCGTATGGTGCAAGCCTACAATCAATCAGCGGCCACGCTCAATTTACTTCGTGCGTTTGCATCGGGGGGATTAGCGGATTTACATCAGGTTCATGCATGGAATCTTGGCTTTGTCGGACAAAATGAATTAACCCAAAAATACGAAGAGCTTTCACGCCAAATCGATAATTCATTACGATTTATGGCAGCATGCGGAATTACTTCAGACACGTATCGTACGCTTCGTGAAACTGATTTTTATACTTCTCATGAAGCACTTTTATTGCCTTATGAAGAAGCATTTACACGTCAAGATTCATTAACCGGTGAATGGTACGATGTTTCTTCTCATATGCTATGGATAGGGGATCGCACGCGGCAGCTCGATGGTGCGCATGTTGAGTTTATGCGTGGTATTCAAAACCCAATTGGACTCAAAGCAGGTCCATCGATGGATCCAGATGATTTGATTCGTTTGTGTGATATCCTCAATCCAAATAATGAAGCAGGGCGTTTAAATATAATTGTTCGTATGGGTGCGGACAAAGTAGGCGAGGGTATGCCTAAGTTGATACAAGCGATCGAACGTGAAGGTAAAAAAGTGCTTTGGAGCTGTGATCCGATGCACGGTAATACTATTACTAGCAGCGGTGGATATAAAACACGCCCAGTAGATGCGATACTCAAAGAAATGAAGCAGTTTTTTCAAGTTCATAAATCTGAGGGGACCTATGCAGGTGGTGTTCACTTGGAAATGACAGGTAAGAATGTAACGGAATGTTTAGGTGGGTCATTTGAAATTACCGAAGACAGTTTGCAGAGTCGTTATCATACCCATTGTGATCCACGTCTTAATGCGGATCAATCTCTTGAGTTGGCCTTCCTTATAGCAGACACTCTTAGAGAAGCACACCCTTAATCTATTTTCTTCACAAATGGTTTTTCCCAAGATGTATGGGAAAAATCACATAGACTCTATTACACGCATCAATTCATCTGGTTTGTTTGAATATTGTATCGCTGTGTCTTTACTGATTAATTTTTTACGTAAATATTCAACAAGTTCTTGAGTTTGAGTAGTCATTCCGGTTGCTTGTTGATTGAGCTGCATTTGTGAATAAATTTGGTGTACTTTATCTTCACGTACTAAATTGGCAATTGCCGGATTGGTAATCATAATCTCTTGTGCAGCGAGACGACCCCCTCCAATTTTCGGAAGAAGTGCTTGTGAAATAACCGCAACAAGGGATGTTGAGAGCTGAGCTCGTACTTGAGGTTGTTCATCGCCATTAAAAACGTCAATAATACGGTTGATGGTGCTAGGTGCGGAGTTAGTGTGCAGCGTACCAAATACTAAGTGTCCAGTCTCTGCCGCAGTTAATGCCGCCGTAATCGTTTCACGGTCACGCATCTCCCCAATCAAAATAACGTCCGGATCTTGGCGTAAAGCGTATTTAAGTGCAGCCGAAAAACTATCGGTGTCTGTTCCGACATTTCTTTGAGAAAAAAGCGATTTTTTATTGGTATGTACAAACTCAACTGGATCTTCAACGGTAATAATATGGCGTGCTTCATTAAGATTGATTTCATTAAGCATGGCTGCAAGGGTTGTAGACTTACCGCTACCGGTTGGTCCAGTTACAAGAATTAGCCCTTTTTCACGTTTGATTAACTCTTTAAATATTTTTTTAGCATTGAGCTCGTCCAGCGAGGGAATGATAACAGGGATAATACGAAATGCACAGGCAATTTCATCCATCGTTTTGTAATAGTTCGCACGAAAACGACCTACGTCAGGAATAACGATTGAAAAGTCAAGCTCATTATGTTCTTCAAATGCCTTTTTTTGTTTTTCCGTCAAAAGCGAATAGGCCATCTCTTCGATTTGTTTTCCATCCAATACCGGAAGGTTTAAAGCAACAAGTCGACCATCGATACGAATCTGAGGCTCTGAACGGCTTACAAGGTGTAAGTCAGACGATTTATAGGCAACAACACTTTTAAGAAGCTTGTGGATATCTAGTGCTTGGCTCATGGGAGAAAAATTCCTTCATATTTAGGTGAATCGAAACTGACGATAACGTTTGAATTGTATTCTATCACGGGACGTTTAATAAGAAGATTTTCTTTCGACATCCAATCAATTTTGAGCGAATCATCTAAATCAAGCAATTTTAGACCCAACGTTCGATAGGTTGTCCCTTTTGTATTAAATAAGATTGAAAGATCAACTTTTTGACTCCACTGTTCAATCTTTTGTATAGGAACAGGAGATGTTTTAAAGTCGATAAAGGAATAGCTAATGTTGTGCTCATTTAAAAACTTGAGTGCTTTTTTGACAGAATCGCAGTTTTTAATCCCATAAACGGTGACCATCAAAATTACTCAATAATCTTTGGAACAATGAAAAAATGATCCTTTGAGTGTGGTGCATTTGACAAAATATCATCATTGATGGTGCGATTGATATTTCCTATATCATCACGTAACTGTGTTGCAGAATCATTCATGGTAAATGTCGGATTAACACCGTTTGTAGAGAGTTCTGAGAGATTATCAACAAAGGAGACAATTTCACTAAGTTGTGCAATCATTTCACCTCTCTGATCTTGGGGTATTTGGAGATAAGAGAGTTTTTCTAAGCGCTGTAATAAATTTTCGTCAATTTTCACTTGTGGACCTTTGGTCTGAAATTTAATAACTTAATTGTAGCGAAATTATGGGTTTACTAAACTTTAACAATCTCTGGGTTATTATTGTATCTTTAACACAACTGACAGGAACCTATATGAGCATTAAAGAAAATATTCAAACATTAAAAGATGAGCTTAGTTCAGAAGAAAAATTTTTTGAAAGTGCAATACGAACAGAGCGTTTTGTCAAAAAGTACCAAAAACCATTAATGGCATCTGTTATCTCGTTATTATTGGCAGTGGGCGGAGCGATTGCGTATCAGGCTTATGATCAAGCTAAAATTGAAAATTCAAATACAGCTTTAAATGCTTTATTATTAAATCCTGATAATAAAGAAGCGCTAAAGAGTCTCGAAAAAGAAAATAGTTCACTCTATGAGTTATACACTTTGTCTAAAGCGATTAAGGCAAGTGATGTAAAAGCGTTGCACTCACTAGTGCAAGCAAAGTCACCTGAAATTGCAGATATAGCAACCTATGAATCAGCTGTCCTTATGAACGATCAAAAAGCGTTGGAAAGTTATACAAAAAAGCAGGGTGCAGTTTATCAGGATATGGCACTGATAGAAATGGCTGTTATGTTGATTCAAAAAGGGGATGTCATATCTGCTCATAGTAAATTAGCATTGATTAAAGAGGATTCTGCCATGTATCCTACAGCTCAAACATTGAGTCATTTTGGAGTTAAAGAATGAAATATATTTTTCTTGGATTATCTATTTGCAGCGCATTGTTTTTAGTTGGCTGTTCTCATAAAGAGGTTTTTAAACCTGTACACGTAAAAGGTGAATGGAAAAATGCAGGACATTTGAGTTCATCCATTGAACAGATATCACAGACTGCAGCCGTACTGGAAAATGGCCATATTTTAACTAAAGAGGGTGAAAAACCACTTAAGGTTTCTAATGAAAATCATTTAATAAACCTTAGCGGCGGTTGGCTCATTACTCAAAATAGTGATAATAATCTTGAACTTCTTCCAGAAGAAGGCACTGGCGAGCGCGTAATCTTGGATCTGAATAGAACAGTCGCCGCTGCAAGTATTCAAGATGATACGGTGGCGATACTGTTTAGTAATAATGAAATGGCGTTATATTCTTTATCAGCAAAAAAGATCACCTTTAAAGAGAGTTCTAGTGCTCCGATAGCTGTTGATGCACGAATTGCTAATCCATACTTTTTAAAAGATTTGGCTTTATTCTTAGGACTTGACGGGAAAATCGTTATTGTGAATATTGCTAACAAACAAGTACTTCGCTCGATTATTGTAGGCTCGGAAGAGTATTTTAATAATATTACCTATCTCAATGTTATTGAAAATAATATGATCGCTTCTACCGGAAATGGCATCTTGGCATTATCTGATAAAGAGCAGCGTGAAAAATATGAAGTCCGGGATATTGCATACACAAAAGAAGGGATATGGCTAACAACGAAGCAGGGTGAAGTAATTGCTTTGAGTCCAACCTTGCAGTACAAAGGAAAACAAAAATTTCCATTTGCACATTTTGTGGGTATCAGCGTTCAAAATGATCGTGTCTATGTCCTTGAACAAGAGGGATATCTGATAGCACTCACTAAAAATCTTCTCTCTTATGATGTTTATGATGTTGACATGGATCATGATCCGGTATTTGTTGGTAATGACCGATTCTATTTCGATGATCGGTATATTTCGATTAAATAATGTCCAAAGAGCTTGAGGCCTTTTTAGAGTATATAACCATCATCCGATCGTTAAGTCTAAAAACGGTTGATGCTTATCGTAGTGATCTGTGTGAAATTGAATTAAGATCAGAGAAATCGCTAATTAATTTGGATTCATTGTCGATTTTAACTACCCTTTCATCCATTAAAAATAAAAGAACTCTCAACCGAAAACTCTCAGCGCTTAACTCTTTTTTGGATTTTTGTCACCGGTATCAGTATGATTCAACGCTTACTAAATTCCCCCTCTCAAAACTTCCTAAATCGTTGCCAACATATATGCCCTATGAATCTATTATGGCATCTTTGCAGTCAATTGACATCAGTAACTGGATAGGAATGCGAGATTATGCGTTGATTGTTTTTTTATACGCTACTGGAACGCGTATAAGTGAGTGTTTAGAGGTAAAAGAAGAAGACATACAAGGTCAGTGGCTTCGTGTACGTCACGGCAAAGGGGATAAGGAGCGTTATATTCCTATAGCGCAAGAAGCTATTAATGCCCTGAAACGTTATCAAGAGGCGATACCATTTCGCCATAATGCACTTTGGGTAAATTATCGGGGTCAGTTATTGAGCCGTATATCAGCATTTAAAGTTTGTCATAAATATTTGGGTACCTCTCCGCATACATTACGACATTCATATGCTACGGGTCTGATACTGGGAGGTGCTGATTTAAGGGTTGTACAAGAGCTTCTTGGTCATGCGTCCTTGTTAACTACACAAATATATACCCATGTGCAAAAACAGAATCTTCATGAAACAGTCTTAAGTTGTCATCCAATGTCAAAGGAAACTATATGATATTATGTGATATTGGAAATACCACACTGGATTGGTATGTAAATGGGATATGTTCTAAACAGCGAGTTGATGATTTTGATCCTAGTGGTCATACAGAACAAATTTACTATATTTGTGTCAATGTGAAGTTGTCATCACTTCTAAAATCATTGGATAACTGGTGTGATATTGCTCAACTAGTAGACTGGACAAAGTATTACTCTACCATGGGAGTTGATAGAATTATGGCGTGTGAAGCTATAAGCAACGGTGTGATTGTTGATGCAGGCAGTGCTATTACGGTTGATGTTATGGATGATGGAGAATATGACGGAGGTTTTATTGCATTAGGCCTCAAGAGCGCGCAAGAAGCATATGCCAAATTGTCGCCTGCATTAAGTGAGTCATTTAACTTTGAGGTTGATTTGACTATAATGGCGAAAAATACCCCTGACGCAATTACGGTAGGTTTTCTGGCACCTTTGGTAGATAAAATCAATAGTTTAGGAAGACCTCTATATGTAACGGGAGGTGATTCAAGAGTGTTGTCACATTTATTGTGTGATGCGGTCGTGGATGATCTCTTGGTTTTTAAAGGGATGAAAAAGCTTGTCGAGAAGGGACATCTATGTTGAGTGTTGCATTGCCAAAGGGTCGAATCGCCGAAGATACCTTGGAAATTTTTGAATCAATATTTGGAAGTTCTTTTAAATTTGATGATCGAAAATTAATTTTGGAAACAGATAATTTTAAATTTCTACTCGTGCGTAATCAAGATGTAGCAACCTATGTCTATCATCAAGCTGCTGATATAGGGGTAGTAGGACTTGATACACTTGAAGAACAGGGGTTGGATGTTATCCGCCTTCTTGATCTTCAAAAAGGCAAATGTCGTGTTGCTATTGGTATGCGAGCAGGAGAACGTCCTGATTTCACGAAATCAGAGATCAAAGTTGCCACAAAGATGGTTAATATAACCAAGCGCTATTTTGCTGAGCGTGCAGTGGCTGCAGACATTATCAAACTCTACGGTTCGATAGAACTGGCACCGCTAGTTGGGCTTGCGGATATGATTGTAGATGTTGTTGATACGGGTGCAACCATGAAACAAAATGGATTGGAAGTTGTAGAGACGATCATGGAGTCGACAACGCATCTTATTGCTAATAAAAATAGTTTTTTTGAGAAAAAAAGTGAGATTTTAGATTTATATGGAAAAATTAATACCTTGTTGTATTCGAAATAATTTACAATTCATTCACGATTTTACCCTATAATACTGTCATCTATAAATAAAAGGATTTACCCCATGTTAAACAATAAATTATCTTATTTGCTTGCAGCAATGATTCTCGGAAGCAGTGTTGTAAGCGCTGAAAGTTTTTCAACAATGGAATATATAAAGGTAAGTAGCTCAATACCCTCATATACTACGGTTAATGAGGATGTCCCATCTGAGCAGTGTCAAGATGTTAAAGAACAGATCAGCAGCGGTACACAAAATGCTGATGTAGTGGGAGCCGTTGCTGGTGGAGCTCTAGGTGGCGTTCTTGGTCATAATGTAGGTGGGGGAACGGGTAAAACGGCAGCAACTGTTGGTGGAGCTATTCTTGGTGTTTTAGCCGGTCAAAACATTGGTAGTAAGTACAACACACCACAAGGTGACTCTTATCGAATTGTTCGTAAGTGTCAGACAGTCTATACTACAAGATCACGTAAAGTTATTGGTGGGTATACCAATATTGCTAAATTAAAAGGTCAGGAAATTCGTATTGAGAGTGATCAGCCTCTAAAACAAATTCCAGTGACCGTTACATACAGTTATTAAATCTTTCATGCCTCTTTTAAAGAGGCATCCTTCTTTTCTTACCCCACTTTTAGCCATTTTTTGTTAGAATTATTTATATTTATTGAAATTTTTCAGGAGACTTCATGCCACTTAAAGTAGCAATTAACGGAACTGGTCGAATAGGAATTATTGTCGCCAAAATTATTGCCCAACGTAATGATATAGAGTTGGTAGCACTGAACACTACATCGAAGCCGGAAATGCTTGAATATTTGTTAAAATTTGACAGTGTCCATCGTGGAATTGATGCAAAAGTAATTGATGAAAATACCATTTCTATTGCTGGAAAAAATGTACGTATGTTTCGTGAGCGCGATGCTGATAAGGTTGATTTTGGAAGTGCCGGTGCCCAAGTTGTGATTGAGTGTACAGGTGTGTTTCTGGATCAAGAGAGTTGTCAAAAACATCTCAAAAATGGTGTACGTAAAGTCGTAATTTCTGCACCTGCAAAAGATGATACGCCTATGTATGTCATTGGTGTTAATTCAAGTGAGTATAAGGGTGAAGCAATTATTTCAAATGCAAGCTGTACCACTAATTGTTTGGGCCCTGTTTGTAAAGTATTGGATGACGCATTCGGAATTGAAAATGCACTTATGACGACGATTCACTCGTATACCAACGATCAAAATATTTTGGATGTTAAGCATGCAAAAGATCCACGTCGTGCACGTGCAGCAGCTTTGAACATGATTCCAACGTCAACGGGTGCAGCAAAGGCTATTGGTAAGGTAATGCCACATTTGCAAGGTAAACTTAATGGGTATGCCATGCGTGTTCCTACTCCGGATGTTTCCGTTGTTGATTTGACAGCGAATTTATCCAGAAGTGTTACGAAAGAAGAGATCTATGCTGCATTTGAGCAAGCAAGTAATGGTGCGTTCAAAGGGCTGATTGAAGTTGACAATGATATGAGGGTTTCTTGTGATTTTATTGGTTCAACCTACAGCGCGACGTATGTCCCGGATATGACGAGTGTTGTTAACGGTAATACGGTTAAAATCTTAGCGTGGTATGACAATGAATGGGGTTACAGCAGTCGTTTAGTAGATATGACTGTCTTAATCGGTAATCACTAATATGCCAAAATTTAAAGGGTATTTTGAGACTAAAAATCTTGACCCTTTTACGCTAGAAAAAGCTTACGAAGCACTAAAGTATGAGCGTGGAACAGTCGGATACTATGATCTTCCAAGTTCTTCCATAAGTCTATGTGCTGATGTAAAAAAATCATTATTAAGCAGTACGGTTTTTTTTAATACCATTGCTATTGTTGGTATTGGCGGTTCTTCCTTAGGTATCAAAGCAATTGATCGTTTACTGAGATCTTCTACTCCTCATGCCAAGAAAATCGTCTATTTTGAAAATTCTGATCCTATTAGTATCGCCTATGAGGCTTCACGTATTGAGTTCGCTAAAACTCTTTTTGTTGTAATATCTAAATCAGGTGGTACAGTCGAGACCCTGTCTATATTTAAATACTTGATTGCCAAGTTTGATATAGATTTAAAAAACTCTTCTCAAATAGTGGTCGTGAGTGATGATGGATCTATACTGAGTCAATTTTCAGATCATTATGGTTTAAAACGTTTTATTATCCCTTCAAATGTTGGTGGACGCTTTTCGGTTTTAAGTGCGGTTGGTGTTATACCCTTGGTCTTAGCTGGTTTTAACGTTGAAGGTGTGCTTGGGGGAGCAAAAATATTTTCTGAACAATTTTGGGCTAGAAAAGAGGAACATGTACTGCAAAAAGCAGCTTATTATGTTTCAAATGCAAAAGTATTTCCTCTCAATGTACTATTTTCGTATTCAGACACTTTTGAAGAGTTTGGAAAATGGGTGGTGCAATTGTGGGGAGAATCATTGGGTAAGCGTAATACTCGGGGTGAACGTGTGGGCCTAACCCCTATTTCATTGATTGGTTCCGTAGATCAGCACTCATTTTTACAGCTGATCATTGAAGGACCTCTGAATAAAACGGTTACGTTTATGCATATTGAGCACTCTCGCGATGAGCTTATGATCCCAGAATTATCATTACCTTTTTTAGAAAAATCGGATTTTGTCAATGGAGAATCGTTTAATACGCTTATTAATGCACAATGCAAGGCTACCATGGAAAGTGTACTCCAAAGCGGTGTCAGTGTTGATGATATTACATGGGACTGCATTGATGAGAAATCTGTTGGTCAAATGATAATGTATTATGAATTGCTTACGTCAGCAGCTGGCGCCCTATTGGAAATAAATACCTATGACCAACCGGGAGTAGAGCATGGAAAGAAAATACTGGAAGGTTACTTTTTGAATAAGTAATATTCTGTATTATCCCAAGAGCCACATACGGTGGCGCTTCCCTTTGATATTCGATTTACTGAGAGTGTTATAGCATTTTTCGCTAAGATCTCGTGGAAGTGCAACATAGCTTAAATGATCGAGTTGATCAATCTTTCCAATTTCATCTTTTGTTAGATTACACTCATTTATCAAGGCACCAACAATATCCCCTGCACGAAGTTTTTCTTTTTTCCCTGCATCAATACATATTGATCTCATTTTTGTAGTGATATCTTGATGTTTTGTTAATGCGGGTAGCTCAGTGAGTTCAACACCACGATCGAGTCCATAAAATGCTTCGGTTTGATGAGGATTTACCAGCGTGATGGCAAGACCGCTCATTCCGGCTCGTCCTGTACGTCCTATTCGATGGATATAGCGATCAAGCTGCTGCGGGACATCATAATTGATGATGGCATCAAGTCCCTGAATGTCAATACCGCGACCTGCAACATCCGTTGCTACAAGAAACGGTGCGCTTCCATTTCGAAATTGAATAATGGTTTCATTACGATCAAACTGTTCCATATCTCCGTGCAGTGCCAATGCATGAATACCGGAATATTTCAGTGTTTCACATAGTTCAGTTGCAGCAACTTTGGTGTTACAAAAAATGATGGCATTCGTAATATCATGATGATGAACTAAGGTATTTAATGCAGTCGCTTTATCGGTAACTCTATAAGCAATTTCTGTAATTGTAGGTATGACTTCAGTACTTTGTGATTTTATAAAAAGTGCATCATGAGTCAGTTTGGATGAAAGTTCTCGTATAGAATCAGGATAGGTTGCCGAAAAAAGTAATGTTTGCTTAGGTGATGGTAAATAGGCGAAAATTGACTCAATATCATCAATAAATCCCATATCAACCATTTGATCAGCTTCATCTAAAACCGCAATTTTACATGATTTTAGATCAAGTGCATCCATACTTAAGAGTTTAAGTATACGTCCCGGAGTACCGACAATGATATGTGCTCCATGCGTTAGTGAATGTCGCTGTGCTTTCATTGGAACACCACCACAAAGGGTTAGAAGTTTAATGTTTCCAATTTCGCAAGCACAAGAACGTATCACATTGCCTACTTGTTCAGCAAGCTCACGAGTTGGGCATAAAACCAATGATTGCGCAGCAAAAAATCGTGGATTGACATTTTGTAAAATCCCTAGGGCAAATGCTAAAGTTTTTCCACTGCCTGTTGATGCTTGCGCAATGATGTCTTTTCCATTTAGGATAACAGGTAGCGATTGCGCTTGAATTGGAGTCATTGCTGTAAAATTTAAACGCTCTAAAGCTGTTTGTAATGGTGCATGCAGAGAGATAGATTTAAAAGAGGACATTATGTTGCTTTGGTATGTAGATATGCAATTATAGCACACCCCAAGAAGGGTGTAGAAAGAGAGAAGATTAAACGGCTTTAATCGTTACGCCGTACTTGTCTTGGGCAACATCACGTGCTTGAAGTTTATAGTTAGAAATCTCATTAAAGTTGAGGTATCGGTAAACTTGTTCAGTTTTTCCTGCAAGCTTAGATGGAACAATGCTCATGTACTCTTCTACCGTAGGGATACGGCCAAGTTTTGAGCACACAGCCGCAAGTTCAGCACTTCCAAGATAAACCTGAGTCCCTTTTCCAAGACGATTGTCAAAGTTACGTGTAGAGGTTGAAAATACCGTTGAACCTTCGCGCGAACTTGCTTGGTTACCCATACAAAGTGAACATCCAGGAACTTCTGTTTGCGCTTGGATTTCTTTGTAAACATCATAATACCCTTCGTTGATAAGCTGCTGCTCATCCATACGTGTCGGTGGTACAATCCAAAATTTTTCAACGGCGATTTTACCCTCACCGCGCATGACTTCACCCGCAGCACGATAGTGCCCGATATTCGTCATACAACTTCCAAGGAATACTTCATCAATCTTTTCACCTGCAACATCACTAAGAAGCTTAACATTGTCCGGATCATTAGGACATGCCAAAATAGGTTCTTTGATTTCATTCAAATCGATTTCGATAATGGCTGCATATTCGGCATCCGCATCAGCTGACATCAATGAAGGAGCGGCTAGCCACTCTTTCATTTTATCGGCACGGCGCTGTAGTGTACGTGCATCTTCGTAACCATCTGCAATCATCGCTTCAATAAGAGTAACGTTTGATTTTAGGTATTCAATAACAGGCTCTTTGTTCAAATGAACCGTACATGCTGCTGCTGAACGCTCCGCAGAAGCATCGCTGAGTTCAAATGCTTGTTCAACTTTCATATTTGGAAGACCTTCGATTTCCAAAACACGTCCGTTGAAAATATTTTTCTTGCCTTTTTTCTCAACCGTTAAAAGACCTTGTTTAATTGCATAGTAAGGGATTGCATTTACTAAGTCGCGTAAAGTGATACCTGCTTGCATTTCACCTTTGAAGCGTACCAAAACAGATTCTGGCATTTCAAGAGGCATTGCACCTGTAACTGCGGCAAATGCTACAAGACCAGAACCCGCAGGGAAACTCACACCGATTGGGAAACGTGTATGACTGTCTCCACCGGTTCCAACGGTGTCAGGAAGAACCATACGATTCAACCAGCTGTGGATAACACCATCTGCAGGACGAAGCGCAACACCGCTACGAGTGCTGATAAATGCTGGCAACGAAGCGTGTAATTTTACGTCTGATGGTTTAGGATAGGCTGCTGTATGACAGAAAGACTGAAGAACAAAATCTGCAGAGAATCCAAGAGCTGACAGTTCTTTGATTTCGTCACGCGTCATTGGTCCTGTTGTATCCTGGCTACCAACAGTAGAAGTGTGTGGCTCACAATACATACCAGGGCGTACACCCTCCATACCACATGCTTTACCCACCATTTTTTGAGCAAGTGTATATCCTTTACCGGTATCAGCCGGTTGGATAGGTTTAGCAAAAATATTTTCAGGTGACATTCCCAAGGCAGTTCGTGCTTTATTTGTCAAACCACGACCAATAATAAGAGGGATTCGTCCGCCTGCGCGTACTTCGTCTTCGATGGTATTGGGACGAAGATTGAAGGTAGCAATAACAGCACCATTCTTAGTGATAGTACCAGCACGAGCATCTATATCAAGAACATCACCTGTTTCCATTTGCTCAACGTTAGCTTCGATTGGCAATGCGCCAGAGTCCTCACATGTTGCGAAGAAAATCGGAGCAATAATACTACCGATAACAACACCACCTGTTCGCTTGTTAGGGATACCAGGGATATCATCTCCCATATGCCATTGAACAGAGTTCGCAGCGGATTTGCGGCTTGAACCTGTACCTACTACGTCACCGACATAGGCGATTTGCATCCCTGTTTTTTTAAGTTCTGCAATCTTTGCAAGGCCTTCTGGCATTTTAGCTTGAAGCATTGTTGTCGCGTGCAATGGAATATCAGAACGAGTAAATGCAGCACTGGCAGGTGAGAGGTCATCTGTATTTGTTTCGCCTGGGAATTTGAATACAACAACACTGAATTTTTCTGCCATAACAGGCTTAGATGTAAACCACTCAGCATTGGCCCAGCTAGCCAATACTTCTTTTGCATAGCTATTTGTCTTTGACAATTCGACGATGTCATTAAATGCATCATACACGAGAAGTGTATGTTTTAGTTCATTCGCTGCATTCGCTGCCAATGACTCGATGCTCAGTGCATCTATAAGTGGTTTAACATTGTAACCGCCCACCATTTTTCCAAGAATTTTAATCGCAGCTTTTTTGTGATCATCACTATTGATGTCACTTGCATCTGCTAAAAATGCTTTTTGTTTACCTTGCACAACTTCATGTAAAAAAGCTGCTTTTACGTGTGCTGCATCATCGACACCTGGATTTACACGCTCTGAAAGCATTTCAATAAGCTCACTGTTTTTGCTTTGATCTGCTGTGATCAATTGCACCAAATCGGTAACTTGTTCTTTAGTTAATGGGAAAGGGGGAATACCCTGGGTTGCTCGTTCTGCAACGTGTGCTTTATAATCTTCCAAAAAAGCCATGGTGACTCCTGCGCTCAAAATTTTGAAAGATTATAGCAGAAGAGTAGGGCGTTATCTAAAGAGTGTTACGATAATAAACACTATTTTTACTCATATTTGCTTATTATGAGTATTATTGAAACATATAAATTCAATCAGTAATTATCTCTCGATTTCCTTTAGCATTTGGCGATGAAAGAATACCGTTTTGTTCAAGTTGTTCTATCAAACGTGCAGAGCGATTGTAGCCAATTTGGAGTCTACGCTGTAGATAACTGATCGATGTTTTTTGCTCTGTTAAAATGATATTCATGGCTTCATCATAGAGTTCATCAATAGGCTCATTATCATTACGATCGCTGCTATTCTTTGCAACTTCGTCTTTATCACGTAAAAAACGATTATCATATTCGGGTGCGCGTTGTGCTTTTAGAAAATCAACAATTTTTTCGATTTCTTCTTCAGTACTCCATGGTGCATGCAGTCGTACTAAACCACTCATTCCTGGAGGGGTAAAGAGCATGTCCCCGCGTCCAAGAAGTGATTCCGCACCCATTCCATCCAAAATAATTTTACTGTCTATTTTTTGCCCTACCTTATAACTAATACGTGAAGGTAAATTTGCTTTGATGAGTCCCGTAACAACATCAACACTTGGACGTTGTGTCGCTACGATGAGATGAATACCGCTGGCCCGTGCCATTTGAGCAAGGCGTGCAATGGAGTATTCAACATCTTTACCGCTTGTCATCATTAAATCAGCTAACTCATCGATGATAACAACAATATAAGGTAAAGGAGTTTGCCCCTCTTTCTTTGCTTTCTCATTAAAATTTTCGATATTTTTTGTACGTGTTTCACTCATTAACTGATAGCGACGCTCCATTTCAGAAACCATATTGTTAAGAGCTGAAATTGCTTCTTTTGGTTTTGTTATAACGGGAGTCAGAAGGTGAGGAATATCATTATAGACAGAGAACTCAAGCATTTTCGGATCTATCATTAATAATCGTAATTGATCCGGCGAGTTTTTATACAGTAAACTCAAGATCATCGCGTTGATTCCAACACTTTTTCCGCTTCCGGTAGTACCTGCGATAAGTAGATGTGGAAGTTTTTTTAGATCAGTGATAAACGGATTCCCAACAATATCTTTACCAAGAACAAGCGTTAAGGGAGAAGCAGCTTCTTGAAAAAGTTTACTTTCAAAGATATCTCTGAGATAAATGGTTTCTACTGTTTTATTGGGAATCTCAATTCCAACCACGTCTTTACCGGGAATAGGTGCTTGGATACGAATAGTTTGAGCTTTTAGTGCCATTGCTAAATCATCTTGAAGACCAAGTATTTTTGAAACTTTGATATTGGCAGCGGGTTTAAATTCAAAGGTAGATACAACAGGTCCGGCATAGGTACGAACAACATCACCTTCTATGTTGAAATGAGAGAGTTTATCAATCAGATCACGAATTTTATCGTCCAATTCAGCTTCATTGACACTGTTTTGCTTTTTTGGAGGATATTGTAAAAAGTCAGTAGGAGGTAGTTTAAAGTTTTTAGGTTTCTCACTGATTCCACGATCAATTTGATCTAAAAGTATTTTGTTTTCTTCCAGTTCTTCAACTACAAGCGCATGCTGTTTATTTTCTTTAACTTTTTTTGCCATTGAGAGGATAGTAGATTCTTTTGCTAATGGTTGAATAATCTCTGTTTCAACCACTTCCTGCTCTTTTAGTGTCTCTTCTGAAGCATGTAAAGGAGTTTCATCTATTGCTTTTTCTGTATTTTCCAAGACGGCAAAAGGTGTTTGCACCAGAACAGTATGATGAGAAACTTCAGGAGCAGCGGTTATGTTAAAGTTATTATATGTTTCATCTACCTCATTTTCATCTATGGTAACACGAGTCATAGTTTTAGGTTTAGATAATGGTTTATCCATAAATTCTTTAAAGGGATATGCTAGTTCGGAGAGTGTTTGCTCCAATATGATAATCATTGAAATGGCAATAAGCATGAGCCAAATAACCCACAGACCAAAACTTCCGATATAGATACCTATAGAATCTGTTATAAATCCGCCAAATGCTCCTCTATATTCCCCTCCTACTACCATTGCTTGAAAAAATGTCAAAGAAAATAAAAGAAGTGCAAAGACTCCTCCTATTTCTAAGCGACGCTTGGTATCACTATGCCCTTTGTAAAAATAAAATAGCGGCACCATTAAAAGTAAAAGATAGGTATAGGCAACGTACCCAAAAAGATAAATATTACCTTCCGCAAAAGCTGCACCGAATGCACCAATAATACTTGCATCACCGATAATGGTAGCAAGCCCTAAATAGAAGAGAATGCCAAAGCTGCCGATAAAAAGTACATCACGTAAAATGGGAAATCCTTGAAAGAGTTAAAGTAGTTTGATTATAGCAAAAAAGGGTAGAAGTCCCCCTTTTATTGCATTATGCTATAAATAATTGACTAATGAAAGTTTTGAAACTTTAGAAATGTTGGACAGTAAAGCTTGATAATTTAGGCTGAGTTGCTGCATTTTTAACGTTGATTCAGCAATGTCTGTATCAATAACATCAGAACGTAATGTCTTTGTGCTAATTATTAATAAATCGGTACGGCTTACAGTTAAATCCATAACCTGAGTATAGGAACCTGCTTCTGCTTGCAATCGACTTACATGATCACTTAAATCATC
Organism: Sulfuricurvum sp.; assembly: GCA_030694265.1. Classification (GTDB taxonomy): domain Bacteria; phylum Campylobacterota; class Campylobacteria; order Campylobacterales; family Sulfurimonadaceae; genus Sulfuricurvum. The sequence goes on from JAUXYP010000008.1 coordinate 337,030, forward strand.
AATCATCTGTATAGAATTTTGAACACCTGGATTTCGTGGATCTTTAGAGTCTAAGCCATTAGGAAATTTTTTTCCTTCTTCAACTGATTTAATCATCTCTTCTATTTGGGCAAATAAATCTGTTTTCGGATCACGTACTGTTAAGGCACTATTGGCATTAAATGTTAATGAACTTCCGGTAGTGATATTATAATCTGATGATTTCGCATCATAAAGTGACATCTGTGCTTTCGTTATAGGAGATGTTTTATCTTGAAAGTTTATTTTACCCGCATAATCGAGGCTAACAGATCCAAGGGTATTTGCTGATGCGATTGCATTATCATAGTCTGTTGAAGTCGCAGTCGTTGCTGGGATTGAATTAGTAAGTACCATGTTAACAACATCCATAAGTTGTTGATATGTCATTTGATCTGAATTTACAGCAGCACGAGGGACATTGGTATCAAATATTGTGTAATTAGTAACCCCGCCATCCAAAGAAAAAGTTGAACCAGCTGTATTTAAATCAATTTGCATTGTAAAGGCAGCACCCGAAATATTTTTTCCAGATAATACTAACTGCTCAGTATTAAGAGTAGGACTACTTGCAACATCCAAAAGTTTTGTAGAGGGAAGTGCAAACGAATTATCAGAAGTAACTATTTGGGATACATTTGAAAGCAAACTTGCACCTGACTGTGTAAAGTTTGTACGATCATAATTGACGCCTTCTACAGCATTAGAAACACCAACTGGAGTTGTAAATCCACTTTTAGTGAATTCTTTAACGTATAGTCCTGGCGTAACCGTATTTGATGCTGTTGCATAATCATTAGTTCCTGCTAATTGGAGATTATCAATACTACCGCTTGTTACATACATTGGGTCAGTAATATTGGCCGCATCTCCAGCTGCAGGGTTGAAATCTATAGCACCGACCATATGAAAATCTAACTTGCTAGAGCCCTTTTGCTTATCAATTATTTGAATTTGCCCTTGAGTATTTAAAGATATATCCACTTGGTCTGTACCGTACGCATTTTTAATAGAATTTAATAGGGTATCAACAGTGTCGCTATCGTTAAGGGTTATATGTTTTTTGAATGAAGTGCCATCTGTTTTTGTTCCTTGAATATAAAAATGAGAAGTAGCACCAGTTGCTGGTATCGAATCCCCCATAAGATCAGCAATAGTATCAGATGGTTTAATAAAAGACTCTTTAAATGTACCATACAAATCAGTAAGATTTGCAAGCTGAACATTGGTTGTAATCGTACGATTTGTGGTATTTTCTTCACCAAAAAAAAGTTGAGTGCCAGTAATGTTGTATTTTTGTTTTATACCAGATCCTAAAAAGGAGAATATGTCTTTATCATTCCCTTGATAGTTACTGTTCGCATCAATCGGCTTTACAGTTGTCGCCGTACCTGAAAAAATATATTGGCCACCGATAGAAGTATTGGCTAAAGTTTTTAAATGGTTTTGAAGTCCACGAAGTTCTTTCGAAATAGCTAATAAACTTGCCTCTGAATTTGTATCATTTGCGGCATTAAGTAATTTTACTTTTACAGATTCAAGTGTTTTAACAAATTCACCAACTGCAGTATCTGTTTGTGTACTTAACTTAGATGCATTTTGCGCACTTGTTTTTGTTTGGGAAAGCGTAGCTATCTCATCATCCAATCGTAGTGTGTCAATAAATATACCTGGATTTTCATGAGAATATTGAATCTTCAAGCCTGATGCTATTTGTTTGTTCACATCAAATATCTGACGGTTTAGTTTGTTGTTTTCACCATAAATATTATTATAAAATGAAGTTGCTGTAACTCTCACGTCAAATCCTTCTGTTTAGTAATTATATAAAAGCAAATAAAGTTCCATCTCTACTATCGACAAAATTAGATTAGAGATTAACTATTTTCATTTTTACAATAGTTTAAGCAAAGTACACCTATAATTCCCCTCTTCAAACACATGCCAGTGTGGTGAAATGGTAGACACGCCGGATTCAAAATCCGGTGGCGCAAGTCGTGGCGGTTCGAGTCCGCCCACTGGTACCACAAATAGATTCATATCAGTCCAAATTAATCCAAATATCTTCATTTAAACCCCTTAAATAGCCACTTTATTCGCTTCTTGTGTCCATATCAGTTCATCCTTATCCATCTACATCCGTACTTCTAATGTACTTTCTAATGTACTTTGTGTTAATGTACTTTCATATACGTATTAAAAAGTACATTAGCTAGAGGTACACTATGGCAAACAAGAAAGTAGCACCACTTACCGATACCGAGATCAAGAATGCAAAACCTAAGGATAAAGATTACACTTTATCAGATGGAAATGGCTTGCAACTCACTATAAAGCCTGATGGCAGAAAAATTTGGGAAATTCGTTATACGATCGACGCTAAACCAAAAAAGACTACAGCTGGAAGCTATCCTGGAGTATCTTTAGCAAAAGCACGTGCAAAACGTCTTGAATTAAAAAATAAAGTTTATGATGGTGTCAATCCTATTGATGAACGCAAAAAAGCCAAAGAGGTTGTGCTTGCTAAAGAGATTGAAAACCAAGCACTAGTAGATGGCCAGTTTCATCTTGTTGCGTATGGATGGTTAAATAGTCTAAATAGTGCAGAAAACACAAACAAAAAACGCTTATCTTCATTTGAAAGAGATATCTTCCCTTCATTTTGTACCTATGACAGCTATCATCATATTATTTCCTCAAAGCATATAAAAGACATCACCCATCCAGAACTCCTAAAAGTTTTACTCAAAAAACAAGACACAGCACCTGTGGTAGTCAATAGAAGGTTTATAGATTGTAAACGTTTATGGAGATATGCGATCAACCATGGTCACACTGAAATCAATGTAGCAGATAGAATAAGTAATGACGCATTTGCTAAACATGAAGAAAAACACCGCGCTAAAATAACCGATGAAAAAATATTAGGTGAATTACTTCGGGCTATGGATGATTATAAGGGCGAGGGTGGAGTAATAGTAAAGAACGTATTACGGCTAATATCCTTAACGATGCTAAGAATAGGAAATCTGGCAACGTTGAAATGGGACAATATAGATTTAGATAAAGGGTTAATAACCATCAAGCGCTCTGACATGAAAGTAAAAGATAGAAATTTATCTGATTTTGTTTTACCACTGTCTCACCAAGCCGTTGAACTGCTCAAAGAAACAAAAGAGATCACAGGATGGGGCGAATGGGTCTTTCATGGAATTAAAGACAATAAGACACACGTCAACAAGGAGAGTGGCAACAAAGCATTGAAGATTATGGGCTTTAATGATGAAGAGCAGGGCCGTAAGCAAAGACTTCACAGCTTTAGGGGCACGTATGCCAGTTTGGCACGAACGCATCATAAAGCACATGGTGCAACGTTTGAAGCTTTAGAAAGAGCATTGGATCATCAAGAAGAGAATAAGGTTGTGAGGGCTTATTCTCATATGGCAGATTATACGGAACAGGTCCGAGAGCTTTTACAGTGGTGGGCGGATTTTTTAGATGAGGTAAAAAGTCGAAAAGATATTTAATATATATGTACTTTTATTGCAGAATGGAAATACTATTTTTAGTGTTGTTATGGATAAGTATAGAAGATATATGTCGGAAAACATCAAAATTTAGTATTCGTATGTCTGGACAAAGCGACACTGTTTATCGTATGGTTTTTTGTCCATTTTAAGAGGCTAATCCTGTTTAGTGGAAAGTGTACGGTAAACATTTGTATCACAATTGACATACTCCTAATAATAGCGACATGAACTTCTTTCGATATTTTCAAATCTAGGCATACTTTATAGAGCTTCTTTTGCGAAGTACGCCGTTGCCTTTTTTAATATTTCTCGTTCTTATTTTACACGAGCCAGCTCTTTTAAAGATGACGATTCTCTTCTTCGAGGCCCTCTTTGGATGAACTGTTTTTTGAAGGAGTATCTCCAAACGAATTTTAGGTAAGATACTTTTTGAATCAAAAAATTATGAGGTGTTGTTGGATAGATAAACTGCTTGTCGAATAGAGTTTATTCCATATTAATGCACAATAAATTATGAAAATGCGACATGATTGCAACATAAAGTCATCATAATACGGATTTAAATTAGTTGTTTTAATTGTAAAAGGTAAAAGCGAGGAGAGTTGACTTGAGTAAAATTTTTATTATTATGTTGCTGCTTATTGGAATTATAGTGGAGGGGTATGCTGCTCAAAAATTTCTGGTATCTGTTGTACCTCAGATGCAATCCATGGAAATTCAACAAGCGTGGGGTCCCTTTCTTAAAGAATTAGGAAAAACGACAGGAATTGATTTCGAATTACGTCATTATAAAACAATCCCTTTATTTGAAAAAGCATTGAGTGAAGGTGAACCTGATATAGCATTCATGAATCCGTATCATGCTGTCATGGCATATGAATGGGAAAAATATGAGCCGATTATTCATGACAAAAAAGGGCTTGTCGGAATTTTGGTTGTTAAAGAGGGGGGGAATATAAAGCAACTTTCGGATCTCAATGGAGAAAATATTGCTTTTCCTGCACCTAACGCTTTTGCTGCATCGTTGTATATGCGTGCTTTATTGGAGAAACGTGAGCACATTAAGTTTAAACCTGTGTATGTCAAAACACATACAAATGTGTATCGAAATGTTATATTTTCGCTTATGCCGGCTGGAGGAGGTGTTAATAACACTTTTAATCGTGAAGAACCGGAAGTGCGGCAACAGCTAAAGATACTCTATACTACACAGCCTACTGCTTCTCATCCTTTATGCACACATCCTAGAATTGGTAAAAAAACAATGTTAATTATTCAACAAGCTGTATTAGAAATGGGGAAAAATCAAATGAACAAAAAGTTACTTGATGATATTCAGATACCAACTCCTGTGATAGCTGATTATACTAGTGAATATCTCCCATTAAAAAAATTGAAAATTGAGGACTATGTTGTTTCGGACTATTAAAAAATACACGTATCTATCACCAAAATCACTTCATGGAAGATTGATAATTTTTCCTTCCATCGCCACTCTTTTGATATTTATATTCATGGGTGTAGTGGCTGGATATTTTCAATACACTACTCTTTATACTCAACTCATCCGTCATACTAATATTTTAGGTAAAGAGATCGCATACAGTATACAAACGTATCTTTTATTAGATGATTATGCGGAAGCTGAATCGGCAATGTCCCGCTTTAGTGAATTAGATAGTATCGTAACTTTGTCATTGATCAATGCTGAAGGTAAGGTGCTTATTAAAATTGAAAAAAATAGCCATGATAAGCTGAGCAAAAAATATACATTAGTAAAAACTTACAGCTCTTTGAATCCTAAAAGAAGTGTGTATACAGATGAAAAAAAAACAATAGTTCTATTTAATCCTATTGCAAAAGGAGAAGAGGTTTGGTGGATTAGGATTGAAATTGATAAAAGTAATATCTACGCGAATGTATTGAATTTATTTATATTTGGTGGATTTATTGTCTTCTTGTTTTTACTTATATTTATCTTCATTGTCATCAATATTTTACATAGACCTATTCAAGAGATTGGAAAACTAACCGAATTTTCATCAAAACTTAGTGATCAATTTGGTTTAAAAATTGATATCATCACACAAGTCGATGAAATACAAGCATTAGCTCGTTCACTCAATAAGCTTTCACAGAAGCTTTACAATAATAAAACTATCATGGTGGAGCAGCAAGAGAAACTTCAGCAGTTTAATGATGAACTGTGGAAACAAGTAGAAGAAGAAACAGCAAAAAGTAGAGAAAAAGATGCTATTTTAGTTCAGCAATCTCGTCTGGCAGCTTTAGGTGAGATGATAGGTAATATTGCTCACCAGTGGCGTCAACCACTTAATGCTATTGCTATCGAAATACAAAATTTAGACTTGTCTTGCCAGTTTGGGGAGCTTAGTGATAAAGAAGTTAGTACATCCACGCAAGAAATTATGAAAAACGTTTTACATTTATCACAGACTATTGATGATTTTAGGGATATGGTTCGAGTGGATAAAAGTTATGGCCCATTTTTAGTGTCCGATGTCGTATTGAAAATACTTGAATTAATGTCTTCAACCTTTAAAACATCGAGTATTAGGGTAATAACACATATGGATGAATCTATCTCTACTAATCACGGATCAGCACAGGGATTAAGTCAAGCAGTTATCAATATTTTATCAAATGCGAGAGATATTTTAGTCCAAAATAATAGCGAGAATGAGCGTGAGATTATACTAAGTTTGAAGCAGGTTTTAAATAACAATCATTCAAAAATAGTTCTTTCTATTGAAGACAATGGCGGTGGAATCGAGAATGATATTGTGACTAAGATCTTTGATCCCTATTTTACTACAAAACATCAATTTCAGGGAACAGGATTGGGACTTTATATTAGTAAAAATATTATAGAACAAGAGATGCATGGAACTTTAGAGATGGTTAATACTCAGTACGGTGCAATATTTAATATAAAATGGGACAGAATAATCAGTTGATTCTGTCTACCACCTTTTTCATTACTTCTATAAAAGAGGCAATAGATAAGGGTTTTTCAATGATATAATCGACTCCATATTGCTGTGCTTGTTTAATCTCTTGCCCATCACGGTATGCGGTAATAATGACAATAAGTTGCTCAGGATTTATTTTTCGAATATTCTTGCATAATTCTGCTCCATTCATATTGGGCATTTGTAAATCAGTTATGACCACACTAAACGGCCGCTTATTGTAGATTTCCAATGCTTCAACGCCATCACAAACGGATACAATTTCGTTACATAGCCGTTGCATCATATTTTGCATGGGTTTACGTATCATCACTTCATCCTCGACAAAGAGTATTGAGAAGTTTTTTTTCTCTTTTATTGAGTTTAAAAGATCTTCTAACATTTTCTCTCCTTTATTTAGGTATTAATAAATTTAAGGTTACTGAGATCATTACGGGGAATGGTAATGGTAAATACAGTTTCATTATTAAACATTTTCAACATCAGGGTTCCTTTGAACTCTTGCTCAATTATCAAGCGGGCTACATGCAAGCCGATTCCAAATCCTTCATCCGCTTTTTTGGTAGAAAAATTGGGTTCAAAAATTTTATCTCGTATGGATTCAGGTACTCCTCCCGCTTGATCACTGACGATAAATAAGAGTGAACCTTCGGTTGCTTGCGCTGTTAGAGTGATAATTTTGGCTGTTATATTTGTTGTAGTAGTATAGGCATCTTTGGCATTTACCAGCAAGTTAATTATGACTTCTTCTAAATCAGTGTGCAAACCATACAAAAGTTTATCCACATCCAGTTTTAAAACACTAAGTGAAATTTTACTTTTTTTGAACTGATTAGTAAAAGATAGCTCGATTTTATCTAGTAGAGAATTGATCAAGAAGGGTTCTTTGATACGGTTCAGTTTACCAAGGCTAAGGACACTTTTAAGAATATCAGACATTTTTTGGGTATGTTCTGCAATCAGACTGGCGCTTTGTTGTACGCTGGTTGATAGGACACGCTCGGATTCACTTGATTGAATGATGAGATTAATGGCTTCCATACTTATGAGATTAATCGGTTGTCTCCACTGATGAGCAACGATGTTTAGTGATTCGTAAAGTCTTGATCTCTGGGCTTGAATCTTGAGTGCCGTCTGATATTGCTGCATTTCAAAAGAAGTTTGAAACATTTTTTCGATAGCATTAAAGTCATCGCAAGAGGGTGAAGTAGAAAAGGAAACTGTTTGATATAATAATCTTATTTTCTGAATCAGATGCTTATTCGTATTATTGCCAAGAAGAACAACTGAAAAATGTTGATGACTGCTAATCAAAATCGCACACGTTTCTTCAGATAGAAATTGTGTATCAATGATAATACCCACAAGGTTCTGATTTTCGTAAAATGACGATTCGTTTAAGAGAGTTTGGACATTGAAATTTTGATGAAAAGAAGAAGGAATGGAAAGTACACGAGAATTTTCTAAAAGAACTAAAACGATTGCTTTGGATTTAGTCACTTTTCACCTCAAAAAGAGAATTGACAGCGATACATTCCATATAATCAATTTTAATTTGTTGAATTAAACTTATTTGTTTGGGTGTTGAAACTTGCGTAGCAATAGCTTTTGCTCCGACATGATGGATAATCTCAACCATTTTTTCGATAATTGTAAGATAAGTAGGCTCAGTTTCTATTTTCACGATAAGGTCTGGATGAAGTTTGATGTAGTTAGGTTTAAGCAAGAGTAAGCTTGCGAAATTGCATTGTCCAAAGCCAAAATTATTGAGGATGATTTTATGCCCATTGGATTGCAGTTCCTTTATGGCTGAAGAGACTTGCTTACTCTTCAACATTTCAATCCCTTCGGTAAGCTGAAAAATGATTTTTGACGGAACGATTTGATAGCGCTCTAGCCAAAAACGGATGTAAGGCAAAAGCCCTTCATCACTTAGATCATAGGATGAAAGACTAATGGAAACGAGTTGATCAGGAGCGAACGTTTGACTTGTTTCCAGTGTATTACGTATCATTGAACGGGTGATCATTGCCATTTGCCCCATTTCTTTGGCTAAATTTAAAAATGTTTCAGGTCCGAAGAGCTTATCGTCTTTGCGTATGCGTAAGACACTGCTCATAATTAGGGATTTTTTAGAAGTGACATCATCTATAGTTTGAAAAAAAGGGACAATATTCTCATCGTTAAGCGCATTGAAGATCATCCGAAGTACCTCACGACTTTTATTCATTCCTATTTCATTGTTCTCTTGGTCAAAGGTATGCTGACTAACACCCCCGACTTGACGGTTGTTTACTTTTTCAAGGGCAAGAGCAGAATGAAGCAATACGGTTTCTTTTCCATAAGCTATGCCTACTGATAGGGTTGAGTTGAGTATGATGCCTTGATCATAAGTGTGAAAATAACGTACGACTGATACCATGGTCTCTGCGAGTGTTAGGGCTTCTTCTGTTTGATCCCCTTCTAAAACAAGACAAAATTCATCTACCCCTATACGATAAAATTCTCCATTCAGACTAAGAATTAAGGATTGAAGTACTAAAGAAAGTTCGTGTAGGTATTCATTAGCGTACACTTCTCCTACAAAGTTGATAATATTACTAAGGTGATTTAGATGAAGTCGCATGAGGGTAATAGGCTTGCTTTCTAGTGTTTGAATCAAATTTGCTAAAGCGTTAAAGGTTTTCCATCCCGTTACTTTATCCATTTCTATGTCATCGGTATGTAACAAAGGAACTTCGCTACTAAACACTTTTGCTAGACTTTCAAAAAGTTTAGGCATAACAAGCGGCTTGAGAAGATAGTTTTGAACATCTAGATGGATTGCTTCTGCCATGTATTCCGCTTCGTCGTGAGCAGAGAGTATCATAATTGGTTGCGTGGGAGCTATTGATCGGATTTGGCGTATTAGGCGTAATCCTCCCATTTTAGGGAGTTCAAGATCCGTTATTACAAGGCTAAATGGATTTGTATGGACCCGTGAGGCGTAAATGGAGAAAGCTTCTTCCCCATCATTGGCAATAATATATTCTTGAAAAAAAACTTTTAAAATTCGACTTAAGGATGCAGAGAGTTCAGGATCATCATCGATAATAAGTACCGAACGGTTTTCTGCCCCCTCTTTTAATTTTTGAAGAGAACTAGACATTGTCAATCTTCGTCATCATGTACCCAAATCCTCGAATATTTTGTATCAAATTTTCTTTTAATTTTGCACGAACACGGTTTACTAGTGAACGTATTGTGGATGCCTCGGTCTCTTCTCCATTCCAGATAAATGATCTAATACTCTCATCGGTCATAATTTGTCCCAGATTACTTACAAATAAAATAATCAGTGAATATTCCCGTTTCGTAAACTTTTGAATGATGTTGCCAAAATAGAGTAAATTTGTCTCTTTGTTAAACGTGTATTGCTGACTTAGATGGATAAATGGATCATGGGGTATTTCGATAATACTTGTTACTTGAGCTGTGAGGTGCTGTAGGCGTATTTCAAGTTCTTTGAGATTAAAAGGTTTTTTTAGATAATCACTACAACCTCTATCAAAAGCGTCCGAGATATAGCTAATATCATGATATGCACTGATGATAATTTTGGGGGTTAGAGGATATTTTTGACTAATTATTTTTAGACATTCTAGCCCACCCACGAGTGGAGTATTAATGTCTAATATATAGAAATCGTGTTGTTTTTTTTCAATGGCATCGAGGACTTCTTGTCCATTATCATAGTGATCAACGAGATGTCCACGTGCCAGTAAATAGGTTCGGATGGAACGAGCAAGCATGAATTCGTCTTCAAGCAGCAATATTTTCACACCTTTTCTCCAGCCATATTAGTATATGGTATTGTAGACAAATTGTGTTGCAATCGTGTGGCATTTTTGAATATATAGCGAAATGAGGTACCTCGTTTAGGGGTGGACGAGATCTTAATATCAATATTTTCTTCATCACAGATTTGGGCAACGATGCTAAGACCAATTCCATATCCTCCTTTATATTCGGACTCACGATGATAACGTTCAAAAATCTTTTTTTTATCGATGATTATTGGTCCATGATTCCGTACTTCAAAAAAAATATTTTTTTCATAGATTCCAATCGTTATGTTGATTTCGCTGGGTCGATGTGAGTATTTAATGGCATTAGAAAGATTATTGTCAATCAAACGTGAAAGTTTTAGTTCTGAAAACTCGATGTTGGGAATATTGGATTGACCGACACGCATTGAAATACTAAGTTCATTTACTTCAGCAATGCAGGTAAAGTACTGTATTCGCTTCGTGATAAAGTCTACTAGATTTATCAAAGATATTTGTTCAGGAAGACGATCATGCTTCATTAAATACGTCATGTCTTCATAGCTGTTTTGAATAATTCTTGCTCCCGCTTCGATGGCACTGAGAGATTCATTGTTGATTCCATCCATACGAAGAAGGTCTATGTTGGTGATAATGACAGCAAGAGGTGTGTATATCTCATGTACTGCATTCTTTAAGAATTGATCTTGCTCTTCTAGGAGACGTAAAGCATACTCTTTTGTATCTTCTAAAAGTGCTTGATTGGTTTTAAGTTCTTGATCGTAGTCTATTTTTTTCAAGATAGTAATGAGTGCATGAAAAAGTTCATATTGATTAATTGGTTTAATGACAAAACTATCAACTCCGCAACGGATTGACTCAATGAAAATATCACGATCTTCTGTACCCGAAATAGCAATTATTTTTTGTGTTGGATCAATCTCTTTGAGTGCGATCGTGAGATCTATACCAGTCATGATTCCTAAATTGATGTCCGTTATAACAACGATGGGATTCTTTTTAGAATACAGCTTGTGATAATTATCCAATGCACTTAGAACATTGGATGCGGTATGGATAGTAGTGAAAAAATGAGATAAAAGACGGGTGAGACTTTCGAGAACTTCTTCGTCATCTTCGACAATAAGAATGGTTCTGTCAGCTGCTAATTGTTTTAATTCCAAAATAGAGCTTTTCATCTCACCGCCTTTCGCTACTAAATACGTACTCTATTATAGCAACTTAGGAGAGATTTAGAGAAGTGCAGGGTTGAATATACTTCATAGATTCATTGAAAGGGATAGGTTGCCCAAATAAATATCCTTGCGATTCATGTATTCCTAACTTTGAAATGTGTTCGAAGACAGATTCATTGCAAACAAACTCTGCAATTGTTTTAATTCCCATTTTAAAAGCGAAATTGGCGATCATATCAACAATAGTATAAGATAAAATTGTTTTATCGACATTCACAATGAGTGAACCATCGATTTTGATGTAGTCGATGTTCAAATTAGCTAAATGTTCAAAGTTAGAGTACCCTGAACCGAAATCATCAATGGCAACACGGCATCCAAACTTTTTAAGTTTAGAAAAAAATGTTTCCACTTCCTCGTATGAGTTAATGTTTTCCGATTCTAGCAGTTCAAAAATGATACGCTTAGGTTCAGGAAAAATCGAGATTTGTTGAAAAATAAAATCACAAGTCGGTTTATGTCGAATGTCATCAATCGAGATGTTAACGCTCACCATACATTCTGAATCTCGGAAATCATGTAAAGCTTTTTGTATGATCATTTGGGTAATTGAGTTATACATTTTTGTTTGTTTGGATATGGGTAAAAAACTTCCAGGGCTAATTATTTCATTGCCATCAGGGAGGACAATACGAGCTAAAGCTTCATATTTTATAATTGTCTGTGTCGCATTATCAATGATAGGCTGATAAAATGGGACGAGTTGATTCTCTTTTAACGCTCTCTTGATACGACTTTTACAATAAAGCATTTCGAAGCGTTTTTTGGCAATTGAGAGATTTTCTTGGTAAACAACGAGCTCTCCTTCTTTTTCTGATTGACGTAGAGCATAATCAGCGTGAGAGAGTGATAATGTATCGCCAGATTTGACAATTCCTGCATTCATTTCAAGATACATCGAATGATTATCGATGTAAAATTCAGTTGATTCGAATTTTTGTATAATCAAATAAACAAAGTTCTTGAGCTCTTCACCCTCTAGTGTTGAGAGTATTGCAAAGTGGGCTCCACTGAGACGGTACAATCTGCAATCTTTGATTGACAACTCTTTGTCAGCCATGTTTTTTAAAAAATCACCGGTTTGATTAAGAAGAGAATTTCCGTACTCATAGCCGTATAAGTCATTAATATTTTTAAAGTTTTTGATTTTTAATAATCCAAGTGAAGAGTTTGGATGTATTAAAATATCTTTTTCGAGTTTGGATAGCGAATACAAACCGCTAAGTTTATCAGTCATGTAACTTTCTATAACTTCGTTGCTTTTTATTGATACCAGTTCTTCGAGGTGCTCCTTGTAAAGAATATTTTCTTTTATCATCACAATTTTAGAGACAATTTTCATAAGAGCACGGATGGTATGATCGCGATCAATTGGTTTAAAAATATATCCATCAATATTCAATTCAACCGAACGATGTAAAATAGCTGATTCTTGGTGTGCTGATATAAGTAATGAGGCTTGTTCCGGATATATTTCTTTTATTTTTTCGATCATACCAAGTCCGTCCAGTAAAGGCATTTGGACATCAGCAATCACAAGATCAAAATGTTTTTCTAATGCCATTTCTAGCCCTATTTGGCCATTTTCAGCACTTTGAATCGAGTCGAATATTTTACTTAAAAATTTAATATATTCGGATCGAATCAGGGGGTCGTCTTCCACGTAAAGTACACTAACCCCTTGTGCTTTTTTTCTAAGAAGTTTGATGTCATCGTTAAAATGATTGTGATTAATAGACACTATTTGAATCCTTATTGGGGTCAATAGGGAGAGTTATGGAAAACAAGCTTCCTACATGATCACTGGAAACACTTATGGTACCACCTAGATGTTTTTCGATAATAATTGCTGACATATAAAGCCCTAGGCCAGTTCCATTTTTTGCATTTTTGCTACTAAAGTAAGGCTCAAAAATATGTTCAATAATATCGGGAGGAATACCTCCAGCGTTATCTTGGATAAAAAATTGAATTGAATTTACTTCAACCTTGCTTTGAAATGTGATTACAGGATTGTCGATAGGGTGTTCATTGAAAGCATCTTTAGAATTGGAAAGAATATTTAAAAAAACTTGCAATAGTTCATTTTTATAAGAAACAAATGGGCTTTCCATATCACCATTAAAAGATAATATAATTCGATGCTCTTCTAGCTTTTTACCTAAAATAGTGACTATTTCTTTAGAAATTTGCAGGGGAGTGAAGCTCTGTGGCAGTTTATTGGGACGAGAAAAATTACGGAAATCATCTATTGTTTGGGATAAATAATGCACTTGTTTGTCTATCAACTCTAAATCATCCAAAAGTTTTTCACTTACGGATTCACCTAAATTAATATCAAAGATTAAATTATTGGCGACCATGCCAATGATAGTGATGGGCTGACGCCACTGGTGAGCTATCATTCCTATCATTTCACCCATAATAGCCATGCGAGACTGATCTACTATCAGTTTTTCATTGATCTTATTGATTGATTTTTCTTCAATAACTTGATTACTTAGCACGGTATTTAGGCTACGAAGTTCTTCGACACTTCGGCATGCATTGATTGCATTGCTCAGCTTGATTCTGAAATTTGAAAACATGTTTCCTAGTATGGCTAGATCGGTATTGTGGCTAAAAAGGAAAAGGAAGTGCCCCTTTTCGATGGGAATATCCAATACATAGTTTGATGCTGCCCTATAAATCTCATATCCCTCTGTGTTGTTAGAAAGTGAATCTGGAATATCAAATTCATTTCCAATGGTAATTATATTTGTTGGATAAGGAGTTGTTGAGAGGTAAGTACCACTAATGGCACTTGTTAAACGTATAAATGTAGTAATGATTTCTGTTAGCATTCTATCAAGCTCTAACGAATTTCCAATAGCATTGATACACTTATATTCTATGGAATTACTCATTGATATCCTTCTATTAAGTATTTAACATGATAATAAAAAGAGTATCTTTTAAATCATTAGTAGTAAAAAAGTTATTAGAAGTATTCATAAACGTGATTATTACACGTTAGTGTTGCAAATATGTTGCAATTTACCTTTGATCTGCTCTTTGCCTATGAAGTTTTTAGACGCAGCGTCTTCAACCATGGCGGTTGCTTTTTCGATGGTTGCATTGGCAATCGTGTCAGCTTCAGCTGCTATTTTCGCATTTTCCTGTGTCATTTGGTCGAGTTGAGTCACAGCGGTATTGATTTGACCGATACCTTGCATTTGTTCACGTGATGCATTGCTCACATCTTGAACCAGCATAGTGGTTTGCTCGATCTTACCTGCGATAACTTCAAATCCACGGGTTAGTTCTGTCGCGATGTTCATCCCTTCATTCGATTTAGCTGCAGCTTGTGCTGCCATAGCTTTGATCTCTTTTGCGGCATCGGCTGAACGGTTGGCGAGGTTTCGTACCTCTTGGGCAACGACGGCAAATCCTTTTCCTGCATCTCCAGCCGTTGCTGCTTCGACTGCGGCATTGAGGCTGAGGATATTGGTTTGGAATGCAATGTTTTCGATAATAGCAACCGCGTTATTGATCGAGTCGGTGGCTACTTGAATCTCTGTCATAGCGGTAGCGGTACGTTGCGCGAGTTGGGCACCTTCTTTGGCACTGGCATCAGTTTGTGCCGCCATGGATGCCATATCGTTTGCTTTCTGGGCATTTTGTTGAACATTGCTTGTCATCTCTTCCATTGCCCCCGCTGTCTCTTCCAAACTTGCCGCTTGTTGGTTACTGGCTGTTGAAAGAGCTTCTACCGCTTGTTTGAGATTGCCTGCATCGTTTTGGAGCTCGATACCGTTTTGGAGTGAATTGCATAACATAGTGTTGATCGTATTTTGCATGGCATGCATACCCTTAATTAAGCGCTCTAAAATCCCACCAGCTTCATCTGTTTGATGCAATTCGATGCAAGAAGTGTAATCATTTTTTGCATACGTCTCTAAAAGAGTAGCCATATCATCAAATCTAGATTGATTTACTTTTATCATATCATTAAGCGTTATTTTAAATGAGTTCAGTTCTGCCGAAGCTGGAATGGGTTCAATGAGTTCGGAATACCATCCATTTTTTACGCGCAGAATTATCCGTTGAGATTCTGCAACCGCATACATATCTGTTTGATTTTGCTTTATCGAATCCTGAATTCTAGTGTCTATGATTTGTTTTATTTTTTTTAAGGAATTAGTTGAAAATTCAGATTTTGAGTATCGAAACAAATTTCGCTTGCCTGTAGTAATATCAAAAATTTCGTTGATGATATTTTCTAAAAGTTGTGTATCTTTTGAACTTATTCCAAACATAGTAATCCTTTAAACCAGAGTTTTATATAAATCGATTGAGGATGCGATTTCATCTGCAACGGGTTTTTTACGACATGATATGTAGGAACGTTTTCCATTTCGAAGGACAGGAAAAACGGTAGCGTAAACCCAATAATATTCAGAGCTATTTTTGACGGCATTTTTTACAAAACCATTCCATGTTTCTCCTCGTTTTATCGTTTCCCACAAATCTTTAAATGCGGCTTTTGGCATATCTGGATGACGGACGATATTATGTGATTTCCCAATTAATTCATCGACGCTGTACCCTGCAGCCTGACAAAAGTCATCATTAGCAAAAATAATAATTCCTTTTTCATCGGTCTCACTTACGAGGAATGATTCTTGTGATAGGACTCTTTCGTTGCCATTTGACGTATAGATGCTCATGATTTTCCTTTGAATGTAGTATTTTAATCCAATAGATAGACAGAGAATATAGTCTAAAAATCAGAAATGATAATCTTTAGTGTTATGAATTTGATCTACTAGATTTTAAATTGGTACAAATTTTGGATGATATAAAATACAAAGTAAAGAGGCATTCACGGAAGAAGGGGAGAGTGTGAAAAGTTGTTTTTTGATAGTGATTATTGAATAGGGATGCTCTCTCTCTCTCTCTCTCTCTCTCTCTCTCTCTACTATAAACAAGCTTAAGTATTTATTAATCATAAAAACAGTCCTTTTTAAAGATGTGAGATTGATTGTGTTGTCAGCATAATATAAGAATATGGTTTTTATTGACGACAAAATCTTAAAAGCCCTTCCAATAGAGATATCATCTCTATTGGAAGGGAATGGCCTAAAAGCTTTCCCAGATATCAATATCATCATGCACCACTGGTTTGGATGTTGGAGCGGATGATTTTTTAATCGAAGATGGGAGTGTTTTTCTCATGACCGGACGGGCTTGAGTTTGTGATCTGATGGCATGTTTTACACCTGACCCTTTGATCTGC
>JAUXYP010000016.1 GCA_030694265.1 Sulfuricurvum sp.
GCAGATCAAAGGGTCAGGTGTAAAACATGCCATCAGATCACAAACTCAAGCCCGTCCGGTCATGAGAAAAACACTCCCATCTTCGATTAAAAAATCATCCGCTCCAACATCCAAACCAGTGGTGCATGATGATATTGATATTTGGGAAAGCTTTTAAAGGAGTATTGTATGAAAACTGTTTGTAATTTAATGGATGATATTGTGGATTTTCCTTCCCTGGAAAAGTCAAATTTTCTACTCGCTCATCCCGATGATAAAAGCTTTGATGTGGTCGTATGTACGATTGAACAAATCGAATATGCCAGTGCACTAGCCAATCCTGATGAAACATTTTTTATCGTCGTTCTCAATAATGTTGAACATGAAAAAGGATTAATTCCAAGTACCTACCATGCGTGGATTAGTCGTCATAAACTAGAACGCCTTGGTGATATGCTTGAAACCTACGCATCCATTATTGACAAAAAAAATAAATCTCGAGAATCTCGCGTAATGGTTGAGCGTTTTATGGTGGATACCTCGGTACATCACGCAAATCTGGATGGAATCAAAAAAAGTATGCGCGAAAGTACCAAAGAGATCGAAATGATTTTTGAGGCACGTGTGGAAGAAATGCGTAACATTCATAAAGATACAGCACGTACACTTGAGCATCTAACCCAGCTAAAAGAACAAATTGTTCCCAAAGAATTTGCAAATCTTGAAGAATCATGGAATATGACTCAGGCGATCGTGGGTCGAACGGATGACGTTATTAAAGCCATGTTTGGATTTATATCCGTTTTGCAGTGTGAAGACCGTATCAGTCAAATGGTGGACGGTATCTCCAAGATTATGGATGATGACATTCAATTTGCACAAGAGAACGGTTATTTCGTTGCCTATGGCGACGAAGTAGAGTTTAAAACACGACTCATGCCCTATTACACTATCCAAGATCAACGTGATTATGTAATGGGACACGAAGATGCGATGAAAGGGTGCAAACCTGAATCCGTCGATATTGACGATTTTATTTTATTTTAAATACTAGGAGAAAAACAAATGGCAAAAATTTTAATTGTAGATGACTCTAATATGCTTAGAGATATGGTGAAATACGCACTCAATGAAGGCGGATATCCTAACGTAACTGAGGCAATTGACGGTCTTGACGGTCTTGAAAAAGCCAAACAACATTCGTTTGATCTTATCGTCACCGATATCAATATGCCCAACATGAATGGTTTTGATCTCATCATAGAATTACGCAAACTCCCAATGTACGTAAAAACCCCGATCTTAACTCTCACAACGGAAAAAAATGATGAGATGAAAGCCAAAGGAAAAACCGTTGGAGCAACGGGATGGATTGTTAAGCCGTTTGTACCTGAACAGCTTCTCAAGGCGGTGGGAATCGTCCTTGGCCGATAAGGATTGTCATGGCAGCAATATTTGATATCAATAAATATCGGCAAATGTTTTTAGAAGAGGCAGAAGAACTTTTCGAAACTATCGACACCATTTTACTAGAGGCTGAAAATAGTGGAGATATGGACAATGAAACAGTTAACTGCCTCTTTCGTTCAGTGCATACTCTAAAAGGAAATTCGGCATCTGTAGAATTAACTATGTTTGCCGCATTGGCACATGAACTCGAATTTTTTATGGACCGATTACGCAACGGTGAACTAAAGTTTGAGATAAAAATGGCAGATTTACTCATAGAGGGTATTGACACGCTCAAACAAATTTTAGACATGGAGCTCTTAGATACTCTAGATGAAGATTATTTTCACATCATGAAAGCAGATATTTTAAATAAAATCAGCCTCTTTAGTGAAGATAGCGAGGAAATTTTTATTCTCAATGAAAGTGAAGAAAAATCCTCTGATTTTGGTCTTCTCTCTCCTCAAGATGACGAGGGTGATTTTGGTCTTTTTGGTGATCCAAAAGATATACAAGACAATGGGTTGCTACTTAACCTCATAGATGACGTTTTTGGATTATATGACGAAGAAACGATTGTTAAATCCCAAGAAGATACGGGGTTTGGCTTTTTCGATGAAGATGACACGCCGCTTAACTCTGTATCGTTAGAGGATGACGACCAGTTTGGATTTTTCATTGATATAACCCAACCGAGTATCCAAACTAAAACAGAATCAAAAAACATCGTAAAAGTGACGGAAGTCGTTGAAGTAAAAGAAAATAAAAAGTTCAAAGCGGACACTGCATCCAACTCGATTCGCGTTGATCTTTCTAAAATTGATGGTCTCATGAACAACATTGGGGAGTTGGTAATCGCTCACTCAATGCTGACTCAATACACTTCTATGATGGAAGACCAAAAAATAAAATCTGAGATTGGAGAGCGTCTCGATCTTCTTGATCGATATATTCGGGATCTTCAAGAGTCGGTAATGAGTGTCCGTATGGTTCCTATGGAAACCGTTTTTTCAAAGTTTCCAAAAGTTATCCGTGATACGGCTAAGAGACTGAATAAAAAAATTGACTTCCACCATTTGGGAGAAAATGTTGAAATCGACAAGGTCATGATTGAGGGACTTACAGATCCGCTGATGCACATTGTTAGAAATGCTTTGGATCATGGTATCGAATCTAGTGAAAAAAGACGAGAAGCAGGCAAAAACGAAACAGGTACGTTAATGATGAGTGCTGAACAGGCCAATGGATTGATAATGATCAAAATTCAAGATGACGGAAACGGTATCGATTTGGAGCGTGTGACGACTAAAGCAATAGAAAACGAAGTCATTACTCAAGCACAAGCTTCTACGATGACGAAAGAAGAAAAAGCTTTGCTCATTTTTGCTCCAGGATTGAGCACTGCCGATTCGGTAACAGATATTTCAGGTCGCGGTGTGGGAATGGACGTTGTTATGTCCAACATCAAAAAACTAGGCGGAGTGGTCAAAGTCGAAACAGAAGAAGGATATGGAACCAGTTTTATTATCTCATTACCTTTGACCTTGGCCATCTTAGATGGTTTAAATGTTCGCATCGGGAAGGAGCAGTTTATTATGCCGCTCTCGGCAATTATAGAGTCGCTTAAACCTGAAGATGAGATGATAAAGCAAATCGGTGATGAAAATTCTGAAGTCTTAATGCTTCGTGATGAGTTTATCCCTATTGTTCGATTGCATTCATTTTTTAATGTTGTGCCTGAATATCAAAAGCTATCGGATGGACTGCTGATTGTTGTTCGTTCCGCGACTCAAAAAATCGCCCTCTTTGTAGATGAGTTTATGGATCAGCAACAATTTGTGATTAAACCGTTGGACAAAAATTTTCGCAACGCCCAAGGAATTGGGGGAGCAACCGTACGTGGTGATGGGACCATAGGACTTATTATAGATACCATGAATATTATGGAAAATAATTACTGAAAATTTGCCTTATTCGGGGCAGATATTATATTAGGAGAAGATTATGGCTATTATAGAGAGCAATCAGTTACTCACGTTTAAACTGGGTAATGAAACGTATGGAATACAAATCAACAAAGTAAGAGAAATCTTAACCTATCCTCTGGTAACACCTATTCCTGATGCATCACGCTGGGTCAAAGGCGTTATCAACTTACGCGGCGAAGTAGCCCCTGTCATTGATTTACGAGTACGATTCAACATTGACGCCAATCCCGTCTATACGCCGCGTACTATTATTATTGCGGTTAAAACGCATGATGCACGGATGATTGGTCTGGTTGTCGATGAAGTATCTGATATGGAAAATGTTGATTTTAATCATCTTTACCCTGCCCCGGATATGGGATCGTCTATTTCTCCTGAGTATCTCAAAGGACTTTTCAAAAAAGATGACAAGATGATCGTTATTTTGGATATTGATAAAATTCTAGATAAAGATGAGATGCAAAAGCTCTCACGACAAAGCAACGAGACTTCTAATGTACTCAGCGCAACAGCTTAATCGTGCCCGTCAACTAGCCTATTTACATAGTGGGATAGCCCTCAGCGACAACAAAGACATCATGATTGGCAATCGTTTGGACAAACTCAAACGAGCGCTTCAACAAGAGAATGTAGATACGGTTTTAACAGCAATCGAAAATGGCAATCATATCGAAGCATTTATCAGTGCTTTTACGACCAATAAGACCAATTTTTTTCGTGAAGATTTTCATTTTGAGGATTTGTGGCATCGCGTTGCTAAACAAGCTATAGATGAGGGAAAAGGACTTAAAGTTTACTCTTCAGCTGCTTCTACTGGTGAGGAGCCGTATTCTATTTTAATGACCCTTGAAAACAGTAAACATCTTTTCAATGCACCTTATTTTAATTATTCATTGCTTGCAACAGACATAGATACAAATGTATTGGCGCATTGTGGTCGCGGAATCTATGAATGGAATAAAATAGAAGGTGATTTTCCCGATTGGATAAAGCCGTCTGAATATTTTATGCGGCGTACCCATCCTGAAAAAAATGGAGAGTATTTAGTTAAAATCAAAGAGGCACTAGGACGTAAAGTAAAGTTTGAGCAATTTAATCTCATGTCCAATCCTTATCCTTTTAAATCATCCGAATTTGATGTAATTTTCTGTCGCAATGTCTTGATCTACTTTAATCAAGACGATCAAAATTCAATTCTAAAAAAGCTTTTTACCGCATTACGCATTGGCGGAACACTCTATTTGGGTCATTCCGAAAGTCCGCTTACCCTCGCCCCCTATGTTGAGCGCTGTGGGCAAAATATATTTATAAAAGTGAAAGAATTCGCATGAAGATCATTAAAGGAACGCTTGACTCTAAGGTCATAAAATTATCCAGACCTGACTCTATCAAATATATACAAAATCAAGAAACTCTTGGAATTATTGGGGGAGAGTTTGCCATCACCTATGATTCTGACAATCTTCCTATAGCAACATTACTAGGTTCATGTGTTGCGGTTATGCTTTATGATAACGTTATGCGTGTCAAAGGGATGAATCATTTTCTCCTGCCAAGCTCATGCGCACAGGGAGAATCGTGCAGATTCGGTCTCTATGCCATGGAAAGCATGTTAAATGAAATGTATAAACTGGGATGCCGCAAAGAAAACATTAGTGCAAAAATTGCAGGTGGAGCTACCATCCTCAGAGATTTTAGTGACAACATCGGTGAACGAAATGTATTATTTGCTCGAACTTTTTGCCGTTCTGAGGGAATAAAGGTGATCTCGGAGAGCGTGCTAGGCAATAATGGGCGCGTCATAATGGTAGGAAATGAGTTTCAAACACTGACCAAAACGATAGCCAACCGTACCATAGATGAGCGACTCGCATTTGCTGACCGCGCACTTGCCAAAACGGTCAATAATACAGATACGTCAGCGCATGACGATATTATTTTGTTTTAGGAACCCGTGATGTACAAAGTAATCGTGATTGATGATTCACCTTTAATGCGAAAAATGCTTTCAGATATGATTTCTCAGGTAGAGGATTTTGAAGTAGTTGCAACTGCCTGTGATGCGTATGAAGCACGGGATTTAATCAAAAAATATGAGCCGGATTTGGTCACCATAGACATCAATATGCCGGGTATGGATGGGGTAACTTTTTTACGTAACCTCATGCGTTTACACCCAATGCCCGCCATTGTCATATCTACAGATGTTTCCAAACATCATGAGGTATTTGATGATGGTGCAGTGGGCTTTATCCCTAAAAAAGCCATTGGCGAAAATGATATCTCATTTTTCTCACGTATTGAAGACACCCTAATGAAGCTCACCTTCTTGATTAGCCGTCATAAGACGAAATCAGATGCCAAAAAGTCTAGCGTGACAGACATCGAAACAGTAAAAAATCATCCGGATCTACTGCTCCCGCTCAATCCTGCTCCTATGAATGGAAGCCGGGTTATAGCTATTGGGGCATCAACCGGCGGAGTCGAAACACTGATGGAAATATTCACCCATCTCACTGCCCCTCTTCCTCCCATATTGATCACACTTCATATCCCCTTTGGATTTTCAGGGAGTTTTGCAGAACGTATGAATCGGCTGTCACCTCTGCATATCAAAGAAGCACAAGATGGTGATCTTGTTGAAATGTCGTCTGTCTATATCGCACCGGGAAACAAACACATGTTGCTGGATAACCGACAAGGAAAATATTTTATAAAACTGCTCGATGGAGTACGAATCAGTCGCCATAAACCCAGTGTTGATGTTTTGATGCGCAGTGTCTGCAATGCTGCTGGAAAAAATGCGATGGGAGTGATGTTGACAGGTATGGGAGATGACGGTTCAATCGGGATGAAAGAGATGCATGATGCAGGTGCATTGACAATCGCACAAAGTCAAAAAAGTTGTGTTGTCTTCGGTATGCCGGACAAAGCAATCAAAGCAGGAGCAATTGACGAAATCGTTGATTTA
This sequence comes from Sulfuricurvum sp., assembly GCA_030694265.1. Taxonomy (GTDB): domain Bacteria; phylum Campylobacterota; class Campylobacteria; order Campylobacterales; family Sulfurimonadaceae; genus Sulfuricurvum. Next base: position 6,388 of record JAUXYP010000016.1, read on the forward strand.
TCAAAAATTGCGGCAAAAATAGCATCATTTTCAACACAATACGGGCGTATTTGACTCTATTGCAACATACTTGCAACACTAACTCCATATACTCCTAAATTGATTATTAAAATATTACCTTCAAAGGAAAAAGATGAGCATCTATACGTCAAACGGTAACGAAAGAGTCCTTTCACAACAAGCATTCCTCGTAAGTGAGACCGATGAAACGGGAACCATTGTTTTTGCCAATGATGACTTTTGTAAAATTGCAGGGTACAACATCGATGAATTAATAGGAAAACCACACAATATGGTCCGTCATCCAGATATGCCAAAGGCCGCATTTAAAGATTTGTGGGAAACGGTAAAACGAGGAGAAACATGGACGGGATTTGTTAAAAACAATGTTAAAGGAGGAAGTGAATTTTATTGGGTTTATGCTACGGTTTATCCTGTCCTTCGAAATGGAAAACGGTACTATATGTCTTGTCGCAAAAAGCCCGTTGCAGATGAAATCGCATCCTCAATCGCTTTATATAAAACTTTGGTATAAGGAATTAATATGTTTGGAATAAGTTCAAAAGATGCTGATCAGCTGGAAAATATAATCGAAGAAATTTTAGATTATTCACTAGGAAAAAAAAACTCTTTTCGTTATAAAGAATTCAGATTTAAAGACAAAAAAATAGAAAAAATCAATCAAATGATTCAACATAAACTTCAAGAGCTTACAGAAACAAAAGAGCGTGATTTATTAGCTACAGGTATGTTTGTTTTATCTATGGATCAAATGAAACTAGGAATTTTTAGACCGACAAAATTGCAAGTCAATGCAAATATTGACTCACTAACAATAAATTATTTCAATGATTTTACCGAGCAAATATCAAAAATAATTTATCAGATAAGCAGTACCCTAAGCATTTATAGAGACGGTGATTTTACCGACACAATAGATCAGGGAGTATTTCGAGAAGAGCTGGGAATGTTGATTAATGCAGTAAATCATCTCGGCAGCAGTACGTCAGTTCTGCTATGCAATTCACTCCAAAACGGTCTTGATCTGCAAGATGAGGCGGGTACACTCAAACAAGCGGTAGAAGCTCTTTCAACAGCCAGTAACCAGCAAGCGGCAAATTTAGAAGAGACAGCGGCTGCGATGGAAGAGATGACCTCTAAT
>JAUXYP010000010.1 GCA_030694265.1 Sulfuricurvum sp.
TAGAGTCATCATGCAAGGGGAATATAATTTGTTTAAGATAACGCGCCTGTGCAGCAGTGGCCTTTTTTTTTGCTCGGCAGGAATCTAGCATGTAGGTAAAGTTGGGTAGTTTGTAAATAATCGCAGCCCGTTTCAGGGTAGCAGCCTTTTCCCATTCTGAATCTTCCAGTGTTTCATGTAGCCATTGCAAAGTGGCGCAAGTATGAATGCAGGCACGAAGTACTTCATCCTTAAGTAGTTGTCCTGGAGTTTTGCCAAAACCACCACCGCCACCACCACCATATGCTGGGTCATTGGTTTTTCTTAATCTATCCACGTAGTTATCCCAGTTAAATATTTTTTCGTTTTGTTCGGTCATTTATACATCTCCTAATTTCTCGTCTCAGGTGCGTTTATTGGCATTTTTAGGCTTTTTTTGGGCGAGGGTTGAATCGTGTGTTTTATGTAATATCGTTACTTATGTAATCTATGTCATTTTTGTCACTTTTAAACATGTGTTCGCCGAATAAGGCTCGTAGCGGTGCTGTTTTTTAGTTTTCTAAAATTCAGGATAATTTCAGCTGACATTTATGCATTCAAAACAAGATTGATTACAAAAGTTACAGTTTTACAAAAAACACATGATTCACCCCCCGCTTTTGGCTTTTGCATAATCGGTGGAAGTGGATATTAAGCTAAAAGTTTTTTCCTTCTTATCTGCCCTATGTGCGCGCCATAATTTGCCATTAAACAACCTCAAGCATTCTTTTAATTTACGCACGCTACATTCACTAGCTAAACCTTCGCCGCCCATATCAGTAAAAGCTTTTATTATCGCCGATTGATTTAACTTGCCCCTTTCAAGCAAGCCAGTTATAAGCAAAATTTCTGATTCAAATTTATCTAGCAAAATATTTATATCAGTTTTATTACCGACATGTTCCCCATCAACTTTCTTCACGCTGTCTAGCATTTCTTGGTAAGTCATGCCCTTAAGTTTTTTGTAAGAATAGTTAGCTTTGAAAATGTTATCGCCTCGATTCTTTTCACGCACAAATTCAACCGTTACATCGCCCTCAGGCAGTGAAGTGAGATTTATTACATAGGCGCAATCAATGTCGTTCATTGTGTCACTGGTGCCCTCGTAAACGAGCTTACCTTCGCTATCAGGGTATTTGTTGGCATGTCCAGCTAAAATTACTGTGGCATCTTTTGCAATCAGTCTGCGAAGTGTTTTGTATAAGGCTGATTGCGATTCTTTGGACATCATATTTGCAAACTTTTTCAATGTATCTAAGATAATCACTAACCCGCGCGCTTCACCGCTTTGCGCCATATCACTTAGCATTGCGATTATCTTATTCGGGTCAATGCCTGATTCTGCGGGGCTAATCATTTCAAAGCCGTACTCGGCTGCAATTTCAGTTTTCGTTACCAGTCCCTTAAAGTGGTCGTCAGCGTTAATATAAAACACTTTTTCAGCATCAACCCGCCCATCCTTAATGGAATCAATCAACATCCGGAAAAATAGTAAAGTTTTTCCAGTATTAGGCTTTGAATAGATTAATGTAATTTGTCCAGCCAATGCTATGCCATCAAAAATATAGCGGTCATTGTTTAAGTCGTTTTTCATTTGCTCTAGCCTTCGTGTGGTTGATAACTGTTTAAATTTATCTAGTGTTGATAACCCCTTCGGCTTAATGTTTAAATCTGCCATATACGCAAAGCGTCATGCCATGCGCCAGCACCTTTAAGTATCATATTTTCAGTTTGGTAGTATTGAATTGCGGGTGGCAGAGCTTTACGTGAGAACTTGCCCGCGTATTTTGGGTTCGCGCTCGACATGTTAAGCCGCCTTGCTTGCTTGACGGCTTGCAATCCAGCCTTGAATATCGGCCTCATACCAACCTACGGAACGTAAGCCTAATTTAACCGATTGTGGAAAGTTGCCAGCTTTAAGCATAGCGTAAATGGTAGAGCGACTTAAGCCCGTGCTGTCTTTAACTGCTTTTAGCCTTAAAATTTTATGGTACATATTTGCTCCAAAATATCCTGCTATGTCTATTAAGCAGTTATGATGGAACTGTAAATTATTTTAAAAAAGACAGTGGCTAGTCTGACCTAAAATAACTCTACTTGTTGAGTAGTGTTTTTAGGTCGGGGGTGGCTCTTGTAACTGTTTTAAAGCCATAACCATCACCTAGATTTTCAGCGGCTTGTTGTCTTATTGCCGTTAAATTCCATGATGGATTTAGTATTGCAATATTTTTACATTCATTTTGAATCTTTAGTTTTTTTGCTTCTTTTTCAGCTGGCGTTCCATATAATTCCTCATGCCCAACTTTTGCACCATTTAGAATTTTTTGACCACGCTTTGTGTGATGTTCTGTAAGTTTAAAAATATATTGATACTTATCCGAAAACTCAATTTCCTGTTGCAACCTATCGGTAACCTCATGCAATAAATTCAACGATTCTTTTAATAAAGCCGAAGCGACTACAAAAGCGCCTGCTACCTGTTCGGGTGCGTCTTGCAAAAGAATTGCAATAACTTTTCTTTTGATATTGACATCAGAAAGCTCTGTTTGAAGCCTATCTTCAAGACTTGAATTTATTTCCGACATATTTATACACCCCTTTACGCTTGCTTAAACGGTAATACTTTTGCACCCGCTTTGAGTTCGTCTAAATAGTCCGCCCATTGCTGCATCATCACAGTACGCGGTTGCAAATATAGAGCATGGTTATAGGCCGCACTTACTGCGTTACGCGGTGCGTGAGCAAGTTGCAGCTCAATATGCTCGTGCGTGTAACCTTGTTCGT
>JAUXYP010000012.1 GCA_030694265.1 Sulfuricurvum sp.
ATCGGTATCGGTATGTCTCACGGTGCAGAAACAGCACTTTCTAATCCAGCTTTGATTACATCGGTAAAAGGGACGGAAATTTCTTTTGGTGGCACAGTATTTATGCCAGATGTCAAAACAAATGTTGCTGGTGGTGGTGAAGTTAAGAGTGCTGCTGACCTTTCAGTAATTCCTGAAGTTGCCATTGCACAAAAGGTATCTGATAATTTTTATTGGGGAATTGGAATGTTTGGTGTTGCTGGTATGGGTACAGACTATCGCAACACAGGAAAGAATATGGCGATGGTAACTAATCTTCAATTAATGCAGTTTGCTGTTCCTCTAGCTTATAAGGCAGACGGATTAAGTATCGCGATTTCACCTATTGTGCAATATGGCTCATTAGATATGAATTATATGGTACCTGCGCTTATGGGTGCTGGAAGTGATTTCAATAGTTCGACGCAAGGTGTAGCACAAGATTTAGGGTTCGGTTATACTATTGGTGCTGCATATGAAATTGATGGTTTAACATTAGGGGCTTCATATAAATCTGCTATTGATATGGAATATAAAGGTCAAATATCTAAAGCATCAGCTCAGTTCTCTGGCTTTGGTATGCCTCAACTTTCTGACAATTTAGAACAGCCAGCAGAAATCGGCGTGGGTACATCTTATACGGTTGATGGTCACACGTTTGCGGCTGATTACAAACGTATTAAATGGTCCGATGCAAAAGGATATAAAGATTTTGGATGGGATGACCAAGATGTATATATTATAGGTTACCAATATTCTCAAGATGGTTATGCACTTCGTGCTGGTTACAACCATTCTAAAAGTCCTATTAAGCAACAAAGTGGCACAGGATCTACTCCGCTTAACTTGTTAAATCTTCTAGGATTCCCAGCAACTGTAGAAGATCATTATACTGTAGGTGGTAGTTTATCATTAAACAAAGCTACGTCATTAGATTTAGCATTTGTATATGCACCAGAAGTTACAGATACTTTCTCAATTGCTCCTTTGGGAACAATTACAACTAAACACTCTCAACAAGCTGTTAC